>JAABTQ010000004.1 GCA_011389745.1 Desulfobacteraceae bacterium | reverse complement strand
CATGATGAAAATAAACGATTATCCAAGCCCGATTGGTTTGATTTCAGGTTATGCGAACGAAAGCGAAATTTACCTGGCAGCAGCCATGTGCGCCGGCTACAGCAAGTTACCTGAAAAGGTATCAGTCGACGTTACGGTTACCGGCGCAAAGGGAGACAAGACGCTTCGTGTTTTTCCGACAAAACCCTCAGATGTAAAGCACCTGCTTGTGTAATATAACTCGTCTTACCAGGCGGTGTCCTTTTGCGAGTCGCTCCCTCAGAATGACAGGTGCGGGAGTTGCTTCCGAACACTGACACATTATCTTTCCTGACCACTGACCACTGACCACTGACCACTGACCACTGACCACTGACCACTAGATACCAGCGCCTTACACCTTACTCCTAACTCATACAGCCCTGGCGCTAAGTTGTCCGCAGGCAGCGGAAATATCCGTGCCTTTGCTTTGGCGAATGATCACGGTGTAGTTTTGATCCATGAGAAATTTCTGAAAGTTTAAAATGACCGATTCATCAGGCCGTTTGAACTCACTTCCTTCAAACTCATTGAAAGGAATCAGGTTTATTTTGGCACGAATCGGTTTTAAGAGTTTTGAAAGACGTTTCGCATTTTCCTGAGAATCATTGATTCCTTTCATGAGAATATATTCGATGGTCATCATGCCGTGAGGCCTCAAGGGGTAATTACGACAAGCCTCGAGCAGTTCTTCGATGGGGAATTTCCGGTTGATGGGCATCAGGAAGTTTCGGGTGTCATTGTCCGTGGCGTTTAAGGAAATTGCGGGATTTACGGGGGTATCCTGACCCAGGGCAACCAGTTTCGGCACAAGGCCTGCGGTGGACACGGTGATCCGGCGGGAGGAAATTCTTAAACCGGTGTTATTGCCGGTCAGGGTTTGCAGCGCACTGACAAGATTTTTATAATTTGCCAGAGGTTCTCCCATCCCCATGAAGACAATATTGGTCAGACGACGGGGGTCTTGAGTATCGGAATCGACAAGTTGAATCGAATCCCGGACCTGGGCGATGATTTCACCCCGGCTTAGATTTCGGATGAAACCATTTTGGGCGGTACAGCAAAATCGACATCCCTGGGCGCATCCTATCTGGCTTGATACACATAGTGTGTAGTGATTTTTTTCAGGGATCAATACAGTTTCTATTAGATTAAAATCATGAAGTTCAAAAAGATATTTACGGGAACCATCGGTGGAGGTTTGTACGGTTTTAACCTTGAGCCGGTCGATTGTAAAATGTTCGGCGAGCCGATCTCTCATATCTTTGGAAAGATTTGTCATATCCGAAAAAGAATCTGATTGGCGCATATAAATCCACTGTTGAATCTGACCTGCCCGATAGGGTTTTATGTCATACCGGCTCAGCCATTGAATCAGATCTTTTTCCGACAACTCTTTAATATCTTTTAAACGTGACATTGCTTTCCCGATGGTATATGAATTAATATGTTGTCGAAAAAATACGGTAATAATTATTTTCTTGACATAACATTTATACCAATATATTTTCAAGGTTTTAGTTAATAAAGTAATCGGGGTTGACCATGTTTGACAGTTTGGCTGAAAGACTTGAAGCCACCTTTAAAAAGCTGAAGGGACACGGAAAGCTATCTGAAAAAAATATTCAGGATGGCCTTAAAGAGGTGCGTTTAGCGCTTCTTGAAGCTGATGTCCACTATAAAGTGGTAAAAGAGTTCATTTCCGAAATCAAAGCACGTTCTTTGGGACAGGAAGTGATGTCCAGCCTGACACCGGGCCAGCAGGTTATCAAAATTGTCAATGAGGAGCTCACCGGGCTGATGGGCTCCAGCCATGAGGAGATAAACCTTGCTGGTGCCAAACCGGTTTCGGTGATGCTGGTCGGGTTGCAGGGTTCGGGTAAAACAACGACGGCTGGAAAGTTAGCGGTTTTTTTGAGAAAAAACGGCAAAAAACCCTACCTGGTTCCCGCAGATGTTTATCGGCCTGCGGCCATTGATCAGCTCAAAAAGTTGGGTGAACAGCTTTCTGTACCGGTTTTTGACTCAACAACACAGATGGACCCGGTTCAGATTTGCCGGCAGGCGAGGGTTGAGGCATCAAAAGAAGGCTGCGACGTGCTTCTTATGGATACGGCAGGCCGCCTTCATATTGATGAGTCGCTGATGAATGAGCTCGTACAGATCAAGGAAGCAGTCAGCCCGTCGGATATTTTACTGGTAGCTGATGCCATGACCGGCCAGGACGCTGTCAATATTGCCCAGGCCTTTAACAGCAGCCTGGATATCGGTGGTGTTGTTCTCACGAAAATGGATGGAGACGCCAGAGGCGGTGCAGCGCTTTCAATCAAGGCGATTACGGGTAAGCCTATCAAGCTTATCGGAACCGGAGAAAAGTTAAGCCAGCTGGAAGTTTTCCACCCGGACAGGATGTCTTCGAGAATTCTGGGCATGGGCGATGCATTAACCATCATTGAAAAAGCCCAGGCCGTGATGGATGAAAAAAAGGCTGTGGAACTGGAAAAGAAGCTGAGAAAGAGCCAGTTCACGCTTGAAGATTTCCGGGACCAGATGGTGCAGATCCGAAAAATGGGATCGTTGTCCGAAATTATCGGCATGATTCCCGGGATTAACAAGATCAAACAGTTGAAAAATGCTCAGGTTGATGATTCGGAGTTGGTGAAAATCGAGGCCATCATCAATTCAATGACTCCTCAGGAACGGAGCCAGTATTCGATCATTAACGGGGGACGTCGAAAACGTATTGCAACCGGAAGCGGAACAACGGTTCAGGATGTCAACAAGTTGATAAAAAATTATGCTCAGGTCATGAAAATGATGAAAAAACTCAACAAAAACGGCATGCGCGGTTTAGGCCGCATGAAGTTGCCTTTTTAAGGAGTGCAAACAAGGAGAAAGAAAAAGCATGGCAGTAAAAATCAGATTGGCCAGACACGGCGCCAAAAAAAGACCTTTTTACCGAATAGTTGTGGCTGACCAGGAAAGTCGCCGGGACGGCCGTTTTATTGAGATTGTCGGTACCTACAATCCGTTAAAGGAACCAGCGGTTGTTTCACTTAATAATGATCGAATTGACTATTGGTTGGGAAAGGGAGCTAAACCCACGGATACGGTCAGAAACATTATAAAAAAGGAAAAAGCATCCGAGACCGTCTTATAAGATTTGTTCCCCTGTTTCTCAACGGCCAGCAAAGGAGAGGTCATACACATGAAAGATCTGATCAAGTACATCGCTCAGGCACTCGTAGATAAGCCGGAAGAGGTATTCGTAGATGAAATTTCGGGAAACCAGACATCGGTACTCGAATTGAAGGTCGCTAAAGAAGATTTGGGGAAAATTATTGGTAAGCAGGGACGAACCGCCCGGGCAATGCGTACCATCTTAAGCGCGGCATCAGCCAAAGTCAAAAAAAGAACTGTTTTGGAAATAATTGAGTGAGCGCAATACCTTGGAGAAAGATCGTTTTATCTCCATCGGGAAAATAACAGGTTTCCATGGATTCAAAGGGACATTGAAGTTACAGCCCTATGTTGAGTCAATGGATTTTTTTAAACCTGAAACCCGTATCTGCGTTCGAAACATCAGGGGTGAAGTTTCCCGGTTAACTATTGATTGGATTAAACCCCATAAAAAAGGGTTTCTTCTTTTATTTAAAGAAGTTTGTTCAGTTGATGAATGCCAAAGACTGGTTAATGCCGAGTTGCTTGTTGAACGTAAAAGCATGCCTGAACCGGAACAAGGCGACTATTATTGGGTAGATCTGATTGGCCTTTCGGTGTTTACCCTGGAAGGTGTTTTTCTCGGAATATTGGAATTTATTTTTCCTACCGGAAGCAATGATGTGTTTGTGGTTAAAAACGGAAAAACCGAAAAGCTGATTCCAGCCCTGGAATCGGTGGTGAAAAAAATTGATTTGGTTGGGAAAACCATGATTGTTCAACTCCCCGAGGGGTTGTGATGCAATTTGTGGTGCTGACCTTGTTTCCGGAACTCTTCGATACGTTCCAAAATCACGGGATGATTCGACGGGCGGTTGAGCTTCAAAAAATATCGTTACAGACGATTCAAATCAGGGATTTTGCCGAAGGCAGGCATCGGGTTACCGATGACAGGCCATATGGCGGGGGGCCGGGTATGGTCATGAAACCTGAGCCGGTCGCCGGTGCGATGCGCTCTGCCCTGAAAATGGCTCCGGATGCCAGAAGGATTCATCTGACACCACAAGGCAGACCATTTTCCAATACTATGGCCCGGCAATTGGCCAAGGAAAAAGAACTTATTTTGTTGTGTGGCAGATACGAGGGCATTGACGAACGAATTTGCCGGAATTTTATTGATGATGAAGTTTCTATCGGAGATTATATACTGACCGGTGGAGAGCTTGCAGCGATGGTGGTTATCGATGCTGTCAGCCGTTTTATTCCAGGTGTGTTAGGATGTGCCGATTCATCCGAAGATGATTCTTTTTCGGACTGTCTGCTGGAACATGCCCATTACACCCGTCCCTTCGAGTTTGAGGGTGATCCTGTTCCAGAGGTTTTGCTTTCGGGAGACCACGGAAAAATCGGGCACTGGCGTTTGCAGTCATCGCTTATGCGAACTTTTTTTAAAAGAAAAGATCTTTTAATCGACCACGCTTTGACTGCTGAAGAATTAAAAATTATGGAAGGCTGGCAAAAAGAAATCCAGTCAATTATTGATTTTCAGCAGAAGGAATAAAAAGTACTCAGCTGATTGCTAAATCCTAAAGGCTAAGTGGTGCTTGAACGAAAACTTCCCTCCCAGTGGGAGGGGCTGGGGGAAGATAAGTTACTGATATTATACCCCCCACCCTGCCCCGATGGGAGAGGGAATTATGGAGTTTTCGTTCAAGCACCAAGTATGGGAAAAAGTATTGGAGGACAAATATTTCGCAGTCGATCTGTCCGTAGCTCTGGTGCATCATCCGGTGCTCAACAAGCACGGCAATACCATTGCTTCCGCCCTGACCAATCTGGATCTTCATGACATCGCCAGGTCCTGTAAAACCTATGGGGTCAGCACATATTATGTGGTCACTCCCTTGGAGGACCAACAAGTTTTGGCCCAAAAAATTATTGATCACTGGCTGGATGGTTTTGGAGGAAAATATAACCCACATAGAAAAGAGGCTGTTGAATTGATCAGGGTCATGGGCTCTTTGAACACTGTTGTGGATGATATTCGGCAAAGGCGGGAAAAACCACCCAAGATGGTGGGCACCAGTGCTAAAAATGTTCCGGGAAGTATCGGATACGATAAGTTGAAAAACTTGCTTTTTGACGGTGATCCTTATCTTCTCTTATTTGGTACAGCCTGGGGTCTTTCAGACGAGTTGATTTCCCAGGTTGATTATTTCCTTGGACCGATTTCAGGAATGTCAGGCTATAACCATCTTTCAGTCCGGTCTGCTTCGGCGGTTATTTTGGACCGGCTCTTGGGAAGAAACAATTAAATAAAAAAAGCGCTTTTAACAGTTCATGCGCGGAACCGAACCATATGGAGATAACCCATGGAGCTAATTAAAAATTTAGAAAAAGAAATGATTCGAATGGACCTTCCGAGCTTTTCAGCCGGAGATACCATAAAAGTTCATGTAAAAATCAGAGAAGGTGAAAAAGAGAGAATTCAGGTTTTTCAGGGTGTAGTGATCGGCAAAAGAAATAATGGCGCTCAGTCTACTTTCACAGTGCGTAAAATTTCTTATGGTGTCGGGGTTGAGAGGGTTTTTCCGGTGCATTCACCCTTTATAGACCAAATTGAAATAGTCACCAGGGGCCGGGTGCGGCGCGCAAAAATTTACTATCTGCGTAAGCTTCGAGGCAAAGCCGCAAGAATCAAGGAAAAGCGAATGAGTTAGTGTTTAAACCGAAAGCCTCTGATTCTCTATTCCTGATGGGAAAGGATCAGGTGCCTGTGTATATGCGCTGACTTAAGGTTTTTAGGGAATACGGGCTTCATCGGAAGTCATTATATTCCTGTAATAACTGTTTCGCACCTTGAGTCAGCGATTATCGGATGGACTGAGTTCCCGCCAGTTGACATTTTTAGCAGCGAAGATACCGCATGAAACCGGACCTATGGACCTATGAAAAAAGAGTAAGAGAAAAAGGATTTTCTATGATCGCCGGGGTTGATGAAGCCGGCAGAGGGCCTTTGGCAGGGCCGGTTGTATCTGCAGCGGTTATTCTTCCCACGGGCTTTAGCGCACCAGGGCTCAATGATTCCAAAAAACTGACCCCCAAAAAACGTGAAATTTATTATAAAAAGATCTGTTCCGGTGCGGACGCTATAGGGATAGGTATTGTGGATGTTGCGGATATCGATCGAATCAATATCCTCAAGGCTGCACTGCTTTCCATGGCAATAGCAGTAAAAAACCTCCGGCCACACCCGGATTTTTTGCTTGTCGACGGCAAGTTTATCACCGAAGCAAAATTCCCTCAACAGGCAATTATCAAAGGAGATGGCCTGAGTAATTCGATTGCGGCGGCATCCGTTATTGCCAAAGTGACCCGGGACCGGATCATGGAAAAATTTCATGCCATATATCCGGCCTATTGTTTTAACAGGCACAAGGGATATCCCACCCAGGAGCATCGGGAAGCCATAAAATTCCATGGTTGCTGCCCCATTCACCGCAAAACCTTTAAAGGTGTCAGGGAATACCTGTAAAACATGCAAACCCAGGATCAACAATTCGGAGCAGACAGCGAATCCATGGCTGTAACTTTCCTGAAAGAGAATGGCTATAAAATCATCGAACGTAATTATCGTACAAAAATCGGTGAGATCGATATCATTGCAAAGGATGGGGACACTATAGTTTTTATAGAGGTCAAAGCAAGAAAGTCCAGGGCTTACAATCCTAAGGAGGCAGTGACAAGTAGCAAAAAAAGGAAAATTTCCATGGTAGCCCTGTATTACCTGAAATCCACGCGTCAGGTCAATACAAGGGCCAGATTTGATGTGGTAGCCATTGATTCTGCAAAAAAATCAGGAGCTGTTGAAATTATTAAAAATGCTTTTGAGCTTGCTTATGGCTAGCAATATCGAGGATTGATTTTTTCATTTTTTCGTATCCAATTTTTTCAATGCTTCCAGGGTGACTCTGACGGCAGATTCTATGTCGGCATCGCTGGTGATTTTTCCTGTGCTGAATCGAATGGTGCCTTTTGCCCAGGGTTTCGGCAACCCCATCGCCACCAAAACATGTGAAATTTCAACAAGGTCGGAATGACAGGCGGCACCGGCTGATGCAGCTATTTCCAGGCCGATTTCTTCCAGAATACGATTGGCTTCAAAGCCTTTAAAAGAAATGCTCAAAGTATTGGGCAAAACTTTTTCGGGGTGACCGTTTCGCCGCAGGTCTCGCCAGGCTTTACGCAAACCTTTGTACAGCGCATCACGGGTTTTTTTCATCCGAAGCGAATTGATTTCAAAGTCTCGCCTGGCCACTTCACAGGCCTTGCCAAGCCCGACAATTCCGGGAACATTCTCAGTCCCTGCTCTTTTGCCCATCTCCTGACCCGCCCCGTGCATAAAAATATTCGGGGCGATGCCTTTTCTTATGTACAATGCACCCATACCTTTGGGGGCGTAAAGCTTGTGCCCGGCTATGGACAGCAGGTCAACACCAAGGGATTTGACATTGGTTGCAATTTTGCCGACAGACTGAGCAGCATCCGTGTGAAAAATAATTCCTTTTTCTTTAGCCACCTGAGAAATTTCTTCAATGGGTTCAATTGTGCCGACCTCATTGTTGGCGTGCATGATTGTAATGATTATCGTTTCCGGTGTGATGGCCTCTTTGAGTTCCAAAGTGTTCACCAGGCAGTCCTCGTTAACCGAAAGACGGGTAACTGAAAAGCCATGGGATTCCAGGTGACTGCAAACCTTTAAGACAGCAGGATGTTCTATTTCAGTGGTGATGATATGGTTGCCCTTGAATTTAAGGCTTTGAGCGGTACCGATGATCGCGTGATTATTTGATTCGGTGCCTCCACTGGTAAAGATGATTTCAGAGGGTTCGCAGTTTAAAATTTCCGCTACCTGAATCCGGGCTTTGTCAATTGCCCTTTTGGGAGCTATTCCGTACCAGTGAGTGCTGGAAGGATTCCCGAACTCATGCTCAATAAAAGGTTTCATAGCCTCTATGACTTCGGTGTCCAGGGGCGTGGTAGCGTTAAAGTCAAGGTAAACAGGGTTTCTCATATGTCTGAAATTTTAATAATATGTTGATTGAATTTAAGTCTCCCTTTACAAAAGGGGGATTTAGGGGGACACTTCATATTATCTAATTAAAAAGGTAAAAACCTAAAATCTTATCGTATTCATCATGAAAACAGAATTCAACTCCAACAACATTTCCTTCTCTTCTCCTGATCATGACCTTTTTTCGAATCAATGACCTGTCTTTATCATCGAGCCTGAAGTCAACTCCAATCCGATCTCCAATCTGCAACCTATCGCTTTCAGAGCTATAAAATTCAAGCCCGAAGCGCGAGAGGTTCGTTACTCTCATGGAAAACTCTTTCATATTCTGTTCCAATATGAAAATACCTGATAAACTGGTTTTTTTGCGGTAATATTTCCGTCGTTCGAGGACCACTGGGTATATTTGCCCGCAAGAACACTTGACCTTGATACTTAATTTCTTTTTCTCTTTGATCAAGGTGGAAACATCCACAGTTTTAGCTTTTGTGCATTTGGGGCATGTGAAAATCGCTTTATTTTCCTGGTTAACAAAAACAGATTGCATCATTATTTATCTTGTTGAATTGTTATTCAATAGGTATTTCCATTTTAATTGAGTTATTATACATATGTAACTACGGATTACAACATGTAAAATTCAAATATGCAATGAACCGGACAAAAAAATCATTTTTAACGAAATCAAAAAATATTTTTCAAATAGTTTCGAAATGGTAAATTATGGAATTACCTTTGATCTATAAAATTACAGGGTTGACTATATTCGCATATCTTCTTGGTTCAATTCCCTGGGGATTGTTGCTGACAAGATATTTTTCTTCAGTCAATATACTGGAGCAGGGCAGCGGCAATATTGGAGCGACAAATGTCAGAAGATTGGCGGGGTGGCATTTTGGATTAATGACACTTGTGGGTGATGTCCTAAAAGGGCTGGTGCCGGTATGTCTTGCCCGGAACATGCTGGATGTTGAGGGCATCGGGCCTCAGTTGTTTATATACATTGTGGCCTTGTCTTCTTTTTCAGGCCATCTTTTTCCCATTTATCTCGGGTTTAAAAACGGGGGAAAAGGAGTTGCCACCACCTTTGGATGCTTTCTTGTGATATCTGTATGGGCATGTCTGACGTCCCTTTTGACTTTTATGGTTGCGATATGGGTTACAAACCGGGCCTCGATCGGATCATTAGCCGCTTCAGCGGTGCTTCCGTTAGCCGTATTGATAGAAACCAGCCTGCTTTTGCCTGCTGTTTGTACAGCGATGTTTACCATTATGATTTTTTTACGCCACAAGGATAACATCAAGAGAATCCTGAGAGGCACCGAGCCGGTCATATGGAAAAACCGGGATTAAATAGTGCTTGAACGAAAACTCCCCTCCCAGTGGGCTGGTCATAAAACACACTTGACACAGGGGGTACTGATATCATGCTGAATTTATAATTATTTTATGATTAATATATTCGCTTGGTGATCCAATTTTTTAGGGCTACATGTTCCAATTTACCGTCATTCCGGGCGCAGCGGAGCGGAGACCCGGAATCCAGTCACCCTCTGAAACCCTCTGGATTCCTGCTTTCGCAGGAATGACGAAAAAAACTCGATCATCAAGATTTAAGCTGTTAAAAATACCCCCTGTGTCATGTATGTGCAAAGACCAGCCCGATGGGAGAGGGAACTACGGAGTTTTCGTTCAAGCATTAATTATAAAGGCTGTCATTCTGAGGATACCAACACCACAATTCCTCAGAATGACAGAAGGATCATTTAACCTCACGACTATCCAAACCCAGGCCTGCTCGTTTTTTCTCGATGTGTTTCCGAATCAGCAAGGCTGCTTTTTCCGGATCAGGTTCGACCGCAAAAGTAGCACCCAGAACATCATCTAAACCTTCGGTTAAGAGTTTCACGATGTTCATGCTGCCGGTAATGGGAGGCATAGGTCCAAGCACTGTGTAAATACCGGAGGCCACTGCATAAACACCGATGGAAATAGCTTTTTCCGAATACCATTCCGGAGCCGCACCAGCCAGGGGAAGGGCGCTGATATCGGTTCCGAGGGCATCGGCAAGTGCCGAAGCAAGAACGAGAATGCGCACGTTATCCACACAGCTTCCCATATGGAGGACAGGTGGTACGCCCAAAGCACCACAAATTTCTTTTAAACCGGGACCGGCAAATTGCAGTGCTTCTGAATTTTTAAACCCGGCCTTTGCAGTAGCAACGGCTGCGCATCCGGTATCCACAACGAGGATATCATTTTCAATAAGGTCTTTGATGAGTTTCACATGTCCATAGTCGTGTTTGATTTTTGGATTGTTGCACCCGACAACACCGACGGCTCCGCGGATTTTACCGGCTTTGATTGCATTTATGAGCGGTTCAGGTGTGCCACCCAGGGCACCGACAATAGCTTCGACGGAAAATCCACCCACTGCGGGAACAGGTTCCACCGGAATATAGACTTCACCACGATTTTCAAAATTCTCGACTGCTTTTCGCACCAATGTTTTGGCAAGGGCGGCGGCATTATCAGGGTGAAATTCCTGATGCTCCATATTGGGAAACCGGGCTTTATCGCTGGTGCTGATCATTTTGGTATGATAGCAGTCACCAATACTTCCCAAAGAGGGCATGATACACTGATAATCGACAAAGAGCATTTCCACCGCGCCTGTGGCGATTATCAGTTCGGTCATCAAATGGTTTCCGGCCATGGCCACACCATGACGCATCAATAGTTCATTTCCCGTGCAGCAAAGACCCGCCAGATTAATACCGGCAGCCCCTTTGGATTTGGCAAAAACCAAAATATCCGGATCCTGGCTTGCGAGTAGTATCATTTCGGATACGACTGGGTTATGGCCATGAACGACGATGTTGACATGATCGGCCTTTAAAACACCCATATTGGCTGCGGTTTGAACCGGTTTGGGAGTTCCGTAAAGAATGTCCGAAACATCGGTGGCGATCATGGAGCCACCCCAACCGTCCGACAGAGCGTTTCGAACCGCCTGAAGCAAAAGGCTCACCCAGCCATTATCCACCCCCATGTGTGTACGGTGCATCATTTCGGATGTTTCACGGTCAATGCCTCTTGGAGTCACCCCGGCATTTTCCCATACTTTGCGGCGTGCCGCCGGAGCCCGTAGCAGAAGGGTTAAACTTTTCTTACGGGTGCCAAAATCCTCCTGCATGGCGTGGGCAAGTTCTCCTGCAATTTTAAGAATGTCTTTACCATCGGCGTTGATACCGTATTCGCCTGCGACTCGCCTGAGCTTTTCTTCATCCTTAATTTGATACCCAGGTGCTTTTCCTTCCGCAACAGCTTCCAAAACTTCCACCAGGTCCCGCCCATGGTCTGAGTGCGAGGCCGCTCCGGATGCCACCATACGACCCAGGTTTCTGGCAACGATAATATCGGCATCTGCTCCGCAAACCCCTTTTTGAGGTCCTTCTCCGAACGGATCTATTCTGCAAGGTCCCATGTTACAAATCCGGCAACTTAAGCCCATTTCACAGTAGCCACACTGAGGAAGCTGGGCTTCATACCGATCCCATACCGTTTCAAGCTGGTCTTCCTCTGCTTTTTTCAGCATCAGTTGACCATCTGTGGTGATTGTTTTCTCACTATAATTTTTACTCATCAGTTTCCCCTCCTTGAACAATTGACTTTCAATTCAGTCTGAGCCTTTTTCATGGCATTCAGCAGATTAAATCCCGGTGCAGTGACTTGTTTTGCCTCGGCCGATACGGTTCTGGCTACCTCGTTGGTTTTGCGTTTAAGGGCGTCGGTTGAAGTCTCGAAGGTAAGGGCATTGGACTTGCAGACTTCCACACAGGCAGGAATAAGTCCTTTTGTCTGGCGGGCGATACAATTGTCACACTTGACAGCCACAACCTTTTTTATGGGTGCATGGATATCTTCATGATATCGAATTACACCAAAGGGGCATGCCATGGCACATGATGCACAGTTAATACACGTGTCCGGGTCAATCATAACGGTGTCAAAATCTGCATTACGATAAATGGCCCCCGGAAGGCAGGCGAGCATGCACGGTGCCGGATCACAGTGTCTGCATCTGTTTGGAAAACCTTCGCCGTAAAGTCCGACTCCCACATGGATCCGGGGTTTGGGAAAAGGAACTTCGCATATGGCTGAAAACAGTTCCCCGGACTTGGAATGGGCTGTTGCGCAGGCAACCATGCACTGCATACAACCGACACAACGTTCCGGGTTTACGACTACCTTTTTCATAAAGGCCTCCTTAAATGTTTTGGGTTAAATTTCAGCCCGGTATTCATTGAAAAATGTTAAATAAGTTGTTTGTAATTAAAGCTGGAGCTCAGCATAGACTCTTTGGGTATGCGAACAGGGATTTCGCTTTGAATCAGGGCTGCAAAAAGTCCACCCTGATCGATCTGGTTGACCATCACCATGCCTACCAAAATATCGTTTTTGAAAACCAGTTTTCGGTAAAGGCTTTTGCGCGGGTTGATTTGACTGATGACCTGGTGATCGGAATCAGCCGGGGGGTTGACCAGTCCACAGGTCATCACATCCACGTCAAAGATTCGAATCACATTTCTGCTCAGGCTTCCTTTCAATGAAACCGGTCTACCGGCCATGTTCATTCCGGCGAGTCTTCCTTGATTGACCGCTTCGGGCCAGATCGCATTGACCCATCGCGTTTTTCTTGCGATATCCACATACTCGGCCACATCACCAGCAGCATAGATTTCTGATGAACTGGTTTCGAGGTGTTCATCGACCATAATGCCCAGATCTACCTTGATTTGGTCTCGCGGGACAAACGATAAGGAGGGTAAAACACCCTTGCCGATGACCACCATATCGCATTTAATAAAGGAATTATCTGTAAGATGGGCCCCGGTGACCTGGCGGTCGCCTTCAAAAGAACTGACTTCCGCACCCACAAAAACCTTCAGGCCATGTTTGACCAATTCTTTCAAAATCAGGTCTCCTGCCGGCTCATCCGCCTGCATGGATAGCGGATAACCTGATTTAATCAGAATGGTGACCTCAAGCCCGCGTTTCATCAGGCCATAGGCCGCCTTGAATCCCACCAGACCACCGCCCAGAACCAGCGCGCTTTTTGCTGTAGTTAGAGCCTCCAACATTTTCAAAACATGTTCCTGACCGCGCATGTAAAAAATGTTTTTCAGGTTAAGTCCATCGGCTTTTATCGGACGGGCATCCGCACCGGAGGCTATCAGCAGTTTATCAAAAGAAAAACTGGTTTTTCTTCCGCCTTTTGAGGTTTCGTCGATAATCACCTGCCTGTCGGCAACATCGATGTGGGTGACACGGTTTCCCAGCACAGGTTCGATATGGAGTTTTTCATAAAAATCTTCTCCGCGTATCGCCAATTTTTCAGGTGATAAAACACCTTCCAGCACAAGGCTGATCATAGGACGGCAATAAGGTGAGTAGGTTTCATCTCCGATCACCGTAATTGAGCCCTCACTATCCATTTTCCGGATTGTTTCAGCCGCCTGAATACCTGCGATTCCGTTGCCGATGACAATATACTTCATGAAACCTCCTTATTTATTTCAGGTAGGGTTGAAGCTGGTTAATCAATTAGTTTGATTACAGTAACTGATTTTTTTGTTCAAGGTTTTTAATTTGATTCCAAAGTATTGGCGATAACTAAAACTTATTTTCGAAAAGACGCCGCTGCGAAACGGATGTGTTACGTTCGGTTTAACATTTATGAATTATTGAATATTTTTTCAAAAAAAATAATTTTTCTTGACATGTTGATTTGAATGATAGATTATTGAAAAAAAGGTGGGGTAAAGTGGAGGATAGTGGATGTTTAGGGGCAGCTCTTTTCATACCATTGATGACAAGGGACGAATCATTATTCCGGCAAGATTCCGAGACCAGATAAAAAATAATGGTCAGAACGGGGTTATGGTTTCGCGCATGGATAATTGTCTCGTAGGCTACACCTTTGATGAGTGGAGTAAGATAGAAAAGCGAATTCTCTCCCTGGCAGAAAAGAGTCAAAGCATGCGGCGATTCCGAAGGGTTTTTATCGGCGGAGCGCACGACTGTATCGGTGATAAACAGGATCGTATTTTGATCCCCCCAGCTTTAAGGCAGTACGCTCACCTTGAAAAAGAAATTGTTATTGTTGGTGTTCTGGATCATTTCGAAATATGGTCCCGTGAAAATTGGGAACAGGAAAATCTCGACCTCGAAAAAGACATGCAAGAGGAAGATGTCAGAAACGAGATCGCCAGGCTCGGACTGTAATGCCTGATGGCCATTCACCATATCCCCGTAATGGTGAATGAAGTTATCCAACACCTGAATGTCAGGCCGGGAAAAATTTATGTGGACTGTACATTGGGGGGAGCAGGGCATTCCAGGGCAATTATTGATAGGATGAAGCCGGGAGGTTTTCTGGTAGGTATTGATCAGGATAAGGATGCCGTTAACAATGCAAAAAAGGTTCTAAGCGCTTATGGATCAGAAATTACTCTTTTTCATGATAATTTTGTCAATATCAAGTCTGTGCTTACTCAGCTTAATATCCATAAAGTGGATGGCATCCTTGCTGATTTGGGAATTTCACTTCATCAATTAGCGCAAAGCGGTCGGGGTTTTACATTTCAGAAGGATGAACCATTGGATATGCGCATGGATAGCAACTCGGTATTAACTGCGGGGGATATTGTCAATACAGCGGATGAAAAAGAACTGGCCGGTATTTTTTTCAGATATGGCGAGGAAAGATGGTCAAGGCGGATAGCTTCAAATATTGTAAAAGCAAGAAAAGTCAAAGCGATTAAAAGTAGTTTCGAGCTTGTGAGAATTGTTTCTGATTCGATTCCGAAAAAGTTTATTTCCAAACCACAAAGGATTCATCCCGCGACCCGTGTTTTTATGGCTTTGAGGATTGCTGTGAACCATGAACTGGAGAGGCTGGAGTCATTTTTGGACGCTACAGCGGACATTCTAAATCCGGGGGGAAGACTGTGTATTTTATCTTTTCATTCTCTTGAGGATCGAATCGTGAAGCATTGGATTAAGGCTTTGGCGAGAGGATGTACTTGTCCGCCGATTTTTCCCCAATGTATTTGTCGTTCTGAAAAGAAATTACGGTTTTTGACTAAAAAACCGGTTCGGCCGACCGAACAGGAGGTTGAATTAAATCCCATGGCCAGAAGCACAAGATTGAGGGCAGCTGAAAGGATATAATCCTGTACTTTTTATTTTTCCGGAAATGGAAAACAAACCAGAAATGAAAAAGCAGAAAATGAACAGGAAAACTATCAGGCGTACGGGGCTATCCTTACTGTTGCTGGCTTTGTTTTTCATGGAGTTGTTTTTTTATACGTGGTGCAGGGTGCAGTCTATTGGTACCGGATACAAGATCAGTCATGAATTGGATCAGCAAAAACAGCTGTTGATGCTTCAAAGCCGTCTCAAGGTCGAAACGGAGCGTTTGAAATCACCCGAACGGATCGCAAAAATAGCACGCGAAAAATTAGGACTTCAACTACCAAACTCTGAACAGGTCATCGTATTGCAATGAAAACAAAAGAGTCCAATAAAATTAAATTTCGGGTCATTGTCGTAGGAATTGTATTTGGCATTTGCTTTTCGGGGATTGTGGCAAGAGCCGTAGATTTACACCTTTTTAAAGGACCATGGTTATCACAGAAAGCCGATGGTCAGGTAAAGCGATCGGTTAAATCCCTTGGAGAGCGTGGGATCATTTTTGATGCCAATATGGGTAAGATGGCATTGAGTATTGATGTCACTTCGATCGGAGCCCATCCTAACCAAATCAAAGATGTTGCAGCTACATCCAGGGATTTGGCAAAAGCGTTAAGGCTGAACAGAAATGACCTTGTTAAAAAGTTATCCTTGAATACACCGTTTGTTTGGATCGAAAGGCATGTTACCCCTAAAAAGGTAGAAATGGTTGAAGCATTAAATTTAGAGGGAATTGTTTTTAAATCAGAGCGCAGCCGTTATTATCCCAATAAGACAATGGCCGCTCAGATTGTCGGTTTTTCAGGTGTCGATGGTCGGGGGCTTGAGGGAGTTGAATTTTACTATGATCGTGTCCTGGAGGGTCAGCAGGCCCAGTTCAGGGTAATCCGTGACGCATTGGGCCGCGGGCTTGGTTTGGAAGTTGATGAAAAAATCGATCATAGTGGTAAAAATCTGATTCTTACCATTGATCGGAGAATTCAATACATTGCGGAGACCGCACTGGCGGAAGCAGTGACTCAAAATGGCGCCAAAAATGGGATTGTGGTGGTGATGTCACCTAAAACCGGCGCTATTCTGGCGATGGCCCATTATCCTTTTATTAATCCAAATTCATACAATCAATTTGCCAAGGACAAATGGAGAAACCGTGCCATTACCGATCCTTATGAACCAGGATCGACCCTGAAAATTTTCAGCGCCGCGGCAGCTCTTGAATCCGGAGTTTCGGGGCCTCATTCAATTTATTACTGTGAAAACGGATCTTATCGGATTGGAAGAAATGTGGTGCATGATACGCGCCCATACCAATATCTCTCTTTAGAGCAAATCATACAAGTTTCAAGCAATATTGGAACTGTTAAATTGAGTGAAAATATTGGTTCCAAAAATCTTTATGACACCTTAAAAAACTTTGGATTTGGTGAGAGAACCGGAATTGATTGTCCTGGAGAGACACCCGGCATGCTTTCACCCTATCAGCGTTGGACAAAAATTGATAATGCTGCTATCGCATTCGGACAAGGCATATCCGTATCTGCGATCCAGTTGATTACGGCTGTGAGTGCGATTGCAAACGACGGAATATTAATGAAACCTTATGTGGTGCAAGCCATCACCGATAAAAATGGAGCAATGATTGAAAAGTTTAACCCGCAGCCTGTTCGCAGGGCAGTATCGTCGGAGACTGCCGGGGCAATCAGAAAAATGATGGCCATGGTTACCGAACAAGGAGGTACCGGAACAAAGGCAGCCATTGAAGGATACAAGGTCGGTGGAAAAACCGGCACTGCTCAAAAAATAGATGAAAACGGAACCTATGCCGGAGGTAAATTTGTGTCCTCTTTTGTGGGCTTTGTTCCGGTGAAAAATCCCGAGGCAGCAATATTGGTAATGATCGACGAACCCCAAAAAGCTCATTATGGTGGAGTTGTAGCTGCTCCGGTATTTAAAAAGATTGCTCTTCATACCTTAAATTTTATGAATATTTCCCCTGATGGCAAAACAGAACATTTGACTGCCAACCGACAGGGAGAGGTAAAGGGATGAAACTTGGTATGCTCATTCAAGGGCTTTCCATTGCCGGCATTTCAGAACCCGAAACCAGTTTAAAAATTTTACCAGGACCCCATTCCACAGATTTTTCAGATAACAAAATCATTATGAATATGGAGGTTTTGTCTGTTCATTACCGAGCCCAGGATGTGACTCCAGGAGGGCTTTTTGTAGCCATTAAAGGTTTTAAATCTGATGGACATGATTTTATCGATCAGGCGGTTGAAAGAGGTGCGTCGGTTGTTGTATCCCAGCGGCCCGTCAAGACAACTATTGCCGTTAATATTATTGTAGAAAATTCGAGAAAAGCCCTGGCTCAATTATCATCACGGTTTTACGGAAACCCTTCTGAAAAGCTGGTATTCATCGGAATCACCGGTACCAATGGCAAAACCACTACATCTTACCTGATCGAAAGCATTCTTGAACATGCCGGGCTTAAAGTCGGCCTTATCGGCACCATCAACTATCGTTATGCAAAAAAAGTTTTCATAAATTCGGTAACCACACCGGAATCTCTGGATTTACAACGAATACTTGCCGAAATGTTGGCCGAAGGAATTTCGCATGTGGTCATGGAGGTCTCTTCACATGCCATCGATCTCATGCGTATTGAAAATTGCTGGATGGATGTCGCTGTTTTTACGAATCTCACATTGGATCATCTTGATTACCACGGCTCCATGCAGGCTTACTGGTCCTGCAAAAAAAGCTTGTTTACTCACTATCTGGTTTCCGGTCCCAAGAAAGATAAGGCTAAAGCTGTAATCAACTGCAATGATGAAAAGGGAAATTTACTTTTAAAGGAATTTTTGCTAAACGGCATCTCCGTTGGTAAATCGCGTCTTAATATGGTTTATCCGGAAAAAACCGAGTTAGGACTGGATGGAATTCGTTGCGATATTTCAACACCTTATGGAGGAATACAAATCAGATCCTATCTGGTTGGAGAATATAATCTCGAAAATATTTTATCTGCAACAGGTGTCGGAGTTGCCTTGAATTTATCAAGGGAGTTGATAAGAAGAGGGATAGAAAATTTAAAAAGTGTACCAGGTCGGTTAGAAAGAGTGCCCAATGATTTAGGTCGTTTTGTATATGTGGACTATGCCCATACGCCGGATGCACTTGAGAATGTTCTGAAAACGCTAAGGGCTTTGACCTCCAACAGGCTGATATGTGTGTTTGGCTGTGGGGGAGACCGTGACCGTGAAAAGAGACCTTTGATGGGAAAAATTTCCGCGGAATTATCTGATTTATCGGTTATCACATCGGACAATCCTCGATCTGAACCTCCGTTGGAAATTATTGAAGAAATCCTCATTGGAATACGCAATAGGGGTATTTCTGCATACTCTGCTTCGGAACTTCATGATGGTGTTGTTAAAAAGGGTTATGTTGTTGTCTCCGATCGTAAACATGCTATACAGACGGCCGTGCGTGCATCTTCTCCCGGAGATACGATTCTGATTGCAGGAAAAGGACATGAATCATATCAAATTATTGGGAAAAAAACCATTCCGTTCGATGATCGCCTTGAGGCCAAAATAGCGCTGACTTTGTAGTTTCACGTAACCATAGTAAACAAATGATGTGGTTTTTATGTCTTTGACCATACCCTGGACAGTTTCTGAAATTTTAGATGCTACCGAAGGAACTCTTATGACCGGTAACAGAAAAAAAATGTTCACCGGGATTTCCATTGACTCCCGAACCGTATCCGAAGCCGATGTGTTCGTGGCAATCAGGGGAGAAAAGCACGATGGTCACCATTTTATTCAGGATATTGTTCAAAAAGGTGTTAACTGTTTTGTGGTCTCTAAATCAGAAGCCGGAGTATTGGCTCATAATAATGAGGATTTTCGAAACCTTGTTTTCATCGGAGTTGAGGATACCACAAAGGCTTTGGGCGATATGGCTTCATTTAACCGGAGAAGATCGAAAATTTTTGTCATAGGGATTACCGGTTCCAACGGAAAAACAACTACAAGAAAAATGACTGCGGCTGTAGTTCGCCGCCGGTTTTCAACCCTGGAAAGTCATGGCAATTTTAATAACCAGATCGGACTTCCTTTAACCCTTCTAAATCTGACCTCCGAACACAATTGTGCTGTTCTGGAAATGGGAGCCAATCATCCCGGAGAGATTGCATATCTCGCCGGTATTTGTCGTCCTGACATCGGAGTTATGACCAACGTAGGTCCTGCTCATTTGGAAGGTTTCGGATCTTTGGACGGAGTCGCTTTGGCAAAAGGTGAACTTTTGGATCATATGTCCTTAAATGGAGTGGCGGTGTTAAATGCTGAGGACAAAAGGGTAGTCTCCATGGCAGGCAGGGCTCCGGAGAAGGTATTATTTTATGGTACCTCGAAAAATGCAAACATTCGGGCCTCAAACATCGTGGAACAGAAACGAGGTACTTCCTTTACCCTTGAGTTGCCGGATGAACAGATCACCATTTATGTGAAAATACCAGGCTCTTTCATGGTACTCAACGCACTGGCTGCAGCCTCCGTAGGATATCAACTCGGTCTTAATGCCGCTGAAATTAAATTGGCGCTGGAAAATGATTTTGAGCCTGCACAGGCAAGAATGAATATTTTGGAAACCCAAAACGGTATTCATGTTATTGATGACACCTATAATGCGAATCCCGGGTCCATGGAAGAGGCGCTAAAAACTTTGAAATCTTTGAGGGAAAAACATCGAAGTGTTTTTATCGCCGGGGATATGCTTGAATTAGGCGAACATGCACCCGTTCTTCATGAAAAAATCGGGCGGATTGCTGCGGACATTAAAGTTTCAAGGCTTTATGTTGCTGGTTCCCATGCCGGCAATGTGGCTGATGGGGCTGAAGCCGCCGGCATGTCAAAGGAAAATATTTTTTTGGGTACTAAGGAACAAATTTTATCTGATCTCAAGAGCTGGTTAGAGGAAGGGGATTGGGTGCTGATCAAAGGCTCAAGGGGTATGGGTATGGAACAGATCGTCAAAGGACTCAAGCAGAACACAGGTCAGCCATGATTTATCACATTTTCTACCCTTTGGCTTCGACATTTACGGCATTTAATGTCTTTCGGTATATTACATTCAGGACTATTTATGCCGGGTTGACGGCACTTTTAATCTGCTTTTTTTTAGGGCCATGGGTCATTAGAAAACTTCAGGAAATGCAGGTGGGACAATTTATTCGCGAGGACGGTCCCGCTAATCATCATAAGAAGGCCGGAACACCGACCATGGGTGGTTCCTTGGTAATTTTTTCCGTAATGGTATCCACCTTTCTTTGGGCTCAATTGACCAACCCGTACGTATGGATTGTGCTTTTTTGCACTTTGGGATTTTGTGCGATCGGTTTTATTGACGACTATTTAAAGCAGGTGAAAAAATGCAATCTGGGATTCGGTGTTCGGGCTAAATTTTTATTTCAGGGTTTAGTGGCACTGATGACGGCGGTTTTTGTTTATATTGTCCCTGATTTTTCAACGCAGGTCACGTTACCGTTTTTTAAAAACATTCAGCCGGACCTTGGGCCGGCATACATACCCTTTGCCATGCTGGTAATTGTGGGTACTTCAAACGCGGTTAATTTAACCGACGGCCTTGACGGACTGGCTATTGGTCCGGTGATTATAGCAGCGGGCACATATATGCTGTTTGCATATGTGGCCGGTCATGTCAAAATAGCGCAGTATCTTCAAGTCCAATATGTAGCAGGCTCCGGGGAAATCACGGTTTTTTGTGCCACACTGGCCGGGGCAGGTCTGGGTTTTTTATGGTTTAATTCCTATCCCGCCCAAATGTTTATGGGAGATACAGGATCCCTTTCCTTAGGGGCGGCCCTTGGAGCTGTAGCAGTAATCACCAAGCAGGAAATCCTTTTGGTTATTGTGGGCGGTCTCTTTGTCATAGAAGCTTTGTCGGTTATTTTTCAGGTTGGGTTTTTCAAGATGACTCATGGAAGGCGGATTTTCAAAATGGCACCGCTTCATCACCACTTTGAACTTAAAGGATGGGAGGAGCCAAAGGTTTGTGTCCGATTTTGGATCATTTCCATAACCCTGGCATTGATTTCATTGAGCACATTAAAGCTAAGGTAAAAAAAATATAAAAGCGATGGCCATGGATTTGACGAAAAAGCGCATAACGGTAGTCGGACTCGGGATAACCGGAGATGCTGTTGCTCATTTTTTGATCAAACGGGGTGCCATCGTAACAGTCACGGACAGTGGTGCAGGAGATCAGGTAAAAGAGGCGGCTGAAAAACTGAAAACAATGGGTGTCATGATTCAACTCGGTGGGCACAGCCCCCAGCTTTTTAATGACACTGAATTGATCATTTTAAGCCCCGGAGTTCCCCATACCTTAAAGCATTTCAACGATGCCCGCAAAAGAGGAATTCCGGTTTTGGGAGAAATCGAGCTGGCTTCGCGGTTCATTTCCGAACCGATCGTTGCTGTTACAGGAACAAACGGTAAGACTACCGTAACCACTCTATTGGGCGAAATGCTTATGAAATCCGGCAAGAAAATTTTTGTTGGAGGAAATATCGGCAACCCCCTTATCGGTTATGTCGATTCAAACCAAAAAGCGGACTGTCTTGTGGTGGAACTGAGCAGTTTTCAACTGGATACCATTGAACATTTCAGGCCTGACGTGGCGGTGCTGCTGAATATCACAGACGACCACATGGACCGGTACCCGAACTTTGAAGCCTATGCCGATTCCAAGGCCCGGATTTTTGAAAATCAAACCTCAAATGATATTGCTGTTTTAAACGGGCTTGATCATGTCATGGACAAAATTTCATCCCGCATAAAATCAAAAAAACGCTATTTTTATCAAAAAAACAAGGTTTCTGTCAGATCAACAGATTATGCGGTTATCGAAAAAACTGCTTTTTTATCTAAACCGAGTATATCCGTTCACCTGGAAAATTCAGAGATTTGGATCCCGGACCTATCAGGATTCAAACCGGCAGGTATGCACAACCTGGAAAATGCTTCTGCTGGAATTTTAGCGGCTCTGGCAGCAGGTGCGACAAAAGAGGGAATTAATTCTGCGCTTAATAATTTTAATGGTCTTGCACACCGGCTTGAAAAAGTGGCCACCATTAACGGGGTTGACTTTATCAACGATTCCAAGGCAACCAATACGGATGCCGCAGAAAAAGCCATGGAAACGTTTGACCAGCCTCAGATTGTTATTATGGGAGGAAGAGATAAGGACAGTGATTTTCAAAAATTAAGGTCTGTTGTAGCAAAACAGGTAAAGCATCTGATTTTGATAGGCGAATCGGCTAAAAAAATTTATGGCATTTTGTCGGATATCGTGAATACGGAATTTGCCGTTTCCATGAAAGATGCTGTTTTAAAAGCTTTTGATGCTTCAGTTCCGGGGGATGTGGTCCTTTTGGCTCCCGGATGCGCCAGTTTCGACATGTACGCAAATTATAAGGAAAGAGGTGAGGATTTTCGCAGTGCCGTTCAACTGATTGATTTTCGGAGATCACCATGAAAACAGGATGTAAGATTCCAAAAATAGCAGTGAAAGGCCCAGTTCAGGTCGGCATGTGTGCGGCAAGAGGTGACAGGCACATTTTGTTTCCGGTTCTTTTTTTGGTGGGAATCGGCATGGTGATGGTATACAGTGCAAGCTCGGCCGTTGCATTGACAAAATTCGGGAGTGATTTTTTTTTCCTCCGCAAACAGGCTTTATTTGCAGTAGCCGGTATTGTTGCGCTTGTGGTTTGCCGACATATACCGTTTAAGGTCTATTGGCATTTAACCTACCCTATTTTGATTTTATCCATGATTTTGTTGGTTGTGGTACATGTACCGGGTATCGGATACAAAGCCGGGGGGGCCAGTCGATGGATTCGCATTGGGGCACTTACTTTTCAACCCTCTGAATTTGCCAGACTTGCCATGATTTTCTTTCTGGCGTATTCCTTGTGCAAAAAGCAGGATAAAATTCGTGAATTTTCAATCGGTTTTGTTCCTCATGTTTTGGTTTTGGGTATATTCTGTGTCCTTTTTCATTTTCAGCCTGATTTTGGAACCATACTTATTTTTTCGGTTATTGCCTGGATCATGATGTATATAGGAGGGGTGAGTTTACTGCATTTGGCCACACCGTTAATACTTATCGCACCAATTCTGGGCTATATTATGATCAATGCATCTTATCGTCTGGACAGGATTATGACATTTTGGGACCCCTGGCAGTATCCCGAAGATGGAGGATATCAGGTTATCCATTCTTTGATGGCATTTGGTTCAGGCGGACTTTTTGGCGCTGGAATCGGACAGGGGTATCAAAAACTGTTTTATCTTCCGGAAGCGCACACAGACTTTATATTTTCGGTGGTTGGAGAAGAAATTGGCCTCCTGGGTGTGGTTTTTATCATCGGCCTGTACATTTTAATTATCTGGCGAGGGTTGATGATTGCCAAGAACACTGAAAATTTTTATGGATCGCTGATTGCAGCGGGGATCACGATTTCTTTTGCGCTTCAGGTATGCATCAACATGGGGGTCGCCTTAGGACTGTTGCCCACCAAAGGCTTGACTCTTCCTTTTTTAAGTTATGGAGGGACATCTCTCCTGCTAAATATGGCTGCCATTGGTGTTTTGATGAATATCGGAGGCACGAAAAATTGATGACTCAAACCCCGTTGAATATTGTTTTTGCAGTTGGTGGAACCGGTGGGCACCTGTTTCCGGCAATTGCCATTGCCCAGGAATTCATGGCCCGCAATTTTGCAAACCGCATTGTTTTTCTCGGTACAGGCAAACCTATCGAGGTTTCAATTTTGTCCGAATATGGGTTTGTTTCTAAAAAGATATCTGCCGAAGGTATCAAGGGCCGGGGTCTTTTTCGACAGGCCGGAGCCGTGCTGGTCCTGGTGCGGGGGTTTTTCCAGTCAATCGGAATTCTAAAATCAGAAAATCCCGATCTGGTGGTAGGCATGGGAAGTTATTCCTCCGCTCCTGTTGTTTTGGCAGCATGGTTGAATCGGATACCTGTAGTGCTGTGTGAGCAAAATGTTTTGCCGGGGATTGCCAACCGTTATTTATCCCGAATTGCTGATCGTATTTGTGTATCTTTTAAAGATACAATGGGAAATCTTCCGAAATCAAAAATAAGGTTTACGGGAAATCCTGTTCGGATAGAAATATTGCAGGCCGCACCAAAAAAAAAAGATATGGAAGGACCTTTTACCGTTCTGATTTTGGGTGGAAGCCAGGGTGCTCATGGAATCAACATGGCTGTTATTGAGGCCCTTGAAAATTTAAGAGAAACTGGAAAAATATTCTTCATTCATCAGACCGGTGATTCCGATGAAAACATTGTAAAAACTGCCTATGAGAAAAAACGGATACCCGGTGATATCAGGGCGTTTTTTAAAAACATGGATAGAATATACGCACAGGCCGATTTGGTGGTATGCAGGGCGGGAGCCACAACCGTCGCAGAAATATCAGCACTGGGAAAGCCGGCCATTTTTATTCCATTTCCACATGCTGCGGATGACCACCAGGTTCTAAATGCCCGAAATCTGTGCGCTGCAGGCGCTTCGGAAATAATTCATGAAAAAGATTTGACAGGCGAACTTTTGGCTGAAAAGATATTGAACCTGGCAAAAAATCGCAGAGAGCTTGAAAAAATGGCGGAAATCTCGGCCTCCATCGGCCATCTGGATGCAGCTAAAAATATTGTTGATGAATGTTGTGAGGTGGTCGGAAATAAAAAAGGGATATTTCAACGGACATAAGACAAGCTGTCTGATCTGATGATAAAGAAGCAATTGAAATAAATAGGAAAAGTAAGCGGGATATGTATTTAAAAAAATATCACATACACTTTGTCGGCATAGGGGGAATCGGAATGAGCGGCATTGCGGAGCTGCTCTTAAATCTGAGGTATCAGGTATCCGGTTCGGATATAAAAGCTTCGGATATAACAGATCGTTTGAAAAAACTCGGTGGAAAGATTTTTATCGGCCATGATGAAAAGAATGTTGAGGGTGCCGATGTTGTTGTCACATCATCAGCAATAGACATTGAAAATCCCGAGGTATTTATGGCCCGAAGGTCGTCGATTCCGGTTATTCCGCGTGCGGAGATGCTTGCGGAACTAATGCGTCTCAAATATAGCGTGGCTATTGCAGGGGCCCACGGAAAAACATCGACAACTTCCATTGTGGCCTCGGTGCTTGGAAAAGGTGGTCTCGACCCCACCGTGGTTATCGGAGGAAAATTAAAAAGCATTGGTTGCAATGCGGTTCTGGGACAAGGAGACTATATTGTTGCCGAAGCCGATGAAAGTGATGGCTCTTTTTTAAAAATGTCACCGACCATTGCTGTGGTGACCAATATCGATCGGGAACATCTGGATTATTACCAGGGTTTAACGGATATCCGTAATGTCTTTTTGAGTTTTATTCATCGCATCCCATTTTATGGGCTTGCGGTATTGTGCCTTGACAATGAACATGTGCAGTCACTTATTCCCGAAATTCGCAAAAGGTTTACCACCTTCGGAATGAGCATTCAGGCGGATTTTCAGGCCAGAGATATCGAATTCAAGGGACTTCAAAGTACTTTTTCAGTTTTCCACATGGGGAAAAAGCTAGGAAAAGTTTTGTTGAATCTGCCGGGCATGCATAATGTTTCAAATTCATTGGCCGCGGTGGCTGTGGGATTGGAACTGGGCATCTCTTTTGATGTGATTAAGGGTGCACTGGAAAGCCATGAAGGAGTTCAACGTCGATTAGAGGTAAAAGGAGAGATAAACGGAATCACTGTGGTTGATGATTATGGGCATCATCCTACAGAGATAAAGGCTACCCTGATGGCGGCTAAAAAGAGCTGGCCGGAAAAGCGTTTAGTGGTAATTTTTCAACCCCATCGCTATACACGTACCAAGGCACTTTTTGAGGAGTTCACACGGTCTTTTTATGAATCGGATATTGTAATTGTGCTGCCTATTTATGCGGCCAGTGAGAAAAAAATCGAGGGTGTCGACAGTTACAAACTTTATGAATCCATCCTGGCTCATGGGCATCGTGAGGTAATATATAAGGAAGATTTTAACAGTGCGGTGAAATACCTGAAAGAAAATTTGAGAAAAGGGGATCTTCTCCTGACTGTGGGAGCAGGAGATGTTCACCTTGTTGGGACGGAGGTGCTAAAAACTCTTGACCGAAATAAATGAAGATGCAAAAAAATGGCTTCAAACTCTTCTGGAAGATTCAGTTTTTTTTAACGAACCCATGTCGTGTCACACATCTTTTCAGGTTGGGGGTCCGGCTGATGCCTTTGTGGTTGCAAGGAATCTCGGTGTATTGAGAGAGTTGATCAGGGAACTTGGGCAAAGAAATTTGAAATATTTCATCATTGGCCACGGTACCAATTTGTTGGTAAAAGATAATGGTTTTCGTGGGGTAATAATTGTGCTAAGAGAGAGGTTCAACCACATCATAAAGTGTTCCGAAGATGGTATTATCAATGTTATGGCTGGGGCCCCCCTGAGCCGGCTTTGTCGGTTTGCAATAAAAAAAGGTCTTTCAGGGGTGAATTTTGCCCTTGGCATTCCCGGAACTGTCGGGGGAGGAATTGTTACAAATGCGGGTACCTGGCTGGGTAGCATCGGAGATATTTTAAATAAGGTAAAGGTTATTTTGCCCGATGGTGAGATCAGAAACATTACCAAGGAAAAACTTCGGTTTTCATACCGGCAACTATTATGGGAAAACGATCTGTCAGGCATTACGGCTTCGGCACCTGTTATTGTAAGCGGTTCTTGTGCATTGATCCCGGATGATCCGGAAAAAATCAGAAAGGAAGCTCGCAAAATCGTAATGTGGCGAAAAGAGAGGCAGCCGAGTTGGCTTCCGAGTGCAGGATGTTTTTTTAAAAATCCCGATTCGGAAAAATCAGCAGGTCAGTTGATTGATCTTGCCGGACTGAAAGGTAAATCATTTGGAGGGGCGGAAATATCTTCCAGGCATGCCAACTTCATTGTTAACCGCAAAAATGCCTCAGCTGCCGACATTCTTGTTTTAATGAAAATGATTCAGGAAACGATCTGGAAAAAATTTAATATCATTTTGGAGCCGGAAGTGAGGATTATTGGAGATTGAAGGTACGTAACAAAAAGGTCAGGAAAAACCAGCGAAAAGAAAAGCCGGAAGTTTTGAGAGCTAATAGGATTCGTGGGGCTATATTGTTTTTTAAAATAATTTTCTGTATTGTTTCAGTGCCTGCAATGAGTGCCCTTTTTATTTTTGGTCATGACCTGATGACTCAGTGTAGCTATTTTGAATGTGAACGTATCATCATTGAAGGAACAGAGCGGCTTTCGGAAAAACAAGTCAAAGAACAGGCCGATATTAAAGACAATATGAACATATTATCTTTAAATTTATTTATTGCAAGGAACAAACTGCTGGGGCATCCATGGATAGAGCAGGCTCGTGTCGGACGTGAATTTCCTAATACTCTATTCATCAGGATAACTGAGCATAAACCTCTGGCCGTTCTGGACCTGGGAGATAAATTTATTTTAAATACTAACGGATTGATTTTTAAAAAGCTGGAACCTGACGATTCAGAAATTTTACCGATCATTTCAGGGCTTTCATATTCGGACATCCGGACAACCCGGGATACCGGGAGTATCAGGTTTGTATCAGTAATGGAGGTGTTTAGACTTGGAGAGGTATCGGACAGTGTTATTCCGAACCATTTGATCCAACGTATCGATGTGGATCGTCAAATTGGTCTTTCACTGTACACAACAGACCAGGAAAAAATTATCAAGCTTGGATTTGAAAATTATTCGGAAAAATATGGGCAGCTTAAAAAAGTTATTTTTCAACTGAAGGATCAAGATACTTTTAATGATTATCAATTTATAGACTTAATAAACCCCGATCGCATCGTGGTTTACCCGGTTAAAAACGAGCTTGAAGCCAATCAAAAAGGGGAGGCGTAAAGTTGAAGGGACAGGATAATATCATCGTGGGTCTCGACATAGGTACCACAAAAATCTGTGCGGTTGTAGGCGAAGTCAATCCAAGTGATATCAATATTATTGGTATCGGAACTCATCCGTCAATAGGTCTGAGAAAAGGTGTGGTCGTCAATATTGAAGCGACAGTGGATTCCATCAAAAGAGCTGTGGAAGAAGCTGAGTTGATGGCCGGATGCGAAATCTCTTCGGTCTATGCCGGAATAGCCGGTGGCCACATCACAGGTTTTAACAGCCACGGGATTATTGCCATTAAAGGGCATGAAGTGACGCAACATGATGTAGATCGTGTTATAGAGGCTGCACGTGCTGTGGCAATTCCCATGGACCGGGAGTTGATTCATGTTTTACCTCAGGAGTACATAGTGGATGAACAAGCGGGTATTAACAATCCCATTGGTATGGCGGGTGTTCGCCTGGAAGCTAAAATTCACATAGTAACCGGAGCGGTAACTTCGGCTCATAATATCGTAAAATGTGCTAACCGCGCTGGTCTTGATGTTTGTGACATTGTGTTGGAATCATTGGCATCCGGTGATGCCGTGCTTACAGAAGAAGAAAAAGAATTAGGTACGGCCCTGATTGATATGGGGGGAGGCACCAGTGATCTGGCGATATTCTCCGGTAAAAATATCCATCATACATTTGTATTAT
Organism: Desulfobacteraceae bacterium; assembly: GCA_011389745.1. Taxonomy (GTDB): domain Bacteria; phylum Desulfobacterota; class Desulfobacteria; order Desulfobacterales; family SKZT01; genus SKZT01. The sequence continues at coordinate 128,456 of JAABTQ010000004.1, read as the reverse complement.
CACTTGGGGGGTATAATTTAACCAACGATATTGCTATCGGACTTCGAGCACCTCTTGCGGAGGCTGAAAAAATCAAAATAAAATATGGTACCGCCCTGGCCGCCAAAATTAAAGGTAATGAAAACATCGAGGTTCCGGGTATGGGTGGAAGGCCGCCACGTAAGCTGCCGAGACAAATTCTGGGAGAAATCATGGAGCCTAGAGTTGAAGAGATTTTTGCTTTGATAAGAAGAGAATTATATCGGGCAGGAGTGGAAAATCTCATACCATCGGGTATTGTTATCACAGGAGGTTCTGCTCTTTTGGATGGAATTACCGATGTTGCAGAGTCGGTTTTTCATCTTCCGGCAAGGCTGGGGCAGCCGAGAGGAATCAGTGGGCTGGTGGATGTGGTTAACAATCCCATGTACGCCACGGGTGTTGGGTTGCTCCTGTATGGCGCCAAGAATCATAATCCTCAAAAATTTAGAATTCGGGATGCAAACATTTTCGCCAGGTTGGTGGCAAGGATGAAAAAATGGTTCAGGGAAATTATTTGAATGGTAAAGAGACAATAAACAATGGGATGTAAAAAATGGAGGAGGCAAAGCTATGACAATCAAAGACAATGGAGGGGGGGAAATGTCATCTTTTACGTATGTTGGTGCTCAGACGAGGCAAAGGGATACGATGGCCAGAATCAAGGTGATCGGGGTAGGAGGAGGTGGCGGTAATGCCATTGACAACATGATCGATGGTGACTTGAGAGGCGTTGATTTTATCGCGGCAAATACGGATGCCCAGGCACTGCACAAGTCCAGAGCACCGTTAAAGATTCAGCTGGGTGAAAAGCTGACCGAGGGACTGGGTGCCGGCAATAATCCGGCTAAAGGCCGTGAGTCGGCTATGGAAAATGAGGAAGCCATAAGAAATGCTTTGTCAGGGAGCCATATGGTTTTTATCACAGCGGGTTTCGGAGGTGGTACAGGTACGGGCGCTGCACCTGTTATTGCAGAAATCTGCAGAGAACTCAAAATTTTAACCGTAGCGGTTATAACTAAGCCTTTTACCTTTGAAGGGAAAAAAAGGGCACACCAGGCCGAAGAGGGTATCTATGCTCTTAAGGAAGTTGCAGATACCGTCATAACAATTCCAAATGACCGGCTTCGCGGAATTTCAGAAAAAGACTCCACCATGTTGGCCATGTTTAGGAAAGCTGATGAAATTTTGCTTCACTCGGTTAAGGGAATCACTGATTTGATTATGCTTCCCGGATTGATTAACCTGGACTTTGCCGATGTCAAGGAGACCATGTCAAAAGCCGGCCTGGCTCTTATGGGAATTGGTGTGGCATCCGGAGAAAACAGGGCTGTCGAGGCTGCTGAACGTGCTATTTCACACCCGCTTCTTGAAGACATATCCGTTGCCGGAGCCAAAGGTGTATTGATGAATATTACCTCAACAAGTTCATTGACAATGGAAGAAATGACTCAGGCTTCAGACCGTATTTACCGTGAAGTTGGTGAAGATGCGGATATCATATGGGGTACAGCTGTAGATGATACAATGGGTGATGAAATTCGTGTGACGGTTATCGCCACGGGCATCGGCACGGATGCCGACTCCGCCATGCCCGAAAGATTCCGGGACAGAAAAATAAGGGGTAAGGTTCGTGATCTTACCCCCGCAGATTTGGAAAGAGCCGTCAACTATGATGTTCCGACATTTGTCCGAAATCAAAGACCTGCTGATGGTTCAGAAACTTCACCCTATAAAAATTATAAAGGGCTCGTGATCGACAATAGCGACCTGGATATACCGACATTTTTGAGAAGAAGAGCTGACTAAGATTAGAAATCATATCCTTTCCGAAACCGGTGTGGTTAGAAAGGTTTGGAAAAATCGAATTTCGGTTTGCCTGGTTTATCCCAATCTTTATCAATTGGGCATGAGCAATCTGGGATTCCAAACGGTTTATGCACAACTCAACAGGATAGATCATGTGGTGTGCGAAAGGGCGTTTTTAGCTGAGGATCACCGTGGATCCAAAGGCCATGTGTCAATAGAGTCGGGAAGTGCCTTTAAAGATTTTGATATCGTCGCTTTTTCCGTATCTTTTGAAAATGATTTTCCTAACATTCTGAATATTCTGCGTTCTTGCGGGATTCCCTGGTTATCGGACCACAGGTCCGATAACCATCCTCTCATTGTCGGGGGCGGTGTAGCATGTTTTTCAAATCCTGAGCCTATCGCCCCCTTTTTCGATCTTTTCTTTCTGGGTGAGTCCGAGGGAATGCTGGATGAATTTTTCAAATTATATGATCCGGCAGAGAATCGACATGATCGCATGGTTAAAATTGCCCGCAGTGTGCCGGGAATTTATGTTCCGTCATTTTATAAGGTAAGCTATCATGACAATGGCACGCTTTCGGCTTTTGAATCCATAGAGGATGTTCCGGAAACAATTCCGAAAATTCGCATCAAAGACCTCTCTGATTTTTCCACTACCAGTACACTATTAACCGACGACACAACATTCGCAGACACCTTTCTCATAGAAGTGTCCAGAGGATGTGCCCATGGGTGCCGCTTTTGCAGTGCAGGGTTTATATATCGGCCTCCCCGTTTCAGGCCATTGAGTCTGTTGGCCGAAAATATAACAACAGGGGCCTGCATTACAAATCAGGTCGGACTTATGGGAGCCGCGGTTTCTGATCATCCCGACATCGAAAGGTTGTGCGCTCTGGCACATGAGAAAAATCTGCAGCTCTCATTCAGTTCTCTCAGGGCCGATTCACTTTCCGGTGAGCTTGTTCATGTTCTTAAAAAAAGCAGTATAAAAACAGCAACAATTGCTCCTGATGCCGGCTCAGAGAGAATGTTAAATGTTATTAACAAGGGTATCACTTCTGACCATATTCTTTCCGGTGTTGAAACTCTCGTGGCCGCGGGAATCCCAAACCTGAAACTATATTTTATGGTAGGGCTTCCGACTGAAACAACAGAGGATGTTCAGGCCATCGTGACTATGTGCAAAAAAATCAAGCATGCCTTTCTCAAATTTAGCAGGCCCCAAAAGCGTATCGGAGAAATCACGGTCAGCGTAAATTCTTTTGTGCCCAAACCGTTAACACCATTTCAGTGGGCAGCCATGGATGACATTTCAACACTGAAGAAAAAAATTAAAATGGTGAAAGACGGACTCAGGAAAGTTCCTAATGTCAGGGTTCATGCAGACATGCCCAAATGGGCGTCTTTGCAGGGGCTTTTTTCCAGAGCTGATCGAAAAGTTTCAACGCTGATTGTGCAATCGGTGAAAAATCAGGAAAATTGGCCTAAAACCTTCAAGGAATCCACCTTAAATCCTGATTTTTATGTACTTAGAAAACGTTTTGAAGATGAAATATTCCCCTGGGATTTTATTGACCATGGTATAGACAAATCTTTTCTGTTAAAAGAATATCATCAGGCCTTGAATGAAAAAACATCTCCTCCCTGTCCGATTAAAGGATCCTGCACTATATGCGGTGCTTGTAAAAAAAAGTAATTTTTTTTCAACGGGACCTTTTTGGGAAAAATTGTTTTTATCTTTCAATCTTTCCGTCAGGATACACAAATTCCTGTAACTTACATAATTTTAAACAATTTCAGTAAACTTGATAAAAAAAGTCCTCAAACAATCCTAAAAAAAAACTTGCATGCAATAAACCGTTATGCTAAGTCACACCTTTAATTTTTGGAGCGCCCACTTTTTTAATGATCGTCTACTGAAAGGAATTCGTTAAAAATGACTTCAAAAAAAGAACTACAGATGGCCTATGGAGTGGCAATCGTTTTGTTCCTTGTGGGTGTGATAAGCTTTACGGCTTTTTCCGCTAAGACACCTGATGAGCCCTTAAGGATTGTTTATGAAGGTGTAGCGGGAAATGTTTTGTTTACTCACAAAACCCACATGTTGGAAGCCGGTTATAGCATAGATTGCTATAGCTGCCACCATCATGGTGGAGAAACATCATCTTGTGGAGAGTGTCACATAAATGTGGAGGGAGGATTTGCAGAATCCTGCCTGAGCTGCCACGAGGTTGAAGATCATGAAGGGCTCGAAGTCGAGACTAAAGATGGCATGCGCTATTACGCGGCAGAGAGTTGCTACGATTGTCACGATAACGTTGATGAAATGTCGGCAATGATGCAGACGGATGCATTTCATGGACAGTGCATCGGATGCCATACGGAAAACGAAGCCGGTCCTCAGGAATGTAATGGATGCCATCTGAAATAGCCGTTGGACTTCAGATTTTAAGACTTTTAACCTGATTCGGCGAAACAACAAAAAGGTTAGGCTATGATTAAAAAATCTTTCATTGGTCTGGTTAAGCCCCGGATTGATTATACTGTCCTCACAGATTTAGATCCCGCTCTGATAGAGGTTTCCAAACCCAGCCAGATAAAATTATTGCTGGAAAGCCCTTTGGATAGAGGCAATGGAGACCTGAAAAAAGGGGATCTGCTGAAAACCGGGCAATTGGTTACTACGGCCAAAGATATTTATGCAACTTCCCCGGTTACCGGTACCGTATCTGACTTATCCGGTTGGGCAGGGGATTTTGGCCGAAACTTCACTGCAATTACAATGGATGTGGCAAAGGATGAGGAGTATGATGAGCAGTTTTCCGACATTGCCAAAGAAATTTCATTGGAGAGTGCTATCAGGTACTTATCGGCTGTACCGGGAAGTCCTCCGCTGAAAAATTTCAAGCATCCCGATGTTGATATCCATACGATAATTGTCAATGGCATGGATGAAGACATAGCGGTCACGACAAACCAGTATGTTGTACAATCCCGATTAAAGGCGCTCAAATCAGGTATTGCGGCTGTTGGTAAGTTTACCGGTATAAATTCGATTGTGTTGGTGGCGCCCGAAAGACTTGCGGCGATGGCCTTGGCAGCCGGTATCGAGGTTAAGGTTGTCGGCAGTCAGTATCCAATGGCACAACCCAAAATGATTATCAAAAATCTGTTTGGGCAAGTTGTGCCGGCCGGCAAAAAACCGGAAAATTTGGGATACTGCTTTATATCGGCGGAGGCGGTAGCATCAATAGGCACCGCAATGGATACAGGCAAAATTCCGACGGATAAAATACTGACACTTATCAGAAAAGATGGAAGCACCACGCTCGTTTCGGTCAGGATCGGTACTCCTGTCAGTGAGGTGTTTAAAGCTTGTGATATTACAATCAATGATAAAGACCAGGTGATATTCGGCGGCCCGTTAACCGGTTCCGCGATTTATTCCGAAGATCATCCGATACTGTCCGACACCAATGCGATCATGATACAGGATAAGGATAATGTTCCTTTGTCGTCGGAATATCCCTGTGTTAATTGCGGAGAATGTGTCAGAATCTGCCCTGCACGGATGCAGGTCAACATGATTGTCCGGCTTCTGGAACCCGGTCATTATGAGGAAGCGGAAAATAATTACGATTTGAACTCCTGCATTGAATGTGGTCTTTGCAGTTTTGTCTGTGTAGCCAAAATTCCGATCTTTCAATACATAAGATTGGCGAAATATGAACTTGATCGGATAAGATTAGCGGAGGCAGAGCATGTATAGTCAGAAAAAACTTATCGTCTCACACGCTCCATTTATTCATGACGGAAGCAGGGTTCCCACCCGAAACTATCACATTTTGCTGGCAGCTTTACCGGCCGTTCTTATGGGGCTTTTTCAGTACGGCATACCCGCAGTCGCGGTTGTCGCGCTTTCGGTATCTTCAGCCATTTTATGGGAACTGGTTATCAATGTTCTCCGAAAAAGCGAGAAAACCATTGGTGACGGAAATGCTGCGGTAATCGGTCTGGTTTTTGCCATGTTGCTTCCGGCGACGGTTCCCTGGTGGTTTGTCATCACCGGAACATTCTTTGCCGTTGTTGTGGGGCAGCAAATATTTGGTGGTATCGGAAGTAATCCTTTTAATCCCGTAGTTCTTGGGGCGCTCATTTTGTTTATCGGCTGGAAAGATTACTTTGATTTTAATGTGGCGCTGGTCAATTTTGATTTTGGATTCGATGCTATTTATCCACTGACTGCACTAAAGTCATTTGGCGCTGCAGGAACACAGGGATTTACACCTGGTGATCTGCTTATGGCAAAACAAACCGGAGGCATCGGGTCTACATTTGGTCTCGGGCTCGTTTTAGGCGGTATCTATTTGATTATTCGCGGTTTTATCCGATGGGAAATCTCATTGTCTTTTCTTGCCGGCGTTGTTATCACCGCATTGATATTTAACGTGGTCAACCCTGATCAATACGCCGGACCTATGTTTCATCTGTTTACCGGGTATACCCTGATCGGAGCTTTTTTTCTGGCACCCGAGGATTCATCTTCGCCTGTCAACTTTATTCCCATGCTGATCTACGGTTTGGTCGGCGGGTTTATGACCATATTGATCAGAAACATCGGAGCTTATGTCGATGGTGTCTTGTTTGCAATCCTGCTCATAAATTTGCTTGCCCCGATATTTGAAAAAATTAGACCCAAAGCACTTGGAAAGGTGGACTGATATGCGTGATATGATGAAAATGGTTATTGTTTTAACGGTGCTGGCTTCTTTTTCCGGTGGTCTTTTGGCTTCAATCCGCAATGGGACCAAGGAGAGAATAGAGGTGGCACAGCTAAATTTTGTTAAAGGACCGGCCATTAAAGAAATCATGGTGGGTTCTTCCAATGACCCTGTTGCCGACCGCTTTAAAATGGCCGTTGGGGAGACCGAGACCGAGAAAGACTTTTTTATCGGTAAATTTGACGGCAAGGCCAATACGGTCGCTCTGGAAGCTTTCGGTAAAGGATATGGCGGTGATGTGGGCGTTATGGTTGCCATCAATGTGGAAAATGACACCATTCACGGCGTATCGGTGACAACACACGCAGAAACTCCTGGAATGGGAGCGAAAGCCAAGGAGGATCCCTCTTTTGTATCACAGTTCAAGGCAAAGAGCATTGACAGCCCGATAAAGGTTACAAACGATGGGGGTACCATTAACATTATAAGCGGATCAACGATAACATCTAGAGCTGTAGCCAATGCCGCAACAGATGCCGCCAAAGTTTATTTGGAAAATAAAGATCAGATTTTGGAAAAAATAAAAACCTTCTAAAGGCGATAGCTATTCCAGGGAGAGAATTATGGCCAAAACATTAGCTCAGGAATTTGTCAAAGGATTATGGGAAGAGATACCACCGTTCAGACTTGTTTTAGGTTTGTGTCCTACCCTCGCGGTGACAAAATCGGTCGAGAATGGTATCGGTATGGGTATTGCCACGACCTTTGTGCTGGTATGCGCAAATACTCTGGTATCTCTACTGAGAAATATCATACCGGCAAAGGTCAGAATTGCTTGTTTTATTGTCATCATTGCTACGTTTGTTACAGTAGTCGAATTGCTCATGCAGGCATTTGCCTATCCACTCTTTCTTGCGCTAGGTATTTTTATACCTCTTATTGTGGTCAACTGTATTGTGCTCGGTAGAAGTGAGGCTTTTGCATTTAAAAGAAGTGTAGTGCCTTCAATCGCCGATGGTCTTGGTATCGGTATTGGTTTTACCCTGGCATTAGGCTCATTGGGCGCTGTAAGAGAATTGCTGGGCAGCGGAACGGTACTTGGAATAGATGTTACCGGGGCATCCTTTGAGCCCTTTGCCTTTATGCTCGAGGCACCGGGCGCATTTATCGGACTCGGCCTTATGCTCTGTGTTATGAATTTCATTGGAAAAAAATAAGCTATAAGATTTAGGAGAAAATCATGGGCGATTATATAGTTCTCATTATCAGCTGTATATTCATAAATAACATCATCTTGGCACAATACCTGGGTGCCTGTCCGTTTCTTGGAACGACAAAAAAGATGGAAACCGCTGTAGGTATGGCATTTGCGGTAATATTCGTATTAACAATGGCTGGGATAATCACCTGGGTTGTCAATACCTTTTTCCTTAATAAATTCGGGTTACAATATTTAAGAACCATCGCTTTTATTCTCGTCATTGCATCTTTGGTTCAGTTTGTGGAGATGTTTCTTAAAAAAAGTATACCTGCTCTTTATGCCGGTCTTGGCATATTTCTCCCTTTAATCACCACCAACTGCGCGGTTATGGGTGTTTGTCTGATTAACATCAACGAAGAATACGGGTTTATTCAGGCCCTGATTTCCGCAATATCTTATGCGGTGGGTTTTGGATTCGCACTGATTCTCTTTGCAGGGGTTCGAGAGCGTGTCGTATTGGGTAGGGTCCCACAACCACTTCAGGATACTTCCATAGGTCTTGTAACGGCAGGCGTTTTATCTCTGACATTTTTTGCTTTTAAAGGCATGGTATAAAACCAAGGAGGTTGCTGTGATAGAAGCCGTTCTATTTATGTTGGGATTGGGGGTATCCTGCGGAAGTATATTAAGTGCTGCCAGTAAAGTCTTCTATGTATATGAAGATCCCAGAATTGCTGAAGTCGAAGACAAAATGGCGGGTGCAAATTGCGGTGGATGCGGATTTGCGGGATGTTCCCAGGCTGCTGGCGCCGTGGTCAAAGGTGAGGCTCTTCCAAGTGTGTGTGTGGTTGCAGGGCCCGAAGGTGCCGCCAATGTTGCGGCGGTGATGGGGCTTGATCCAGGGACTGCCGAGCCGCTTCGCTCCATAAACACGTGTACCGGAGGTTTCAGAGCGGATGACAAATACTATTATATGGGTGTCCAAAGTTGCAGTGCGCTTTCCGCTTTATACGATGGAAAAAGGGTGTGTACGATCGGATGTCTTGGATTGGGTGATTGCATAACTGCTTGTGCATTTGATGCCATTGAAATGGGGCCTGATGGGTTTCCGGTTGTTATTGAAGAAAAATGCGTCGGATGCGGAGCCTGTGAACGGGTCTGTCCCAAGAGTATAATAAAAATCAGAACCATGTCGCAACGGCTCCTTGAGTTAAACAAGGAAGAAGATGCACTCGGCCCGTGTCAGCAGACCTGTCCTGCTGAAATCGATATTCCCAAATATATTTCTCAGATTCGGGAGGGAGATTATGAAGGAGCCGTGCATACAATCAGAGAGAGGAATCCATTGCTTCTTTCTTGTGGAAGGGTATGTCCGCATCCTTGCGAAGATTTTTGCCGCAGAGGTATTGAAGATGAAGCCGTTTCCATTAATCAATTGAAACGCTTTGCCGCTGACTATGAAATGAATTCAGGAAAGCGTTTACATATATCCGTCGCTCCTGACACCGGAAAAAAAGTTGCTGTGGTTGGTGGTGGACCCGCGGGTTTGAGTTGTGCATTTTTTCTTAAAAGGCTTGGTCATTCAGTTACCGTGTTTGATGACAATCCTGAGCTGGGTGGTATGATCCGTTATGGAATCCCCGAATATCGTCTGCCAAAAAAGGTGCTGAAATGGGAGATCGATGGTATACTTAATTTGGGAATCGAAGCCAAAACCAGTGTAAAACTTGGAAAGGATTTTACTGTCGGATCACTTGTCGCTGCAGGCTATGATGCCATATTCCTTGGGGTGGGCGCTTGGAAAGACTACAATATGAAAGTTGAAGGCGAAGATCTTAAAGGATGCTACACGGGTATTAATTTTTTGACACGATTTGCCACTGCTCAGCAGGGTAAAAGTAATGAAGAGATTCCTATCGGTAAAAAGTGTGTGGTTATCGGAGGCGGAAATACAGCGATCGACTGTGTGCGTACTTTAGTAAGATTAGGTGCCGAAGAAGTCAATATTGTGTACCGCCGCACCAGAAAAGAAATGCCGGCCAACGAGGTTGAAATCGTTGCTGCAGAACATGAAGGAATAAAATTTACATTTCTTGCAGCTCCCACACGGGTAATCGGAGATGAAAACGGTCATGTTACCCACCTGGAATATTTAAAAATGGAATTGGGAGAACCTGATGCAAGCGGAAGAAGACGACCTGTACCTGTGGAAGGTTCTGAAACCCTGATGGAATGCGATATGCTGATTACTGCAATCGGGCAAGGTCCGGATGTCTCTTTTATGAATGCTGACACCAAACGAATTCAGGAACTCGCCATAACCCGATGGAACACTATCGATGCAGTCGATCCCATAACGCTTCAAACAAACATTCCATATATTTTTACTGCCGGAGATTCCGCAACAGGTGCTTCACTCGTAGTAGAAGCTATTGGAGGCGGCCGAAGAGCAGCCAGATCGATTCATCAATATTTATCGGGTGAAGAAGTTAAAGCTCCTGGGTCAGCGCTTTTCAAAAAACATATTAAAGAATCCATATTTGAGAAAGTACCGGGCATTCAGAAGAAGAACCGAGCGGAAATGCCGGAGTTGCCCGTCTATGACAGAATTAAAACGTTTGATGAGGCAGATCTGGTGCTTCAGGAAGAAGATGCTATCCGGGAAGCTCACCGTTGCCTGGCTTGTTGCCGGATTTGTTACAACAAAGATGTTGCCGCGTAATTTTGTTTGACATAAAAGAAAAAAGGCTTTGCTCGCAAAATTCAGATGAATTGCAACAAAGCCTTTTTGCGTCAAACCGGACTTGATCCGGCATCCGGTTTAGTTATTCTGTATTCCTGCTTTCGGAGGAAAGACGGACAAGGTGCATTTTTAAGCTAAATAGGATCAAATTTCTCCATTCAGGGCTCCCGATAAACCATGGAATTAATGTTCATTCCGGCGCCAACCGATGCAAACACGATTATATCACCCGAATTTAAGTTATGATTTTCAAGCTTTCCTCTTTTGATCAAATCTAAAAGCGTGGGAAGTGTTGCCACGGAACTGTTTCCTGACCAGCAAATTATCATGGGCATAATGTCCGGATCAATTTCTTTGATGCCGTATAATTTGAACAGCCTTTTGACAATAGCCATGTCCATCTTTTCATTTGCCTGGTGAATCAAAATTTTATTAACATCACTTAAACCGAGACCTGCTTGTTCCAGATTTTTTTTGATGACCAGAGGGACTGTTCTAACTGCATATTTGTAAATGAGGTGGCCATCCATTTTTATGAATTGATCATTGCCGTTTCGATGGGGGTTATATGAATGTCCCATGCGCAGAAGGTAAGCTTCCTTGAAGGTATCAGAGCGGGTGACATGACACATTATTCCTGTATTTTGATCTGTAGATTCAATAAGGGTCGCACCGGCACCATCTGCAAATATCATACTGTCGATGTCGTGCGGATCTGATACCCGGGAGAGTATTTCGGCCCCTATAACAAGTATATATTTTGAATCACCGGATTTAATGAAATAATCGGCTATAATTGCTCCCTGGAGCCATCCGGGACAACCGAATGGAAGGTCAAAACAAACTGTGTAGGGATTTTTTATTCCTAGTTTATGTTTAACTCTGGAAGCAATGGTTGGGACAATATCTACTCGATTATTTTCAGGTGTCATGTCTCCGAAATTTTGTGCGACTATAATGTAATCAAGACGTTCCCTGTCAAAATTTACTAATGCCCTTTCCGCAGCTATGCCGGCAATATCCGATGTGTTCTGATTATCATCGACATAGCGTCTCTCTTTGATCCCGGTAATTTCGAGAAGTTTATTAACTATATCCGCATTGGTTCTTTCGAGTTTATTTCCGTCAGTACCGTAAAAATCATGATCCAAAAAAAAGTCGTTGGTTATTTTTCTCAATGGTAAATAACTGCCGGTTGCTGTGATAATTGAGTTCGGCATAACTAAATCCTTTTATAACGAAAAATTATTCAGATGCTGCTTGATTCGAAAAGAAAGACCCGAAAGTCTTTTTTGTGGCTTATCATTACTGAGCGCGATATTCAATGCCTTTTGTGTCCCCACCATGATGACCACTTTTTTTCCCCGGGTTATTGCCGTATAAAGAACGTTTCGCTGCAGCAGCATGTAATGCTGAGTTATGAGAGGCAAAATAACAGCGGGATATTCCGATCCCTGTGCTTTGTGAACCGATATGGCATATGCCAGTGTAAGTTCATCTGTCTCCGCATAATCATAATTCACGATTCGTTCCTCATAGTTAACTGAAAGTCTTTTTTTTTGCAAATCCATTGAGCAAATGATCCCGATATCGCCATTAAAAACTTCTTTTTGATAATTGTTTTTAAGGTGCATAACCTTATCACCAAGTTTGAATGTATGTCCCAATGAATCCATATAGGTAGAAGAATTGTTAATTTCTTTTTGGAGCAGCATGTTTAAGTTGATTGTCCCGGCATCTCCTTTATGCATAGGGGTTAAAACCTGGATGTCGGAAACCGGATTAAAAGAAAAACGAGATGGAAGAATGTGAGCAGTCAAAGAAACGATGGTTTCGGCAATATTTTTGGGTTCTGGTTTCTCAAGGAAATAAAATTCCGTTGAATGTTCATTTTCATCAAAGGAAATAAGTTCTGGAAATTCACCATTTCGGACTTTGTGTGCATTGACAATGATTCGGCTTTGCCGGGACTGTCGGAAAATTTTATTTAGATAATAAACCCGGATTGCCTGAGAACGGATCATGTCCGAAAGGACATTGCCAGGACCAACCGAGGGAAGTTGAAAAACATCACCCACCAGAACCAGACGTGATGAAGGCGAGATAGCGTTAAGCAGATGATACATCAACGAGGTGTCAATCATAGAAGCTTCATCAATGATGATCACATCGGCTTCGAGTGGATTGTCCTGATCTTTTCCAAAAAAGGATTGTCCGGAACTTCCATTGGCATAGGTAAAGCCTAAAAGCCTGTGAATAGTGGTTGCTTTTTCCAGGCAGACATCAGAAAGTCGTTTGGCGGCACGTCCGGTAGGTGCCCCTAAAAGAACTCTTTTATTTATGGCCTTAAATATTGCAACTATTGAGCGGATCAAGGTGGTTTTTCCCGTTCCGGGTCCACCGGTTATAATGGCAGCTTTTTGAAAAAACAAATCTCTTATGACATCCAGCTGATCTGAGGACAGGTTGATGGATAATTGATTGGCAATCTGGGAATGAATAGAACCAATATCCATTTTTTCAGGTTCAAGCGGAACAGAGAGCAGTGCGGCAATTCTTGAGGCAATACCGGATTCGGCTTTGTAAAGCGATTTTCTGTAAACGGCAGTATCATCGATATTTTCAAAATTATCAGGTTCATCAGTATCCAAAGGTATCGTTTCGATAATGAGTTGCCCGGATTCAGAGAGGCAATTAATTCCGTTGATAACATCATCCTGGTATAATTTAAAAAGATGCTCGCACCGGATTGTTAAATGTTTTTTTAGAGCGAATGAGTGACCTTCGCCGGCATATTTATCAAGACAATGCAAAATACAAGCGTTGATGCGTATGGGATCATCATCCGGAGTTCCCATTTTTCTGGCGATTGTATCGGCTATTTGAAAACCAAAGTCAGGAATATCCTCGGCCAAACGATAGGGGCTTTCCTGTAGTACTTTAAGGGAAAGATCTCCGTATGTATGAAAAACTTTTGCTCCATAGGTTGATTTTATCCCCATGTCCTGCAAAAAATGCATAAGACCCCTCATGATATGGTGCTCTTTCCATGCGTCTATAATATGGGATGCCTTCCTTTTTCCGATACCGTCGACTTCCAGAAGTCTATCGGAGTGATGTTCTATAATCTGAAGTGTCTTGTCCCCGAAATGATTGATCAGGCGATCGGTTAATTGAGGTCCTAAACCTTTAATAATGCCGGATTTAAAATATTTTCTAATGCCCTGAATTGTGGCCGGTAGTTTTACTTCCCAGGAATTGACTCGAATCTGCTGCCCATATTTAGGATGGGTCTCCCAAAAACCGGATATTTTTAATGTTTCACCCGGTTGTATTCCTCCTAAAAATCCGACTATCGTCACGGGCCGGGCTGCTGCGGAGGTTTTCAGACGTGCAATTGTATAATGGGTCTGTTGGTTGTAATATGTAATTCGTTCCAAATCCCCTTCAATAATTGCCGGGCTATCTGCTTTTTGTTTTGTCCTCATAAACAAGTAAATCTACCGCGTGGAACAAGGTTTTGGCACTTTGAAAAAAATCCTGGAAGAGATCATTTTCAATTTGTTTCAGTGGATTCACAATGCCGGTCATGACGAGATACGCGCGTTTGCATCCAGCCCTTTTGGCACATTCTATATCCGTTAATTTGTCTCCAACCATAACCGCAGAACCTACATCAATATTATTTTCCGCAACTGCCTGATCAATCAGACCGGTGCGGGGTTTCCGGCAATGACACCCCTGGTCCGGATGGTGGGGGCAAAAATAGATACCGTCGATATGGCCGCCCGCATGGTAAACGGATTCTCTCAGATATTGGTGAAGATCGTTGATAATGGAAATATCTGCTAAGTTTCGGGCAATAGCCGACTGATTTGTAATTACATATACATTGTATCCATGTTGGGATAGTTTGGAAATTGCTGAAAGACTTCCTGGAATTAAAATGAATTCATCAAGACTTTTGATATAATTTAATGAGTCATAGTTTATAACACCATCTCGATCTAAAAACACGACTTTATTCAACAATCTCAATCTCCATACTTGCAGGTTTTAATTGGAATCTTAGTCGGCAACGCTAAAAGCACCCGAATATCCGTTTTCAACTAACAGTCTTTCCGCATTCATAACTTGATCCACTGAACTAAAGCGACCCACCCGAACACGGTAAAAGGTATTGTCACCATTGGAAAACGCGCTAATGTACGTGTCCTTGTGAATCGATGCAAGGTCTTTTCGAAGCCGTTCCGCATTATTCCGATCTTGAAATGCACCTACCTGGACACTGAAAGTGCCGGAAAAATAATCCACCGGAGTGTACGCAATATCCTCGGAGCCTCTCATTTTTGATGCATTGCGGGTTCCTAATGCGACAATTTCAACCTTTGCTGTTCCTGGACCGACAATTTCAAGGTTTTTTGCTGCCGTGTATGAAAGATCAAGAATACGGCCCCGGACAAAAGGTCCACGATCATTTATCCGAACGTCCATTACCCGATTGTTTTCCAGATTTTTAACCCGTACATAAGTTCCTAGTGGAAGAATTTTGTGGGCGGCGGTCATGTCATACATGTTGTAAATTTCACCGGATGATGTCTTCTTGCCATGAAAGTCCTTGCCATACCATGAAGCCACCCCCCGTTCCTTGAATTCCCGGACACTGGCGAGAGGCTGGTACCATTCCTGTCCCACCCGATATGGCCTTGGGGAACCCTCCGCACTATGTCCGGGAACAACAGCAACCGGCGCTTTCGAACATCCGTTTATGGATAAGGTAGTTAACACGGCAATTAACAAAACGGTTAATAATCGCAAGGTATTTAAAATATTCATAGTAATCATAAAAATGATATTACCCCAATAGAAACAGGGAAAAATATTTAAGTCGCTTATTACTTTTCTATGGCCAATTTTAATACGTCGCGCATTTTGTCTACAAAATGAAATTCAATGTCCTTTTGAACTTTCTTGGGTATGTCCTCCAGGTCTTTCGCGTTGAACTTGGGAAGGATCAGTGTTTTTATGCCGGCCCGGTGGGCGGCCAGAACTTTTTCCTTGACACCTCCAACCGGCAGCACCTGACCACGAAGGGTAATTTCACCGGTCATGGCCAAATCTTTTTTAACGGGCTTATTGGTTAATAAAGAAGCCAGTGCGGTAAGCATTGTCACGCCTGCGGAGGGGCCGTCCTTGGGAATAGCTCCGGCGGGAACATGGATATGAATATCATGGGATTCAAAATAGTTTTCTTCAATTCCCAGAGAAAGTGCATTTGCTCTAATAAAACTAAGGGCGGCGGTGGCGGACTCTTTCATAACATCTCCAAGCTGACCGGTCAGAGTCAGACCCTTTTTACCTTTCATGGCGGTTGCCTCCACAAAAAGAAGATCTCCTCCCGTAGGAGTCCAGGCAAGACCCATGGTGACACCAGGGGTCATGGTTCTGGCTTTGGCTTCGGAGGTTATTTTGATAGATCCCAAGTATTTAGATATATTGACAATTTTGATATCAACAGATTCGGAATCCCCAGTAGCAATTTTTGCAGCAACGCCCCGGCATATGGTCGCGATCTCTCTTTCCAAATTTCTCAAACCGGCTTCACGGGTGTATCCGCTGATGATTCGTTTGACAGCTCCTTTGGTAAATTTAATTTGGCCGGAATTTAAACCGTGTGCTTCCCGTTGTCTCGGGATAAGATACCGCTGGGCTATCTTAATTTTTTCATCCTCTGTGTAACCAAGAAGTTGAAGCACCTCCATCCTGTCCCTCAGCGCAGGAGGGATTGTGTCCAGGATATTGGCAGTGGTGATAAACATCACATTGGACAAATCAAAAGGAACATCCAGATAGTGGTCTTGAAATGAGTAGTTCTGTTCTGGATCAAGCACTTCTAAGAGTGCGGATGATGGATCACCACGAAAATCACTTCCCACCTTATCGATTTCGTCAAGCATAAATACCGGATTTTTAGACTCCGCGCGACGCAAACTCTGGATAATCCGGCCCGGTAAAGCACCCACATAGGTTCTTCGGTGTCCACGAATTTCGGCTTCGTCTCTGACGCCACCAAGAGAAATGCGCACAAATTTACGCCCGAGTGCTCTGGCAATGGATTGTCCAAGAGAAGTTTTTCCAGTCCCCGGAGGCCCGGCAAAACATAGTATGGGACCTTTGGATTCAGGTTTCAGTTTTCTTACCGCCAGATATTCAATGATTCGCTTTTTAGGTTTTTCAAGACCATAGTGATCTTCATCGAGAATTTTTTCGGCCTTTTTAATATCAAGGTTATCTTTGGTGGTTTCGTTCCAGGGAAGAGTCGTGATCCAGTCTATGTAGGTGGACACTACGGTATATTCCGCAGAGGAAGGGTGCATTTTTGAAAGCCTGTCCAGTTCACGCTCAGCTTCTTTTTTGGCTTCTTCAGGAAGGTTTTTCTCCTCGATTTTGGCCCGATATTCTTCAACTTCCACGGTCCCTTCTTCTTTTTCTCCAAGCTCATCCTGAATTGCTTTCAGCTGTTGGCGCAGGTAGTACTCCCGCTGCCTTTTGTCCATGTCACCTTTGACCTGGGTCTGAATTTTACTTCCAAGTTCAAGTATTTCCAACTGGTAGTTGGTTAATCTGGTGACATCTTTGAGACGTTCTTTGATGTCAGCAGTTTCAAGTATTTTTTGTTTTTCTTCGGAAGTAGCGTTAATTGACGAAGTTATCATATCCGCCAAAGTACCTGCTTCCTTGATGGATCTTGCCATGCCTGCAATTTCCGGTTGCAGTCCTGGTGAAAGTTCCACAACCCGCGTAAAAAGCCCTACAAGATTGCTCATGAGTGCTTCAGTTTCTTTGTCTTTTTCTTCATTTTCCTTTATAAGTTCCGCATGAACTTTTAAATAGGGCTGTTCTTCTATAACTTCTTTAATCCTGAAACGACTCAAACCTTGCACAAGCAATTGGGCTTTATTATCCTCCGTTTTGGCCATTTTTAAGATTAATGCGCTGGTGCCTACTTCATAAAGGTCTTCCCGGGAATAACTCGATTTCATTTCCTTGTCTTTCGAAACAAGAAGGCCGATGATTCGATTTTTGCTCATGGCTTCATCGATGAGTTGAATGGATTCACCCTGCATCACCACTAGTGGCAACACCATTTTGGGAAAAAGTGTGGCATCAAAAAGAGGGAGTATAGAAAGTTTTTCCGGCATTTTATCCACTTGATTTTCCGTGTCAAGGGCCTGTTTGTCAGTCATGCAAACCTCCATAATTGATATTGATATTAGGAAAGGGGCCGGTTGATGAGAATTTGCAGCCCTGAACTTAAACTAATGAAGCACTAATCATCAGCAATTGGTATTCTGATTGTTCTTTCAACAGGCTTTTTGATTAATCGAATTTTTAAAAAACCATCCTGAAAGGACGCATCTACCTTATCCGGATCAATGAAAGCCGGGAGAATCAGAATACGCTCAAAAATACCATATTGTATTTCAGCCAGACGGTATTTACAGCTTTCCATTTTGGAAACTTCATTTCGATTTCCGGATATCTTTACGGCTTTGCTGTTGACTTCGATATCAAGGCAGTCTTTGCTGACACCTGCGACTTCCGCCAGAATAATAATTTCATTCTCGGTCTCAAAAATATCCATGGAAGGTCTCCAGGTGCGCTCTGCAAGGCTGAATATGGGACCCATCGATCGAAACATGTCCTCGATAGTCTCTTCGAATCTGGAACCTATTTTATCAAATTCATCCCCAAATCGTATTTTGATGTATTCCATTTTACCGGCTCCTGTATTATTAATTTTAGGAAATGGCATTCCTTAATTCATTACTCTTTCTCCAAAAATTTAACATTATAGAATTGGTTTGTAAAGTAAAGATGTGATGAAAGGTATGATGCCTGGTTGATGACAGACTAAATCGTAAATTTAGTTGAAGCCTATGTTAAAGACTATCAGCCAGGGTAAGTTTGTTATTGTTATAAACTTATTTCAAGATTCATTCAAATCCATAATCATAATGACCAGATCTTCATATTTACCTTCCTGGTCCTTGATAAAATTTTTGAGCACCGCAGCCTCTTTAAAACCTATCTTTTCGAACAAAAAGAAAGCTTCATCAAGAGTTGGTGCCAGTTCCGCGGTAAGCTGTTCAATTCCCATGCCCTTTGCAATTTCAATCATGTTTTTGATCAATACCGTGGAAAGCCCTTTTTCCCTGTATTCAGGATCTACTGTTGCCCGGATTTCCCCCTGGTGTTTTCTCCATCCGATCATATTAAATTTCAGGGTACCATTGGCTACGATACGATCATTGTCCATGGCCACCAACGGAAAGACGACATCATAGTCAAGGTCATAAATCCATTTGCTGATAAGATCAGGATCGGTAACGTCATGTTTCAACCGGGCGACTTCTTTTGGTGGAAGCCTCAAAAAATAGTTACGAAGTACCTTTTCATCTTCTTTTCTCAAAGGACGAATTGATAATTCGGTTCCATCCTTCAATCGGATATGTTTGGGATATGAGTAGGTATTCATCTGATTATTCCACATGAATATCGAATTGAATATTAGTAAGACCAAGATCTCTCAACAATGGTCGCAATCCCCTGACCTCCTCCGATACAAAGCCCGGCAAGACCGACTTTGGCGTCTCTTTTTACCATCTCATGAACGATCGTGGTGAGAATTCTTGCGCCGCTGCAGCCAATTGGATGCCCAAGAGCAATAGCCCCTCCGTTTACATTGACAATGGATGGGTCCAGATTCAAATCAAGAAGGCCGGCCATGGCCTGTGCAGCAAAGGCTTCGTTAAGTTCCACCAGGTCAATATCTTTATTAAATTTTTCCCGTATTTTATTGATTGCACTGCGAACTGCGTAAATAGGCCCTGTTCCCATCAACTCAGGTTCACATCCCTGGTAATCATAAGCCACAATTTTTGCTAAAGGCCGTATACCCATATTGTAGGCTTTTTCGGCGCTCATAATCAACAGGGCTGCGCCTCCATCGTTGATACCACTGCTGTTTCCGGCTGTGATGGTTCCGTCCTCTCTAAAAGCCGGCTTGAGCTTGCTTAGTTTCTCAACGGTCGAGCCGAATCTGGGAAATTCATCCGTGTCGAATATAATCGGGTCTCCTTTTCGCTGAGGAACGATTACGGGCACAATTTCATCTTTGAACCGTCCTGATTTTATTGCAGCTTCAGCTTTTTGCTGGCTTTTTGCTGCAAATTCATCCTGATCCTCGCGGCTGAAACCGAATTTGTCGGCAATATTTTCAGCGGTAATTCCCATGTGTGTATGGCCGAAAGAACACCAGAGCCCATCCTGAATAACCACATCGATCAACTGATCATGGCCCATTCGATGGCCCCATCGGGAGTGGGGCAACACATAGGGAGCTTCGCTCATGTTTTCCATACCACCCGCGACAATAATGTCGGCATCACCCGCTTTAATTGCCTGAGCTGCCAAAATTACTGCTTTCATACCGGAACCACAAACCTTGTTGATCGTAAAAGATGGAATATGCTGGCTGATTCCGGCTCGAATTGCGGCTTGCCTGGCGGGGTTTTGTCCCAATCCTGCCTGAAGTACATTCCCCATGATGACTTCATTAACTTTTTCAGGTCTTACTTTTGCTCGTTTCAAAACTTCACTTATAACCAGACTACCGAGTTCAACAGCAGTCGTATCCTTCAAGGTTCCTCCGAAGACGCCTATAGGAGTGCGCACAGCACCTGCAATCACGATTTCTCTCATTTCTCATCTCCTCGAAATGCTGATTGTGCCGACAGGGGTTTCAAGTCTTTCACCAGGATAACAACATCCTGGTAGCAGCCGTCATGGATAGTCTTAACATAATTTTTAAGGGTCGAAACAGGTACAAAATTGTTTTGCTCGAAAAGTTTGATAACGTAGTCCCTTGATGTAACCACCCACGCCGTGATTTTTTCCAGCCCCACTTTTTCCCCCAGATTTACAATTTCATTGACTAGAAGAAACCCTAGACCTTTCTGTTGATACTGTGGTGAAATGGTCATCCGAATTTCTCCAATATGCTTGGACCAACCGTGGGTTTCCCGGTGAAGTGTGGCATTGGCGATAATTTTTCCGTCAATTTCAGCCAGGATGGGCAAAACCTTGTCATGATCAAGTTCCCGACACCAATTTTCAATAAGAACGCGACTTTGGGTGTCATTTCTTAAATGTTTCCGGTCAAATTCAGCCAGGGAAACAAAAAAACGGTAAAGTCCGTCAAAATCGTATTTGGTCATGGGCCTTAAAGTTAATTTAAAGCCATCCTGTAAAGTAACCTCTTTTGGATAATCTTCTAACATGACCTCTCTCTCCTTGAATATATGTAATATAAACACTTCACCCTTTAAATTCATTAGAAACATTAAAAAAAAGGCACAGCCGAAGAAGGGTGTTTATTATAGTAATGATTTATTTCATGGTTAACAGTCTTGATGATTGATGTCAAACAAAAGGTTATTTTATGGTCAATATCAATCATCAGGCTTGAAAAGATGTATCTTAAAGATTAAAGTAACAATTCGATTCAAAAGTTATAAACGAGAGGTGGATATGTACAAAATATGGTTAACCTTATTTGTGGTTTTCTTTGGTTTTGTAATTAATTTAGAAACCGGAATCTGTAAAGATAGTGGAAGTCGTCCGGTGCTGGTAAGTTCAACAACCCAAATCGCCGATTTTACAGCACAGATCGTGGGTGATCGGTGCATTGTGAAATGTATTCTGGCTCCAGGTGCCGACCCGCATACATACATGCCGACTCCCCAGGATTCTATGATGGTCATGGAGGCCGACTTGACACTTCAAAACGGGTTGTATCTCGAAGGCAAGAGCTGGATGACCATCCTGGCCAAAG
The DNA here is from genome assembly GCA_011389745.1 of Desulfobacteraceae bacterium. GTDB lineage: Bacteria > Desulfobacterota > Desulfobacteria > Desulfobacterales > SKZT01 > SKZT01. The sequence continues at coordinate 107,064 of JAABTQ010000004.1, read as the reverse complement.
ATGCGGGCAAACCTCTGGTTACGTGCACCGAAGGTATACAGCCTTTAGAATTTGAGCAGGAAGGAGAAAAAATCCTTGACCCTCATGCCTGGTTTTCACCAAAGAACGCGGCAGTTTATGTTAACAATATCACAAGAGCAGTCGTAAGACTTGATCCTGATCACAGTGATGAATATATTGCCAGAGCAAAGCTTTATTTGGAACAGTTGAGAGTTCTGGATATCTGGATCAAAGAACAGGTAAATCAAATTGTTCCACAAAAACGTATTCTGGTTACCAGTCATGATGCTTTCAATTACTTTTGCAGAGAATATCGGTTCAATTCCCAGAATAATTACCTTAGTCTCGCACCGGTGGGATGGTCCACCGGAAGTGAAGTTGGAGCCGGTATAACACCTCAAAGGCTTAAGAATGTCATTGACTCAATCAGAAGTTATCAGGCACCTGCCATATTTCTGGAAACCAGCGTTAACCCCAAAATGATTCGCGAAATTGCACGTGAGGCCGGGGTGGCTATCGGTGGGCAGTTATACTCTGATTCCATGGGGGCCGGCGGTTCCGCCGGTGCAACCTATATCGGCATGATGCGCGAAAATGTGCTGGTGATTGTAAATGCCTTAAAGTAAAAAACAGGAGATATTTCATGCCAATTGTTTCAATAGAAGAGGCTATTAAAGATATTGCTGATGGTCGAATGGTTATTCTCGTGGATGATGAAGACCGTGAAAACGAAGGAGATTTAACCATTGCCGCGGAAAAGGTTACCCCGGAAACCATAAATTTTATGGCAAAATACGGACGAGGGCTTATTTGTCTTTCCATGACCAGAGAAAAGGTTGAATCCCTGGACTTACCCCTGATGGTCGTTGATAATACTTCACCTTTTCAAACGGGTTTTACCGTTTCCATTGATGCCCGATGTGGGGTTACCTCGGGTGCTTCCGTGCAAGATCGCGCCAGAACAATTCTGACAGCGATTACCGATGGAGCTAAGCCCAGCGATCTGGTTCGGCCCGGCCATATCTTTCCTTTAAGAGCCAAAATCGGCGGTGTTATTGTCAGGGCAGGACAGACCGAAGGTTCTGTCGACCTGGCAAAGTTAGCGGGTTTGAATCCCTCGGGGGTTATTTGCGAAATCATGGATGAAGACGGGAACATGGCACGGATGCCTTCACTTGAAGAGTTTAGTAAGAAGCATGGTATAAACATTTGCACCATTCAGGATTTGATCGAATATCGAATGCAAAAAGAATCCTTTGTGCACAGAGCTGTGGAATCGGTTATTCCCACTACCCATGCAGGTGAATTCAAAATTATCGTTTATGATAACGATGTTGAGGATTTTCAACATATTGCTCTGGTAAAAGGAGAAATCAACCCTGAACAACCCGTTTTGGTGCGGGTCCATTCGGAGTGTTTTACAGGAGATATCATCAGGTCGCTAAGATGTGACTGTGGAGATCAGCTTGAAAAGGCCATGATGATGATGGATCAGGCGGGGTCAGGCGTACTGTTGTATGTGCGCCAGGAAGGGCGGGGAATCGGCCTTGTTAACAAGCTTAAGGCGTATTGTCTCCAGGATAAGGGGCTGGATACTGTCGAAGCCAACCAGAGGCTTGGTTTTAAACCGGATCTCAGAAATTACGGTATTGGTGCTCAGGTGCTGGTGGACCTGGGAGTCAGAAAAATTCGACTGATGACTAATAACCCGAAAAAGATCATTGGTTTGCAAGGATATGGACTTAGTATTGTGGAACAAGTTCCCATTGAAATTGAGCCTAATGAGTTTAACAGATGCTACCTTGAGTGTAAGAAACTGAAAATGGGACATTGGCTCAACCTTGATGCATGTCCGTAAAAGAGCGACACTGCCCTTTTCGATACCCACAAAAAATGTATGAAAACGCCTTGACAGGATAAAAATGGTGATTATTAATTTACGGTAAAAAGAGTAGGTAATATTTTAACATTTTGAAATTACTATAAATAACAGTTAGAACATGCTGGGTGTTTTGTTAATGTATGGCGTATAACACCCGACACTTTGGGCCTTATGCCCTGCGGTCAATCAGAATCGAATGAGGAGTAATACGCGAATGCAAATTCGGATATTCGTTTTTTTTAATTTAATCAATTCGGACTCCACTGATGTTTCTTTCCTGAACCAAGGATGTTTTCCTTAAAGCCAAAAACCCTTTAAACAAACTAAATCAATCGGTTTCCAGGTCTCATCGAACCTGAACCATAATGTTATAATAAGACGCAAACCAATAACAAGGAGGATAACGAGATATGAAGATAAGACCTTTAGGTGACCGTATTCTGGTTTTAAGAGAAGAAGAAGAAAGCAAAACTCCTGGCGGGATTATTATCCCGGATTCAGCCAAGGAAAAACCCCATCATGGTAAAATTGTGGCGGTTGGGCCTGGTAAAATAGGAGAAGATGGCAGGCGAACTGCCATGGATGTCAAGGTTGGAGATCGTATTCTTTTTTCCAAATATGCAGGCACGGAATTCAAAATTGATGGTGTCGAACATCTGTTTATGAGAGAAGATGATATTATGGGTGTCATGGAATAATTTCAGATAGGAGGATATGAAAATGGCTGCAAAAAAGATTGTATATGGGGCCAAAGCCAGGGAGTATATGCTAAATGGTGTAAATACCCTGGCCAATGCGGTAAAAGTTACGCTAGGCCCCAAAGGAAGGAATGTGGTTTTTGAGAAGTCTTTTGGATCTCCGTCAGTCACCAAAGATGGTGTGACGGTTGCCAAAGAAATCGACTTGCAGGAAAAATTCGAAAATATGGGCGCTCAGATGGTCAAAGAGGTGGCCAGCAAAACCAATGATGTCGCTGGAGACGGAACAACCACGGCAACGGTTTTAGCACAGGCAATTTACACCGAAGGGCAGAAACTCGTAGCTGCCGGAGCAAATCCTATGGCTCTGAAGCGTGGGATTGACAAGGCGGTTGAAGCGGTTGTGAATGAGTTGGTCAACAAAATTTCCAAACCTGTTAATGATAAATCTGAAATCGTTCAAGTGGGAACCATTGCTTCCAATAACGATGAAACAATCGGAAAGTTGATTTCAGAGGCCATGGATAAGGTCGGTAAAGAGGGTGTGATTACCGTGGAAGAGGCCAAAGGTATGGATACCGCTTTGGAGTTTGTTGAGGGAATGCAGTTTGACCGTGGTTATCTTTCCCCTTACTTTGTCACGAACGCCGAAAAGATGGAAGTGATCCTGGAAAATCCTCTGATTCTTATTCATGAAAAGAAAATTTCGAACCTGAAAGATATGCTTCCACTGCTGGAATCCGTTGCACGATCAGGAAAACCATTACTGATCATTGCAGAAGATGTGGAGGGGGAGGCCCTGGCAACTCTGATTGTTAATAAACTCAGAGGCACCTTCAGTGCAGCGGCGGTCAAAGCGCCCGGATTTGGAGACCGGCGTAAGGCGATGTTGGAGGATATTGCTGTTCTCACAGGTGGTACTGTCATTTCCGAAGACGTCGGAGTCAAGCTCGAAAAGGTTGGTATTGATGATCTCGGCTCGTGTAAAACCATCAAAATCGACAAAGATAACACCACGATCATAGACGGTTCAGGGGATATAAAAAAGATTGAAGGTCGTATGCGTCAAATCCGCAGCCAAATCGAAGACACCACTTCAGATTATGACAGGGAAAAGCTTCAGGAACGTCTTGCCAAACTCACCGGAGGTGTGGCTGTTATCAGCATAGGAGCTGCTTCTGAAGCTGAAATGAAAGAAAGGAAAGCCAGAGTGGAAGACGCTCTTAACGCCACCCGAGCTGCTGTAGAAGAAGGCATTGTTCCAGGTGGCGGAGTTGCCCTTGTCCGATGTTCCGCTGCTTTGAACACACTGGAGCTTTCAGGTGACGAAAAACACGGTTTAAACATCTTAAAGAAGGCTTTGGAAGAACCGCTTCGACAAATTGTCGAGAATGCGGGATATGAGGGATCTCCGATATTGAACAAGGTATTGGAAGGCAAAGATGACTACGGTTTTAATGTGACCGAGGACAGATTCGAGAACCTTCTGGCAGCCGGAGTCATTGATCCTGCAAAAGTGGTCCGTTTTGCACTCCAGAACGCATCGTCGGTATCCGGTCTGATGCTTACCACCGAAGCCATGATCGCTGAAAAACCTGAAAAAAAGAAAAAAGGCAATAGAACTTCCGCCTATGATGAAGATATGTAATAATCAATAGGCATGGCATAAATTTTAGTTTATTGAGACACTGTTTGGAACAGTTTTGGACTAAAAAAGGGCGATTTTTAATCGCCCTTTTTTTAGATTGTTGTCAGTTTATTTGACCATTCGAACCACGATAAAACCCGTATTAATTCGGTGAATGAACATGCTGATGGGCTCTCCTTGTTTGATGGTAAGCAAGGTGTTTTTAAAATCATCAATGTTTTTAATACGTTTACGGTTAATTTCTCTTATAATATCTCCTGTCTGTATCCCTGCAACGTCACTTTTACTGCCGGAATCCACTCCGGTTACAATTACACCATCAGCTTCTGAAATATTAAGTCGATCAGCAATTTCCGGGGTAATATTGGAAACCTGAACACCAATTTCTCCAGCTTCCCCATTTTTCGAAGTGCTTTCAGATGCCAGTTTAACTTCATCACGTTTTGCAATATTAACTGTAAAAATTTTCTCTTTTCCATTGCGAAGCACTGTAACTTTGGCCTTTTCTCCAACTACCAGTGTGGCGATCATTGAGGTCAGTTCCCGACTGGTTTCAATTTTTTTTCCGTTGACGGAAATAATTATATCCTGTGCTTTAATACCGGCTTTATCGGCAGGATCATTTTCAAATACCTTGGCTACCAATACACCCTTGCGGTCTTTAAGGTTGTAATATTCCACCATCTCTTTGGTCAGATCCTGAATGGCAACCCCCAGCCATCCGCGGGTTACCTCGCCCGTGGCTTTAAGCTGTTCGATAATTCCTTTGGCCAAATTAATCGGAATAGCAAATCCGATACCCTGACCGCTGGCAACGATTGCTGTATTGATACCAATAACTTCACCTTCCATGTTGGTAAGCGGTCCCCCGCTGTTACCGGGGTTAATGGATGCATCCGTCTGAATAAAATCATCATAGGGACCAGAACCGATGACCCGACCTTTAGCACTGACAATGCCGGCGGTTACAGTTTGTTCCAGGCCGAAGGGGCTTCCGATTGCCACTACCCATTGGCCTACCTGCAAAGAATCGGAATCACCCAGTTTCAGGGCCTCGAAATTTTCAGGAGTTTTTACCTTCAGCAATGCCAAATCAGTGTTGGGGTCTCTTCCGACAATCTCGGCATCGAATTCTTTTCCATTCTTTAACTTGACAATAATCTCATCAGCACCTTCAATCACATGATTATTGGTCACGATAAATCCTTCCGGATCAATGATAAATCCGGAACCCAGACTTCTTTGTTTGTATTCCCGCTGCTGTTCTTCACCGAAAAAACGTTCAAAAAAGTCTTCGAAAGGATCATTCTTACCAAAAGGCTCTCGTTGGAAATGTCTGAACACCGGGCCTCCACCTCTCATTGTTTTAACAGTTCTGATGTTGACAACAGCCGGACTGACACTTTCAGCCAATCCCGTGAAACTCTGAGGTACCATTGCGGGGGGCGCGGTTTTTGCGCTGGCAGTGAAAACACTTGAAAAAATCAGTGAAAGGGCTAATAAAGTTAGAAACAAATGGTATTTGAATGTTGATTCTCTTTTTTCAACTATAAAAAGCGGCATACTTTTCTTTCCTTTCTGTTATGGTGAGTTTGATGTTGCTGTAAAGCTAAGCCGGAATAAAGGCTAAAGAACTCTCGTTCAGGTACCGTTTAAATAATATATACCTGAATCAAAAGATGCAAATAAATTTATTCGGACCGAGCCAATGGTGGTTTTAATTTTGTCACCGTGCTTTAATCTGGAGGGTAGTATGATGTAATATTTTTTCAGTGCCATCTTCACTGAGCCCGTATTTTATCTATCGACCTGAAAGCCAAATTTTCTATTGCTCAATAAAGGTAAAAGGCCGCTTCGGAATATTATACCCGATCGGCCTTTCAATACCAACCACTCCAACATGATCTGTCGAAGTCGCTACACCTATATATGATACTATCCTGCTTGGACCGCTATTTTTCGAGGCACGGCTTTTTCTACCTTGTGAAGTCTCAATCGTAAAACCCCATTTTTTAACGATGCCTCTATTTTGTTTTGGTCAACAACTTCCGACAATGTAAATTGCCTAAAGAACCGTCCGGTTCTAAATTCCCTGATATGGTCTGTTTCACCCGGGCTTTCAGGTGATTCGACATCACCGATGATACTGAGGGTATCTTTTCGCAAGTCGATTCCGAGATTTTGAGGTTTGACACCCGGAAGGTCAGCCACAACAGTCAATCCCTGATCATTTTCGAAAATATCCACAGCTGGTGTAAAAAGAAGTCCGGGTTTTGTCTGTTCAGGGGTAGACACATCCTTTTTTTCTCTTGCCTGAATCTCCTTACTATTTATATCGGTCATTGGTAATCCCTCCCCTCTGGGCATAAATGATTTTTCCTTATTTGACTTCAATTCGTTTTGGTTTCATAGCTTCGGATTTCGGAAGTACAATTTTTAGAATACCATCCATAAAGCTTGCTTCTACCTTATCCGTGTCTACGGAACCGGGAAGGCTTATCATTCTGCTGAAATTTCCAGCTTCTCTTTCCCGACGATGGTATCGGACATGATCCTTCTCTTCGGCTATAATCCTTTGACCTGAAATGGATAAGCTGCTATCAGTTGCCGAAATTTCAATATCCCTGGTATTCATACCCGGAAGTTCCGCTCTCACATAGTAGTTATTATTATCCTCAGTCACGTTGGTAAGAGGGAAAACTCCCGCGGTAGAAAAAGAAGGCAATCCGCTTCCGAACCCTTCAGCAAGCCTGTTCATGTCACGTCGCATACGTTCAAAATCTAAAAAAGGATTACCCACATTCCAGTCTGGAAAATCAATGAATCTTTTCGGAAACATTTTTAATCCCTCCCTTTTCTCACATTTTTCCTAGTTTGACGTTATGGTGATTTTTTTGGGTTTTGATTTATCCGATTTAGGCAAAATAACCCTGAGCACGCCATTTTTCATTGATGCCTGAATGCCCGACTGGTCAATGGCAGTGGATAGGGCAAAGTTGCTAAAATAATCTCCAATGGAGTATTCTGAAAGGACATACTTGCCGGGTGCCTCTTTGGATACTTTTCCCTGTATGCGCAACCGGCCATCTTCTAAGCGAATATCGATGTTATCTTTGCTGACTCCGGGCATATCCGCAATTAAAGCGATGTTATTATCATCTTCGAAGATATCAATGTTTGGTACGAAAAATGGGCCCTCCTGGGTTAGTTCTCCTTGAGTGTCAACCTCTTTTTTTTCCTGTACCTGAATGTCTTTACCTTCCATTGTGTCCTCCTTGATTCGTAATCAGGCCACATACACCGGCCTTCCCAGAAGTTATTCCGGTTTAACAATAATTTTTTTAGGTTGAGTTTCCCTGGCTTTTGGCATTGTTACTTTCAGGATACCATCTTTGAGTCCCGCAGAAACATTATTTGAATCGATTTTGTTCTTAAAGGTGAGTTTCCGGGAAAAGGTACCGCCTTCCCTTTCGCGCCTGTGGTAACATAAGTTTTCACCTTCATTTTCGATGTTCCGCTCTCCCTGGATCTGAATACTGTCTTGTTCAATGTCAATAGTAACCTCAGAGGTTTCCATACCCGGAAGTTCCGCAGTGAGATAGATGTTGGTCTCATCCTGATAAATATTTACCGGCGGAAAAACATTGGAATGTGCAGTCGTCGAATCATTTCCAAAAAATTTTTGAAAAAGACGATTCATTTCATTTTCAAATATATTGACATTTTTTCCGAAATGCCCTCCAACAAATCCGGCACCCGGATATGCCGGTTGTTTTAGTCTGATGATTGCCATGATTTCACCTCCTTGATAAAAAAAAGAATGGAATTTATATACAAAAATTTTTTTTCAAAATGGATTTGCACATATCTATATACATTAATCTAAGTTGTATTATATCAGAAAGTTAACCCTCTTTTAGAGGGAAAAATAAATCATAATATTATGCTGTCAAGAGAGTTTTTAACCGGAATTTGAATTAACAACAAGTACTACCCTTATAATATATATTGTGTATTTCCAGGCTTTTGTGATAAATTAATTGCTGTGCTTTTTGGAGCCGATGCTATTTTAAAATCAAAACATTTTTTATAGGGCAATCCATGCATTGGAGGGCAATAATAGATCCAATAAAAACTGAATAGGTTGCAAAACTCATTGTGCAGGAACTCAATATGGAGAGCAACATTGAATTGGATAGGCTGTCAGAGGAAAGTCGCCGACTATGGGTAAAATTGAAGAGTTCGAGGACAGGATTAAAACATTAGAGACAAATGAAGATCGGCAATGGCTTTATAGCATTATTGTGGAAAATTCCTTAACAGGTATTTTTATTGTTCAGGAGGGCAGGATTGTTTTTTGCAATCAGCGCTTTGCTGACATGTATGGCTACGACCGCGAGGAGTTGATCGGCAAAGATTCCCTCGATCTGGTTCCATCCCAGGACAGGATAATTATTGAAACCTTAAGAGAAAAGTGGTTGAAGGGAACAATTCTGTCATCAGAGTATGAGATCCGGGGAATAAGAAAAGACGGACAAATCATATGGACTATACGCAGGAATACACTTATTAGTTATAATGGAAAGCCGGCTATACTTGGAAATTCCGTAGAAATTTCCGAACGAAAAAATGTGGAATCCAGGCTCAAAAAATCGGAGAAAATTCTCCGGTTTCTTTCGGCCCAATTATTACAAGCTCATGAAAATGAACGAAAAAGGATTGCCAGGGAACTTCATGATACCATTGCTCAGAATCTGGCTGGAATTAAAATTTACTTGAGCCATAAAATAGAGACTGTTGGAAATGAGCAGTATATATCTCTAAAGGCCCTTCAACCGGCTATTGAAATGGCTGACCGAAGCATTTGGGAGGTCAGAAGAATTATCACCGATTTAAGGCCCCCATGTATTGATGATTTGGGAATTTTAGCTACCATCAATTGGCATTGCCGTCAGTTTAAAAAAAAGTACCCGGAAATTTCAATTGTTCAGGAATTTGAAATAGACGAAAATGATGTACCAGATCCCTTGAAGCTTATCATCTATCGAATATTGCAGGAGTCTTTGAATAATGTTGCTAAGCACAGTGGTGCCGATAAGGTAAAACTGCTGATCAAAAAGGATAGAAACACCTTGATTTTTATGGTTGAAGACAACGGTTCCGGCTTTGAAATCAAAAATTCACTTTCTCCAAGACAACCTGAAAAAGGTTGGGGAATCATCGGTATGAAAGAACGTACCGAACTCTCGGGAGGTTTCTTCTCCATAGAATCTTTTGTCGAAAAAGGTACGAAGGTATTAATTTCATGGGAATGTTAATCTGAATAAATTCGACTGTATTAGATGAAGAAAGGAAATCAGATAAAATGATTAAAACTAAATGCGGCGGGGTGATGTAATGCGCTCCGCCGCATTTTTGGAATCGAAATAATTATTTATTTAGCTTTTGGGTTTTTCATCCGTATTTATGAAAGTTTTAATATCCGCATTTGATTTGAGAGTTTCAATGTCCTTTTCCATAAGCTGTTGTACCTTTTCTCTGGTAAGAACTTGCTCAATTTGAGGTTCTACCTGATCCAAAGGAAAAGTCCCTTCCGGTTGTTTTTCCGAGACTTTGATAATATGATAGCCGAAATTTGTTTCAACCACGGGGCTAATTTCGCCGGGATTCAATGAAAAAGCAACATCTTCAAAGGATTTGACCATCTGGCCTTTTCTGAAAGAGCCAAGATCTCCTCCATTGCTGCTGCTGGGACATTCGGAATGGGATTTGGCAAGCTCGGCAAAATCCTTTCCCTCCTTCAATTGTTTTGCTATATCATCAATTTTTTTCCGTGCCTCGTTTTTTTGTGCTTCATCCGCCTGCTCATCGACCCTGATCAGGATATGGCTTGCTTTAACCATTTCGGGATGTTTGAAAAGAGCGGGGTTGGAGTCATAATAGCTCTTTAATTCTTCATCCGAAACACTGGTTTTGGAAATATACATATCTTCTACATATTTCTGGATGGCAAGTCCATATCGGATTTCGGATTTCAGTTCATCTTCAGTGATATTTTCACGCTTTAAGACGGATTCAAAGGCTTCTTTGTTGGGAAACTTTGAAATTGCCTGCTGCAGGTTTTCCTCCACTTCTGCATCGTCGACTTTGATTTGAGCTTTCTGGCTTGCTTCGTAAAGCAATTGTCTGGTGATTAAACTATCCAAAGCTTTACTTTCGATATCATCGGGAATGGTTGAATCTTGCGATTGGATGGAATGCCTATTGCTTAGGTTGAGAATTTCACGCTCAAATTCGGTCTGTGTAATCACTTTTCCATTTACCGAGGCTGCAATTTTATCGCCGCCAGGTTCGGATTTGTCACCTGCAAAGGATGAAGTAACCAGAAAACAGCAACACATTAAAAATGCAAAAAATCCTAAATTCCTTTTAAAATTTGACCACATTGAAAACTCCTTAATCTTGTTTGATTTTATATTAAAACAACGATTTCCTTAAAGCCAACGACATTTTTAGCTTGCAGTCATAAAATAACTGTAACTCGCTTTTCATGCTTTTTTCAAAAAACAGCAAAGCCTCTTTTATTTAAGCTTTGTTATAAGCTCGTTAGAAAAGAGGCTTCATATATAAATGCTTTAATCATAAGATTTATTTCTCCCGATTGCAAGAGTCATTCAGATTTAATTTTAAAATCGGATTTATTCAGAATAGTACCCTCACCAGGATAAATGGTCCGTTGCTCTTTTGGTGTGGGATACAAAATTGGAGGCCAAAGTCCAGGCTGAGGTTCAGAACCCTTTAGGGCGTTTTGACAAGGGCTTTTGTCGGCCATTCGCGGAGAGCGTCTGATATCAAGTTTTTCAACCGGTGCACTGAACTCGATGGGTATATTATTCGGGTCAAAAGAATAGATGGAGTGGATAAACCCATGGTCGATAATTTCGGAAACCCAGTTAATTCCCGTGAAATTTTCGACCTTAACCCCCAACAATCTGTCAAAAGGCATAAGTTCTTCAAAAATCTGTTTGAGTAAAGAAAAAGTTTCTTCGGAGTCAGCCTGACTGCTTTTAGGTTCTTTAGACATGTCGCCTCCTCCATGGATTTGAAATTTGATTATCATTATCACAGTTGTGGATCTCTTTCTATACTTAAATATTGCGCACAAAGGGCGAAGCGATTAATAAGGTTGTTTCAGATTGCAAAGAGTTGTATTCCGTGGAGCAAGACGAAGTTGTGCCATGGAAAATTATCCGTGAAAATAACGAAGAATGACAAATGATAATCTCACAACAACTGGATATACTATACCGGGACCCATTTTTAATTGCTGTCAATAAACCAGCCGGATTATTGGTGCATCGCAGTCCCATCGCATCCATCAATCAATCTTGATGACGACCAATGTAACATCATCTTCCTGCCGTTGGCTTTCTCTGAAGTCCAAAAGTGTTCTGATGATAGCATCCAGTATCTGTTTTGCTGAATTGGCGTTGTGCTTTTTGATTAGCTCTTTGACTCTTTGCTTACTAAACATTTGCCCCTCGGGATTTCTTGTTTCCCAAATGCCATCGGTTCCGATGAGAAGAATCTGGCCGGTCCCATATATCATGCCTGGTGTTTCATGAAATTCAAAATCGCTGACAATCCCAAGAGCTGGACCTGGACCATCGAAATTCGAAAACATATCAGTCTTGGGATCATATAGAATTGCCGGATCATGGCCTGCCCTGATCCAGTGGAAAATCCTCTCCTCATGATCAATCTCCAGGTAGAATAAAGTGACAAACTGGCTTGTTTCAGAGGTGTCTCTGGCCAGAAGTCCGTTGATGTCGGTCATTATTTGTCCCATGGTACCGGGTTGGGTCAGCCGTGATCTTAAAAATGCTCTGCAAGTGGCCATCAATAATGCGGCAGACAGCCCATGCCCGGTGACATCGCCGACTGCAATTGCGGTATTTGTTTTGTTTTCCCGGTTTACATCCATAAAGTCATAAAAGTCACCACCTGTCTCTTGGCAGTAAAGGCTTTTTGCAGCAATATCCACGCCTTCAATATACGGAACGTTGGAAGGAAACAGGCTTTGTTGAACTTCCGTGGCAAAATTCAATGATTGTTTCATAAAAACTCGCTCTTCAAGAGCCGGAATCATTTTATTGAATGTCTTACCGAGTTCACCCAATTCATCCCGACTGTTCAATCGGACTCGTGCCTGAAAGTCCCCCGAAGCGACACGTCCGACAGCCTCTGCCAACCTGGAGATATTCAGGGTAAAGGATCGGGAAAGTACAAGAGATAGACCTATTATTAATATAATGACAGAGAGCAAAATTATTCCGGTAAAAATAATCTGTTCATCAATTCGGCTATGGACATATTTTTCCATGAGAATAGCCTTGTTTAAAATATCTTCCTTGGGAATAATCAAAAGTAAGGCCGTACCATGCTCATCAAATGATTGATAGGCCATCAGGGTCGATTTTCCGCCATATAACATCTCACGAACTTCGGATCTGTGATTTTTAAGGTCTGCAGCCATTTCTATCAATTGCTTTTTATCAGGTGACTCCAACCTTTTGGGTGAATCTGCTGCAAACCAGTGCATATGTCTTTTTACCTGGGCGGATTCCTGTGCTATGATACTTATTGGCCGTTCGGAAGAGGTTTCAGCCCTGATTAGAAGAGGTGTCACATGATCTGATAACATGCGGATATGTTCATTCTCATGAAGAAAAACAGTCAGCGGAACGGCTATGGCAGTGACCCCTATAAATTTTCCCCTTCTGTCATGAAGGGGGGCTGATACGAAAAATGCGATATTTCCTGTGATTTGATCCAGGGAGGGTTGCGACCAGGTTATCTGATTTTTTTCTTTGGTAAGACGGTACCAATCAGGCCAAATATTTTTATGATTCAACATCCGGCCGAAATAATGTCCTGGATCCGGATAAATTGTACGTACTCCCTTTTCCAGGATGACATACTGCCAAAGGATTAGCTCAGGATGTTTGTTTTTTAACCTGATATATAAAGGTAACATGGAAGCCAGTCGATTCGCAGTATCAATGACTTCATTTTTAGGGCTAGGCTGGGTGTCCATATAAAACCCCTGGTTTGAAAAATTTACAGAAAAAGGCGTACATTGACCCCCGGGCTTTAATTGACAATACATCTCTTTTGCTTCATGTTCGTGTAATGGCACTGACTGAGGTAAAAAATGGGTTTCCGTTTTCAGAAGAGAATAATCATCGTCAAAATTGTAAAGTCTTTTTGGAGTTTCAGAAGAAAGCAATGAAAGCGTCATTTCCAATAACTCTCGCTCACGTTTTAATACTCGGGCATGGTCCTCCACGAGGCGTTTTAAGGCGATCTTTGTTTCGAAGATCAACGCATTTTTAGTTTGGACAGCCAGATCATTCCCCAACTCCCGCATGGCTTGCTGGCCGTTTAAGCGCATCAATACCATGGGCGTTAATGAGATGCTCAACAAGACAATCAGAAATTTCCAGCGTATCCGCATAAAATATAAATCCTCAATAGTTTTTGTTTTAAGGCAGGATACCTGATTCTGAGTATCTTATGCAATAATGATTATAACCAATTTTTTTAATCTTGCGATACTTTATAACTTTGTTGTATAAAAAATTATAAATTTTGACCCTAATGGACAAAAAAGTTTTTTGGGCTTATACTAAATCAAATTCAAATAAAAAATAAGAACCAAAAATTATGACACAAACCAATATAATTCAATTTAATCCCATAACGCGGGTTCTCAAAAAGGTAGATAAACTTCTTGAAACCAAAGAACTATTTTTTGAGGATCGGGAAACAGCAATTCCATTGCTGTTGAATGCTTTAAAATATGCAGACAACACTCTTAAGCAAAAGATTATTCTTTTATTGGGCAGTTCCGCTAAACAAGAAATTGCCTGGCCCCTTTACCGAATGCTTTCAGATCCTAAAGAAAATGAAGAAATAAGATATATTGCCGCAGTACAACTCAGGGTAATTTTTCCGACCCTTAAAGATTCTCAACTACTGATTGACAGGCTTTTGCAGGATTTGGAAAATGAAGACTCTGAATTACGATTGTATGCCGCCGGCGCTCTGGGATGGAATGGTAATTTTCAAGCGGCAATACCATTGATTGCACTTCTTTATGATTCGGATATGGATGTGATGCAAGCGGCTGTAAATGCGTTGACAGACCTCGGGGATGACCGAATTTTCATAATACTTTATGATCGTTTGAAATATGGAGCCTTGGATCAGAAAAGATGCATACTTTTCAATCTGTGGCATTTGACCTCAAAGCAGGATGAGGTCATTGAGGTATATTTGGATTACCTTTCTCATCCGAATGCCGAACTTCGATATGATGCACTCGTGTTGTTAAAGGCTTTGACAGAACCGGAGGAATGTCTGGATGCCTATCTCCAATGCCTCAACGATGATGATTCAAGAATAAGGCTTCTTGCATTGGAATGTATCGGAGAAGCTGATAAGAACCGGATTATTGATTTTAAGAAAAAAATTGCTGCAATGTATGCTGACCCGGATTTGGATGTTCAGGCGGCGGCGAAAAAAATAATGAGCCAACTGTAAACAGTTAACCGGCTAACTTAGATAAAAAGGGGCTTTTTGAGTAAAAGGCCCTTTTTTTATTTCAAACCAACATTTGATGGGAATTGAAAATGCACGAGAAGGAAAATAGAAAAAACACGCGCTGGAACGGATGGGGCTATGAAAGTGTTTATATTGATATTCCTTGTAAAGCAAGAGCATTTATGACCGACACGATCGGACCTGGAAAACACCGGCAGGATTTTGCTCTTAATGATTATATCAAAAGGGTTCCGCCTACCCGACTCAGTGCCCATCCACTGATAACCACAGCCCCCAGGGAAAGAATCTTTCACAGTCATGGACAAAGCTTTCCGGATTGGATTGCAATACGGGGTGGTATTCTCGATCGTTTCCCGGATGGTGTTGCCTTCCCCGACAAGATAGAACAAATTCAGGAACTGATTCATTATGCAAATACCAATGGGGTGGTTATTATTCCATATGGCGGTGGAACGTCTGTTGTTGGTCATTTGAGTGTTCCTGATGATAAAAGACCCATATTATCAATTTCGCTAAAGCATTTCAATCGGATGATCGCTTTTGATCCATACACAAGACTTGCAACATTTGAGGCCGGCATTAAGGGGCCTGAAATCGAAAGGCATTTGAACCCAAAAGGGTTTACCCTGGGACATTTCCCCCAATCTTTTGAATTTTCGACTCTGGGAGGTTGGGTAGTGACGCGGTCCAGCGGGCAGCAGTCCTTAAAATATGGAAGTATCGACGGGCTATTTGTTGGAGGACAAGTGCTGACACCAAAAGGAAAAATCGATATTCCACCGACGCCGGCATCTGCTGCCGGTCCGGATATAAGACATTGGGTTATGGGTTCCGAGGCAAGGATGGGTATATTGACCCATGTTATGGTAAAGGTTTCCCCTATACCTGATAAGGATGATGTCTATGGTGTTTTTTTTCCTTCCTGGGAAAATGCTCTGGAAGCTGTAAGGGTGATCATGGGTGAGGGTATACCCATTTCCATGGTTCGCCTCAGCAATCCCGCAGAGACTCAAACGAACCTGACTTTGGCTGGACATGAGTGGTTGATCTGGATTTTAAAGAATTATCTTAAAATACGAAGGTTTCCGGATAAAGGTATTTGTATGGCGCTCATCGGTTTTGCCGGATCTTCAGGAATGGTTGCACAGGCTGTTAAAGAGGTTTGTTCTCATTTAAAAAAATTCAATGGAGTTTGGGTTGGCAAAAGCATGGGAAAAGCTTGGAAAAAAAAACGTTTTCGTGCGCCCTATCTCAGAAATAGTTTATGGGACAATGGGTATGCCGTGGATACTGTGGAAACAGCAGTCAATTGGGACAAGGTGACTTCAACCATGGAAAATATTGAAAAGGTTCTTACCCGAGGGCTAAATTCAATCGGAGAGAAAGTATATACCTTTTCACACCTTTCTCATGTGTACCCGACCGGATCGAATATTTACACAACATTTTTATTCCGCCTTGCTGATACACCCGAACATTCACTGTCACGGTGGAGGACATTAAAAAAAGCGGCAAGCAGGGCAATTGTAAATTCCCGGGGCACGATCAGTCACCAGCACGGGATCGGTATTGATCATCTTCCTTACATTGCAGAGGAAAAAGGAAAGCTTGGCATGGAATTAATCCGGACGCTATGTTCTCATGTGGATCCGGAAAAACGAATGAATCCCGGAAAGTTGATAGATTAATAGCTTATTAAAATTTTTATGAACCAAAAGGGTGACCTGAAAAATGTTACAGCCTAAATTGAGTGATCTTCCGAAAAAATGGGATATGATTATCATTGGGGGAGGTATTTTAGGAGCAGGAATATTTCATGAAGCAACCAAACTGGGGATAAAGACACTTTTATTGGAGCAAAATGATTTTGCCTGGGGTACTTCCAGTCGCTCTTCCAAACTTGTCCATGGAGGATTTCGTTATCTTGGACAGGGTAGATTGGGTTTGACCCGAACCTCCGTGGTACATCGGCAAAGACTCATTAAGGACGCTCCCGGGCTTGTGGAACCTCTGGGATTTTTTTTGCCGGTATATAAAAATCAGCATCCCGGTAAATGGATGTTGGGGTTGGGAATGATGGCTTATGATCTTATGGCGCTGAAAAAACAGCACCGGTTTTATGGACCTCAAGAACTATTGAAGTCGGAGCCCTATTTGTGTCCGGAAGGACTTCTTGGAGGCTTTCATTTTTACGATGCCCAGGTTGATGATTCACGGCTGGTTTTAAGGCTCATTCAGGAAGGTGTGGCTAATGGAGGGACCGCGGCCAATTACTCAAAAGTGAAAAACATTAACCGGGATCGGCAGGGGGACGTGGCGGGAGTCGATGCCGAAGATGTTGAAACCGGCGATGCAATGATCTTTTTTGCTCCCGTGGTGATCAATGCAACAGGCCCATGGACCGATCAACTTCATCCTCTGGACGGAACCGATTTCCATGTACGTTTTCTCAGAGGAAGCCACCTGGTATTTTCATCAGAAACCCTTCCAGTTTCACATGCGGTAAGTTGCCTGCACCCTGAAGATGGCCGTTTCGTTTTTACTATCCCCTGGGAAGGTGTCGTATTATTTGGTACAACCGATCTTGAACATGAAAAAGCTATGATTGATTCTCCCAAAATTACCGAAAAAGAAATGTCCTACCTGATCGAGGGTGTTCAGGCTTTTTTTCCATCATTGAGTATTACACGCAGAGATTGCATTTCAACTTTTGCCGGTGTTCGAACCGTTTTCAGCAAAAGCAAAAAAGATCCGTCAGCGGAATCAAGAGAACATTTTTTAAGGACCGACAAAGGCCTAATCTCTGTTGCAGGCGGAAAGCTGACAACATTCAGAAAAATTGCCTGGGATGTTCTTAAGCTGGCTCAGCCCCATTTTTCTTTTTATCCGCGTATAGACACCCGAACAACCTTGTTTTCCAATTCTTTCAATGCGATTTCATTAAATTCCGGTCTTTCGGAAAATACCGTTAATCGTCTTAAGGGAAGATATGGAAAAGGTGCTGAAAGGCTAATCCATGATACGTTGCCGAAAGATTTGGATCATATACCCGGCACGCCCACAATTTGGGCGGAATTGCCCTATGTAGCCAAGTACGAACAAGCTCGTCATCTTGCGGATATTCTCCTTCGACGACTGCGCATGGGAGTTATATTACCCGGTGGAGGAAAAAACCACATGCAGCGAATCCGTGGTCTTTGTCAGCCGGTTCTCGGATGGGATGACGCCCGGTGGGAACAGGAAAAAAACAACTACATGAATATCATTCAAAGAAACTATGCTTCTCCCGGGAAAGGTTTACTATAAAATTCATACAGGAGCGATGATGTGGAAAACACGAACAGGAAACAACAAAAGATGAACTTAAAAGATATGCTCGATCGCGCAGTTGCTGCACATCAGGCAGGCCAGTTTAATGAAGCGAGGACACGGTATGAAAAACTGCTGGATTGTGATCCGGAAAATCCGGATGCTCTTTATTTGCTCGGTGGTATTTATTATCAAAACAAAAATCCCAGGTCAGCGGCCGAATTAATTACCCGAGCCATTCAAAGTGCACCGGACAGAGACTATTTTTATAACCATTTAGGACTTGCACTAAATTCAATGGGCAATTTCGATGATGCCGTGGATGCTTTTCACAGCGCTCTTGCCGTAAATCCCCAAAATCCGGAAACCTATAATATGATGGGAAAAGTGCTTAGAGGAAAGGGAAAGACGGACAAGGCCATTGATGCCTTTCGACGGGCTATTGATTTGGATCCGGAATATATCGACGCTTACCACAATCTTGGTAGAGTGTTTTTAAAACAAAATCAACCGGAAGAGGCAATATCTGTTTTTAAACAACTCCTTGAAATAAAACCTGATTTGGTTGAGACCCGTAACCGGTTGGGAAAAGCATTACTTTTCCAGAACAGGATACCGGAGGCTATCGGGGCCTTTAAAGAATGTATTGAAACAGATCCTGAAAATTCACATGCCTATCAGAATCTGGGTGCAGCCTTTGAATTGGCGGGTAAACAACATGAGGCAGATAATGCTTTTCAAAAAGCGATAGTTTTTTCCGGGGATTCAGCCGAAGCCCGTCATCGTTATGGAAACTATCTGCTTGCCCGTAAAAGGATGGCCGAAGCTATTGGTGAGTTTGAAAAAGCCATTGAAACCAAACCCGACTTTGCTGAAGCTTATAACAGTCTGGGTATTGCTTTGAAAAGTGAAGGCCGAATAAAAGAGGCCATTGAAGCATACAAGAAGGCCATTGAAATAGACCCGAAACATCCGCAGACCTATAATAATATAGCGGTTGCCTTAAACGCAGCAGGAAAAAATCAGGAGGCCTTCGAGGCATATGGAAAAGCCATCTCCCTTGAACCGAATAATCCCCATGTGTTTCAAAACATCGGTATCCTTTTAAAAACCCAGGGTAAGCTTCAGGAAGCGCTGATTGCTTTTGAGCAGGCAGCATCACTTATGCCCGAATATGCCGATGCCTATCATAATATGGGAAGTACTTTGATGGAGCTGGGGCATATGGATAAGGCCCTGTCAGCGTTTCAAAAGACTGCTAAGCTCGATTCCGGAAATCATTCCGCCAGGTATATGGCAGCTGTTTTATCCGGAAAAAATCCCAAAAGCGCCCCGCCGGAATACGTAAAAGAACTTTTTAATCAATATTCAAACCGATTCGACAGACATCTCACCCGGAATCTTGCCTACAAGACACCGCAACTTCTCAGAAAAGCTTTGGATGATTCGATCGGAAAACACAAAAAATATGAAAAAGTCCTCGACCTGGGCTGCGGTACGGGTTTGGCGGGCGAAATCTTTCGCGATATCTCGGGGCATATGACTGGTGTGGATATATCTCAGGACATGATTGAGGTGGCCGAAAATAAAGCTCTTTACAATCAGTTGCATGTTTCGGAAATAAATGAGTTTTTAAGCGAATGCCGGGAGAAGTTCGACCTGGTGATCGCAGCAGATGTTTTTGTTTATTTGGGTGATTTGGAACCTTTGTTTTCAAATCTCGAAAAAAGGCTTAATCCAGGGGCCTGCTTTATTTTTTCAACTGAAAGCTATCCTGAGGACGGCTACACTTTGCAATTCACCGGACGTTTTGCTCATGGCTCAGGCTACATCAAATCTCTTGGTGAAAAATATCATTTTAAAATAGACAATGTAAACCCGGTTGTGCTTCGAAAAGAAAACGATAAATCTGTTGAGGGAGAAATCTTTGTCTTGCTGAAGGCAGGCTGAGAGCAAAAGGTCGTCTTGACAACGGAATGATCGAGCCACAAAATAGAGGTACAGGTTTATGCTGTAAAATATGAAGCCCGGAAAGATTATGATGATCGGAGATAATGGATAAATGAATAAACAAAATGTGTCCCTAAAAAGCTTCCTGATAAGAACCTGCATGGCTATGGGGTTTATGATATCTCCGTTGTCGCTGGTGGTTTTGGGAAATAGCGCAGGGATGATGGGGCACTGGTATTTGTGGACAATTCCCATTGTCGCCATAATCAACCTTTGGACTGCATACTGCTATGCCCGGCTTCCCGATGAATCGGGTTCCGAAGCCCCGAAAATACATGTAAAAATTGATTCAAAATGGGTTCTCACGGCTTTGCAACTCGCCTCACTGGTTCCGTTTTGCATTGGTGTTTCCACTCTCATCCTTGCCATGGCTGGTTATGCCCTTAACGAAATATTTTTATACTGGTTTCCAAATCTCCTTTTTTCCATCTGTTTTCTTATTCTCATAGTTGCTGTCAACTTCATAAACCCTTCAGCATCCGAAAGACTTCAGATAATATCGGTTGTGATATTTATGGGAGCCATGATGCTCTTATTGATTATGGGTTATTCCAACTGGGGCGACTCGGTTTTTGAAAATCAAAACGGTTTCCACATGCCCTATGTGGATTGGAGATCACTGGTATTGGTTTTTTGGCTCTTTATGGCCGCCGAACTGGCTGTGTACCATGACGCGGTACAGCAGAATCGACGGTCCCAAACATTTTCACTCATGGCGGCATTTGTTACCGCCGGTGCCATATTCCTGCTTTGGTGGCAGATTTCCCTCCATTTTGTCCCTTTGGAACGTCTTGCGGACAGTACCGTCCCTCATTCCATTGCAGCACGCGCCATTTCAGGAGAAAACGGTCGTAAAATCATGGGGGTGGCGATTCTTACAGGGAGTTTTGCTTCCGTCAACACACTTCTGGCAGGTGTATCCGCTGTAATTCATTCCATGGTCAGATCCCAACAAATTTTTCCTGTATTGAACAGGAAAATGCTTGGAGGAAATGCCGTCATGATGATTTTATTTATAGGAATTCTGTGTATGTTGCTCACGGGGATGGCGGGAAAGGATATCACCGTAACGGTTACTCGCAGTGCTTTTTATCTATGGCTGATTTCGCATGCGGTTTTCAATGCGTTCGCGATAAGAAAACTGCTTCACTCAAGCGGAAAGAAAAACAAAAGGTTGACGTTGCCCGGATCTTTTGCTGTCATGGTATATGCTGTGGGGGCAGTTGTTTTGATTGCAACGGACCCGGATATGACGATTTCGTTGTTCTTTATTGTCGGATTTATTGTAATTTCAATTTTAACCATGATTTTCAGCAGACTTTTACCATATAAACCTGTGAAGAATCTGTTCACCTGAAAAAAAGAAAGGAAAATGATATGAAAGTTACCAATATAAAAACTTTGATGATTTTGTCGGTGTTTGTGATGGCAATTCTGATCACAACATCGCATGAAATATCGGCAACGGAAATTCCTCGTATTACCAAGGAAGAAGCCCGGGAAATGATGGATAACTCTGATGTTGTTTTTTTGGATGTCAGGTCCGGGAGTGACTGGAGGGCAAGCGACATAAAAATTAATGGTGCTGTTCACGAAGATTCCGCTAATTTGAAAGATTGGATTTCTAATTATGATTTGAAAAAAACCTACATTTTGTATTGCGCATGACCTGGCGAGGGGACCTCCGCCTGGACGGCGAAGCAAATGAAAGACAGAGGTTTTGAAAAGGTTTATGCCCTCAAAGGGGGCTGGCACGAGTGGAATCGGTCAAGATACCCTACTGAACCTAAATAGTGTGGTTTGCCTTGGGAGGACTGGGCCTGAGCAGCAGAAAACCGGAAACATGGTAAGGCCTTCCCTGTGCGAAACTCAACCATAAATTTAGTTCTAACCTCAACAGTATGTACCTCATGTCCCGGGGCTTGACGGAAGATGAAGCAGTTTCGTCGATCATTCAAGGATTTCTCAATCTTGATATTCCTGATTTACCTCCGCAGTTGAAAGCGGAAATAGATAAAGCCATTGAAGCCAGTGATAAGGATGCAATGTAATATGCCCTTATAAACAGGCCAAACTACAAATCCGCTTGAACATTGAATTAAGCCGTTGTTAATGAATGATTTGATTTTATAGATTTTCGATGTTTGACATTTTATTGAAAAAGGAATATTCTGAATCCTTCAAAAATTAATTTACAGTGCTCTGGTGTAAATCCTGGTACATATATATATAGTATGTTATTTTTAGATCTTTTAGCAAAGTGATTTGCCGGGCATTCGTTCAAAACAACGGAAAGGAAAAGCGATTGGTGGAAGGTCATATCAAATGGTATAATGAAAAGAAGGGATACGGATTTGTCACTACCGAGGAATACGGAGATATTTTTCTTCATAATTCGGGGATCAAAGAATTTGGATATTTCGGACTTCAGTCCAACGACCGTGTCATTTTTGAAATCAGAGAAACATCAAAGGGCAAACAGGCGGTGAATCTAAGGCCATTTAAAGAAACACGAGCTTAATAAACCTATCGATTTGTCAGAAGTATTTTTATGTTGTTTGAAAAAATGGGCGTACCCCTATTAATTACGGTTCGTAATTTAGTGGGTTCGCCTTTTTTTTCGGGATTCCGGCTTTCATGTATTGGTTTTATCCGAGGTTAATCCGGGTACGACTCCTGTGCTGCGGTTCGGGCAAATTTTTAATTCGAGAGGACGGGTTCTGAACCGGGGTAAGAGTGTGATGGCCATCACGATATAGGCACCAAAAGGAAACCTGTCCACAAAGTGCAATTTATGGAGATTTTTTCTGATTATACCCATTGGTAAAGGACGTATTGGAATGCTTCGCCATTGAATAGGAACATCTCCCAGTAAATCAAATATTAAATTTTTTAAATCCCAGATACTAAAAAATTGTGCATGATTATATACAGTATCGGTAAAAAGTCCCTTAATTCGTATTTTAACTCTGGTCAAAGCGTAATGATTGATAATACCGATAAAAATTTTGTCTTTTGCAACTCGGCATGCTTCTTCTACTGCCTTTCGCGGATCATCTACAAATTCGAGACAGGTTATCAAGCTCGCGTAGTTAAATGAATTATCGTCAAAGGGGAGGTCTTCGGCTTTTCCACGATGAAGCCCGGCCCAATGGCCAAGGTTTTTTTCAGCAATATCCAACATATAAGGTGATGGATCAATTCCGGTGGCTTGCAGACCATTTTCATGGCAAAAAGCCACTCCGGTGCCCAGACCGCAACCGATATCCAGAACGGATTGGCCTGGATGTGCTTTTAGCATATCCAGCATCAGATGGTAGTGTGAATCTGCAATAGCTCGGTTTTGTGAATTTAAAAACCATTTTTCGCAGTTCATGGCATCATTGAAATCAAAAACATATCCCATAGAATTCAATCTATACAAAATCAGTAATTTTATCAAGCAGAAAACCTGATTTGCAGCTTGTTATAAAAACCAACAACCATAAAATATGATCCGGAAAATATTTTTTAATTATATGGATGCACCCACATTCTTTGACTTTCGGGAAAGATTCCTGTAAAGAAGAATATGAAAACTTACCTAAAAATTTTCATTCTTTAATAAATGATGACTCTTCTATCTCTGTAAAGGTTACAATCCATGGCCAAGGAAAGAATTCTTGTTGTTGATGATGAAGATGACATCCTGGAGCTTATAACATTTAATCTGTCTCGTGAAGGATACAAGGTTTTTACTGCGGACAATGGTGAGAAAGCCATTAAAATTGCAAAATCCGAAATTCCGGATATGATTATTTTGGACCTGATGCTCCCGGGAATCGATGGACTTGAAGTTGCAAGAGTTTTAAAATCCCGGGATAATACAAAAGCAATACCCATTATCATGCTGTCCGCCAAGGGAGACGAGTCGGATATTGTTTCAGGGCTTGAACTTGGCGCGGATGACTATGTCACAAAACCATTCAGCCCGAAGATATTAATTGCACGAATCAGAGCAGTTTTACGGAGAAAATCCGATGAAATTTCGGATGAAAATACGCCCCTTCATGTTCATGCTTTTATCATAGATCCTCAACGCCGTGAGGTAATGGTTGATGAAAATCCCGTGGAATTAACTTATACCGAGTTTGAAGTGCTTCATTTCCTGGCAAAACGTCCAGGGTGGGTTTTTACACGATCGCAAATTGTTGATGCGGCAAAGGGAGATAATTACGCGGTTACCGACCGGAGTGTGGATGTTCAGATTGTTGGGCTCAGGAAAAAATTGGGCGATTCCGGAAAATTTATCGAAACGGTCAGGGGTGTTGGTTATCGTTTTAGAGAAAGGTCTTGATTCTACAGAATGAAAAAACACCCGAACAGACTTCTTTGGCGGCTCTATCCTTCTTATCTTTTTATTACACTTTTTGCCCTATTAGTGGTGAGTTGGTATTCTTCCATTACTATGAAAGATTTCTTTCTCAGGCAAAAGGTAGATGAATTGGAAACCCGCGCGTTACTTTTCAAGGAATTGTTCTCCAGCTTCATGTCCCTTGAAAAACCCTATGAGATAAATCAGTTCTGCAAAAAGATTGGAAGTCATTCAGGCATTAGAATCACCGTGATTATTCCATCGGGAAAGGTAGTAGCGGATTCGGTTGAAGATCCCGACAGGATGGAAAATCATGGAAGGCGGCCTGAAATTATCAGAGCTCTCAACGGAAACATTGGTGATGCAATCCGGCACAGCAGTACGTTACAAGAGCGCATGTTGTACGTGGCCATCCCGGTAGAAAAAGAAGATTCAATTGTGGCCGTGATTCGAACCTCCATGTCCCTGGCAGTAATTGATGCAACGTTTGAATCCATAATTTATAAAATTATAGGGGTTGGTGTGCTTGTTGCCTTTTTGGCCGCCGGGATCAGTTTTCTTGTTTCACGGCGTCTCAGTTTGCCTCTGGAACGGATGACACAAGGCGCCCAGCTTTTTGCAAAAGGAGAATTGAGCCATCGTTTGTATATACCCAAGACACTAGAAATGGCAAATCTAGCGGTTGCTCTGAACCAAATGGCCAACCAGCTTGATGAAAGAATAAAAAGCGTCATAAAACACCGAAATGAATTAGAAGCCGTGCTTTCGAGTATGAAAGAGGGGGTTATCGCTTTTGATCTCGAAGAACGTATTTTAAGAATTAATCAGGTAGCGGCGGCAATGTTTGACAAAGATCCATGGGAGATGGAAAACAGAAGTATACAGGAGGTTATCAGAAATTCAGAGCTTCAAAAATTTACCAAAAATGCTTTGAAAAACGGCGATGGTTTGGAGTGCGATATTGTTTTTTATCAGGATAAAGAGCGGATTTTAAATGTTCACAGCACTTCTTTGCTGGATGCAAAAGAAGAGTGCATTGGAATTCTGGTCGTATTAAACGATGTAACCCGACTCAGACGCCTTGAAAATATTAGACAGGATTTTGTGGCTAATGTTTCACATGAAATTAAAACCCCTTTGACGGCCATTCTCGGTTTTGTTGAGACTCTTCTCCAGGATTCCGACAAAATCCCTGAGAACACGCGACGGTTTTTATCCATTATAGACCGGCATGTGCACCGCCTGGTTACCATTATTGAAGACCTTCTCAATCTGTCACGAATTGAAAGAGACAGTGAACTAAAAGAAATCGCATTGGTCAATGCCCCTGTTGAGGATGTGATTCGAACCGCTATCCAAATGCTGGAGGGCAAGGCTGAAGAAAAAAAATTACGGGTTGATTTTAAGTGCGAAGACTCGTTGTCAGCAGATATGGATTCACTTCTGATCGAGCAGGCCGTGGTAAATTTACTGGATAATGCAATAAAATACAGCAGACCCGGAGGAACCATTGAAGTCAATGCGGCAAAGAAATACGATGATGTGCAAATTAGTATTCGCGACCACGGTATTGGTATTGGAGAGGAGCATCGTCCAAGGTTATTTGAACGGTTTTACCGGGTTGATAAAGCCAGAAGCCGAAAATTGGGAGGGACCGGTCTCGGACTTGCCATCGTAAAACATATTATTCAGGCTCACAATGGAAAAGTAACTGTCAATAGCAACCTTGGCAAAGGGAGTACATTTACTCTGCACCTTCCAGTGAAATCTTCAGATGTCAGTGCTCATTAGTGGGTGGTTCTCCGGCATTCAATCTTTTTTTAGTAAAAAAACCGCCGTGTTCAGATACTCGAATACCTGAAATTTTTCCTTGCTTGCCTTTTCATTTCCTTGTGCAATTTGATGAAGCATTTCTATACCTGCTTTGTCATAGCTTCCGATCTTTTTTTCAATAAGTTTGAGTTCATTTTTAATAAGGCTGTAAAGGATAATCGGCCCATAGAATATTTCACCCTTTTCATCCTCAGAAATTCTCCCAAACATTTTAAAATTATCCAATCTAAAAACTTTTGGCGGTGGTGCTAAATCTAGAAGATCTGCAAAAAGTTCCATTGATTCCATTACACCTTCTTTGTCATCCCAATCCAATGCGGATTTTCCATCATATTTTATCTGATCGATATCAGATTCAGTATAATTAAGATTAAGTTGTTCTATACACTCCTTTTGAATAATCCTGACAGATTCTTCTTTTTTACTTTTAACCACATCACTGTCATGTAAGATTTTAATTATATTTTTGATGTTAACCATCTCTTTTACTGTGGGGCTTTTTCTAAGAGCCACATCTTCCATATTGGTGTGGTAAATGGAAAGATCGTTGTCCAGGACAAGAATCCGTTTTTTTTCTTCCGGACCGGTTTGCTTGATATACAGTTCCAGATCTCTTTCTTTTTGCATTTCGTAGGGCGCCATTTCAACAAGGCTTCGCATGGCTTGCTTGTCCACTTTTTTATCGCTTTCAATGGGGCCTATGGTGGAAATAATATGACCGACCAATTTGTCGATCCGGATTTTTTTTAACAAATTTTCTTTAAAAGACATATTCCCCTCCTATTGTTGAATCTGCCTGTTCGCTTAAAAAAAATCAAACGGCATTTAGGGTTTTAAAAAAGTGTCCTTAATAAACCAGACTGTCATTTAAACAAGGGGTAATTTAGGCATATCAACATCCAGTGCGTTTGAATAAAAATCACTATTTTTCATAGAATCAGATTATATTTATACACCGATTGCGTAGTTGACCGCAAGGATTTTTTAATGTATAGAAAACAGTTTATATTGCTTGAAATCGGAAAATGACAGACCTATGAACCCAAATTTTTTAGCACTTTCTATTGACTTGCTTAGGCAATTATTTTCCTTTTTACACATAAAAATATTCGTGGTTGGAATAGGGAAAGTAATATTATAATGGAGGAAATATGAGCGAACACGTTAAGATGATCATTGAAGGAAAAGAATACGAATTTCCAGTTATTTGCGGCACTGAAGGTGAAAAAGCCATTGATATTACCTCACTGCGTCAAAAGACCGGTTTCATTACAATGGATCCAGGCTTTGCCAACACAGGAAGTTGTATCAGCTCCATCACATTTATGAATGGTGAAGATGGAATCCTTCGTTATAGAGGCATTCCTGTTGAGCAGCTGGCAGCACACTCTACATTTAAAGAAACTGCATTTCTTCTCATCAATGGTGAACTTCCTTCAAGAAAAGATCTGAATCGTTTTTCCGTACTTTTAAACGATCATTCACTGGTGCATGAGGACATGCAGATTTTTTACCAGAATTTTCCCAGGGCATCCCATCCCATGGGTATTCTTTCTTCGATGGTAAATGCTTTAAGAAGTTTTTATCCTGCATTACAAACCGCCGAAGAAGAAATCAATATCATGGTAACAAGATTGTTGTCCAAGATCAGAACCATGGCGGCCATGTCTTATAAAATATCCCTGGGCCATAAGGTTGTTTATCCTCGGCCGGATTTATCCTATTGCGCCAATTTCTTGAATATGATGTTTGATACTCCTGTCAGGCCCTATGAAATTGACGAAGACCTGGTGAAGGCGTTAAGTTTATTTTGGATATTGCACGCAGATCATGAACAGAACTGTTCTACCTCGGCTGTCCGGGTTGTAGGAAGTGGAAGGGTCAATCTATATGCCTCCATATCAGCAGGGATTGCCGCACTTTGGGGACCTCTCCATGGAGGAGCCAACCAGAAAGTGATCGAAATGCTGGAGCAGATTCATTCCAACGGTGAAAGCATTAAAAAAATTGTGGAAATGGCAAAGGAAAAAGAAAATCCATTTCGGCTTATGGGGTTCGGGCATCGGGTTTACAAAACTTATGATCCAAGGGCTAAAATTATGAAAGGGATGTGTCATAAGGTGCTGAAAAAATTTAAAGCCGAAGATCCGCTTCTTGACATCGCCATGGAACTCGAGGAAATAGCGCTGAGTGATGATTATTTTGTTGAAAAAAATCTTTATCCGAATATCGATTTTTACAGTGGGATCGTTCTTAGGGCCATCGGAATTCCCACCAATATGTTTACGGTCATGTTCGCCATAGGTCGTTTGCCCGGATGGATTTCCCAATGGAGAGAAAGCGTAAATGACCCTGAGTGGCGCATTGCACGCCCGAGGCAGATTTATGTCGGCCCTGTCAAAAGAGATTATGTACCCATCGATGAAAGGTAGACGTCATAAACACCGGCCCTTTACTACCGGGTCCGGGTTGAGGTTGACACTCTTGATTAAAACAAGTACTAAAAAAGCAGATATTCTTAGTCTGTTTAGGCTGTATCTCACAATAAGCATGGAAAAATAGCGGAGAGTATTTTTATGTTTGGCATTGGCATGCCTGAATTTTTATTGATTATGGCTATTGCACTGATCATCATCGGTCCAAAAAAGCTTCCGGACTTAGCCAAAGCCTTGGGAAAGGCTTTGGGAGAATTTAAAAAAGCCACATCCGAATTAAAAGATTCTCTGGAGATCGACAAGCCGCTTTCAGATGTCAAGCGATCCTTTGATAACTTAAACAAAGATTTCAATAAAGACAGATCTCAAAATTCAAAAGATGGAAAACGCCTTTTAAATGGCAGCGCATCCAAGGAGCAAATTGCTTCCGAGCAATATGTGGAAAAACCTGAACTGAATCTTGAAAAAACAGAAAAGAGAACCGAAGAACCGGAGGTCACCATAGAAAAGGAAGCGGAGCAAAAATTGTACGAAGAAAAAAATGAAAAGACCGATAACCAGAACAAGGTTTAGCCCAAAATGAAAGAGGAAGATAAGGCTCCCTTTACGGCTCATTTGGAAGAACTCCGGAGCAGGCTGATCGTCAGCTTCGTGGCTGTGGGTGTTGGTTTTTTCGTCGCATATTTTTTTAAAGAAAAACTTTTTGAACTGCTGATGAAACCTCTCACCGATGTGATGGGCGAAGGTGATAAGCTGATTTTTACAAACCTTCCCGAAGCTTTTTTTGTTTACCTGAAAACGGCGTTTCTGGCGGGAATCATGGCTGCATCTCCGGTGATTCTTTATGAGTTCTGGAAATTTGTCGCCCCGGGGCTTTATAAGAAAGAACGTGTGGTAATTTTACCCGTGGTGTTTTTGTGTTCTTTTTTTTTCATCGGCGGATCCCTGTTTGGCTATTTTATCGTTTTTCCGTACGGTTTTAAATTTTTTCTCGGCTTTGCCACTGAATTCATTCGGCCCCTTCCTTCCATGAGAGAATACTTTTCGTTCGCATCAAAATTGTTGATCGCCTTTGGGGTGGTGTTTGAATTGCCGTTGATTATCACCCTGTTATCCAGGCTTGGACTGATTTCGGTCGAATTTTTAAAGAAAAACCGTAAATATGCTCTATTATTGTTTTTTGTTGGTGCAGCCATTTTGACTCCGCCTGATGTGATCACCCAGATCATGATGGCCGTTCCTTTGATGTTTCTCTATGAAATAAGCATTATCGGTGCCCGGATCTTTGCCCGTAAAAATCCATATGAGAGTGAAGAAAACGAGGAATCTAGCGAAAAAAGTGATTGATTCAAAAGCTAAGAACAAATGAAAAAAAAAATCAAAATAGGGGTATTGATTTCCGGCGGCGGTTCAAATCTCCAGGCAATCATCGACGGATGCGAAAAAAATGAGATCGATGGCCAAATCTGTTTTGTCGGGTCAGACAACTCTGATGCAAAAGGCTTGAAGCGAGCCCAAAAACATAAGATTCCCATCTTTGTTGTCGATTATCATTCAATTTTTCGCAATTATCACCAAAACATAAGTAATGCGTCAATTCCGTTGGATTTTGATCTGGAAGAAATTATTAAAAAACAAAATCTTTTTTCTTCACAAACTCCCCGGGATAAAATTCGGCAATTTTTTGAGATTCGAGCCATTGGTGAAAACCGTCTTCTTAAAGAAATGTTGCCATACTCATTCGATCTTCTGGTTTTGGCCGGATTTATGCGAATACTTAGCCCTTATTTTATCGACAGAATAAATATCGATCATGCAAAACCTCGTATCATGAATATCCACCCGGCACTTCTTCCGGCATTTCCCGGTGCTGACGGCTACGGAGAAACCTTTAGGTACGGATGCAAAGTCGGAGGATGCACCGTTCATTTCGTCGATTATGGTGAAGACACCGGTCCCATCATCGCACAAAAATCTTTTGAAATTTTTCCTGATGAAACTTTGGATGACATACGAAAAAAAGGACTGGAGATTGAATGGCAACTCTATCCGAAATGTATCCGGCTTTTCGCGGAAAACCGCCTGGAAATCATCCAAAATGTAGATTCCATTAAATCCGGAAGAAAAAAAGCCCGAACCATAGTAAAAATTTTACCCAAAAATTAAATTATTGAACAGAGAATCACAATCATTTTTCTTGACAAGTTGTCGGTACCATTGTTAAATGAATGAGTATTCATTCATTTAAATACTCTACAATCAGGAGGTCTCCTTATGGTCAGAAAAATCCGAAAAACTGCGGTTATTGGTGCAGGTGTTATGGGAGGTGGTATTGCTGCACACCTGGCAAGCGCCGGCATTAAAACGCTTCTTCTGGACATTGTGCCCCTGGATCTCGATGAAAAGAAAAAGAATGATCATGGTGAGAGAAATAAACTTGTAAGTAGCGGTTTTGAGGCGGTTTTGAAATCCAGACCGCCTTTGTTAATGGATCGAAATGACGCAGAACTGATTACGCTGGGAAACCTTGAAGATGATTTTGAAAAACTTGCTGAATGTGACTGGATCGTGGAAGTGGTAATTGAAAGACTTGGGGTGAAACAAGACCTTTTTCGGAGAATCGAAAAGGTTCGTAAGTCAGATGCTATTATTTCCACCAATACATCAGGGCTGACTCTCCGGGACTTGTCCGGGGGTCTGAGCAAAGAATTCAAGCAATATTTTTTAGGTACTCACTTTTTCAATCCTGTTCGTTACATGCGGCTTCTGGAAATTATATCCGGGGAAGAAACCTTACCTGAAGTTATTGAATTTGTGTGTGATTTCGGGGAACGTATTCTTGGTAAGGGCATTGTTTTGGCAAAGGATACTCCCAATTTTATTGGAAACAGAATCGGAGTTCAACAAATTATCATGGCCATGCAGCTCATGCATGAGAAAGGTCTCAGCGTTTCAGAAGTGGACTCACTTTTCGGGCCCGTTCTTGGAAGACCTAAGACGGCGCTGTTTAAAACGTGCGATTTGGTTGGTTTGGATACTCTGGCGCATGTGGCCACGAATACCTATGAATTGGTGAAAAATGATGAACAAAAAGATACTTTTAAATTGCCTGTGTTTATCAATAAGATGATTGAAAAAAAGCTTCTTGGCAATAAGACCGGGGCTGGATTTTACAGATCGGAATGGATAGAAGGCCAAAGGGTTTCCAAAGTTATTGACCTGAATAATTTTAAATACCAAAAGGTACGGGAGACTCAATTTGAATGTCTGACTAAAGCCGGTAATGCCGACACATTACCGGAGAAAATCAAGGCGGTGGTGTATGGTAAAGACAAAGGTGCCAGGTTTGCGTGGAGGGTTGTTGCCACAAGCCTTATCTATGCGGCATCACGAATTCCGGAAATTGCTGATTCCATAGTTGAAATTGATAATGCCATGAAGTGGGGGTACAATTTTCAACTGGGACCTTTTGAGACTTGGGATGCCATTGGTGTTGAGAAATCGGTCAATAAAATGGAGCAAGAAGGCTTTTCCGTGCCGGATAAAGTTCATAAAATGCTTCAGGATGGCAGCAGATCCTTTTATAAAACCGAGAATGGTAAAATATTATTCTATGACTTTGATACCAATAATTATAAAGAGCAAAAAGTCAGCGAAAGCATTATCTCGATTGCAGCTTTAAAAGCCATGGACAAAACGGTTAAGACATGTAAGTCAGCTTCCCTTGTGGATCTTGGCGATAATGTATTTTGTTGCGAGTTTCATACAAAGATGAATGCTATCAACAAAGAAATCGTTGATTTTCTGGAGGAGAGTCTTGATTTTACTGATAAAAATGGAGCCGGATTGGTGATCGGAAATCAGACAGCAATAAGTCCTGGAGCTTTTTCAGCTGGAGGCGATCTTCGATTAATGGGAGATATGGCCCGCCAGAAAAATTTTGACGATATTGAACAATTCATTAAAAATGCCCAAGGGGTTATGCAAAAATCGAGATACGCTGCTTTTCCCGTGGTAGCCGCACCCTATGGCTTAACCCTTGGTGGTGGGTGTGAGATTTGTTTAGGAGCCGCTGATAAAATGGTGGCCCACGCAGAGTTGTATATGGGACTTGTGGAGATAGGTGTCGGGTTATTGCCGGCCGGAGGCGGTTGCTTAAATCTTTGGAAAAAGTTTATTCGCCATGTACCTGAGCCTGTCCAGGGTTTGGATTTTGCTAAATTTTTTGCTCCGGTTTTCAGAAATATTGCTATGGCGAAGGTGTCATCATCGGCTGTCCATGCTCGATCTTTGGGCTTTTTAGGGCCTGAAGACCGCATTGTTTTCAACATTGACTATCTTATCGGAGAAGCTAAAAAAGAGGTGTTGCGTATGGTAGATGCCGGATATTCACCTCCAGTAAAACGAGCATTAAAAGTATTCGGCGATGCTGCGCAGGGGGTGATTCACATGGAACTTAACAACATGCTTGCGGCTGGGTATATAAGTGAATATGATGAGTTTTTGGCCAAACGAATCGGCTATGTGATCAGCGGTGGAGAAATGCGAGTTGATGGTGAAATCGATGAGGAAATTATTTTAAAACTTGAACGGGAAGCATTTGTGGATTTCTGGAAAGAACCAAAAACACAAGCCAGAGTCGAGCATATGCTTAAAACCGGTAAACCGCTCAGGAATTAATTCGGAAAAACTATCTTAAGGAGATCAGATCATGAGAGAGGCATATATTGTGACATCTGTTCGAACTCCGGGTTGTAAAATGGGTAAAGGGGCTTTTAAGGATACTCGACCGGAAGATCTTCTAACCTTTATTTTAAATACCGCCATAGAAAAAACGCCGAATCTTTCGAAAAAAGATGTGGATGATATCATGGTCGGTTGCTGTTTTCCTGAAGCTGAGCAAGGGCTTAATATCGGAAGAATTGTGGGGCAGATGGCTGGTTTTCCGGTGGAAGTCCCCGGAGCCACGATAAACCGTTTTTGTTCATCGGGACTTGAGGCCATCTGTCAGGCGGCTTTGCGGGTTATGGCCGGATGGGCGGAAATCACGATCGGTGGTGGTGTCGAATCAATGTCCATGGTACCAATGGGGGGGAATATGCCCCGCCCGCATCCCGAATATACTCGCACACATCCGGAATTATATATCGCCATGGGTGTTACAGCGGAAAATGTGGCAAAAAAATATGAGATTCCAAGGCAGGCTCAGGACGAATTTGCATTTCACTCGCATATGAAAGCAGCGGAAGCCCGCAGAAAAAATTTATTTACAGAATTGATTCCAACGCCTGCGGTCCGTTATGTGTTAAGTGATAACGATACTTATAAGAAAGAGACGTTTATACAGGATTTCGATGATGGAATAAGGGAGGAAACCAGCCTGGATGCGCTGGCAAAGCTCAAATCCGCATTTTCTGTCAAAGGAACCGTTACCGCGGGTAATTCTTCTCAGACAACCGATGGAGCCGCTGCATCCGTTATCGTATCTGAGACCAAGGTAAAAGAGCTTGATTTGAAACCGATTGCCAAATTAAAATCTTACGCTTTAGTGGGGTGCAGACCGGAAGAAATGGGTGTCGGTCCCAAGTATGCTATTCCAAAATTATTGAAACTCGCCGGGCTTGGCATTAGCGATATTGGTGTTTTTGAGATTAATGAGGCTTTTGCAAGCCAGGCGCTTTATTGCGTGAAGGCGCTCGATATAGATATAAAAAAAGTCAATATTCATGGTGGCGCTATTGCATTGGGCCATCCTCTCGGATGCACCGGGGCCAAACTTTGCTCAACACTTTTGGCGAATATGATACAGACCGGCTCAAAATATGGAATCGAATCCATGTGTATTGGCGGTGGGATGGGAGCAGCAGCTTTGTTTGAATTGTGCGAATAGAGGTCATTTGGTGCATTAATTTTTAATGAAATAGGGGAAGGATCTTGTTCACTGCCTCCGGAAAAAATTTTTAATTTGATTCGATAAAAAGCCGTTTTGCCCCGCAATAAATAAAGAGCCCTTTTTCAGGAGCGAGAGAGGCCAACGTTATGTTCAGGGCAGAGGCCAGAGAGACAGCTAGTGCCGTTGGCCGGGACATGGCGAAAATAATCGCAATGCGTGCTCTCGCGGCTTTTTGAACAAGTTCATAACTGATTCGCGAGGACAGAACCAAAAATGCTGCTTTTTTTAGTTTTCTGTCTAAAAACAATCTCCCAATTGCCTTGTCCAAAGCATTGTGTCGCCCGACATCCTCTGCAACTGAAATCATATTGTATTCCATGTCGAACAAAGCGGCTGCATGGGCAGCTCTGGTTTTGGATCTCAAGGGCTGGTATTTGTTGAGATTTTCAATGCAATAAAAACCTTTTTTCACATCTATCGCTATTTTTTTTTCAACGGGTAAAAGTATTTGACGGAGTTCTTCCACAAGTTGTTTTCCACATATCCCGCAACTGGTTTGGCTGATATACTCTCTTCTATCAAGCTGTTTGCTGATTATTTTTTGCCTTTGGGGTGTTAATGTAATTGTCACCACATTTGTGTCGTCGCCATCGCAAAATCCCAGCGATATGATATCCTCCGGTTCATCAATGATACCTTCACCTAAACAAAAACCGGCTACATGAGCATGTTCATCGCCGGGAGTTCTCATAACCACTGAATAAGGTTTGCCCTGGACACGAATGGAAAGAGGTTCTTCACAGATGATCCCTTGATGTTCAAGCGCGTATTTATCGTGACGCCATACAATAGTTTGGTGATTTAAATAATTATCCAAAAAGTCCGCCTCCTTGAATTCAATTAATCAAATAACGCTGATATTTATAATGTTAAAATACAAGATATGGATGTATCTCATCATTAAATACAATATAATGTAAATATAATAAAAATATTGGTAAACTATGCATATTTTACTTGACTTTAACAAAAAATCAAGCGAGTTAATAATATAATATTTTTTAATAAGTGAAATTTAAACACTTTTTCCTGTCCAATTTTTCGGTTAGCTCATCAATGGTCCAAAAATTTTGAAGAGGGTTCATTGTTCAGTGAGCAATAATTTACTTAAACAAGTTAGAGAATCCTTAATGATTAGCAAGGCTGAGCTTTCCCGAAGAGCTAACATTTCTACTATTACCATTACACGGATCGAAAAAGGTATGCCTTGCAGAATGGAAACTAAGCGTAAAATTCTTTTGGCATTGGGGTATAGTTTAAAGGAGAAAAACAAAGTATTTGAGGATTGATTTTCCATCATGCTTTTTACAAAAAAAAATCATCTTGTGGGTTTGGATATTGGTTCTCGGACAATAAAGGCTGCTGAAATCGGTGGTCTAAAAAAGGGTGATAAGCCGACTTTGAAAAAATTCGGCATCATCGATATTCCACGGGGAGCCATTGAGGAAGGAAATATTAAAAAACCTGAAGAGATTGCCGATGCCATAAAGCAGCTGTTTAAAACTTACGATTTCCGTGAGCATAATGTTGCTGTATCCATAGGCGGATATTCCGTTATTGTAAAAAAAATCAACGTCCAATCCATGACCGAAGAACAACTTCATGAAACCATACAATTTGAGGCGGAACAATATATTCCTTTTGATATTAAGGATGTGAATCTGGATTTCCAGATTCTCGGAGACAATGAAAATACGCAGCGCATGAATGTGCTTCTGGTTGCAGCGAAAAAGGAAATAGTAGAGGGCTACATAAACTTGTTGGAAATGGCAAACCTGAGTCCTTGTATCATCGATGTAGATGCTTTTGCACTTCAAAATATTTTTAATATTAATTACAAACCCAAAAATGATAACGTTGCCCTGATCGACATCGGTGCTAGTAAAACGTCTCTGAATATTTTAAAAGGTGAGGATTCCGTTTTTATGAGGGATGTATCCCTTGGGTGTGACCAAATCAACCAAAAGATAATCAATCTCGTTGGGTGTACCAACGATGAGGCTGAACAGATCAAGTTTTCCGAAGATACGGATCGCATATCTCCTGAAGATCTCCTGGAGATTGTTACAACAGTTGTTGCTGACTGGTGCATTGAAATTCAAAGAGCATTGGAATTTTTTTACTCAACATATCCTGATGACGAAATCATGACAATACTTCTGAGTGGAGGCGGAGGAAACATTAAGAAATTCAGACAACTATTGGCAACTGAAACAACAGCCAAAGTGGAGACCATTGATCCGTTTAAGGCTTTTAATTTGGATAAAAACAAGTTTGATTCATCATACCTAAAGCAAATTGCTCCTCAGGCTGCAATTTGTATGGGATTAGCAACAAGAAGAGTAGACGATAAATGATTCGAATAAACCTACTGCCTTTTAGGGCAGCCAGAAAGAAAGAGAATATTCGAAGACAGGTTTCCATTTTTTTCCTGATCTTATTTTTCATGTCGGCATTATTGGTTTGGTATAACGTTAGTTTGAACAACAAAACCAAAAAACTGAAAATGCTTATCACAGACACTGAAAAGGAACTGGAAACCTATAATAATATTAACAAAGAAATTACTGAAATCAAAAAAAATCTTCAGGTTTTGCAAACCAAGACCGATGTCATGGAAGAGTTGGAAATCAAACGAAGAGAACCACTTGAAATCCTTGATGCCATGACCGAAATAATTGTCGGCAACCGCATGTGGTTTACAAGCTTTAAAGTGACAGAAAAAGTTCAAGTCCAATCCGAGCCGGCAAAGGGTAAACAGACAAAAAAACAAGCTGCGGTTTCTACCGGTACACCTGTCAGGCAACCCAAGAGAGCTGTTGATATTATTATCAAAGGCGTTGCGTTAGATAGTAAAACAGTCGCTGATTTTATGATCCGTCTTGAAAGTTCACCATTATTTTCAGAAATAAATCTAAAAACAATCAGGCAAGTACTCATTAAGGGGTTAAATTTGATGGAGTTTGAGGTGAATTTAAGTAAGATGCAGGTCAAACCGTTGGAAGGTGCGGCTTTATAAATTGAAGGTTACTACAATCTGGTGGATTAAATTCGTGATTTAATGAAAAAACTAAACATTTCTTCAGATTCTTTGGTGCCGATGTT
Source organism: Desulfobacteraceae bacterium (assembly GCA_011389745.1). Taxonomy (GTDB): domain Bacteria; phylum Desulfobacterota; class Desulfobacteria; order Desulfobacterales; family SKZT01; genus SKZT01. Next base: position 69,211 of record JAABTQ010000004.1, on the reverse strand, counting down.
CGATAAAATCGGTGAGCTGACAAAAATTCAGAGAATCTTAATCTGTGTCGCTGCTTTTTCAATAGTGATTTCAGGATTTATATATTTTTCATATTATCCTAAATTCCAACAAATCGACACATTAGACACCCGACATAAAAAAATAAAAGGTGAACTTGAAACGGCAAAAAAAAATGCAGGACAGCTAAAAAAATTCCAACAGGAGATGAAGGAAGCTGAAGACAATTTTAAAATTGCATCAAAAGCGCTCCCGGAAACAAAAGAAATTCCTAGCCTTTTGACCAATATTTCTAAGTCCGGACAGGATTCAGGCCTGGAGTTTTTGCTTTTCCAACCCAATCCCGACAAAACAAGCGGTTTTTACGCAGAGATACCGGTATTAATTCAGGTCAAAGGGGGATACCATAATTTGGCATTGTTTTTCGATAGAGTTTCAAGGCTTTCGAGGATAGTAAACATCGAAGATATTGATATCCAAGCCTCCTCCGAGCCTGGGAGCCTTATGACAAAATGTACGGCTGTTACATATCGATTTTTGGAAAGTGAAATCAAACCAGAGCCTTAAGATATATTGTTATAAACAAAAAAAGTAGCTTATAATTATGCATATTCAGCTTAGCATTAAAAAATCATTGCCCATATTTTTGGGTATTGCCATTTTGTTTTTCGGGTACGCTTGTGAAGATCAAACGGAGCAATCCCAAAAGCCAAAGGTAATAGGCCAGAAAATTAAGATGGATTCTACGGACAGTGCAAAAGCCGAGGCTCCAAAAAATGACGCTTCATCAGAAATCAGCCCTGACCAGGAAAGAATCGCTATGCAAAAAGATGGTGATTCTATAAACTCAGGCGACAGGGTTTCGCCGGAGAATAATTCGATATTGGAGTTCGAGACGGCAGGGGTGTCAGAACTTTATAACCCTGAAAATAAGATTGACCCGTTTATGCCTTTATTTAGGGAGGGGCCTAAAGAAGAGGTGGAAATTTCTCAAAAAGTTGAAAGAGAAAGACGTGTCCCGCGAACTCCTCTTGAACGGATTGATCTAAGCCAGTTGAAATTGGTCGGTATCATTCAGTCGCCCAGTGGAAATAAAGGTTTGGTTGAGGAGGCTTCGGGAAAAGGCTATATCATTTCAATGGGATCCTATATTGGCACAAACAGTGGCAGAGTGGTTGAAATATCCAAAGACCGGGTCATAGTTGAGGAAGAAGTTGATGATGTTCTAGGTAAATTGACCCTCCAAAAAAGAGAATTAAAACTTCAAAAACCTTTTGGAGAAAATTGATATGAAGTGCAAAACCAAAAACATATCTACGTTTTTTGCCCATGCGATTTCGCTTTCACTTTTTGCGATTTTAATGATGATAAATGGCTGTGCCGGAATCAATTCTGCTGGTCCAGACCCGGGGAAAATGCTTGAAACCCCGATGACGATGGATGCGGAACTGTTAGGGACGGAAAATGAAGCAGAAAATTTAATAGAGCCTTCGGTTGCCAGTGAATCAGTGGTGCCGGAAACTTCGGATACAGAAAAAACTATTCTGATTTCTGAACATCAGAAGTCCGGAGATCTTATAAATCCTGCTTCTATGGGGTCTGCTTCGGTAAATAGAATCGAATTCAGAGAATTATCGGCTGGAAAATCTGTTGTTACCATAGGGACAACAGATCCGATTCGATATGAAATCAAAGAGATGTCGGACAGGAAAATAGTCCTTCAACTTTTTGATACCCGTTTGCCCGAACATCATAAAAGACCTCTGATTACAGACCGTTTTGAGAGCGCTGTTGACAGGATACTACCAATTCAGACCGCTTCTATGAAAGATTCTATACTATCAATAGAATTGAGAGAAAAAGTTGGGTACCAAACGGACCAGGCCGGTAATATCTTACAAATTTATTTTGACGCTTCTGCCATTCCTCCGAAGCCTTTGGATGAAGCAAAGCTTCCATCCTTTGGAGCAATGATGCCACAATCTGTGGAGAATTCAACATCGTCAGCAAAGGTTATACCGGACCAAGAATTCGTTACACTTGGCGGGAAAAATATTGTGGCTGAAGCTGAAATCTTTGGAGTATCCGAGGTCATGGAACCTTTTAAACCTGACAAAAGATACACGGGAGAAAAGATTGCTTTAGATTTTTTTGAAACCGATATTAGGAATGTTTTCAGGATTTTAAGAGAAGTCAGCGGTAAAAACTTTGCAATCGACAGGGATGTTACAGGGACAGTGACCTTGACTTTAGAACAGCCTGTCCCCTGGGATCAAATACTGGATCTTATTTTGAAAATGAACCAATTGGGCAAAGTGGAAGAAGGTGATGTTGTCCGTATTGCCCGGATGGAAACCATAACCCAGGAACAACAGGACCGCCAGGATCAAATAGCCGCCAAAGCCAGGCTCCAGGAGGAGGAAAAAGCTGCTGAGCCGTTGATGACCGAATATTTTGCGATAAACTATTCAGATGCAAATGCGGATATTTTACCCAAATTGCAACTTATTTCCACCAAGGATCGGGGAATTATAAGCGTGGATACCCGAACCAACATGATCATTATGACGGACACATTTGAAAATATTCAGCATGCCAGAGAGATTATTCAGCGACTGGATATGGTCACTCCCCAAGTGATTATCGAAGCTAGAATTGTTGAAGTCAGCAGTAGCTTTTCCAGGGAAATTGGTATTCAATGGAGCTTAGATGCTGATGAGCACGATAGCTCTTCTTTAGGAGGAATCTGGGGGTATGATACAGGTGTCAATCTTCCTGTAGTCAACCCCGCCGGTACTCTCGGATTTCAGTTTGCCCGCATATTTGGCACTCCCCTGATTATTGATGCCAGGCTGTCGGCTTTAGAATCCACCGGTGAAGGCAAAATTGTTTCTGCCCCGAAAGTGATGACTTTAAACAATAAAAAAGCCATCATAAAACAAGGAAGGGAAATTCCATACACCGTTACCACAGATGACACGATCAATACCGAATTCAAAGCAGTGGATCTTCTTTTAGAAGTCACGCCGCATGTGACGCCGGATGACCGGGTGACCCTTAAGGTTTTTATTACAAAGGATGAAGTCGCGGAATTCTCCGTTGACGGTATCCCTTCAATTGCAACAAAAAGAGCTGAAACGGAATTACTGGTCAATGATGGTGAAACTATTGTGATCGGTGGCATTTTACTATCTTCGGAACAGGATTCTACCCTTTCTGTCCCTGGACTGGGAAAAGTGCCGGTTTTAAAATGGCTCTTCAAAAACGATGAAAAGTTTAGCAGAAAAGAAGAACTTTTAATATTTTTGACCCCCAGAATCATGAGGCTTGAACAAAAAAATATGTTAAGCCGACAAGACTGATGAAACCCTGAAAGTCATGAAAATTAAAAGGTGCAGGCTCTTTTTGAAAATAAGACCGCACCTTTTTATTTTTTAAATTAAATTCAGCTGTAGGATTCTTTGACTTTTTCACGGTCAATATTGCCGCTTGAGGTTTTGGGAAGCCTTTCGACAAATTCCACATACTTGGGTTTTTTATAGCGTGCAATACGCTGTGCGACAAAATCCACCAGTTCTTTGGCCTCCATAGAGTCTCCTTGTTTAAGCACGCAGACTGCTTTGATCGCTTCGCCAAAGTCCCGATCAGGTACCCCGATTACAGAAACCTCCTGTATTTTTGGATTTCCCATGATGACTTCTTCAACTTCGGCCGGATAAACATTTTCCCCGCCGGGTTTGATCAGCTCTTTTTCAGGTTTTCTTCCTGCAAACCATAAATACCCGCTTTCATCGAATCTTCCCAGGTCTCCTGTATGGTGCCAGTTGTTTCTGAATGTTTTACGATTCAATTCTTCCTGATTCCAATATCCTTTAAAAACCAAAGGGCCTCGAACAACAATTTCGCCTTTTTCTCCAAGGGCTACCGGATTTTCGTTTTCATCCACCATGCGGATTTCAGACAATAATGCCGGTTTTCCAGCAGACCCCGGTCTTTCGGAAAATGGCGCCAGGGTAATGGTTCCTGATGTTTCGGATTGTCCGTATAACGGCCAGAAGGTGCTGTTGGTTTTTTCCTGAAATATCTTGATGGTGTCCGGGGACTCCAGGCCTGTCAGGTTTCGCAGCGAAGAAACGTCGTAATTGCCCTTTTCGAATTCTTCCAGTAGTCTGGACATGATAGGAGCAAAACTTCCCATCATGGTGATTTTTTCCTTTTGGGTCAATTCCATTGCTAATTTTTGGTCAAATTTATCAATGACAACATTTTTTCCGCCGGCGTGCATGGCAGCCATACACAGGTTAAGGCCTGTAATATGGAACATGGGGAGCATATTCAGATATGCGTCGTCGCGAGTCAGGTGCCAGGCAGCCATGAACTGAATGTTGGCGGCGATGATATTTTGATGGCTCAATACTGCACCACGCGGTTTGCCGTCAACAGCGGCCGTATAAATTATACAAAAAGCATCATCCGAAATGACCTCGGAGGGCTGAAACGTATTGTTTGCCATAAGGTTTTCCAAGGAAGTAAAATTGGAAGAACCGTTATCAAAACAAAAAATAAAGTCCGAACCCAAATTAACACCACCACTTTTAGACATTTCCTGAATTTTAGGTTCATGTTTTTTATCAACCACGATGACTGAAGGTGATGAATCTTTCAGGATATATTGAATTTCCTCATTGGAAAGACGCCAGTTGACAGGAGAGACAATTGCCCCAAGAGCAGCTGCAGCGCCAAAGACATGAAAAAATTTTTCATGATTTAAGCTCAGAATGCCGATTCGATCTCCCCGGGTAACTCCTTTTGCTGCAAATCCTGCTGCAAGAGCATTGATCTGATCGAAAAGCTCTTTGTGGGTGATACGATTTTTCCCGCTCACAAGAGCCGTGTCATTACCAAATAACATGGCATTTCTTTTGTAAATATCGTAAATAGTAAAGCTTTGTAAAATCAATGATACCTCCTGAAAATATGTTGTTGTGTCATTTTGATTTTTCAAATCAAAATGTCATGGTCTATCACAGTCCCATTCGGGATAAGCGCCGGGATTTCTTTTGTATTTTCAATGCGGACTCTGCCGATAATGCTGATGTCTTTTCCAAAAAAAACATTGCCCTTGACTGTTAAAGATTCACATTGAACCAATGATGGAGGGCCGTCCTTAAACCTGTCAAAGAACATATCTATTTTTCGATAGAATTCAGGATCAAGGGATATGCTGATCGGAAGCATATTACTGTCACGGGCCGGATTAGAAATCACCCCCTTATTTTCTTTTACTAAATAACAATCAGACCAAATAGCCAATAAGTCATTATGGCCCTTTACCGGCAAAAATCGTGCTTTGGAAACTTTAACCGTGGAAGCTCCATCAAACATGGAGATAGCAGCACCCATAGCGGTTTCCACCTGAAAAATGTCCGGGCTTAAGTCATCCCTGGGGTCAAGCTTACCGGGTTTTAATATCAAAGGAAGATAAATTTTATCATATTTCGAGACATAATCTCTTAAAAAAACAAGGTCTATCCAGAGATTGTTGGTATTGAAAAAACGATATTTTTTTATATCCTGGAATGCTTCCAATTCTTCTTCAGGGCATTGCGCAATCTCTCTTAAAACAAGTCTTCCATTTTTGAGTTTGGCCAAATGGCCTCCCTTTGCATCCAAAGGACGTCTCTGGGTGACCTCCATTAAAAACGGAAGGCTGTTTTGAGAAAAATAACCCAGCAATGATTCGTCGACCCGTGCTCCAAGGTTATCGGAGTTGCTGATAAAGGCATAACGTATATTCTGATCCAGAAGCTTGTGAATCATTTTGGAAGAAAAAAGCGCTGAATAAATGTCACCGTGGCCAGGAGGGTTCCACTCTAAGGAGGGATTCTTGGTCCACACAGCAGGAGACAGGTCATGCCTGTTAATTTTTGGAAACTTGTATTGGAGAAAGCTTAACGGAAAATCAAGTTGATTTTTTAACCCCATTTGGCGTATGGCCGAAAGCGTTTTTTCATGTGTGCGAAAACTGTTCATCAGCAACAGCTTAATTCGCAGATTTTTGGAATCCTCCATTTTAAATTCCAAAAAAGTTTTATCATCCTTTATTTTTATAAGGGATTTAGGGCCGGTGAGACCCATGCTGGTTCCAAGACCGCCGTTTAGCACAATCATGACTGTCCGGTTCATTACTTTTTTTCCGGCTTCGGCATATTTCCCCAGGTCTTTTAAATCGTGAATTTCCTCAGGTTCTACCGGGCTGATATCTTTATCATGAATGAACCCTTTTTCATTGTTGACAACTTTTTGGTAATAATATGTAAAAGAATCGATGATTTCGGTATCGAGTCCGTCATTTTGCATCTTTTTAACAAAAGAGGCTAAATGGCCGGATAATGTTTTGTCTGATAATTCCTGATTTGTATTCATTTAAGATCCTCTTATTCTACCGAAGAAAGTTAAAAACAGGGTGGTCATTTTAATGAATAGGCATGATCCATCCCATAGGATCTTCAACCTTGCCGTACTGAATATCAGTGATGGCATCAAACAATTTATGTGCCACCGGCCCTACTTTTCCATTTCCAATAGTGATAATATTGTCACCGTATTTGAGTTCTCCCACTGGTGAAATGACCGCGGCTGTTCCTGAACCAAAAATTTCCTGAAGTTTTCCGGAACTGTGAGCATCCATGACTTCATCGATACTGATTCTTTTTTCCAGGACGTTCATGCCCCATTTTTTGCCTAAAGCAATGATTGAATCCCGGGTGATTCCGGGAAGAATGCTTCCGTTTAACATAGGGGTTATAATTTGATTATCGATGACAAAAAAGATATTCATCGAGCCGACTTCCTCGACATATTTTAATTCCACACCATCCAACCATAACACCTGGGTATAGCCTGCCTTATGAGCTTCTTCTGCTGCCAATAAACTTGCAGCGTAATTTCCAGGTGTCTTGGCTTCACCCAGTCCCCCGCGCACCGCACGCACGTGATCTTTGGTGACCCAAATCTTAACAGGATTAAAACCTTCTTTATAGTAGGCACCGACTGGACACAAAATGATAAAAAACCGAAAGGTATGCGATGATCTTACCCCCAGATAAGGATCCATGGCAATGCAGGTTGGCCGAATATAAAGGGACGTTCCTGGAGCTTTTGGGACCCAGTCTTTTTCCAATAAGATCAGGTCTTTTAAGTGATTGAGAAAAAAATCCTCATCGATTTCTTTCATGCAAAGAGCTCGCGCAGACCGGTTCATTCGCCGTATATTATCTTTCGGTCTGAAAAGCTGAATTTTGCCCGAGGATGCTCTAAAGGCTTTCAGGCCTTCGAAAATCGCTTGACCATAATGCAGTACCATTGTGGCCGGATCCATCTCGATAGCTTTGTAGGGTTCAATGCGAGGATTGAACCATCCCTTGTCCGGATGATAATCCATATTAAACATATGATCTGTAAAAATAGTGCCGAAAGCCAGTTCGGAGTCATCCGGCTTGGGTTTTAACCGGTCTGCTTTTTTTATGGTCAGTTCCATCTCAACCTCCTAAATTTATTTAAATGGCTGCAGAATTGTAGAATTCATGCTCTGGAAACAATTCAGAAATATACTTCAAAACTCGTTATTTTTTCAATTTATTTATAACCCATAGCATTCGGCCTGAAGCCTGGTCATACTCCCTGCTTGCAGGAGGGCCCATAAGTTCCATAAGCTGCAATTCTCCGGCAAATAACAGGGTATCGGAAAAAAGACGCCCTCCCGAAGTTTTTCCCAGTTGATCCGCCAGAATAATCTGGGCTTGCACATACGCGTTTTCACCATGTAAAATTATGTTGCCTGTACAACAAATAATTTCAGAAAAAAATTCATGCCTGGAAGTAACATGAACCTGTTGTTTTTGATCAAAAACACCTATGGTGAATAGTGATACCGCTCCAGTCACTGAAAAAGCTGCAAATTTGATGGTGTTTTTCTTACAAAAATCTTCCACGGCATGGATGATATCTTCCCCGCCGTTCAGTCGACCGAGAAATATTCGGCCTGCATTATATTGTGAAAAATTAGCACTCATAATTTGAAAAATGAAATAGCATATGCATGTTTTAAATCAAGATTTAATTTTATTTAAGCATCATCTTGTTCCAATCAAACTCGACCGGGGTTTAGCATTTGACATTTTATTCAAGGCCCTTTATCATACCAGAGTTTTAATATGCTTTGCTAAAATATAAATGAAAGGAAATTAAAAATATGGGTATAGCCGAATCCATGACTGGTATAGAACCGGTCAGATTGTCCCCGGAGAGCCGTTTCAAGTTTAAATGCCATAAAGGTATTTCATGTTTTACGCAATGTTGCCGGGGTATTAATATCATCTTGACTCCTTATGACATCATCCGTTTGAAAAATCGTCTAAATCTGAGTTCTGACGAATTCCTGGCGATTTACACCAAACCTGAAATTCTGGAAAAGACAGATCTTCCCATGGTCACCTTAAGGCTTTTGGACGACGAGCAGCAATCCTGTCCTTTTGTTCGCGATGACGGATGTTTGGTTTATAAGGACAGGCCTACCACTTGCCGGTATTATCCAATTGGTGTTGCATCCCTTTCTCATAAAGAAGATTCTGACGGAAGTGAATTTTATTTTTTTGTTCATGAACCCCATTGCAAAGGGTTTGAAGAAGATACGGAATGGTCGGTTCGCCAGTGGAGGAAGGATCAGGGTTTGGATATCCATGACGAAATTAACGCCGGCTGGACTGATCTGGTTGTAAGAAAAAGATCTTTTCCCAAAAATGTCCAGCTGACTCAAAAAGCCAAGGACATGTTTTTCATGGCCAGTTATAACATCGACAAGTTCAGGGACTTTGTTTTTAAAAGCTCCTTTTTAGACCGCTACGATGTAGATCCTGAAACGATTAAAAAGATAAAAGAAAATGAAATCGAGTTGTTAAAATTCGCTGTAAAATGGCTGAAATCCATTTTGTTCCAAGGCAGTCCTGACGCTGTTTTTAGCATGAAAGATGCTATTGTGGTCGATGGAAAAAAAATGGAGAAATAATCGTTTCTGTTTGAGTCAACTGAATTTAGATGGTGTCAGGTGAAAAAATAAACCTGACACCAGAATTGACGATAAAAACGAAACGATGTCATTCATATTCTTCGTAGGCTAGACCATCCAATTTTGAAGGATCATTCAGACGATCGCCGATATCCACATTAAAAAAGTCTTGTACCGGTTTTAAAATTTCCGGGTTATTTTTCCAGACCGTCTGTGCCGCACCAATTACCTCATTCAAACCGTTTTGGGTTGCTTTGCCAAGGGGTTGACGGCACCCCCCCGAGGGCATGCCCAGAATCGCCATCAACAGTTTGATCCCTATTGGATTTCTGGCTTTGCATAACACCTCTCCATAAGGGGTTTGCTCCTGTGTTTTAATCATCACAAGTCCGAACAATGGTGTGAGGGCCTCCATAAGTTTTCTTGCTTCGGTTTTATTTTTTTCTTTAAGTAGTGAAACCATTTGGCTGACCGCTTTTGGTGCGACATTTGAAACGACCGATATTACCCCTGCGCCATTAATCAACGGATCGGTCATCATGTCAAAAGTCATGCCGTCGTCACCGGAAAGGATTGTAAAATCAGGACCGCAACATTGGCGGGTGCGACGCATGTTCTCAATATTTCCTGTTGCTTCTTTGACAGTATTGACGTTTTTAAAGGTTTTGTTCAAAAGAGCCAGGTCTTCCGGCAGAAGTTGTGTGCCGGTTCTGCCGGGGATAATATACGGAATCATTTCTATTTCAGGAAAAGAAGCAGCCAAAGGACTGATATATTCTTTTCGAATCTCGATGGAACTGGGTCCGTTGTAATAGGGATCCACCAGTAAGACAGCGTCGACTTTTGCTTTTACAGCATGCTGGGTTGCTTGCAAGGATTCTTTGGTGTTGTTGCTGCCTGTCCCGGCAATGCAAAGGCATTTTCCCCGGGTCTGTTCGGCAATTTTTTCCACAACATTCAGGTGTTCTTCCCATGTTAAGACCGGGCTTTCTCCGGTAGTACCAACCGCCAGAATGCCGGAAATGCCGTTTTGAATCTGAAACTGCGCGAGCTTTTCCAAACCTTCATAATCAACTGTATCGCCTGAAAATGGTGTAACCAGGGCAGTAAAACATCCAGTGAGCATATTTTCCCCCTTACTATCAAAAAATTGTAAAAAGATTTAAGCACATGATAATTTATAGATATGATGATTAAAAGAAAGATGGTGTTAAAAATATTAGAAAAGTAAAGAAATGCCTGTATCATGTCAAGAAAAAAAGCTTAAAAGGCTTATTCTTAAAATGTGGCACTAAAATCAAGTTCAGAGAACCCGGCCCCAATAGGTTGAAAATTTGGGGTTTCATTCTGAATTGATTTAGCGTATATTAACAATTTTTAAATTTGAAGAAGTATCACGCAGTTTACAAGTTCATTAAAATTTTATTAATGTCGAAAAGATCGTTAAGGATATTATTATGGTTCAAGCAAAAAATGCGGATGAATTTATTGCCAAAGCTAGGCAAGCCATTGCCTCAAACCCGGATTGCGGGTCATCTCACTATAATCTCGCCGTCGCGCTTATCGGTCAAAAAAGGTATGAAGAAGCTGAAATGTCGCTGAAGGCCGCTGTCCATTGCAGTCCAAACCTGGCCGAAGCTTATGTACTTCTGGGTGGGCTTTGTTTAAACAGGGGGGATCTGGAAGGCTGTCTGAAACATAATAAGGATGCAATTCACTCCAGGGCTGGTTTCTCCGAAGGTCATGGAAACATTGGTTTTGTATACCTTCAGCAGGGAAAAATCGAAGATGCAATTTATCATCTGGAAAAAGCTGTTCGATGGAATCCCAGGTTTGTGCAGGCATTTTCCAATCTTGCAAATGCATATTTGATGAACGGCCAACTTGATGAGAGCATCGAGGCCAATCTGAAAGCTATTGAACTTGAACCCAATTTTCCGGTTGCGCACAACAACCTGGCAATCGCTTATCTTGAAAAGGGCTTGCATGAATTGGCGGCAAAACATTGCGATAAAGCCAGGGAATTGGGCTATGAAGTCGCTGAAAATATCGTGAAGGAAATTGAGACATATCGGAAGTGAATCGGGAGTAGCCCGGATCATGGCCTCAGGGCAGGTGTCGGATTCAGAAAATAGAGCCACTGAACTGGATACCGGCCTTCCCCGGTATGACGTGATAATTGTCTCGGACGTTATGATGTATATGTTTCTACAAATAGAATCGAATTTAGCCAATAAACCACATGCCTTGGGTTTTATTTGCGAGGCGAAAGCAGATTTTCTCGCTGTTGAATAAGTTTAAATTTTTTTTATCCGGGCTTATTGATCCCATTAAGGAAAATGATCCCATCTGGAGCAGTCAGCTTCCTGTGAGCCGTATCAAGGCTTCGGCTTTTGACAGTGTGCCTGTCACATATGGTTCTTATTTCAACGCAGCAGAAGCTTTTTTATCTGAAAATCATTTTCAACGGCTTGCCTCAGCAGTGCATCAGCAATCCAAAACGCTGATTTTTCCGGAAACAATTGAAAATGTCTCAATTATTCTTGAAAAGCACGGCGAATATTACCATCCCTCAAAAATTGAAGTTACTGCAAAAAAACAACAGTGGCAATTTGTTTTAAATGTTGCTGTGAGCGAAGCAGGTTTAAATTGTGCCAGAAAAGAGTTTGAACTGTTGACAAAGCTAAGCAGCGAAATGCCATGGAACTTTATTCCTGCTGTATATGAATACGGGGATGTTAACCCTGCAAACGCGGGGTCGGATTTTCGAATGTTCTTAGGACAATGGTTCTCAGGGTTTAATGAGTTCCATATTCATTCAATCGACCAGGATAGAAACTGCCGCATTGAAGTGTGGGATCAAACCAAAGGCAACTACTTCCTTTCGGAAAAGCAAGCCTATGAATTATACCGTCAAACTGCTCTGATCCTAACATGCTACCATGACATGGAAACTTTTGAACAAATTCATCCATGGCATCATGCCGCAGGTGATTTTGTGGTAAAGGTTGAAGACGATCGGCTGAAGGTAATGCTTGTGACTGTCAGAGGCTATTGTCCGATCGTGTGTAACGATGAAAAAGACCTTGAATCCGTGTTGGAGGCACTGTTGGTTTTTTTGATGGATCTGAGTATTAAGAACCGAATCGACCGTTTCGGTGGGGTCGGTGATCTTGCATGGGCAAATGACATTTACGTCATGGCAACCATCGATGGTTTTTACGAAGGGTTGTCTCAAAAAATTCAACGAAATATCATATCTCGTAAGGTTTTGAATTATTTGAGTATATATTTGAATTCGTTGACTCAGCCCATAATCGAGAAATTTTTTACTGATATTATTGCAGCCTGGCCACAGCAGGCGCCGGAATTGGTGATGGTCAAGTCAAGAATAGAATCTCATGCGTTTATATTCGAATCTTTTGTGAACCGGTTTTTGTCAAAACAATTCTCCAAAGAATGTTAGTTTTGATGTTCTGATAACCATTTTCAATAAGTTATTTTTTATTGACAAAGTGCTTAATTGATAATATATCTGCCCCTTTAAATGGGAAATTACAAAAAACAGATTAAAACAGATTAAAACAGCCCTAACTGAGAGGAGGTGACTCAGGAGCCATAGCGGGAAAATCGGTTTATTTTGAGTAGCCAATTATTAACATTAATGGAGGTAACACGATGAAACATGAAATCCCAATGTTGGACCAGTTAGAATCCGGACCCTGGCCCAGCTTCGTGTCCGACTTGAAGCAAGAGGCCGAGAGACGGGCCAAAAATCCAGATAACATCGAATATCAGATCCCGGTCGATGTGGTCGAAGACATTTTGGGTGTACTCGAGCTTTCTTTCAAACACGGTCGGACCCACTGGAAACACGGTGGTATTGTCGGTGTATTCGGTTATGGCGGCGGCGTTATTGGCCGGTATTGCGATCAGCCGGAAATGTTCCCCGGTGTTGCGCATTTTCACACCATGCGCATAGCCCAGCCTGGCGGAAAATTCTACACGACTGAACACCTGAGAAGAATCACTGATCTGTGGGACTTTCGGGGCAGTGGTATTACCAATATGCACGGGTCTACCGGCGACATTATTTTTCTCGGTACCACAACCAAGCAGCTTGAGGAAATTTTCTATGAGTTGACCCATAATATTGGTCAGGACTTGGGCGGCTCAGGTTCCAATCTCAGAACCCCCGCGGATTGTATCGGTCAGGCCCGCTGTGAATATGCCTGCTATGATACTCAGGATCTGTGTTATGACCTGACAATGGAATATCAGGATGAGCTGCATCGTCCGGCGTTCCCCTATAAATTCAAGTTCAAGTTCGATGGTTGTCCCAACGGTTGTGTGGCTTCAATTGCACGCGCAGACATGTCTTTTATCGGAACCTGGAAAGACGATATCAAGATTGATCAGGAAGCGGTTCAGGCTTATATCGGCGGCGAGTTTGTGCCGAACGCCGGTGCCCACAGCGGACGAGATTGGGGTGCATTTGACATTCAAAAAGAAGTCATTGATTTGTGTCCCACCGAGTGTATGTGGATGGATGGCAAAGAACTGAAGATCGACAACAGGGAATGCACCCGCTGCATGCATTGTATCAATGTTATGCCCAGGGCCCTTCGTATCGGTGATGAACGAGGCTTGTCGATTTTTGCAGGCGCCAAAGCTCCGATTCTGGATGGTGCTCAATTGGGTTCGCTGATCGTACCTTTTATCAAGGCTGAAGCTCCCTACACAGAAATCAAGGAAAACGTCATCGAACCCATTTGGGATTGGTGGATGGAAGAGGGCAAAAACCGTGAGCGTCTTGGAGAGTTGATGAAACGTCAGGGCCTTCAGAAACTTCTTGAAATGGCTAATTTTGAACCTGATCCGCGGATGGTTCAGGAACCTCGTACCAACCCCTATATCTTCTGGAAAGAAGAAGAAGTCGAAGGTGGTTGGGAACGCGACATCAACGAATTCAGAAAACACCATCAGAGGTAAAAGGGGGAATCATGGCATTTATTTCTTCAGGATACAATCCGGATAAACCAATGGAGGATAGGATCACTGATATTGGTCCTCGAAAATATGATGAATTTTACCCTCCGGTCATCGCTAAAAACAAAGGTACCTGGCTCTATCATGAGTATTTGCAACCCGGTGTGTTTGTGCATGTGGCCGAGTCAGGTGATGAAGTCTACACGGTTCGTTGTGGCGGCGCCCGTTTGATGTCCGTTACACACATTCGTGAAATCTGCGAAATCGCTGATAAACACTGTGGCGGTTATCTTCGTTTTACTACCCGAAACAATATCGAATTCATGGTCGACGGCAAAGACAAAGTACAGCCTTTGATTGATGATCTTGAAAGCCGAAAGTTTGATGCGGGCAGTTTCAAGTTTCCCATAGGCGGTACCGGTGCAGGAATTAGCAACATCGTTCATACCCAGGGATGGCTTCATTGCCACACACCGGCCACGGATGCTTCCGGCCCGGTGAAAGCGGTCATGGATGTTCTTTTTGATGAATTTAAAAATCACAGAATGCCGGCTCACGTTAGAGTATCTTTGGCATGTTGTCTGAATATGTGCGGTGCGGTTCATTGTTCCGATATCGCTATTTTGGGTTACCACCGCAAACCGCCCCTACTGGATCATGAATATCTCGACAAAATGTGCGAAATTCCACTAGCCATTGCTTCCTGTCCTACCGCGGCAATTAAGCCGTCAAAGGTGGAATTGCCCGATGGAAAAAAGGTCAACAGTGTGGCCATAAACAATGATCGCTGCATGTTTTGCGGTAACTGTTACACCATGTGCCCCTCTCTTCCACTAGCAGATACTGAAGGCGATGGTATCGTTCTGATGGCCGGTGGAAAAGTATCCAACCGAGTCAGCGCACCCAAGTTCTCAAAAGTTGTTGTGGCATTTATTCCGAATGAAGCACCACGATGGCCGACCACTTGTGATGTTATCCAGAAAATGGTCGAAGTTTATGCTGGCGAAGCCAGAAAATATGAACGTCTTGGTGAATGGGCCGAAAGAATCGGATGGGAAAGATTCTTTGAGAAATGCGAACTGGAATTTACGCATCACCTCATTGACGATTTCCGTGATCCGGCTTATTATACCTGGCGCCAGACTTCACAATTCAAGTTCTAATTAAAAACCCATGTCGGGGAGCCCGTTGTTGGTGCTCCCCGAAAATAAAAAAAAAGGGGTGAAGTATGGAATACGAAGAAGCAAAACAGTTAATCGTTGACGGCCTTACCAAGAAACAGAAGGTGAAGTCCAAATTTTATTTCAACGATTTGGCTAAAATCATCGACATGAAACCCAGGGAAGCCAAAAAACTGATCAATCAGTTGGTTCAGGAGGGCGTTCTTGAGTATTGGTCAAGTGGAAGTACCTCCATGTATGGCCTGAAAGGCACCGGAAAACAGGCTCATGCCGAGCATGAAGACTAACCGGTATTTGACCATCACTGGCATTACCTTTCCAAATCTTGTTTTAGACTATTTTCTCATAAGCCAATGTTGCCATCGGATCTCCCAAGAATTTTAATTGCTGCATTGCGTGGAGGGTCCGGCAAAACGGTTTTATCCGTTGGCATTATCGCGGCTCTATCAAAACAGGGAAAAGCGGTTGCACCTTTTAAAAAAGGTCCGGATTACATAGATGCGGGCTGGCTTGCACTTTCAGCAGGCCGGCCTTGCTATAATCTGGATAATTTCCTCATTTCCGATCAAAAAATTCTAAGTTCTTTTCTTCAACATTCCCAGGATAGTGATATTGCAGTTATTGAAGGAAACCGTGGTTTATATGATGGTATCGATACATTCGGAAAAACCAGCACGGCGGAATTGGCCAAGCTATTAAATACACCGGTCATATTATGCCTTGACTGCACCAAATCAACCCGGACCATGGCCGCAATTGTTTTGGGCTGTCTTCGGTTTGATCCTGATGTTCAAATCAAAGGTGTTATTTTAAACCATGTAGCAGGTTCCCGCCACCAGAAAAATATCCGACAAAATATAGAATACCACTGTGGAATTTCTGTAATAGGTGCGGTGCCAAAACTCAAAGAGCAAAATTTTCCTGAACGGCATATGGGCTTGATCCCAACACCAGAGCATAATTGTGGTTTTGATTCTGTTGCAGCGATTGCAGAAGTTGTTGCAAAGCATATTGATTTAAATTCTGTTGAGGATATTGCGCGAAAGGCAGGAACCTTAAAAATGACAGAACCACTTTTTAAGGAAGAACCTTTTGGTTATGAAACACAAATCGACAAAGATAGTCCTACAATTGGTGTTATCAGGGATTCGGCGTTTCAATTTTATTATCCGGATAATATAGAGGCGTTAAGGTCCGCCGGTTCGTCCGTGGTATTTATCAGCCCTTTTGCAGATGATGATTTTCCGGATGTGGATGCTCTTTATATCGGAGGAGGTTTCCCGGAAACCCATGCGGAAATTCTGGCTGAAAAGGATAATTTCCGGAAAAAATTGAAAATTCTGGCGGAAAGTGGACTACCTATTTATGCGGAATGCGGCGGATTGATGTATTTGGGTGAAGAACTCATCCTGAAAGACAAATCCTACCCCATGGCCGGAGTTCTTCCGCTGAAATTCGGCCTTTGCAAAAGACCTCAGGGGCATGGATATACGATCATCACAGTGGAAGGGAAAAATCCCTTTTTCGAGGTAGGAACCGAACTCAAAGGGCACGAGTTTCATTATTCAAGTGTTCTCAAATGTCCCAACGGAAAAAGCAATTTGGTTTTTTCCATGCGCCGTGGCTCCGGAATCAAGGATCATAAAGACGGATTTGTTTATAAAAACGTTCTCGCCACATACACCCATATTCATGCCCTCGGAACACCCGAGTGGGCAGAATCTTTGGTTAAAAATGCCCGGGAATATAAAATTAGAAAAAAATCAAGGCTGGTTGGCTAAAAAACCAGAAAGCTATCTGCCTGAATAAAAAACGTTTAAGATTTTATGCCCTCTTTTAAAGAAATTGCCATAACAGGGCAAATATCAATACATAAAGTGCAACCTGAAAAAGTTAGTGGAATGTCATCCGGCTCTATATATCCACTGATCACCGTATCAAACCCACGTTTTGCAAAAGTCAGGTAACTATGACCATGTTTTTGAAGGCAGACCTGAACACATTTTCCGCATAGTACGCATCGATTTTGATCCACTATCAAATAAGGATGACCGGAGTCCAAACCGGGATCTTTAAGGCGGATTTCCAATCCTTTTGGTTTTAATCCCACTTTTAGAAATTTGGCAATTCGTTGAAGATCACATCGTTTATTGGCGGAGCATTCTTTACATTTAATTTCATGGACTGAAAGCAAAAGGCGAAATGCTGTTTTTTGCAAACTGCGCACCGCAGAGGTATCAGTTTGCACTTGCAATCCTTCGCTTACTTTTTGTGTGCAGGCAGCAACAGGGTGTCCGTCAATTTCTACAAAACATAGCCGGCAGGCAGCAAAAGGTTCCTGCGAATCATTTAAATAGCACAGATTGGGAATATAGATACCATTTTCAAGACAAGTCTGAAGCAAGTTTGCTCCATTTTCAGCCTCAATTATGTTGTTGTCTACCAGGATTTGCACCATGGTTTTATTTCCTTCAGAAAGTTGTCATCATTGGTTTTCTTCTTTTGGGCGTTCGATAATGGGAGCAAGATGAGCAGGAGATATTCTAAAGATGGCATTGTAATCCGGAGGGCAATGAACTTTGCATTCTCCACATTTGACACAAAGCTGCTGATCGATTCCCTTTTTACGGTTTGAGGTTGTAAATACGGCATCTACCGGACAACAGCCTACACAAGCATCACAACCCCGAGCGCATTTGTCTAAATCGATGTAATACGCTGAAAGAGCCCGGCAGGAAGCTGCAGGGCAACAGCCTTCCTTGATGTGGGCTTCATATTCTTCGCGAAAATATTTCAGTGATGTTAACACCGGATTGGGGGCTGTTTTCCCAAGACCACACAGGGAGCCGTTTTTAATATCATGACTGAGTTGCTCTAATTTTTCTATATCACCTTCCTGACCCTCTCCGATGGTCAGACGCTGTAAAATGGAAAGTAAATGCCAGGTGCCAATCCGACAGAACGTGCACTTGCCGCAGGATTCCTTTTGGGTGAAATCTAAAAAATATTTGGCCACATCGACCATGCAAGTGTCTTCATCGAGTACCACCATACCCCCGGAACCCATCATGGCTCCGGCTTCTATCAAAGAATCAAAATCAATGGGGGTATCGAGAAACTCTTCAGGTAAACATCCTCCTGAAGGTCCTCCGATCTGCGCTGCCTTAAACTTCTTTTTATCAGGAATACCACCGCATATATCAAAAATCAGAGTTCTGAGAGTAACTCCCATGGGAATTTCCACCAGACCGGGATGAGTCACATTTCCGACAACTGAAAAAATTGCTGTTCCGGGGCTTTCTGGGGTTCCTGTTTGGCGATACCACGAAGCGCCATTTTTAAGGATAGGGGGCACTGCGGCAAGGGTTTTAACATTGTTGATGACTGTGGATAGACCTTGGAA
This sequence comes from Desulfobacteraceae bacterium, assembly GCA_011389745.1. GTDB lineage: Bacteria > Desulfobacterota > Desulfobacteria > Desulfobacterales > SKZT01 > SKZT01. Next base: position 50,573 of record JAABTQ010000004.1, on the reverse strand, counting down.
ACCTCTTTCGGCCGGATATGGTGGCCGGTGATATGGCATGCCGCGCGATCCCTCCATGGAAAGGATTAATGCCGTCTCCTCACCGCAAACAAAAGCACCTGAACCTTGAAAAACATCCATTTCGAGGTCAAACCCACTTCCAAGAATATCCTTTCCGATAATGCCTGATTCCATGGCCTGCGATATTGCATTCTGGATTGTTTTGACCGCGAGGGGATATTCTGCCCGGACATAGAAAAGTGCCTTGTGTGCTCCTATGGCGTATGCGCACAGAGCTAGACCTTCCAGCACCTGGTGGGGATTACTTTCCAGAATGGTCCTGTCCATATAGGCTCCGGGATCTCCTTCATCGGCATTACAAATAACGATTTTTTCCAAATGAGTTTGTTTTAATGCCAGTTCCCACTTTTTTCCTGTGAGAAAACCAGCCCCGCCCCTGCCTCTTAATCCGGACCCTAAAACTTGTTTTAGAACTTCATCAGGAGGACTTTTCAAAGCTTTTGCCCATGATGAATAGCCATCCTCCGCAATATATTCATTAATATCGTCCGGATCAATTTTGCCGCAAAGATCCATTACTATACGTTTTTCCTTGCTGAAGCGGGAAAACTCCCACACCGAGGGAATCATCTCGTTTTCTTCCATGGCTCCCAGAATATGTTCCAGCCTGGGATCTCCTTCTTCGAGATAAAGCTTGGTAAGCATTTTGGCTTTTCCGGCAGTAACCTGTGGATAAAAAATCGGCGGAAATCCTGATTCAGAATTTTCAATAATGACCCACGGTTCTGCATAGCAATGACCAATACATCCCACGCAATGAATTTGAGCTTCAATTCCTCGCTGGGACAGGGTTTCCTCGAAGGCTGTTTTAGTTTCCATGGCTCCGGCAGCAATGCCGCATGTGGACAAGCCGATATGGATTTTAGGTATCGAATTGTTTTGGCGTTCTTTTTTACGGCGCTGGGCTTCGGCAAATATGGCTCCAAATTTCTCGTCAATTATTTTATTGTCGATCGGATTCAATTTTTTGCCTTTCTCTTTCTGCTTTTTCATGTTCCACCTGAACTCTTAAAATGAGACCTTCAACTTTACTTGGCGCCATATGACCATGGACAGTATCGCCCATAATTGCTACAGGTGCCAGCGCGCAGCATCCCACACATGCGACACGCTCTATGCTGAACTCTCGATCTTCGGTGGTTTGTCCTTCGGAGATTCCCAGTTTTCTCTCAAAATTTTCGAGGATAATATCGCCGGCCCTTACATGGCATGCGGTGCCAAGGCAAACTTTTATGGGATTTTTGCCTGGAGGATTGAATTTGAATTGATTGTAAAACGTTGCCACGCCATAGACTTCACTGCCGGGTATTTCAAGATATTTGGCAACCATCTTGATTACTTCAGGAGGCAGGTATTTTAATTCCTCCTGTATCATCTGTAAAATGGGAATGAGATTTGTTTTGACTTTTTCACATTGGGTCAGACGAGAACCTAATTTTTCAATAATAACCTTGTCCTCAGATGTCAAAATCACATCCATCTGGCTCTCCTTAACGTCTTTGATACTCTATGGATTTACAAAGATTGACAACGTTAAATTCTTTCCAAGGCACCATAGGCCGCCTGTATCCTGTCTCTAAGAAGAAAGCAGAGCCTTTCTAATATATGAAAACCGATTTTTCTATCTTCTTTCATCATGTCTCTGAGATCGGTTCCCTTTAAGGAGATGACCATGGTAGGTTTCTGACAGCATGCCGATGACATCAGGATATGCGGGTCATCAAGCAAGGTGGACCAGCATCCAAAGACTCTTCCCTTACCAAGGGTTTCAATGACTACATTCGCTTTGCGGGTTCCCATGTCCAACAATCTTTCAAGGAAAACCTGTCCATCAGCAATAATGTAAAGATGATCACCGAAATCTCCTTGCTGAAATACATAATCTCCTGCTTCAAGTAGAGTCAGTTTACATAAGGTTGCGATTTTTTTAATAGCCTCTTTTTCGAGTCTTTTAAAAAATTCACTCTCTTCAAGGGCGATTTCAATATCTGACTGGTTCATATCAAACCTCTGCTGATTAAGTACTAGACATAAGAATTATCCCATTTCATTTAAAATCAACCTGAAACCTCATTACCATTATAATGAAAAAAATTCAAACAATCTTTATATGTTATAATAAAAGACAAACCTTATGCTCTTAAATTGATTACAAATGCCTCGATAGTAATTGAAATACCTTTTTGTCTCAAAATAAGATAAAAATGATAACCAAACTTGACTTTTGTTAGTTTACTATTTATGGTAATGTGAGTTAAGGGATAAGATTATATGCAATAGCCCTCCAAATTAACTTCCAGAGGTAAAGGGGTCGCAATTTTCGCAATCGGTTTTAAGAGGACTTTTTTACTTGTTCCTTGAGAAATTTTATTGCAATTATCAGAACAATTTTTTTTAAGGAGGATGGGGTCATGCCAAAAAAAAAGTCGGTTAGTTTCGATGCCATGGTGAAGTTTTTTATGAAGCATTATAATATTCCGACCAGAAAGGATATCGAAAGGCTTATGACCAAGCTGGAACGCTTGGAGGCAATGGTGAAAGATACCGCGGTAAGAGCCAAGATATCAGGAACGGGGGGGCGTGATATAAAAGGAAGGTTACAATCCGGCAGACCCGGTATGACTGCATCGGATGCGGTCTTGGAAATCATCAAAGAAACGGGTGATGAAGGGGCCAGTTTTTCAGAAATTCAGGATAAAACTGGTTTCGGCGAAAAGAAAATCCGAAATATTGTTTTTCGTCTAAACAAGCTTGAGAAAATTAAACGCAAAAACAGAGGCATTTATACTGCGGTTTAATCATTTTTAAGCCAATTTTTATGGTTTCAGGAGGCGTAAAAAATTCATCATGACCCGCAAGCACGTGTCATCGTTATGCTTAAAGAGACTTTTTAATGTGCTTCAGCCCAGTTTTTACCACTTTGAATACTGACTTTCAGCGGCACTTTCAGTTCCCATACATTTTCCATGATATCCCGCACCAATTGGGTAGCTTCATGGATTTCCCCGGGTGGGACTTCAAAGACAAGTTCATCGTGAACCGTTAAAAGCATAGCTGTTTGGAGCCCTTTTTCATTTAAGGCTTTATCGATATTAATCATAGCCACCTTAATGAGATCCGCGGCAGTTCCCTGGATTGGTGTATTAATGGCAATACGTTCTGCGGCCTGGCTGATAATTTTGTTGGCGCTATTGATTTCCGGCAGAAGCCTGATTCTACCTAACAGGGTACTTGTTTTGCCTGTTTCTCTCGCATTTTCAATGGTTTGATCAATAAAGTTTTTAACACCGCGGTATCTGCTAAAATAATTACTTATGTAAGTTTTAGCCATTTTCTGACTGATTCCCAATTCATTTGACAGTCTAAAGGGACCCATGCCGTAAATAATACCAAAATTAATCACTTTCGCCTGTCTTCTGAGCTCCGAATCTATCATTTCCGGAAATGCGTTGAATATCTCAGACGCTGTCCTGGTGTGTATATCCTCATCCTTACAGAAGGCTTTGATCAGAATTTCGTCATTGGAATAATGGGCTAGAATTCGAAGCTCGATTTGAGAATAATCGGCGGACATAAGCAGCCATCTCTTCTTAGGTATAAAAGCACTACGAATTTCTCTTCCCTCTTCAGTGCGAATGGGAATATTTTGGAGATTCGGATCAGAGCTGCTCAATCTTCCGGTGGAGGTGACGGTCTGGTTATATGAAGTATGAATACGTCCGGTTTCGGGGTGGATTAGATCCACCAGAGCATCTGCATAGGTGGTTTTTAATTTGCTCAATGTCCGGTGCCGTAAAATATGAGCCGGAAGTTCATGAATTCTGGAAAGGGTTGTGAGTACACTGACATCTGTCGAGTAGCCGGTTCGTTTTTTTGTCTTTTTCTGAACAGGCAGATTCAGTTTTTCGAACATGATTTGGCCCAGTTGCTGTGAAGAGTTAATATTGAATTTTTCTCCGGCAAGAGAATAAATTTCATGTTCCAGCTGTTGCAGCTGAAACCCGAATGACTTGGACAATGCCTGAAGTCTTTGAGCATCTACGAAAATACCTTTTTGTTCCATTCGCATCAAAACCGGAATCAGAGGAAGTTCTACTTTATTAAAAAGCTCCATCACACCGATTTCTTCAAGACGAGGCTTAAGCACATCGGCAGCCATAAGATTAATGTCGGCATCTTCGCAAGCATAGGGCAAGGCTTTATCCAATGGCACCTGATCGAACCTGATGGCATTTTTCCCTTTACCCGTAACGTCTTCATAGGAAATGGTTTTATGGTTCAGAAAGTCTAAGGCAATCTGGTCAAGGTTGTGGGCTCTTTTTGAAGGGTTGATCAAATAGGAGGCAACCATTGTGTCGAAAGAAACGCCTTCAAAAGCGATCCCATGACGGTTTAAAACAAGCCAATCATATTTGATATTTTGTCCTATTTTTTTTATATCCGGATTTTCCAGGACCGGGCGAAGTTGTTCCAGTGCCAATTGCGTTTTAAGTTGCAAAGACTCATTTTCGCTTGTGTGCCCGCAGGGAATATAAAAAGCCTCACCAGCAAGTACGGAAAACGATAGTCCAACAAGTCCGGCTTTCATGGGATCCTGGGAGGTAGTTTCTGTAGTAATGGAAAATCTGTCTGATCTAGTCAAGAGGGTTACTAAATCTTTTAGAGCTATTAAATTCTGCACACCCTGATAATTTTTTTCTCCAAGATCCGACTGAACAGGGTAGTTTTGCTGTAATTGACGAAACTCCAGAAATTTGAAAAGCTGTGACAATTTGTCGTTATCCGTTGTTCCGAGCTTGAAATTTTCAGGTTTAAATTCCACAGGGGCCTGGCTGTCTAATTTTACTAACCGACGACTCAGGTATGCCTGATCTTTGAATTTGATCAGATTTTCCTTCTGCTTTTTCTGAGTGATATGATCAATCTTTTGATAGAGGCGATCGATGCTGCCATATGCTTGTATTAAAGAAACCGCTGTTTTCTGACCAATTCCCGGCACTCCTGGTATATTGTCGGATGTATCCCCTGAAAGCCCCATGACATCGATAATCTGTGCCGGTTCTAAACCGAAAGAATCCCGGATGGTTTCAATCGTTATGGTCGTGTCTTTCATAGGATCCCATATCTGGATATTTTCTGTAACCAGCTGCAAAAAATCCTTGTCACCAGTAACCATGACCACGGAAAACCCGGCTTCTTCAGCTTTTACCGCCAAAGTACCGATCAGATCGTCGGCTTCATAACCTTCCAATTCTAATAACGGAAGTTTGAACCCCTGGGTCACTTCCTTGATATAAGGAATCTGAATGCATAGATCTTCAGGCATGGGGGGCCTGTTTGCCTTGTATTCTTCGTAGATTTTGTGTCGAAATTTCGGACCTTTGGCATCGAAAAGCATAATCAAATATTCGGGCTTTCGGTCCTCTATAAGTTTGATCAACATTCGCGTAAAACCAAAGATAGCGTTGGTGGGAAGTCCCTGAGAATTGGAAAGTCCTCGGATAGCGTGGTATGCCCGATAAATATAGCTGCTTCCATCCACTAAATAAATGGTATGTTCAGGTTTTCCCTCAGATCGTTTTATCACTAGCCTTTTGCCTTTCTTTCGATTAGAAATTGCATCTTGACAGTGATGCCATGATGAATTAAGGTAAATTTATTATCATTTCGGTAAGTTAAAAGGTTTGACATGTTCTCGATAATTAATTTTCTATCATGAAATACTCAAAACAACAAGCAAGCCTTAAAAAATATTTGAACTAAAAAAATGAGATGATTCTGATTTATGAATAATTTACAATATAAACGAATACGGAGAAAAAGGCTCAAAAGTTTTGAATGCCATTGCTGCGGAGGGCAATTTCGTTTTTGTTGGCACTGCAGATGTGGTTTTGCGATTTGCCAGGAGTGCATGGATGAAAATCTGTGGGGTATGTCATGCAATGCTATTACATGGCAGTGCCCGGATTGTGGCGGACAAAACGGTTTTGGAAATCAATAAAATTCAAAAATATTTTATCAAACAATAAAAAAAAACCCCCCTATTTTTTGAAACAGGAGGGTTTTTTTATTAAAGTATATTGGGATTTTTAAAGACAGCCCTTAAGCGGTTACATCATACCACCCATGCCGCCCATTCCTCCCATGCCACCCATGCCGCCGCCACCCATTGGAGGCATACCCGCAGCATCTTTATCGTCGGGTTTGTCGGCTATCATTGCTTCGGTGGTGAGCATAAGGGATGCAACGCTTGCTGCATTCTGAAGGGCTAGACGAACAACCTTGGTCGGGTCGATGACACCCGCTTCAATCAGGTCTTCATAAATATTGGTTTCAGCATTGTATCCGAATGCACCTTCGCCATTTTTCACCTTGTCGATTACTACGGAACCTTCAAAACCTGAGTTGTTGGCAATTTGACGCAAAGGTTCTTCAATAGCTCTCATAACCACTTTAACACCGAGCTTTTCATCGGTTTTGATTTTGATTTTGTCAAGTGCGGCCAATGTACGTACCAAGGCCACCCCACCGCCGGGAACAATACCTTCCTCGACAGCGGCACGTGTTGCATTCAATGCATCTTCCACACGGGCTTTCTTTTCTTTCATTTCTGTTTCCGTGGCGGCCCCCACGTTGATCACGGCAACTCCGCCGATAAGTTTGGCCAGGCGTTCCTGCAGTTTCTCACGATCATAGTCGGAAGTGGTATCATCAATCTGGGCACGAATCTGTTTGACGCGGCCTTCCAGAGCGCTCCTGGAGCCGGCACCGTCGACGATAGTGGTGTTGTCTTTATCAATGCTTATTCTCTTGGCTTTTCCAAGATCCTGAACAGTAATGCTTTCCAGTTTGACACCCAGATCTTCCGAGACAACCTGACCACCGGTCAGAATGGCAATATCTTCAAGCATTGCTTTTCTTCTGTCACCAAATCCGGGAGCTTTTACAGCAGCTACCTGTAAAGTTCCTCTCAACTTATTGACAACCAATGTAGCCAGTGCCTCACCTTCTATATCCTCGGCAATGATCAGCAATGGCCTGTTCATCTTGGCGATTTGTTCCAATACAGGAAGAAGGTCTTTCATGCTGCTGATTTTCTTTTCATGAACCAAGACAAAGGGTTCATCCAAAGACACGACCATTTTTTCCGAATCTGTTACAAAGTAAGGAGAAAGATAGCCCCGGTCAAATTGCATGCCCTCAACCACCTCAAGCGTGGTTTCCATGCTTTTGGCTTCTTCAACGGTAATTACGCCTTCTTTGCCAACTTTATTCATGGCCTCGGCGATGATGTTTCCGATGGTTTCATCATTGTTGGCGGAAATGGTGCCGACCTGAGCAATTTCGCGCTGATCCTTGGTGGGTTTGCTGATATTGTGAAGTTCTTTGACGGCAACCGCGACAGCCTTTTCGATACCTCTTTTGATGGCCATCGGATTGTTTCCGGCTGCAACCAGTTTCTGGCCTTCCTCGTAAATGGCTCTTGCCAGAACCGTTGCAGTAGTGGTTCCGTCACCAGCCATATCGCTAGTTTTGCTTGCCACTTCCTTGACCATCTGGGCTCCCATGTTTTCGAACTTATCTTCAAGTTCAATTTCTTTGGCAACCGTGACGCCATCTTTTGTGATGGTAGGTGAACCCCATGATTTGTCAATAACCACATTTCTGCCCTTAGGCCCAAGAGTTACTACAACCGCATCAGCCAGTGTACGAACGCCCTTAAGCATGGCCTCTCTGGCTTTAGTGTCGTATTTTATCTGTTTCGCCATATTATATTTCCCTCCATAAAGTAAGTCTTTAGTTTAAAATAGATATTTGTAAGAATCTGTGGTTTTTTTACTCGATGATACCAAGAACATCATCTTCACGCATAATCAGGTGCTCTTCACCATCAATTTTAACTTCGGTGCCCGCATATTTCCCGAAAAGGATACGATCACCTGCTTTGATGTCAGGAGTGATTCTTTTGCCGTCCTCACCCATTTTGCCGTTACCAACAGCGACAACTTCACCTTCCGCCGGTTTTTCTTTTGCAGAGTCAGGGATAATAATTCCTCCCTTAGTCATGCTTTCCTGCTCCACGCGTTTAACTAAGATTCGATCCTGAAGTGGTCTTAATTTCATCTTCATGTTTCTCCTTTTGTTTCAAAATTTGAGTCAAACCCCAAAGTTTAAAGAAATTTCAATAAGAATTCAGCTTTGAGGGCATAATAACCTGATTATTACTCATCAACTTTAATATGTTTTCATACTTAGGGGAATTCAGACAAAAACATTCTTTAAAAAACCAACTTTAATTTCAATTTAAAACATTTAATTTAATGTTAATTCATTCTGTAATATGCCGTGATAATCTGTTCAGAGGCCAAACTGTAATCACGCATTTGACAATGTAAAGGTTCTTAATTGAAATTTTAGGTGGTTGTTAAAGCTTTTGCCTTTTTGGTTATCCAAAGAATAAAATAAAGAAATTATTCCGGTGTTGACTTTTTCCCGGCCTTATCACTGCCGGTATCGGTATTACACTTGGAATCGACTGTTTCTTTGGATTCCGGCGGGGAGGAGCCCTCAGTTTTTTTTGCGGATTTTTTTGCATAATCCGTAACATACCAACCGGTTCCTTTTAAATGGAAACTGCTATGGGATACAAGCTTATGAAGGTTTCCCGAACAATGTCTGCATGTGCAAAGCGGAGCATCCGAAATTTTCTGGAGGGTTTCTTCGATGCGCCCGCAATTTTCACACTCATACTCATAAATGGGCATAAGTCGTCGCCTCCTTGATTTTTAAATATTTTGATTATTACCGGTTACTTTTTTAAACGCCGAGTTTTGAGACTAATATAGATCATGTTGTCTTGTTGTCAAGAATCTTCGAGAATGTTTTTTAATGGAAATTGATCGATTTATCAAAGATTTTGTATGCTGTTTCTCCATTTGATATAGAAATGAAACACTTCATTAAGACCCGGTACTCGTAATGGTTTTAAAATTTGATACGTCTGTTCATGAACCCGGGTTTCTTCTTCCAATTTTTCATCTTCGGTAGCGTTGAAGTTTTGAAGGAATTGTCCAAATCTCACGATGTGAATCAGTTCGTGAGTAAGGATGTAAAGAGAAAAAGAAAAGAGCTGCATCAGAGGAGTCTTCGCTAATACTGCCAATATGGCATGGTCCTGAAGGCATATTTTGTAAAAATCGTAGGTTGAAGAACCCAGAAAGGTATCTTTTTTTTTTGCTTCATATCGGATAATTTGTGCAAAAGGCCCATGCACGATTTCATCTGCCGCCAGGTCCGCAAGGGTTTTGACATCATAGCGGCCGCGGAGCCATTGATTGGCAGACATTTTGTAATGTTCACTCACAAGCTCTTCAGCTAATGCCACGGAGTTGTTAATAATTTCAATCTGATTTTCATTAAATTTTTTCAACTCCCTCGAGGCCATATGTTTCCCCATGATTTGCCGGTTTTTTCTTAATAATCATTCATGAGGTTAACTATCATAACAGTAGGGTATTATCAATCGGATTATTGGGTTGAAAAATATGAAAAGATGCATTATGCTTAAAAGGTCGATGAGTTTTCATAAAAAATTATTCAGCAATACAGAAATATTGTTTTTATAATGGGTTAAAATTAAGGAGGTGATTAGTTGGGAAGCGTAGTCAAAAAACGAAGAAAGAAAATGAGAAAGCATAAACATCGAAAACTTTTAGCCAGAACGCGCCATCAAAGACGAAAAGGTAAATAGTTTCAGAGGGTTTTCAATGATAAGCAACCTTTAGGTCGGCAAAAAGCACCGGATTTTTCCGGTGCTTTTTTTTGGGGTGCAGTGAAGGAATGGCTTTGGTTAGTCAAAGCCGTTCAGATATTTAAAGAATTCTGACTCGGTTGAAAAAATTACCGAATTTTTATCATCTAAGGATTGAGTGTAAATCTCAAGGGTTTTCAAAAAGGAATAAAATTCCGGATCAAGCCCATGAGCATCTGCATAGATAATTGTTGCTTCCGCATCTGAATTACCTTTTACTTCCTCGCTTATTCTATAAGCATCCGAAATAATTTCTTTCAGGTCTCTTTCCTTGTCACCGAGGATTTTCTGGGCCTCTCCTCTTCCTTCTGAACGAAATTTTTCAGCAATTTGTTTTCTTTCTGCTATCATACGATCGAAAACGGTTTTTTGTACTTCTTCAACGTAATTTATTCGCCTGATTTTGACATCTACGAGTTCGATTCCAAATTGATCCACTTTAGGCTGAGCCTGTTCAAGGATACCCTCGGTGATTTTTGCTCTTCCTGTTGTTATTCTGGAAAAGACTTTTGGGTCGTGCTGAAGATCCTCAGCTTCGATCCCTTCTTCCAACAGATCGAGTTCCCGGTTGGTCAAACGGACCGCTTCAATCAGTGGGTAAGAAGTGATGAAGTTTCGCACGGAAGGATCGATGATGTCCTCAAGTCGTGAGATGGCACCTGCTACGTTGTTGACTGTTTGAAAAAATTTGACAGGGTCAACTATTTTCCAACGTGCAAAAGCCTCCACCCATATAAAGGTTTTATCTCTGGTGGGAATTTGACCAGGACTGCCATCCCATTGCAACAGGTTTTTGGGAAAGTAGTTTACATGCTGAATAAAAGGTATCCTGAATCTTAAGCCCGGCTCTGCTATAGGTTCTCCAATAACTCGCCCGAACTGGGTTACCACGACTTGCTCGGTTTCATCCACCACAAAGGCGGATAAAAACACGGCAAGCACTCCAATTGCAATAAAAACTATTAATATCAGTCCTTTAGAAGATTTCATTTTGACAGCCCGCTTTCCTTTCCAAGATTCAAAAGAGGAAGTAAATTTTTATGATTCTCATCGATAATATATTTGGGTCCCAACTTGGGAAATAAATCTTTTAGGGTTTCCAAATAAATTCGTCTTTTGGTGACATCCGGGGCTTTTGCGTATTCTTCGTAAACAGCCTTAAATCTTGCGGCATCACCCTGGGCCCGGTTGACACGATCCAATGCATAACCTTCAGCAGTTCTGACAATTCTTTCTGCTTCACCCCGTGCCGATGGTATGGCCTTGTTATATTCCTCCTTGGCCTGGTAAATCAGTTTTTCTTTTTCCTGTGTTGCCTGGTTGACCTCGTTAAAGGAGGGTTGGACTGCCCTGGGAACATTTGTTCTTTTCATTTCAATCGTTACAATAAAAATACCCGACTGAGCATTATCGAGTTCTTTTTGCAGTTGGGCTTTGGCTTCGGTGGCGATTTCATCACGCTTGCTGATGACTTCGTTGATACTTCGGTCCCCGACGACAAGTCTCATGGTGGCTTCAGACATATCAACCAATAATCTGCGGACATCCCTAACCTTAAAGAGAAAATCGAACGGATTGTCAATACGGTACTGCACAATCCAGGGAACAACCGCCACGTTTAAATCTCCTGTAAGCATGAGTGTTTCCGTACTTTCATCAGAATTACTTCCAACGCGGGCCCTGCTGACTCCGGGAGTTGTCTGAGCACCGAATTCTTCCTTAAAAACATGTCGTACCCTGACTTTGGTAACTTTTTCAATGCCTACGGGCAATTTGAAATTTAATCCGGGTTGTGTTGTCCTCACATATTTTCCAAAACGCTGAACCATTCCTACTTCATCGACATTCACCGTATAAAATGATGATGAAGCCAATACGGCGAGAATGATAATGATAACGATGATAGGACCGCCGGGTAGCCTGAAATTTTTAAACTTATTAATAATGTCATCCATTTGAGGCGGACTAGCCCCCATTTTTTGCTGCTGTTCTTTTAGTTTTTCCCAATCCCAACTCATTTTAGTTATATCCTAATAAAAAGTTATGCTAACTTCTGCCTTTGCCTGATTGTCTAATAATTCTTTATTGCGAACACAATAAAAAATTGGTAGATGGTTAATACAATAATCATAAATTCAAATTTTTCCACTTAATACAAAATGAATTATTTAGTAATGTAAACAACAAGGATTTTCAAGTCAAGGAAAAACCAATAAGTTGATTTCGGTTTGAGGCTTATCGGAACCATCCGGGAGGTTGGGCATATGGTGGAACAAAGAGAAAAAAACCAGGAACCGATTCACATCGGAAATGTTTTAAATAATCTTTTGAGGGTATTACATGAAAAGGCTAATGGAGATTTGGCGCTTATATGGCGCTATTGGGATGAAACTGTAGGAGAAACCATTGCACAAAATGCAAGGCCGGCGGTATTTAAGGGAAGGCTCTTATATGTGAATGTGACCAGTTCACCATGGATACATCAATTGCAATTTTTAAAGCAAGATATCATCAGTAAGCTCAACATGGCATTGGAGCACAACGTGGTGGATGACATTAAATTCAAAATAGGCGTTTAAGCAGATATGGAAAGCGGGGAAGAAAAATGTTCGGCATTTGAGATCAATTCAGAAAAAGAAAACCGACTTGTTTCCGAGGCTCTTTTAAATAATACTCTTTTAGTAAAACAGTCTGAAAAAGGATATCGTTTCTCCATAGATGCTTTATTGTTGGCCCACCAGATTAATCCGAAACCGAATCAGCGGGTACTGGACCTGGGTACAGGCTGCGGTATCATTGCGTTAATTCTTGCCCGAAGGTTCCCGAATATCAAAATTTATGGCATTGAAATACAAGAATCCATGGCTAAATTGGCCCGTTTCAATGTTTTTGAAAACCAGTTGGAAAAACAGATTAAGATCATCTGCGCGGATATGAAACGTTTATGTTCCAAAGATATCGACGGACCCGTGGATATAGTTGTTGTCAATCCTCCTTTCGGAAAAATCGGACATTCCAGGTTTGGGCATAATATGGCAAAAACCGTGGCAAAACATGAAATTTTTGCCACGATCTCTGATGTTATCGAAATTTCAGTGCGAGTGCTTAAAGTGTCGGGAACCCTTTTTATAATCTACCCGGCCCAAAGACTGACAGAGCTTTTTTATTGTCTTCGAATCTCAAAACTGGAGCCCAAATGGCTTCGAACCGTTCATCCTCATTACCATGCCGATGCCAACCGGGTGATTGTCATGGCCGTTAAGCATGGCCGGGGAGGTGTTACCATCGGTTTTCCTTTGTATGTGCATGAGACGGATGGATCTTATACACCTGAAATTGAAAAAATGTTCAAGATTTAAGGAACAAGGCTGTTGAGCACATGGCCGGAGATGACTTTTGGGTAGAAATAGGTGGATTTTCGCGGCATGATCAGACCTTCCCGGGCGACTTGCTGAACCTGTTCAATTTTTGTCGGGTTTAGAATAAAAGTGACATCGTAATCTCCTTTTAGAACCGTCTCTATCGCCTCCTTTTCTGTGCTGGAATAGGTGATCAGTTTTTCATTGTCCAAACGATTCTGATCAAAACCGAGTATGTCCATGAAGACCAGTCGGGTGAGGACGGTGACATCCAGATTTCTCAATGATTTTGGAATTTCATGTGAATACAAATTTTCCATCACATCGGGTTTCAGGGTTAACAGAATAAAAGCTTGGCGGTTTTTCATGTACACTCCGATACGATTTCTTTCACTATTTGAATGAAGCGCATCGATGAATTGATTTCGGACCGTATCCATATTCAGGTTTTTGAAATCAAAATTTGTGATTTCAAAGTATTGTTCGACCTTTTGTTCAAATGCATCCAATGCCTCATCCCCGACGTGGCTGAGAATTCGATGGGCAGGAAGAATTACAAGGCCGGGGTCTTCCATACTGCTTAAGGACATCATTAAAAAATTGGCAGGATGGTCATCTGAAAAATTTTCACTGTGGCGGGCAACCCAATCCCGATAGTTCAATGCCGTTTCATAGCGGTGATGTCCGTCGGCGATAAAGATGGTCTTATCGGCCATTGCCTTTGAAATTGTCTGATGAACCGATGCGTCCGTGATTCGCCAAAGCCTTTGTAAAAAACCATTGCTGTCAAACATCTCCATGTCCGGGCCACGATGGATAACAGCCTGTTTTAATATCTCCACTATGCCGTTATGGTCGGAATAGAGTGAAAAAATGGGGCTGAAGTTGGCGTGGCAGGCTTTTATAAGTTCCAGTCGCTCGGATTTGACTTTTGAAAAGGTTTTCTCGTGGGGAAGTACTACACCTTTCTCAAATGGCTCCAGGCGCACCAAAGCAACCAACCCGAAACGAGTGACTAAACAGTTTTCGATAGGAAATGCCACCGATGAAATATAAAGGGCAGGTAACTGGTCACGCACCAGAATTTTTTTTCCCAGCCATGTTTTTAAAAATGCTGCCGCCCTTGTATATCGGTTGTTTTGGTCTGTGTCATTTTTTTCGATTTTGCCCAAAATGAGCCTTATCACGTTATTCGGATGGCGTTGATGAAGTTGTTCTTGTTGTTGAGGTGAAATTACATCGTATGGCGGGGCGACCACATCTGAAAAGTCTTCGACTTTTTCAGGATTATATAAAATTCCCCTGAAAGGGACGATTTGTGCCATATTGAATTCCTCTTTCGAATCAGTTTGATTTTAATAAAAGGATTCTGATACAAAAAATTCACAGGATGTTCAAGCATTAATTAAGGGGTGTATCGATTCTGATTTTTAGATTAAGCAATAATCGCCGATTTTTGAACACTGAAAGGCTATGCGCATAACAATCGAGAAAAAAGAAACCAAAATCTTGACATTGGATCATAATTCATATAAATAAAACCACTTGTATCCGCAAGGGAGAGAGCCGGAGAGGTGGCCGAGCGGCTGAAGGCCCCGCTCTCGAAAAGCGGTATCCTGTGAATAACGGGATCGTGGGTTCGAATCCCACCCTCTCCGCCAGCAGATACTCCCTGGATAAACATCATGATGGTCGAATGTGTTATGGTGAACCGAAAATACAGCGGAAATTTTTTCCGGGTTTACTATTGGATAAATAAAGGTTCATCAAAATTGGTGGTTTGAAGCGGATCCTTAATAAGTTGATCCATTGCGGAGAGATGTCCGAGCTGGCTGAAGGAGCACGACTGGAAATCGTGTGTACTGCCAAAAGCGGTACCGAGGGTTCGAATCCCTCTCTCTCCGCCACATTTTCCCCGTGACTATCGAATTTATTACTATCCCGCTAATGTAACGTTTAAAAATATGGCATATCTTGTTTTAGCACGCAAATACCGCCCTCAGACATTTGAGGATGTTGTCAAGCAGGATCATGTGACTCTGACCCTGAAAAATGCTATTGCCTCAAATCGTATGGCGCATGCGGTGTTATTTTCAGGCCCCAGAGGAACAGGCAAAACAACCGTAGCGCGTATTCTGGCAAAGGCCATGAACTGTGAAAAAGGTCCTGCACCGGTGCCTTGTAATAACTGTAAGTCCTGCCAGGACATTACATCATCAGGGGCCGTGGATGTTTATGAAATTGACGGAGCATCAAACAACGGGGTCGAACAGGTACGGGAATTGCGGGACAATATCAAATACATGCCTGCCCACAGTCGGTACAAGATATACATTATAGATGAAGTTCATATGCTCAGCACTGCGGCTTTCAATGCCTTACTGAAAACACTGGAAGAACCGCCGGCTCATGTTTTATTCATATTTGCCACCACGGAACCTCATAAAATCCCTCTAACCATTTTGTCCAGATGCCGAAGGCATGATTTCAGACGAATTTCTATCGACGCCATTACTGACCACCTTGAATCCATCTGCAAAAAAGAAAATTTTGATATCGAAAAAGAAAGCCTAAATCTTATGGCCAGGGAGGCTGGAGGCTGTATGCGCGACGCTCTGAGCTTGTTGGATCAGGTCATGACCTGTTCCGAGGGAGGGTTGGTACGCGACCAGATCCTTAATATTATGGGAGTGATCGACAGAAAGTTGATTTTCGATTTGACGGATGGAATCCTTGCTGCTGATGTCCCTGAAATACTGGTGGTTTTGGATGAAATCTATGATCGCGGGCAGGACATGAAAAAGCTTTATTCCGACCTATTGGAACATTTCAGAAACCTTTTGGTCGTCAAGTTGTCAAAGAATTTAGACAAGCTGGTGGATGTTCCGAAACACGAGATGAAAATGATGGCTGATCAGGTTTCTCGGGTTACTCCATCCCATGTCGCTCAGCTTTTTGATATCCTTTTCAGGGAAGAACCAACCATGAGATTTTCAGCTCAGCCCAAGATGGCCTTGGAGATGGCTTTAATACGCATGTGCCAGATAAAGCCTGTTCTGTCAATCGATGAGGTTATTGAAAAGCTTGATTCTTTGAAAAATGCTGTTGATTCCGGATCGGCTATTCATGTTGTGCCTCAGGTAAACAGCTCTCTGAATCCCGAAGACATATCGATACAAGGAAAATTAAATGAGGGTGCGAAAGCAATAGCAGTGGAAAACGAGGTTTTAACGGAAACTAATCTCGGAAGGGAAAAAGATGTTTGCCAAATCGAAAGCGGAGAAAAAAACTTTGATTGGAAACAGCCACCGGAAATTATCTGGGAGAAAATAGTGAAAAAGGTTTCTGAAAAGCATGGAATTCTTGGTGCGATGCTCGCCAAGGCCAGGCTTTTGAATATTTCAGAAGACCAAATGGAAATTGAAAGCAATGACAGTGGGATTCAATTTAGCCGGATCAGTAAAAACATTGATAAAATCAGGAAAGCCTGTCGGGTTTTACTTGGTAAAACACCTGAAATTATCATAAAAGCCAATGAAAATGCTCAGAAAAATCATCAAAACAAAATTGATCAGGAAAGCCGTTTGAAACAGGAGGCCCTGAACCAACCGATTGTGGCCGAAGCTATTGAAATTTTCAACGGTCAGGTGATAGACGTTACAATACTTAAGGAGGATTACTCATGAAAGGCATGGGAGACATGATGAAGCAGGCTCAGAAGCTTCAGGCAAAAATGATTAAACTTCAGGAGGAGTTGGCTGAAAAAACAGTGGAAACCAGTGCCGGTGGTGGTATGGTTAAGGTGGTTGCCAGTGGCAAGCAGCAGATCGTCTCCATTAATATCGAAAAGGAAGTGGTCGACCCCGAGGATGTGGAAATGCTTCAGGATTTGATAATGGCTGCTGTCAATGATGCCTTGACAAAGTCCCAGGAAATGGTTTCAGGCGAAATGGGTAAATTAACGGGAGGTCTGAAGATCCCTGGATTAATGTAAAACAAACTGCCTCAAATTATTCAGGGAAAAACAATTATTCCCTGAAACTTTATTCTAAGGATCTGAAATGACAACCCATTATCCTGCAACTATTGGTGTGCTTATTAAAAATCTTTCAAAGCTTCCCGGTATCGGTGAAAAAACCGCTGAACGCCTTTCCATCTATATGCTTCAGGCCCCATTAAAAGAAATGGAAAATTTGGCCGAAAGTATTTTGGATGTTAAGGAAAAAGTTCGTCTCTGCTCAGTCTGTTTCGGATTAAGTGATGGTGAAGTTTGCAAAATATGCAATAATCCGGGTCGGGATCAAAATGTAATTTGTTTGGTGGAGCAGCCTGCGGATTTGGTAGCCATCGAAAAGTCCGGTGCATTTAAAGGGTTGTATCATGTGCTTCATGGTGTGTTGTCACCCATGGAAGGTATTGGTCCCGAACATATCCGGATAAAAGAACTTGAGGCAAGAATTTTAGAGGGCCGAATCAACGAAGTGGTGATCGCCACAGGTACAAACGTGGAAGGGGAAGCTACTGCCTGTTACATGGCCGAGCTTCTTGGAAAGTATTCCATCAAAATCATGCGGATTGCATCAGGGGTTCCTATTGGCGGTGATCTGAAATATGTGGATCAAGTAACATTAAGAAAAGCCATGGAGTGCCGTCATGCATTTTAAAAAAAACCGTGAAGTCCGTCCTGAGGATATCTTTCAATGTGATATGTGTGGGGAATGTTGCAAGGGGTTTGGTGGAACTTATGTTACTGAAGAGGAAGTTTCAAACATTTCCAACTATCTGAATATCGATTCGGCCTCGTTTATAAAAAAATATTGCCAGATAACCCGTCTCGGGAAAGTTTTAGCTCAAAAAATGGATGGATATTGTGTTTTCTGGGATAAGAAATGTTCCATCCACCCGGTCAAACCTCATATGTGTAAAGCTTGGCCTTTTATCGAAGCCGTAGTTATCGACGTCAGCAATTGGCGCATCATGGCAAATGCATGCCCTGGTATTCGTACAGATTTCCCTGACTGGGTAATTGTTTCCTGCGTTCGCAAAGTTATTGAAGGCAGGAAAAAATAATGTTGTTTTACAGGCGGGTTAATAAGGGGGCAATTTACCGCCAGCCATGCACATCTTTTATCTGGAATACATCATTTTTATCACCATCTGAAAGTATTCTTGAAATGATGTTTCTATCTTCAAGCTCTTTCATTGCTTTTTGAAAAACTTCTTCTGAGCTGTTCCAGCGCTCTAAAATGTTTTTTGTCGTCAGGGTTACACCGGCATCCTTGATCCCACAGCATAATAGGTATAAAGAGATAGTTTCTTTTGAAAGTTTTAAATCAAAGATCCTTTGATCTCTTGAAGGCGTTTTATGGTCTGATTCCATTGTGTTTCTCCTTAGTTTTTTTATTTATTAGAAGTTTCCGGTTTAATTTTAAGATGGCGTAGAGTAAAACATTATATCTTGATATGCAACCAAACTCTATTCTAAAACCCCAGAGGTAAAATGATCGGCATATTGGATTCGGGTGTCGGAGGGTTGGGCCTAGCAAGGGTTTTATCTGATACTCTTGCAGAGCACGATGTCATATTTTTGGGTGACACGGCAAGAGGTCCATTTGTTAATAATAGTCCTGCATTAATTAAGTCTTATGCTTTGGAAGGCGCCCGGTTTTTGTTCGAAAAAGGTGCCCGCCTGATTCTGATCGCCTGTCATGATATCTCAAGTGCGGCTGCTACGGCAATAACCGAAAATTTTCCGGTCAACCTCATTGATTCGGTAACACCTTCCATAGAGCGGTCTTTGAAAGTTTCGAAATTTTTGAGAATAGGGGTCATCGGAACACGAGCGACCATTGAAAGCGGGATTTATGAAAAAAAAATTAAGGCGATTCAACCGGAAACCATGGTTTATTCTTTCGCATGTCCGCTTTTATTACCAATTGTTGAGGAAGGATGGTTTAAAAAGCCGGAAACCAACATGATCGTGAAAAAATATATTCAACCTTTAAAAATTCGACAGATTGACACGCTGATTGCCGCTTGTTCATATTATTCCCCCCTGTGCGAAACCATTAAACGTAAAGCTGGAAAACGTGTCAAGGTCATTGATTCAACCATGGTTCTCGCAGATTATCTTGTCGAGTTTTTAAAAAATCACCCTGATTTTGACCAAAAATTAAGCCGTAAAGGAGTGATACGATTTTTTCTTACCGATATCAGTGGGCCAATTGAAAAAATAGCAAAAAAGCTTTTTAGAAAAAGTCTCAACCTGGAACAGATAACGATATGAATATATGGAATTTATGTCGTACCTGTTCCGGAGATATCCTCATAAGGCAATCCATGGATTCACAATCCCTTTTTGAGATTTCAAAACAAGGATCACAATCGAATTGGCAACTGATGGTTTCAACTTTCCTGCCCATAGGATGCCACCGTAAAGGATGCGTCGGACCGAAAATAACCAGCGTCGGAAGTCCGATAAATGCCGCAAGATGAGATACCCCAGAGTCATTTCCGATAAAAGCGCTCCCTGTTTTTAAAACGTTAACCAGTTTCACCGGATCAAATAACTGCAAAACGTGCTCATCCGATAGTCCATGTCTTAAAATGATTTCAGCCACGCCGTCTTCTGCCGGGCCCAGGATAAAAACCGGCTCAAAACCATCAGCAGACAACATTCTTACAAGTTTCAGAAAATACTGAATGGGCCAGTTTTTAAGGCGACTTCCGGAGCCGGGATGAATGAAAATCTTTTTTTCTTTGAAATCCGAATTGCGAAGATCTTGATAAACATCTTTGAAGTTGTTTTCAGCCTCATCTTCAAAAATCTTCAAATTCACCATGCGAGATATCAGATATTGACCGACATGAATTTTTTCGGAAGGATCCGGACGAGGAGGAATTTGAAAGACCCTTTTGCCGGATGCATTTTTGATATTTTCAGCCAAATTTCTTGAAAAGGAAAACAAAACTATATCATTATAAGGTCTTAAAAAATTAATTAGGGCGCCATCGAAATCAGCGGAATTTTCTCCATAAAGGCGTGAGAAGGCTGCTGATTCAATGCTGAAACTTTGGTCGATCACCTTTAACTGCTCTGCCATGCGACCAATGGACTGTCTGCATACAAGGTCGATTTGGGAATATGTTTTTTTGAACAACAGAAGTGAGCTGAAACTTGTCACCACATCGCCTAAGGCTCCCTGGTGAATTATCAGGAGATTTTTGCTTGACATACTTCAGCCAACTGCCGAATATCTGGAGCCGACAATCAGCAGGTTGTTAGTAATGGAGGTCTGAATTTTTTCCAATTTATTTCCGAACATAATATCCCGAATTAAACCATGATTGAAAGCTCCTAAAATGACTAGCGCGTCATGAGGCACGTTGTAAAGATAGTCTGTCAGGTTTCCGGACTCAAAAAATTGCCAGTCTTCGACCCTCAGTCCTAATTCATCTTCTACGCCTTGGTCGGCAATTTCTTTTTGATAAGCTTCAAACGATGTTTCGGCATAAGTAAAAAGTGTAAGAGGAAAGTTGGTTATATTTTGGATAAGAAATCCCAGTTTTAGTGCATTAAAGGCGTTTGCTGAACCACCGAAAAAAACGACAATATTTTTCCAGGGTTTATAAACATGGCTTGCGATCAACACCGGAAAATTAGCTGTGTTGATGATACTTTGAACTTTGGGGCCGATATATCCGAGACCGAGTTTTGAAGATAAATTGCTGATACTTCTCGGGCAAATCATATAGTCAAAATCCGTGGGAATATCCGGTAAAGCCGAAGCGGTAAAATGTTTGGGTTCGATAAATGAAGGTTCTACTCCTGCTTCCCTGGCAATTTCAACGGCATGATCATGGGCGGTATCAGGAGAAACCAGGTAGCTGTGATCCAAATCCACCTGAACAACATCATTGTCAAAATACATCAGAAATTTGATATGTCGTGGAATATAAATTGTTAAAGAAGCCCGAAGTTTTTTGGTAAAATAGGCGGCTTGAAGCAAGGTTTCACGTCCCAGGGGCGTGTTTTGAAAAATATGCAACAGTCTGGAAATCATCATTAAGGTCCTTGAATCAGTATTCTCCGTCTTTTTCGATAAAGCGGAAACTATGGTCTAAATCAGATACGATTTTTCAGGATTGTGATTAAAAACTGGTTTGCACCATTAATTCTTTACGATACTTATCCAAAAGTGTTGCCTTGGATATCATTCCGACAAACCGGTTATTGACCACGACAGGCATGCTGAAAAGCCGCTGGGAATCCATTTTGCGAAGAATTTTTGAAAGATCCTCATCCGGAAGAACCGTTGCCACGTGAGGATTCATAATCTGACCGACCAGTACAGCGTCATACAGCATGCGGTTAAATAAATAAGGCCGAATGTCATCCAGATGCAGCATCCCAACGAATTCACCTGTTTCATCGTTTTCAACCGGATAATAGTTACGGCGGGAGTTTTCGACGATTTTGACAAAATCTCTAAGCGACATATTCTGTGAAACGCAGACACAATCGGTTTCCAAGAGTTCTTTGATGCTTAAATCCGATAATACTCTTGCATCAGTTCCTGGTCTGAGAAGGTGACCGCGGTCTACAAGCTCCTTCAGATAAAAAGAGGACGGTTCAATATAGTGGCAAAGAGTGGCGGAAATTGCCGATACCATGATCAGTGGAAGAATTACGGCATATCCGCCTGTAATTTCAACGATTAAAAAAATGCCGGTCAAAGGTGCCTGAAGCATGCCGCTGATCAGACCTGCCATGCCCAGAAGTGCAAAACATCCTTCATTGACCCAATCCGCGGAAGGCCATAGCATGGATAGTGCCCGATGATAAGCCAATCCCACCAGGCTGCCGATTACTAAACACGGCGCAAAAATCCCTCCGGAACCTCCCCAGCCGAGAGTCAGAGAAGTGGCTATGATTTTGGCTAAACAGGCTATTGCCACAAATGCCAGTCCAGATGAAAAATTTCCCTCAATCATGGTATGCACGGAATGGTAACCTTCTCCTAAGACCACCGGGAGAGAAAGACCGATAATCCCGACCATGGATCCACCTATGGCAGCCCGTATCCACATGGGAGCCCTGACTTTTCCGGATATTTTGTGCATCGAGCGTAACCCATGAGTCAACAAAATGGCGGCTGCGGCGGTAAAAACAGCAACTCCGATGGATGCAATGATGTCTCCCATATCGATGGCGAAGACCTTGTGGCTGAAGACAATCTGATTGCCCTGAAGTGCCCGGCTGATTTCAGTACCCGCTACCGCGGCAATTGCAATAGGTATGATATTTAATGCGGTCCATTCACCCAATATCACCTCGACAGTGAAAACAATTCCGGCAATTGGCGCATTGAAAATGGATGAAATAGCACCTGCGGCTCCGCATCCCACAAGGGTAACTCTCTGACGGTCATTCAGGGAAAAAAAACGGGCGATATTAGAACCGATTGCCGATCCACTCATGACCACAGGTGCCTCTGGTCCTGCACTTCCTCCGCTCCCTATTGTCAAACAGCTTGAAACCAGTCTTGAAAAAGTGGATCTAAGGCGAAGAAGGCCGCCATATCTGGAAACACTGTAGATTACCTCCGGAACCCCATGCCCGGCGCCTTCTTTGACAACTTTTTCTAAAAACAAAGAGGAAAGCGCAGCCCCAATAGCCGGAAGAATAAAAGCCCACCAGTGTTGCCGCCACTGAGAAAGCCATTCGAGTAAAAACAGCAAGGAATGGTTAAGGACTACGGCGGCAAAACCGCTGCAAGTTCCCACAATAGCCCCGATAAACATCATCAAAAGACGGTCATCCATTTTGAATAATGCCCATTGGGCTGGATATATCCAGGGTTTCATAGGCAGCTCTTTAAAAATCTATTGCTTGTAATTTAACTCGCATATTCAAGATTTTCGACTTTTTCCAAGAGTTTTTCCTGGTCGGGAACCCGCTTTAAAAATTCCACGAATGAAGCATCCCTGACACAAAAAGCCAACCTAGACAGAAGATGAAGATGAGTTTTAATCGATGGACTTAACAAAATGAACAGGACAAAAACAGGAAAACCATCCACCGCCCGATAATCAAGAGGATTTTTTAAAAAGCAGGTGATGATAACAGGTTCTTCCATGCTTTCATCAAGGGGTATGCGGGGGTGTGGAATGGCAATTCCTCTGCCAATTCCGGTGGATGCCATTTCTTCACGTTCCAGTAATTTGACCCAAAGCGTTTCCTTTTCATCCTGATCCAGAAATGCAATATTTTTCAGTGCAGATTCTAAGACTTCAGAAACACTGTCTCCTTCAATGCCGTAATAAACACCTCCAAAGGCCATGGCATTAAAAAGATTTACAGGTTTATCCTGGCTGTGTTTCTTAACCTTTTTATCCGAAAGCGTGAAAGAAATGTTATGTTTCTTGGCCCATACTTCCAGGATAGGCTTTTGAAATATACATTCACCCCCTGATTTGCCCACGGGAATACGTCCCTGGCGTATCCATCGCTCCACAGTACTCAAAGGTACGTCAAGGCATTGGGCAACTTCGTCAATTGTCAGTTTCATATGGTCACTCATCCGCTAAATTAATTAATATAGATTAAAATTAGATAAGATACACTTCCATATTTTCATAATCAAGAATTTTTATTGCCGAGATCTTAAAACATTGGTAAATTCACAATAATTTGGCATAAAACAGCTATAAAATTAATAAGGAGGCAAATTGTGAAAGTAGTTGCATTTAATGGAAGTGCTCGTAAGAAAGGCAATACAGAAGCCATGATCCAACGTGTATTTGAGGAGTTGGAAAAGGAAGATATCCGGACCGAGCTGATCCAGCTCTCCGGAAAAACCCTTAAAGGATGTATCGCTTGCATGCAATGTTTTGAAAATAAAGATCAGCGCTGTGCGGTCAACGAAGATGACATGAACTTTTGCATTGGAAAAATGCTTGAAGCAGACGGGATTATCCTGGGTTCTCCTACCTATTTTGCCGATGTAAGTACTGAAATGAAGGCACTGATCGACCGGGCCGGGATGGTGGCCATTGCCAATGATCACATGTTCAAACGAAAACCCGGTGCAGCGGTGGTTGCTGTGCGGCGGGCCGGTTCGATCCACGCCTTTGATACCATGAATCACTTTTTTACCATTAATCAGATGATTATTCCGGGGTCCATCTATTGGAATATGGGGTTCGGATTGGATAAAGAGGAGGTAAAATCCGATCAAGAGGGTATGGAGACCATGAAAAGTCTTGGTGAAAATATGGCATGGTTGATGAAAAAGATCATTGGATAAAATTGTAAAACGATTGCGAAATGACGGACTGCTCTGAAGTACAGCTAATTGGTCAGCGAAATACCAGGGGTGTTAGAACAAAGGGCCGGCGCCGTAAGATTTTTAGAGGGCACCGGCCGGGGCAGGGGGAGTTTACTCAACAGAAGAACTAAAGCCCGCTTTGATAAATTCTCGGTTCATTCGGGCGATATTGACAATGGAAATCTCCTTTGGGCATTCGGCTTCGCATTCACGTTCATTGCTACAGTTGCCGAAACCAAGCTCATCCATGGCTCTGAGCATATGGGTGACCCTTCTGGCGGCTTCAGGTTTTCCTTGGGGTAGAAGAGCCAGATGGGAAATTTTTGCTCCGCTAAACAACATGGCCGATGCATTGGGGCATGCGGCCACACAGGCTCCGCAACCAATACATGCAGCGGCATCCATGGCTTTTTCGGCAATATTCTGGGCAACGGTGATGTTGTTGGCATCCTGAGCGGCGCCGGTGTTGGCGGATATATATCCTCCGGCCTGGATGATTTTATCCAGTGCACTGCGATCCACCGCCAGGTCTTTGATAATTGGAAATGCTCTTGCTCGCCAGGGTTCCACCACGATGGTGTCTCCATCGTTAAATTGTCTCATGTGCAACTGGCATATTGTGGTCCCTTTTTGATGGCCATGGGGACGACCGTTGACAACCGCTCCGCACATGCCGCAAATACCTTCACGGCAGTCATGGTCAAAAGCGATGGGTTCCCGATGACTCAGGGTCAGCTGTTCGTTGACCACATCAAGCATTTCCAGAAACGACATATCGGTTGAAATGTTGTCGGCATGATATGTTTCAAGGCGCCCTTTGACCTGAGGGCCATTCTGACGCCAAACTTTCAGTGTGATATTAATGGTCTTTGTCACTTGTAACTCCTTTGCGATAATTCAACATTTTCAAAGTCAAGGGGTTCTTTGTGAAAAACCGGCGATTTGTCCACTCCTGCAAATTCCCAGGCGGCCACATGGCGGTAGTTTTTATCATCTCGTTTAGCCTCATTCTCCTCGGTCTGAAAAGCCTCGTTAAAATGGCATCCGCAGGATTCCCTTCGCTGAAGTGCATCGATGATCATCAGTTCGGCGAACTCAAGAAAATCGGCCACTCTTCCGGCTTTTTCAAGGCTTTGATTGAAATCTTCATTTTTTCCCGGCACCAGCACATTGTCCCAGAATTCGACCCGAAGCTCCTGAATCATCCCTTGCGCTTTTTGTAATCCGTCATCGTTACGGGACATGCCACAGTAGTCCCACATGATATGGCCGAGGTCACGATGAAAATCATCCACCGTGCGCCTTCCATTAATTGACAACAGCTTGTCGAGTTGCTTCCTGGCAGTCATCTCGCTATTCTCGAATGCCGGATGGGCAGTATCGATTTTTTCAAAAGATGAACTTGCGAGATAGCCTCCTATGGTATAAGGGATGATAAAATATCCGTCGGCAAGGCCCTGCATAAGAGCACTGGCACCAAGGCGGTTGGCCCCGTGGTCGGAGAAGTTGGCTTCTCCAAGCACAAACAGGCCGTCGATGGTACTCATGAGATTGTAATCCACCCAAAGGCCGCCCATGGTATAATGTGTTGCCGGATAGATCATCATGGGGGTTTCATAGGGGTTGTCCGCAGTAATTTTTTCATACATGGCAAAAAGATTTCCGTATTTTTTCTCGATGGTTTCCCTGCCATCGCGTTTAATGGCATCGGAAAAATCCAGATAAACTGCAAGCCCCGTTTCACCCACTCCTTTTCCTTCGTCACAGACAACTTTTGAATTTCGCGAAGCCACATCGCGGGGAACCAGATTGCCGAAACTGGGGTATTTTCGTTCCAGGTAGTAATCCCGGTCAGATTCCGGAATATCAGTCGGTGGGCGCTTGTCTTTGGGATCTTTGGGTACCCATACCCGTCCGTCATTTCTCAGGCTTTCACTCATGAGGGTCAGTTTGGATTGAAAATCACCGTGAACCGGGATACACGTAGGATGAATCTGTGTAAAACAAGGGTTGGCAAAAAATGCCCCTTTTTTATAACATCGGTAGGTGGCTGATACATTGCAGGCCATGGCGTTGGTGGATAGAAAAAAAACATTGCCGTAGCCTCCGGTGCACAGCACCACGGCATCGGCCTCATGTCGTTCGATTTTGCCGTTTATAATGTTTCGGACAACAATTCCGCGAGCCTTTTGGTTGATGGTCACTATATCGAGCATTTCTCTTCGGGGATACATGGTGACTCTTCCCATGCCGACCTGTCGCATCAAAGCGCTGTAGGCGCCGAGCAAAAGCTGCTGGCCGGTTTGGCCTCTGGCATAAAACGTTCGGGAAACCTGAGCGCCTCCGAAACTTCGATTCAGAAGAAGTCCTCCATAATCTCTGGCAAAAGGAATACCCTGAGCTACGCACTGGTCAATTATGTTGTTACTGACCTGAGCAAGGCGATATACGTTGGCCTCTCTGGCCCGAAAATCCCCACCTTTGATTGTGTCATAAAAAAGACGCCAGATGCTGTCGCCATCGTTAGGATAGTTTTTAGCGGCGTTGATTCCACCCTGGGCGGCAATACTGTGCGCTCTTCTGGGGCTATCCTGAATGCAAAAAGTTTTGACCTCATAACCTAATTCGGCAAGGCTTGCTGATGCACTGCCACCGGCTAGTCCTGTACCGACTACAATAATTTTATATTTTCTCTTGTTGGCAGGATTGACCAGTTTAAGATCAAAACGGTGTTTTTCCCATTTTTGCGCCAGTGGTCCTCCCGGTACTTTTCCATCAAGTATCATAATGGATCCTTTCTATACTTATCTAAGCTTGAAACGAAATATAAATCGGCAAAAATCCGAAACCGACTCCGACCACAACCGCAAAAACAATGCTGAGAACCATAATGATAGGCATATATTTTGAATGGTTGAGCCCAAGGCTTTGAAATGCACTCCAAAATCCATGGCTGACATGTACGGCAGCCACGGCCATTGCAATGATGTAAAACATAACATAGAATGGATTGGCAAAAGTGCTTGAAACGATTTCATATATGGTCGTCTGGGATTTATCGGTAAATGTAAAATTGCTCAGGTGCAAAATGACGAACACCAGTAAAAAAAGCCCTGTATAAGGCATGGTTCGTGAACCGACCGTGCGGCCTCCGCCACTTTTTTTGATGGCGTATTTCTGGGGTCTTGCATTGTAATTCTGATAAAATAACCAAACACCGGTCAGCACATGGACAACGGCGAATACCAGGAGACCGATTTCAGCAACTTTTAAGACGGGCCCTATAGTATGAAGTTTTTGAGCGTAGGCGTTGAAGGCATCTTTTCCACCATAAATGGTGAGATTGCCTGCCAGATGCGCCATAAGAAAACCAATAAAGGACAGGCCGGTAATGGCCATCATTAGTTTTTTCCCGATGGAAGCTCCTATGGTCTTGGTTAACCAGTTCATGTTATCCTCCTGTAAACATTTGAATTCAGCACATCCAAACTTTGAGACAATTGCCTTTAATGATGAGCAGCTCACCTATTGGAAATTGGCAAAAGAACTCCGGAGAATTTCGAACGAGCGCTCAGTCAGACAGTAAAGATACTAGCTTGATTTGAAATTTGTCAAGATTTTTTTACATCCCAAAAGTTACATTTCATCAAGCGATGAATCATCCCGCCAATTTTCGTGGTAATCTTTGAGCCACCATGAATCCTGTTCACAATTCAGGATAGCATCGGCAAGGTGTTTTCCAATATCGGTTGTCAAGCGTTGGGTCACGTGGGCAAGCCATTTGTCCGCGTGAGTTTTACCCAGATCAGACAAGTTTTTCAGTTCCAATATTAATGCAAGTTGGTCGGCATCATGGGCTAGCTGAGCTTCTTTCGAAGTGTTCCGGTTGAATTCATCAATGAGCTCGGTCAAATGGTCTCCGAATGGCAGATCACGGGTCATGTGAGAAATAGCGCTATTTTCATCAACGGTTACATACATTTTCTGAACATAGTTTAAATCTCCAACCCTGGATTCGGCCAGGTCGTGCACAAGGCACATAGAAATAAGCTTTTCAGCGTTTACATCCGGTTCGAGTTGTGAGATGACAAAAGCGATCAGGGTGGTTGAAAAGCAATGTTCGGCTACCGATTCTTTTCCGTCACCCAGAAATTGAAAGCCGGACCGGGGGATCTTTTTTAACAGACGCCCTTCAAACAGAAAGTCCGCCACATCTTTTATTCCCATTTTAATCCTATAATAAAGTATAATTGAGGTAATGAATTGCCAAAACAATGATTATCTGTCATTAAAATAAAATACTTATAACATTATTCGTTAAAATTCAAATTGGAATGAAACACAGGAGCGGAAAATCAAGATTACAGAATATTATATAACAATTCAGTTGGTTGAATGAAAATTCGAAGACTTGACACCCTAACCGAATTCATATAGACATTCGATTAAATGATATTGAAACTCAAACAAATTTTTTGTATAAACAAATGTTTAGGACTTATAAAAAATAATTTATTTAAATTTAATTAACATCGGAGTTTAAATGCTTCCCGTAGAAATTGACTATTTTCATTTAATTGCCAATGCCAGCCTGGTTGTTCAGTTTGTGTTGCTGGTGCTTTTGCTGTTTTCAGTGGCTTCCTGGTCCATAATATTCATCAAATTCCGATATCTTAGAAAAGCTTTTCTGGAATCAGCCGACTTTACTGAATTTTTCTGGAAAAGCCGTGATTTGTCAGGTGCTTTTGCCAAGGCGAAACAATTTGATATCAGTCCTGTTGCCCGGGTTTTTCGAATCGGATATTTGGAATTAAAAAGGATCAGTCGGGCAGGTGGGCCTGTGACAAGAGAGAAGCCTGACGATGATGCCATGAGCAATCGGATTTCAGGCAGTGATAATGTGCAAAGGGCGCTTCGCAGGGCTGGTGTAGCTGGGATGAGAGAAAAGTCAGACGATGATTCCATGAGCAACCGGATTTCAGGCAGTGATAATGTGCAAAGAGCACTTCGCCGGGCAATAACATCTGAAATCACCAGAATGACTCAACTTGTGCCCTTTTTGGCTACCACCGGAAATACTTCTCCTTTTATAGGTCTTTTTGGAACTGTCTGGGGTATCATGAATTCATTTCATGGAATAGGGGTCAGAGGTTCGGCCAATCTTGCCGTGGTGGCGCCGGGTATTGCGGAAGCTCTGATCGCAACAGCTGCAGGCTTGGCGGTAGCCATACCTTCAGTGATTTTTTTTAATCACTTTACACAAAAAATCAGAACAATCGAATCTGAATTACACAACTTTTCCGCGGATTTTATCAATATTATAGAACGCGATATTTTCCAGAATAAAAGGAGCGGCAAATGAGCCATACCGGTAATACCGACCGTCTTATGTCTGATATTAATGTCACGCCTTTTGTGGATGTCATGCTGGTACTGTTGATTGTTTTTATGGTGGCTGCACCGATGATGATTGAAGGGGTTGAAGTGTCTCTTCCTCAGGCCACATCACAACCTTTGGCAACCGAGCAGGAACAGTTGATTGTTTCTGTGAATCAAAATGGGGAAATATTCCTGAATGATTACCAGGTTCAGCTTACTGAATTAAGGGAAAAGCTGGATTTGATCATTAAGGGCCAATCTGATCGGGAGGTTTATCTCAGGGCGGACAAGGAAATTCCATACGGAGTGGTTGTGAAGGTAATGTCGGAAATCAAAGATGCCGGTGTCGAAAGGCTCGGCATGGTTACAGAGCCGCAATATTCGGATGAAAAAGATATTAAACAAACTAAAAGCTGATGACGGCAATACCGGCATTTCATACCCTTACCCGGAAATGGGTGATGGCGAAGACAGCTCCAACCAGCTCTTACAGGCTGTTTTGGTTGCTTTTATCGGCCATTTGATAATCATTGCCGCGTTAATTTTTATTCCGCCGGTATCGTTTAAAAAGCCTTATACCCCAACGATTGTCAGTGTACGAATGGTTTCATTGGGTGATCTCAGGCCGGAAGGTTCATCCGCAAAAAAGGAGGTCGTTGAAGCGCCGGCTCAGGCAAAGGAGCCACCGGCTGAAACGGCGGAAATTGGCAAGGTGGCTGAGCCTGAGGTAAAGGAGCCGGCTGTACCGGAAAAAAAAGTAGCAGTAGAAAAGAAACCTGTTGCACCTCCCATACCAGAGGAAAGGCAACCCGAGGTATCTTTGGCTCCTAAAGAAACCCCGAAAGAAAAACCGGAACAACAACCTAAGGAAAAAAAATCTCTGAAAAAAGAAACGTTCCAGCCTTCCAAGGTGGTTCGAAGTGCCATTGAACAATTGGAAAAGCAGGCGGAAGACTCAAGGGCAAAATCGGTCAGTGATGCTATCGCCCGCCTTGAAAATGAAGTTGCAAATACATCACCCAGAGTCGGTTCATCTGAAAACTCCCAATCGAGAGGAGGAGGAGGCGGTGGAACCGGCTCAGGTGCCAGGGGGACAGGTCCCGGCAGTGGTGGCGGGGGAGGTGTTGGTTCCGCCATGGAGGTATACAATGGTTTGATTTATTATCATATTCAAAAAAATTGGGCTTTTTCAGAACAATTGGCTAGGGGACAGAGCAATTTGAAAACCAGTGTTGGTATAAAGATTTCGTCCAATGGTGAAATATTAGATATTTGGATTGATAAAAAGTCGGGAAACCCATATTTGGATGAGTCTGCCATAAGAGCCATCCAAAAATCGAATCCACTTCCGCCCTTACCAAGAGAAATTGGATTTTATGATTATAAGGTCGGATTCAACTTTACTCCGGAGGGCTTGGGTAATTAAAAAATGATACTTAATTCGCCATCATGTAATCAGATCAAAAGATTTTTTATCGTCACCTGTATATTAATATTAAGTATTGCGGTAGTTGCACCTTATACCCATGCCCAATATGATTATATTGACATCACCAAACCCTTTCTTAGGAAAATTCCTATCGCCGTTCCTCTATTTAAGGCCATCAATCGGACCGGACAAGAGAGTGAAATCGGAATTAAAGGAACGGATATTCTTTCCGAACTTCTCGAATTTACAGGCTATTTTACACTGGTTGATCGAAAGGCCTTTTTGGTTGATCCACAGGAAGCGGAAATAGTCGGTACCGGAATTAATTTTAAAAACTGGACTGTTCTCGGGACCGAACTGTTGGTCACATCCGGTGTGGCCATTCAGGATGGTATCCTGCACATAGAACTTAGGCTCTTTGATACCTTTCAGCAAAAATTGCTGGTCGGGAAAAAATATACGGGAACTCCTCAGGATCTCAGGAAGATCATGCTCCGTTTTGCCGGAGAAATTATATTTTATCTAACAGGTAATCGTGGAATTTTTGACAGTAAGATTGCGTTTATTTCCACAGGGACTGGTAAAAAGGAGATTAATATTTGTGATTTTGATGGCCATGATGTGAGACAGTTTACCAATCATAATTCCATAACGCTGTTTCCGGCATGGTCAGGGGATGCCCAGTGGATTGCATATACTTCATATGTGAAAGGTAAACCTGATCTTTACATACAGCATGTGAAACAAAAAAGAGGATTTGTTGTGGCCCGGGAGGGGATAAACAGTTTTCCGGCATGGGTTCCGGGTAGGTTCGAACTAGCGGCGACCTTGTCCTTTTCGGGGGATCAGGAGATCTACTTGTTGAGTGGGGAAGGTAAAATCATCAAACAACTTACGAACAGTGAAGGAATAGATGTATCACCCACATGGTCTCCGGATGGAAAACAAATGGCCTTTGTTTCCAGACGTGCCGGGAGCCCTCAGATATATATTAAAAGTATGGATACCGGAAATGCACGCCGATTAACTTTCCAGGGTAACTACAACACGCAACCGTCATGGTCGCCATTGGGGGATAAAATTGTATATTCTTCCATGGACCGTGCCGGTGTTAATATCTCCGTGATAGGAGTCGATGGGTCAGGAAATGTCAGGTTAACGCATAATAACAAAGATAATGAGTCACCTTCATGGTCTCCTGATGGAAGCATGATTGTATTTAGCTCAACTCGAGAGGGAGCCTCAAGGATTTATGTGATGACCGCTTTTGGAACAGATCAACGGCGGTTGCTCAGTTTGCCGGGAGAGCAAAGTAATCCCAAATGGTCCCCAAGCGTTGGAGATAGCGGGAATTGATTTTAAAATAATAATTTAGGAGGAAAAAATGAAGAAAAGGATTTGGATGGTTCTGGTTTTGTTGCTAGTGGTACCGGCCCTGTTAATGACAACAGGGTGTTCAAAAAAGCAGGTACAACCCGATGTATCGCTTATTGGGACTGATGCCGATCAGTATGATGCAGCCCGTCAAAAAGCCTTGGCTGAAGAAGAAGAGGCCAGACGTCGGGCACTCGAAGAGCAGCGTCTCATGGAAGAACAAAAAAGGCAAACCATGTCGCAACAACAGCAGCAGATTATCGACGAGGATATTTATTTTGATTTCGACCAATCTGTGATTCGGGCTGATGCACAGGAGGTTTTAAGGAAAAAGGCTGAATTTTTGCGGTCAAATCCCGGGGTTTCTGTTGTTATAGAAGGCCATTGCGATGAGAGGGGAACTGCGGAATACAACCTTGCTTTGGGTGAGCGACGAGCTTTAGCCGCGAAGGCTTTTTTGATGAATCTTGGTATTTCGAGTTCCCGTTTGTCTACCATAAGTTACGGTGAAGAGCGGCCTGTTGATCCTGGTAGCAACGAAGAAGCATGGGATAGAAACCGACGGGCACATTTTGTCCTTCAATAGAAACCATGGGTTCATTTCGGCAAATTATATCAAGCCGGCGGCTTAAATGCGCCGGCTTTCATTGACTATTTGTCAAATAAAAATGACAATAACAAATGCATAATCGATTCAGGTTATTGAATCGGAAATTTCAAAGATACTGGGGCGTTAAAACCATGAAAAGATATTTATTGATCATTTTTTATCCGGCACTCTTATTTGGCTGCGCAGCCCAGCAGGATGTCATTAATCTGGATAATCGTCTTTCACAAGTAGAGATCACTAGTGCGAAAATGGAAAGACTTTTAAGTAAAACCACAGAGGAAGAACTCGATATCAGAAGCCAATCAGCTTCGCTGAATGTTGAGATAGACAGCATGAAAGAGGAGCTTCAAGTGCTCAACGGCCGGCTCGAAGAGGTTCAGCACCAGGTAAACCAAGGGGCGAGCGGGGTTGAAAACAATGTCGGTCAGCTTCAGGAAATGGTCACCCAACAAAATGAGCGTATTCTGCGTTTGGAAAAATATTTGAACCTTGAATCGACAGAAAGAAAAACATCCGTACCTTCACTGACTGCCGGTACGGCACCTGAAAAAATGCCGGTGCAGGATGAACCTGGAAAAGATCTTTCAGATACCGATCTTTATATAGTTGCCAAAAAAGCCTTTGACCAGGGGGAGTATGAATCGGGAAGGAAAGAATTCGAGAACTTGCTGAAAAAATATCCTTCCTCACCAAGAGCCGGTAACGCCCAGTTTTGGCTCGGAGAAACCTATTATCAGGAAAAATGGTATGAAAAGGCTATTCTGGAATATCAAAAGGTGATTGATAAATACCCGAAAGACAGTAAAGTCCCGGCAGCATTGCTCAAACAAGGCTTTGCATTCTTAAACCTTGGGGATAAAACCAATGCCCGCCTGATTTTAAAAGAACTTGCAGACAAATATTCTGGTTCCAACGAAGCGGCAGTTGCTAAAAAGAAATTATCGGAAATTTAGAATCAATTCTTATTTTTAAACGAATATGAACCGGACAGGATGGAAAAAATCATCGGAATTGATCCTGGGCTCGCCACAACCGGTATCGGCATTGTAACTGGTTCTGCCTTAAAAGTTACCACATACGCTTATGGCAGTATTCGAACATCAAAAAAAATGCTTTTGCCTTTGCGTCTGGATCGTATTTTTTCAGAAATTCTCAGTGTTTTAAAATTCGAAAAGCCTGATCTTATTGTTTTAGAGGATATTTTTTCCTTAAAGGAATATCCTCAATCCGGAATCACGCTGGGTAAAGTGGCCGGTGTTATTTTACTTGCCGGATGCCGGGCAAAGGTACCGGTGACGGAGATATCGGTAACAGAGGTCAAACAGGTGCTGACCGGAAACGGAAAAGCCGACAAAGCCCAATTGGAAAGGGCTGTCCGTAATCAATTGGGCACGATTGATCCCATTAGGCCCGACCATGCATCCGATGCCTTAGCCCTTGCATTAATTGGACTATACCGAAGGCGACCGTCAACAATAGGGCAAATGTAAAATAATCGAATTAATCCATTAGCAACATTTGAGTTTATGATTGGTTATGTAGAGGGCAAATTATTGAAAAAAGAAGAGGACCGCATTTTGGTGCTGGCTAACCAGGTTGGTTACGAAGTGATGGTTCCCGCAGTGGTCATGGATAGGCTTCAAGATAAGACCGTTGGCGATGAAGTGGCCCTATTCATTTATTACCAGCAAAGTGAGCGTCAGCCAAAGCCTGTGTTGATTGGTTTTAACACTGATTTGGAACGAGATTTTTTTCAGTCTTTTATTACTGCCGAAGATATCGGCCCATTGAAGGCTGTCAAAGCCCTGACTATCCCCGTTAGTGAAATTGCCGCAGCTATTGAAACCAAAGATATTCATAAATTGAAAACCTTAAAAGGCATTGGCGGAAGAACCGCGCAGAAAATTATCGCAACTCTCAACGGAAAGATGGCCAAATTTGTCGAATATCATTCCCATGAAGAGAAAGATATGACACCGGTTGAGGATTTTGTATATCCGGTACTTGATGTACTCATCACCCAGTTGGGTCATAAAACCACCGATGCTAAAAAGATGATCAAGGAGGCATTGCAAAGAAACAAGACCATTTCCACCCCCGAAGAGCTCTTTGATGAGGTGTACAGAGCTACGGTGACTCCATGACGGATAACATCTGGACATATGCATCAGAAACCCATGGAATCGTATCCGGTGCCAAGCTTGCCGAGGACCGGGAACCTGAATTCATTTCCTTACGGCCAAAACTGCTATCTGAATATATTGGGCAGAACGAAGTCGTGGAGACATTCAAAATTGCTATCGAGGCAGCTAAAAAACGCAATGAGCCTTTGGATCATGTATTGTTTCATGGTCCTCCGGGATTGGGTAAAACGACACTGGCTCATATTATCGCAAATGAGATGGGCGGTACGTTGACGGTATCATCAGGCCCGGCATTAGAAAAAGGCGGTGACCTTATCGGTATTCTGACGCATCTTCAGGCAAACGATCTGCTCTTTATCGATGAAATCCACCGAACCCCAAAACCTGTTGAAGAATTCCTCTATCCTGCCATGGAGGATTTTGCCGTAGATTTTATTTTTGACAAAGGTGCCCATGCACGAAGCCATCGGTTTCGCCTCAACCATTTTACACTTGTGGGTGCTACCACTCGAGTGGGACTGTTGTCGGCACCTTTAAGAGATCGTTTTGGAATTTTTCGGAGCCTTGATTTTTATAGCCTTGAAGAGTTAATTACTATTGGCAAACGATCTGCCGTAATTCTGGATATTGAAATAGATGATGAAGGTGCCGTTGAATTGGCCATGAGATCCCGTGGTACACCGAGAATTGTCAACCGATTGCTGAAGCGGGTTCGGGACTACGCTCAGGTCAGGTCTGATGGAATTATCCGAAAAAAGACTGTCCAGGCGGCACTTGCTCTCGAAGGTGTGGACAATAAGGGATTGACTCATCTTGACCGCAGATATCTTATGACCATCATAGAGTTTTACAAGGGGGGGCCGGTTGGAATTGAAGCCATTGCCGCCACACTTCAGGAAGAAACCGATACTCTGGTCGATGTGGTCGAGCCGTATCTTTTAAAAATAGGAATGATCACAAGGACTTCTTCAGGAAGAAAGGCATCGGAGTCTTCATACGAACATCTTGGATTTGCTGTTCAGCAAAAACTATTATTTTAATTTGTTTTGATTTAAGGTTCGGAAGCAATGGTAAAAAAGACATGCCCATCATAACCTTGCTCACCGATTTCGGCCACTTTGATGAATATGTCGGAGTCATGAAAGGTGTGATCCTTTCAATAGATCCTGATGCGGACATTATCGATTTGACTCATATGATAGATCCTCAGGATATTACCCAGGCAGCTTATTTACTCAAGGCTTCATATCCATATTTTCCCAAAAATACAATACATGTGGCTGTTGTAGATCCAGGCGTGGGAACTGACAGAAGGATTGTGGTTTTAAAAATTGACGGTCATTTTTTTCTTGCTCCTGATAATGGCCTTTTGTCGCTTCTATGGCAAAATCAGACAATCGAGGCCGGGGTTTGGTTAAACAATTCCCGATATTTTCTTCATAGTATCAGCCGGACATTTCATGGAAGAGACATCATCGCTCCCGTAGCTGCGTGGCTATCCAGAAAAACCCCAATTAAACTTTTAGGACCACCGGTTAAATATTCCGATCTTAAAACAATAAAAAATCTCACTTCGAAAATATCTCCGGAAAATTCCATTGACGGCACTGTGATTTCCATAGATCGATTTGGAAATTTACTTACCAATATTGAAGCAGGAATAATTCATCAGATGTGCCGACAACATCCGGATAAATTGCCTGTTTTAAAAATAGGTAATATTTTTATTAGGGGGCTTTCCAGCAGTTACCAGATTGTTCCTGAAAAACAAGCTCTCATGATTATCGGAAGCAGAGGTTATTTAGAGATCGCTGTCAATTGCGGAAATGCAAGTCAACAACTTGAAGTTTGCAAAGGAGACCCTATTGCTATTACCTTGGCAACCCCCTGACTATGCCGGTGAATCTTATGGTTTTTAAGGTGGAAGATTTTTTCTTTCAATGATATGGATCTTGTTTTAATTAAAAAGGGTTACTTTTTTCACTCCGGCGAAGGCCGGAGTTCATAATTATCTGAAAAAACTGGATTTCGGCTTTCGCCGGAATGACGCAAAAAATCCTGACATCTAAGAATATGACCAGCCAAAAATTTACTATCAAACCGCATAAAGTTAAAAAACGCAAGGTGCATTGGCATCTGCTCCTAATCGGTGATAACGGAAAAGTTTTTAATTTCCTGAGGTATAAAATATTCGCAGTATTGATTATTGTCGTAATATCTATATCAACCACATCAGCATTATGGCTGTTTCATCTTTTTCAAAATAGCCACAGGGAAACCAAAATCTTGAAGGAATCCCTAAATGATTTTGAAAATGTTGTCGGCAATCTTAAGACTGAAAATGAAATATTGGCGGCTCGACTGGTTATGGCTGGAATTGAGCCGAACCTGGAAGGGAATAAGCAGACTGAAAGTCAGGTTGGTGGCGAATCTGAACTGCAGAAAGTATCAGAAATTGCAACAGAATCCCCGCAGGAGGCAAATGGCGAAGACAAGGATCCCACTGATGAAGAAAAAATTAACCAGAAGATAAACAGTGGAACCCAAGAATCATATTTAAAACAAGAGGTCATAAAGTCGAATTTTGTCTCTGTAACTGCTTTTACCGTAACGCACCAAACAAACAGGTTGAATGTAACATTCAAATTGAGCAATATCTCCAAAAACACCGTTTCCGGATATCTATTTGTGGTATTAAAGAATCATCAAAAAGATTCCGACACATGGCTTATAATTCCTGACAAATTTCTCGATAGCGACGGCATGCCGACAAATTACAAATCAGGGCATAACTTCAAAATATCGCGGTTTAAGAACGTCAAATTTACAGCTCATTATAATGAGTATCTCGGAAGATCTTTTATGGCCGATGTGTTTGTATTCGGCAAAAACGGAGACTTGCTTTTTAAACAAGAATTTCCGGTAAAAATTTGAGTCAATGATTATGGAGAAAGCAAGTGGCCAAAAAATTTAAAGATTTTTCTTTGATTGATAAAAACCTTACCATCGAAGGAATTGTCCAATGCAAAGGCAGGCTGATCATTAATGGGACAATAAAAGGAAAACTAATCGGAGAACATGTCATTATTGCCAAAGACGGGGCCGTTTTTGCAGATGCTACGGCGACCTCCATCTCCATTGCCGGAAAGTTCGATGGATCGATTCGGGAAACAAAGGAAGTGGTTATACTGTCTACAGGTATTTGTTCCGGAAGTGTACATTGTAACTCATTGGTTCTCGATGCCGGTGGCGTTTTGAATGCCGATGTCGAATGTTTGAAAAAAAGTTGATATAATATGAGGTTTATTATCTCTGATCTCTTATGGCTAATTTTCTGATTCCCTTAGATATTATTAAAAGCGCCGCAGAATTGATTCGGGATAAAATTATCCGAACGCCCCTGGTTTATTCACCGTCCCTGAGTCGTCGGTTTAATGCCAATATTTTTCTTAAAATGGAAAATTTGCAAAAAACAGGTTCATTCAAGATACGGGGAGCCACTTATAAGTTGTTATCCGTCAATAAAGCCGGTGGTGTATCCTCGGTAGTGGCGGCGTCTGCGGGAAACCACGCCCAGGGTGTAGCGCTTGCCGCTAAAAATTCCGGCCTTACGTCCACCATCGTGATGCCCGAGTGGTCTTCCATATCCAAACAGGAAGCCACAAGGGGGTATGGGGGTGAGGTAATCTGTTTTGGGCAAAATCTTGCCGAAAGCCTTTCCAAGGCAAAAGAGATTGCCGGAGATGAAAAGTTGTTTATTCATCCCTATGATGATCCCGATATAATTACCGGCCAGGGAACAATAGGGTTGGAAATCTTTGAAGATTTGAATAATCCGGATATAATTCTGGTTCCCGTGGGCGGGGGAGGTCTTATTTCGGGAATTGCTTCAGCGTTAAAAGCGGTCAGGCCGGGGATAAAAATTATCGGAGTACAGGCGGCGGCATGCCCGTCGGCCAAGGCTTCTCTAAAAAGGGGAAAGCCGGTTCGTGTAACTTCAAAGCAATCGATTGCAGATGGAATTAGTGTCAAGCAAATTGGCAATCATAATTTTGAGATTGTCAAAGAGCTTGTCGATGATATTGTTCTTGTTGAGGAGGAAGAAATTGCTGCTGCAATCTTGATGCTCCTTGAGCAAAAAAAAATACTGGCCGAAGGATCCGGTGCTGTCGGTCTCGCGGCTTTTTTAAATGGGTCGGTTCAAGTGCCTCCCAAGTCCAATATAGTTCTTATTATCAGCGGAGGCAACGTGGACAGTCCGCTTCTGGGACGGATATTACGTAAGGGATTAATGAAAAACGGTCGCATGATGCGTTTTGAAGTCACACTGGATGATATGCCTGGTTCTCTTTCCCGCCTGTTAAGTTTGGTTGCATCAATGAAAGCCAATGTCCTTCATATTTATCATGACCGAAATTTAAGAGATTTGGCCATCTACCGAACGAGGGTGGATCTGGAAATTGAAACCCGGGGACCACAACATCTGGATGAAGTAGCGTATGAGCTTAAAAAAGAAGGATACCGCCTTAAACTGAAATAAGAATTAAATATAACCTTTGAAAACTTCTTCTGATATCATTCGATTTTTTTTGACTTGACAGGCCATAAAAGATAACAATTATTGATAATAGGCCAAACAATTAATTTAGTATTTGAATGTTGCTTTATCAGAAAAAAGACAATGAATATCTGTTTGACCTGGGGGAAATTGTGGTTCGTAAAACGATAAACAGTTTCCAGGTTTTTTAAGAAACTGAAATCATCCTGCTTTTATTTATATATGGGAGGTAATTTTGATGGAAGAAAAAAAAATAACCGAAGACAGCGGAAAAGATGAAGACGAAAAAAAGGAAGTATCCAACGCGGATCCCGTCTGCTGTTATGTTGTGGATCCATGTGGGTGTTATTTAGATCCATGTGGTTGTTATGTTAGCTCTTGCCGCTGTTGTTAATATTTTTTGTATGCAATAGGATTGGGCGATTTCGCCCAATCCTATTAGCGTGGTGATTTTTAAATAAAATCCAAAAGCTGCATTCCGTTTTTCCCACATTTTTCACCCAATTATCTTTCTTTAGGTCCCTGATACGTTTCCAATTCCAGAATACACCCTAGTTTGGGATTTTTTGATGTTCCACCGGTAATTTTTACAACTCTGGCGGCGGTGACAATATTTTCTTTGTTTAACCACTGGATTACCTGGGCTGCTATTTTATCATCCAGTCTTCCAAAACAGTTTGACATAACCAGTTCGCGCCCGATACCACCTTTCACCAAATATACAATATCTTTAGATCCGGATTGGCCTTCCGCCCAAACTAGACGCACCTTATCTTTCTCTTTTACCTGCAGGATGGCCTCCTGGCGACGACTTCCGTTAGGATTGCTGTATTCGGTGCCTACGGCTCTAGTTCTGAATTTATCAATAAAGTCCTTTTTTTTTCTTTTACAAATGATCTCTTTTAATTCGACCTGAACCTCTTTAGAAACGGTTTTTGACCTGAACAGTACTGACTCTATCAAATTAAGAAGCCTCATTTCTATTTTTCTCCGTATGTTTAACTTGTTGTCATTTATAAAACCAGCTTTTCAATCGAGTGCCCTTGTTTCCGGTTATTTATTACCCTTGGGGATACCAATATCGAATGTGATACAATTGATGAAGTTACCAAAATCAAATACTGCACCATTTGGTTTGGAAGATCAACCGCATACTTGATTCTTTAAAATAATTACAAATAATAAGTGTCAGAGCAAGTCCAATTTGAAAACAACGAGTTGGATGTTGCGGTTTTTGTAATTATTTATTATTATAGAAAAATAATAATGGGATTTGAGACTCGTGAATTCCGGATTGAATATGATCAGCAGGCAGGATGTTTCAAAAGCTCAGTTGATTGTGTCTTTTAAACCAATCTCGCCTTGCAAGGAAAACCAAATGAGTAAAAAATATTGGACAGTCACTGAAATAACCCGGCTTTTTCAGGTTGATGAACAGTTTATTTTTCAACTTGAAAAAGAGCAGATCGTGTGTTCCACCTGTACCCAAAAATCATCAGGCAGATTGTTTTCCGATGATGAGCTTGAAAAGATGCGTTTGGCAAAAATACTTATAGAAGAAATGGATGTCAACCTGCCGGGTGTAGACATTATTATCAACATGCGCCAAAGCATGTTTGACATGAGAAAACAGTTTGATGATATCTTAAAGGATATGGCCGGTCAAATGCATGAATTGATGAAAAAAACCGCCGGTACCTGAAGCCGGTTTTATATTTTTATACCCGCTCTGATATCGTCGGTATAAAACTTTTCCATTTTTTTTGCAGCGTCAAGTATCTCATTGTTTTTAGTTTTTGGTACTTTTACGATAAGTTTTACCAATAGATCCCCTTTTTTCTTTGTTTTTACATCAACAGCTCCCTTCCCCTTTAACTTTAAAGTCTGTCCGCTTTGGCTTTGTGAAGGAATTTTCAAATTTATCTGTCCGTCAAAAGACGGGATTGTAATGCTACCGCCGGCCATGGCTTCACCAACAGTAACTGGTACTTCCATATAAAGGTCATCACCATCCCGTTTTAAAAAAGGATGTTGTTTGATATGAATGATCAAATAAAGGTCACCGGGTCGCCCACCATCCATGCCCGGTTCGCCTTTACCGGCTAAACGGACCCGGGAACCCTCTTTGACACCTTGAGGAATAGTAATCCGGATACGTTCCGTATCCACGACAGAACCTTTTCCATCGCATTTGGAGCAGGGTTTGCCGCTTTTTCCTTTTCCATTGCACTGTGGACAGGTTCGGGTAAATTTCATAGGACCCTGGGCGACATTCACTCTGCCGGTGCCGCCACAATTGAGACAAAGATCCTCCTGTGCATGAGCTTCAATGCCAATCCCTCCACAACCTGAGCAAGTTTTTTGTTTCTGCATGGAAAGATCGGTTTCAAAACCTTTTAGTGCAGAGACAAGATCTATTTCCATGTCATAATCGATATCACGGCCTGTTAAGGGTTTTGAGCCGTTACTGTCCCCATTTTGGTGATAAAAACTCTCTCCGTCACCATATATGTCTTTGAAAATGTCTTCATAGCTCTGGTATCGCCCAAAATCTTTATCTTGGCTTTTCCAATCTCCCCGGTCTTGTTGAAATCCACTCCATTTCTTATATTCTCTGGCTTTTTGTGAATCAAAACCTGTTTGAAGCCCTTGTTCACCGAATTCATCATAAAGCTTACGTTTTTCCGGTTTTCCCAAAACATCATAAGCCATGGATATTTCTTTAAATTTCTGCTCGGCCTCTTTGTTGCCCGGATTGAGGTCCGGATGCCATTTCCTGGCCATTTTCCGGTATGCTTTCTTGATCTGTTCTTCAGATGCGTTTTTTGGTATTCCGAGAATATCGTAAAAATCTATCACTGTAACACTCCGAAAAGTTTGTGTTAATTATTCAAATTTTTTTCCTTCAAATTTATATGAATTAATACAACAAAGTCAAACACCCATAAAATTTTCCGGCTAAACATTTACCATTAATCAAATCGTATTGGGTTAATCTTGAAATCCACGATCTAATATACTATATTGGTATCATTATAAATATTATAAAAATAAAAAAATTTAAAGTAAGAATCCGGTGTACGGATTCCTGATTTTCGAAAGGTTCAGTTTGATACGGATTAAATATAAGGAGTAATTACAAATGGGTAATAATTTTAAAACAACGATTCTTTTAGCCTTATTGACAGCTTTTATTCTTTGGGTGGGAAATCTTTTGGGGGGACCTCAGGGGATGGTTATTGCATTGATTTTTGCAGGTGGAATGAACCTGATCAGTTACTGGTATTCGGATCGAATTGTGCTTAAAATGTACAACGCTCATGAGGTGAGTGAAAGCCATGCGCCGGAACTTTATGGCATGGTTCGGGAACTGGCAGGTCAAGCCCGGCTTCCAATGCCCAAGGTTTATATTATTCCTCAGGATTCCCCCAATGCTTTTGCTACCGGAAGAGACCCTGAGCATGCTGTCGTGGCCGTTACCGAGGGGCTGCTCAAAATCCTGAACGCGGAAGAGCTTAAGGGAGTATTGGCACATGAATTGGCCCATGTGAACAATCGCGACATTCTTATCGGCACAATTGCGGCCACTTTGGCGGGAGCCATAATGATTCTTGCATCCATGGCGCGGTGGGGGGCTATTTTCGGTGGTTTCAACCGGAATGGCGAAGGCGGATCCAATATATTCGGCCTGATAGCGATGTCTATTTTTGCACCCATGGCGGCAATGCTGATTCAGATGGCCATTTCACGATCCAGGGAATACATGGCCGATTCTACCGGAGCAAAGTTTGCAGGCCATTCGGAAGGTCTGGCCATGGCCCTTGAAAAATTGGGTGCTTACTCTAAAAAAGTCCCCATGGATGCCAACCCGTCAACTGCACACATGTTTATTGTTAATCCTCTTACCGCAGGAGGGCTCATGGGCCTTTTTTCCACTCATCCGCCTCTGGAGGAGAGAATCGCCAAGCTCAGGGGTAGAAAAGATTTCCAGCCGCCCCAAGGCAGCCACCAGGATTCA
Organism: Desulfobacteraceae bacterium; assembly: GCA_011389745.1. GTDB lineage: Bacteria > Desulfobacterota > Desulfobacteria > Desulfobacterales > SKZT01 > SKZT01. The sequence goes on along the minus strand of JAABTQ010000004.1, from coordinate 6,501 downwards.
GGCGGGAGAAAACCGGATATGAAAGATCAGGCAAAAGCGACTTGGGATAGACTGTCCCGGTAACTGAAGTTCTGATTATCAATGCCGACTTCCCGTAATAACATCCTTTTGTTTCTGTTTACCGGGAGTTTTTTTCTCTACAAATATATTTCTGCCGGTAAAGGGATTTTTCCCGGTATAATACATCAACGTGGAAAAAGTGGAGGGAGATGGCGTAAAGATTTGAACCTGTTCCGGAAGCAACCGCATGGTTTTTATGGCGAACTCTCTTAAGTGTTGCATATCTGAAATGGTGCAGCCCGGATGTGCCGCCATCAGGTAATATGTCAAAAAAACCTTAGTGCGATTTTTACGATTAATCCGATTAAATAAGCCAAGAAAAGTTTCAAGGCAATCAGAATCGGGTTTGCCCATGAGGTTTAAGACTTGCTCCCGTACATGTTCGGGTGCAATCTTGAGCTGGCCTGAAACATGGTTCTGTATGAGTTCTTCGAGATATGGAACCCCGAATTTCCGGTCCTTTAATATAAGGTCATAACGAATTCCGGAGCCGATAAAGACTTTTCGGATTCCATCGAGGCTTTGCAAGGATTTCAGCAATCGGATTTGATGGCTGTGATTTACAGGAAGATGTTTACAGGGACTGGGAAAAAGACAGCTTTTGTTAAGGCAGGCCCCTTTGTGCTTTTTAATTTCGCACTCAAATCCGTACATATTGGCGGTGGGGCCCCCCACGTCTGAAATGACACCTTTAAAATCGGCAAATGTATTGAATGAGGCAGCCTCCCGCAAAACAGAAGGCTTGCTGCGCGATATCACATAACGACCCTGATGAACGGTTATGGCACAAAAACGACATTCTCCGTAACACCCCCGATGGGTGGTCAGGGAAAACCGAATGGTGTCGATAGCTTTTACATGCCCATCCTTGCTATAAAAAGGATGAACCTGTCGGGCAAAAGGCATTTCATAAATTTTATCGAGTTCACCGGTGGAAAGTGGAAACTGAGGTGGATTTTGTACCAGATATCGGGTGTCTTGCCGCTGATACAACCTTTTTCCGCTAATAGGGTCAGAATTTTTGTAAAATGTTGTGAACATTCCGGCCAGTTCATCTTTGTTTTTTAGCACAACTGCATGGTCCGGAAGTTGAATATCAGAACCTTGAAAATACGGTGACTGCTCGGGTACCTGTTTGCTGATATAGCAGATTCCTCTGACGGATTCTATATTTTCCTTGCGTTTGAATTTTTCAGCCAACTCTGAAATACTTCGCTCGGCCATACCGTAAACCAGAATGTCGGCTTTTGAATCCACTAGGATTGAACGCCTCACAGAATCAGACCATGCATCATAGTGGGAAATGCGCCGCAGACTAGCCTCAATTCCTCCCAACACAACAGGTACGGTTTGCTTGAAGTAACGCCGGATCAAATTGGTGTAGACAATGGCTGCCCGGTCCGGGCGTCTGTTATTAAGTCCGCCGGGGGTCAAATCATCACTTTTACGCCTTTTTCCCAACGCAGTATAATTGGCCACCATCGAGTCAACACTTCCGGAGGTAACCCCCCAAAAAAGTTCAGGTTCTCCAAGCCTGGCAATATCACTATCAGATTGAGTGTCGGGCTGGGCAATGATCCCTACACGATACCCGGCTTCAAGCAGAATTCGTCCTATAACGGCGGCACCGATATAAGAAGAATCGATATAGGTATCCCCGCTGACAATAACAACATCCAGGCCTTTCCAGCCAAATTGATGAACTTCTTGAAAAGTGGTCGGTATAAAAGCAGGTGTTTTCAATATGATTTTACCAATACAACATTGGCATCGTATTCCATTTTTTTCCGGCTTGAAGAACCGTTTGGATCGCTTTACAGCCAATATTTTTAGAATTGTTTCTTTTGGTAATTTTTTCAGTTCTTTTTTGGCAGAGAGTTTCCATCTGATATTATAAGAGGCCATCGTTTTTCAGCTCTGCCAGCAGGACTTCATGGGAAATGGTCAGCTCGTCTCTTCTTTCGGCAATGACAGCTAAGTCTTCGAGATCTTCCACCAATTCCCGGAAATCGGAGATGGAAAGAACCACTGCTTTTTTATTACCTTCTTTGTCAGTGATGAATTCCGGATTTAATTCTTTTATATCAATCATGTTTTTCCATTTCTTCTATGATTTTTTTTCTGAAATATAAATCAAAATAAACCATGTTTTTGTTTTTTTCAATCTCTATTAAGTTGGATGATCCGGGTTCCTCTTTTCTGCCCATCCAAAATTATTTATCACTATCATAGATAGCCTGAAAAATAATTCCCGCCATCTTCGTCAAAACTTTACATCTCGAAACAGTCTCACCCTGGCACCCACCGAACTGTAATTACGATATGCCCAAAAAGTGTCCTAAAATGGCTAAAAGTATAAAATAATAATGATTACAGTATGATAGAGAACCTACCCTGACATCAAGAAAAATTACCGATCAATCCGGCATCTATCGCAGAAAACAGCGCTGAACAATCCATATATATGCGGAAATCGCAATTAAATTTTCAGATCAGGTCAATGAATCGGTCTAAAGGAAGACGAGCCTGTTTCAGAATATGGGAAAGGGTAAAAGACAACCCAGCCGTCTCGTTGCAGGGCTTTTATGACTTTCTCATACTCCAAACTTGGTACCTTTGTCATATGGCGATCTCTGTGATTTCAGTATCAGGAGAAAAAGTAAGATCGTCATCAACCGGTTCCAGGTATAACTCGATGGCTTCTTTAATGTTAGCAAGGGCTTGCTCTTTTGTATCTCCTTCGCTAATGCAACCTGGAAGGCTTGGGACGTATACTGTGAAACCACCATCATCACTGGGTTCAAGAACGACTTTTAATTTCATTTTCATTCCCTCTCAATTTTTAAAACACTGTGCTGTCTGTCTGCCGGATTACAGCCATTAATTCCGGGCATGACCTTATGGAATTTAGCTTTAAATAAAGCATACCAAATCATGGGCTCTATCTGCAAGATCAAGAATAGAGAACCATCACATTATTCAAACTTTTTCCCTTTTTCAACCATTGGTAAAATTATATCTTCCTGCGCATGATACAGATTTCTGGCACGGTTTCCATGGTATCTTGCCATGGCGTTATATCAGGTCCAAAACGCCTCGTCCGGTCTCCAATAGATGGTTGGAATCCCATCATCCCTGTCTTGTCATAGCAGGACCATAGTCTGTATCAGATCCCATCTTTTCTGATCATTTTATCCGACAAAACATAGCCTTTAGAATTTTATGGAACACAATTGAACATCCCGGTTTTCAGGTAGCTATAGCAAATCAAGAGGTGATAGTTTGTCCTGTTGTCCTATTCTCGGAATCCTATACAAACAGTCGTTCTTCAATTTTTGGTTTTAGGATTCACATTCGGTATTCCGATATTGGTGAGGGGCTTTTACCGCCGGGGGGAAAATTAGCTTTATCTGCTTTGGACTTTTTGGTACGGGGAAAAAATCAAATTCCTAAAACTATATGACGACACAAACAAAATTTTAAGTTTTGAGCCAATTTTAGTTTTGTTGTGAAGTTTGGAATTTTTGGTAAACTATTTCACCTTTATAAAGGCCGGGTAGGGATTATTTTTCAGCGCCGAACGAAAAATTTGCTGTTTCTTATTTATTGTTGTTTTTTCAAATTTTAAAGGCAGAGCCATGGTCACGACTCTGCCTTTAGTTTTTGTGCGCCAGGCATGGCGCGCAGCGCCTGACTGGCGCTATTCGGGGAAACCCGAGTGACTTGGAGGTGAAAGTCCTCTACCGGCCCGGCAAGGGGAACGGTTAGCTGAACGGCAAGGGTGTCTGCCGCGAGGCAGGATCTGAAGGAAGCTGTAAGCAAAGCACTGGCCTGACGAACAGGAACCGCATATGAGGCGGCCACACCGGGTAAAGAGACAAATATCTCTAAAGCCCGATACTTGCACGGAAGGTGTGGGCGTATATGCGGCAGGCATAAGTGTGAAGGTCGCGCGTCTTACCCTGGGAGATCTGCCGGTTTGCCATGTGCTACTGCCGCCGGGAGGTGGCAGGAAGAACCGGCAGAAGTCAGCCGACGGCATAGTAGGCCCATTCCGACCGGGCTGAAGGCCTGAACGTGAACTATACGACAGGAGCTTGAATTTCGATGTCAGAAAAGATGCAGACAAGTAGGGTTGAGATACCCGATCCCATACCGGAGAGTAGCGGACGGAATCCGCGAGGGTACGGTGTTGGTGCGTCAAATGGCACGGCAAGGAGAGGGTACTCCGGTCATAAGGCGGGCCACTATCTCCTTTGTTGTCCAACATCCTCCTGGATGATTTGGATAAAGAACTGGAACGTCGTGGGCACAGTTTTTGCCGATATGCAGATGACTGCAATATTTATGTGGGATCACGCAGAGCCGGAGAAAGAGTTCTGAATTCCTGGAGACGTATGTCACCGGCAAGCTCCGCCTTAAAATCAACCGGGCCAAAAGTGCGGTAGATCGTCCATGGAACAGGAAATTTCTAGGATATAGCTTCACATTTCATAAACCCCCTCGTCTGAAGGTTGCACCAGTTTCAGTGACCAGATTTAAAGGTAAACTGAAGGACGCATTCAGGTGTGGCAGGGGAAAGAACCTGAAGAAATTCATTACAGAAATCAAACCGATACTCAGGGGTTGGATCAATTATTTCCGGCTGTCTGAGGTAAAGGGTATCTTTGAACAACTGGATGGATGGATCAGACGTCGCCTGCGCTGTGTTGTGTGGCGGCAATGGAAACGAAGATATACACGGGTGAAACGGATGATGAAATGTGGGATATCAGAAGAGCGTGCCTGGAAATCGGCATCAAATGGCCGAGGTCCCTGGTGGAACTCTGGTGCTTCCCATATGAACCAGGCTTTCCCAAAGAAGTTCTTTGACAGGCTAGGACTCGTATCGCTGCTGGATACAATTGTAAAGTTTAAACATAATTCACGAACCGCCGTATACGGAACCGTAAGTACGGTGGTGTGAGAGGACGGAGGGCGCGAGCCCTCCTCCTACTCGATTAGGTCCTATTCAAATATATCCAGTGAATAAGTTACTTTCTTAAATACAAAAACCCTGAGAAGTCTATTGGCAACCGGAGTAAATCATTAGCCCCTCAATAAGGTCAGCGAGTCCTTCTCTTGCTTCTCCGGTAACAAAATCCGGTGGAGGACTTACACCATCGACTTTAAGATAGATGTCTGCAAGTTGTTGGCATCCTTCTGTCATTTGTCCAGATTCCAGAAGATCTCCAGCCGATTTAATCATGTTAATAAGAGCATTTACTTTGTTATTGGCTGATCTTCCAGGGCCTACACCCTCAAGGGTTCCGTCTTCAATAGAATCTTCAATATAATCAATAATGATACTCACCTGTTCAGAGAATGTATCATTTATCACGCCTGTTCCACTCAAAGGAATCACTTTCGATGGGTTGTCGGGATCATTGCTCCCTATGTAAAGAACATCCGTATACAACTGAAGGCTGTAGGGGCTAAAAGTTATTTCCACTTCTGTGGATTCGTTAGAGAGAAGTTCCCCAGGTAGCGATGGATCAGAAGTAATCGAGAAAGCTTCAAATACATCCAAATAAATATCATCTATAGTCAGCTTCCCACTCCCAACATTGGTGATAGTGAATATTGCTGTACTTGACTGTCCCCATTGGACATTGCCAAAGTCATGAGATAGCGGGGAAACTTGAATATCTGGTGGGAGAACAATATCCAGCTCTATAGTAAGCTCTGTGCAAACCGATTCAGAGATATTATTAAACACATCACTACCCCGGACACAGATAGTGTGCGTGTCGTATTGTGACTCAGTAAACCATAACGTTGCAAAAACTTCCTCTGTCGGGCTGTCAAAAGTTGCGTCAACTGGGTAGATCTCTATCCAATCACCCCCGTTCAAATTGTACTCAGCGAACGCAATGTTAGAATTACCTGTCGAAGTATCATCGATTGTGGCAGTAAGGGTAACTTCGGAATTTGCAGGACTTGGATTTGGGGTCACTTGTACATCTGTAACGACTGGTGCTTCATTATCAACCACCAAAGCCAGTTCATAAGCGCCAATGTCACACCCATTGCCTTGTGGGCGAGCGACCCCTCGCTGGTCGGAAACAATCGTATCCCCGCAACCATTTGTACCAACCGGAATCCAGTCTATGGCAAGACTGTCATTAAGTGCTAAGTCCCGGATTATTTGTCCCTAAGAGTTTCAATTTATTTGTCCCTGAAGAATGCTGCCGGAAGTTGGGAGTTTTTTCCGGCAGCGTGGGAAGAATTATTGATCGAAACTTTTTTTGAGTCTTTCTACAGCATCAACAAAGCTGCATTTTTCCACCGTTATGACCAGATCAATGGGGTTAAAGTTTACTTTGCAGTCAAAACATCTGGCCAGATTGGTTTGATCATTGGTGGCGGTATGAAAGTTGTCACATAGCGGGCAACGAAACC
>JAABTQ010000039.1 GCA_011389745.1 Desulfobacteraceae bacterium | reverse complement strand
ATATCTCCTGAAAGTTCCCGTTCGATGACTTGGGTGACCCTTTGCTTGACATTCTGGTCCGTATCGATTTCTTCCTGAGCGCTCAACAAACGGCGAAAACAAAACGGACATGGGATCACCAGATTTTCAAGATGTTGATCCTCCGCCAGTGCCAGATTGTGAGCGGCAAGGGATGTCGACAGCATGCGGTCCATTTTTAGTGCCGGAGAACTGCCGCAGCAGGACCAGTCGGGAATTTCCTCAATGGCGACATCCAGTGCGCCGAGAATTTTCCGGGTGGATTCATCAAATGGTTTGGCGGTTCCCTCCAAAGAACACCCAGGATAGTAACTTACCTTCATGACACTATTCTCCATGTCTCATCCGTTCAACACGTTCGAAAATACGTAAAATTTCAGGATCACTTTTTGCCCGGGCGACCATATCTTTTGGTTTGATCGCGCCTTTGACTATCAATTTTGCACCTTTTACCGCATCTTTAAACGGAGTGAAACTTCTCAGGTTAAATTCCATGACCGCTTTCAGTTCCTGGACCCGTCCGTTTTTCCTTACCGATTTCAAAAATACTTCTTCAAATAAATGAATAGCAGGCTCCGACGGTTTGATTCCGGTTTCTTCAGCCATCTCACAAAGAGTTGTCGCCACCTGGTACATGTTAATTTCCACCGGGCATCGGGAAGCGCATGAGCCGCAACTGACACAATACCACCAGGTGGGATCGTTCAGACTTTGCTGTTTCATTCCGGACAATATCATTGCGATCAACCGGCGAGGACCCGGCACAGTGTCGGAAGTAATAGGACAGCTTCCACTGCATTTTCCGCATTGAAGGCATTCCAGCAGATTCTGGCCGCTTCTTTGTATGACTTCCCTTAAGAAGTTTTTTTCTTCGGGATTTCCCTTAAGTCTCAACATATCCGTTCCTTAGGTATTTATAATTTCAGACTTCTTACGATTTTAATGGCTTCTCTGGTTCTCATGTCCTGCACAACCTTTAGTGGAGAGCCGAATGTCATGGCACCGGTAGGGCAGATCAGTGCGCAAGCCGGCCAAAGGCCGATATCGACACGGTCTTTACAACCGTCACACTTGGCAATTTTTCCGGTTGCGGGATTCAGTTCCGGAATTCCATAAGGACAGGCCACAGCACAAGTCTGACATCCGATGCAAAGCTGGGGATCGGAAAATACGATGCCATCCTCACGTTTTTGCATGGCTCCGGTAGGACAAGCCGTCACACACTGTGGACGATCACAATGATAGCAGGTGACTGCCTGAAACGTCATGAAAAGACGGCCGTCTTCATCAAAAGGACCCACCTGAATGATTTTTACCGGACGAGGCCCTTGCGGTATGTCATGCTCGAGTTTACAGGCCACCTCGCAGCTCTGGCAGCCAATGCAAAGGGAAGAGTTGATCATCAGGGCGTTTATTTTTATTTTGATAGTTTTGTTTTCCGGGCTCATTGAAGTATCTTTCTTAATATGTCGAGTGCTTCCTGCGGGTCCTGCCCTTTTTTATAGACCAGCACCCGATTGTATCCCAGACGCCTGGTGGACCAGACCATATCTGGGTTCACCATCCGGCTTAGCCAGGCGCATCCTTCGATTATGTCCCCATTTGCCGAAATGAATATGTCATCACCGTTTTCGATGTCCAGTGCTTTGGCCGTATCCGGATGAATCTGCACCGCGTTTTCATCGGCAAGTTCCCTGGTCCAGGGCTGCCAACGGCTTGGATCGCTGAAAAGAGAAGTGATGCGGGTGGATTGATAATAAAGAGGGTAGTTTTGGATATCCTCTTGAATTTCGGGTGCAACCTTTTCAGGTGCGGGTGCTGGGACCATTTTTCCGCTCTCGGTTGAAAAAAACGGCGCGTTATCTTTGAGAAGCCCATTTTCGAAGGGCCAGAAAATTTTCCCCGGATTTTCCCTGATCAGATCCACGGTAATGCCCTCGGTTTCAGGTTGTTTTGATAGAATCCAATCATAGAAAGCCTCATGGTCTGCAAGTCCGTTGGCTTTTTTCCATGGAAAGTATTCATCCCAACCCATGCGCTGGGAAAGGCGCATCCAGAAGCCAAGCCCGGTTCGGCAAGCATCACTGTGAGCCACAATCCTCTCTCCCCATTGAAGAATGCGGTCATTGTTGAAACAAACGCCATCTCTTTCAGGCCAGAGCGTTACAGGAAACACCATGTGTGCACATTGTCTGGTGAAATTGGGAAAAGCTCCGAAATAAACCACAAGGTCCATGTCTTTTGTACAGGATTTAAAGGGTGATAAAAAATCGTTCAGGCAGTTTCCCGAACCGATCAATGCCTTGAATTCATTGTCTGATGGGGACACATGGTCTTGATTGCGCGTCTGGTAAGGATAAGTCATGGCGATTGAAGAGGAAACAGCAGAATTTTCTTCATAAATATCTTTTATCGGATTCATAGGTGCTATACCCGATTCCAGGGGGTACCATCCGCCGCCTTTTTGGGAAATCCATCCCATTGCCGTGGCCATGGTAAGCCACACACCGTAATTTTCCTGAAAGGCCAAGCGTTTGCCCGTAATTACCGTGGATGGTGACAGGTTGCCCAGGGTCCGACTCAGTTCCACGACCTTGTCCGAAAAAACACCTGTTGTTCTTTCCACATTTTCAAGGGGCATTTTCAGATAACCGGCTTTCCAGCTTTCCATATCTGAAAAATTGATTTCACATGATTCTTGTTGAATCAGGTTTTCATCAATAAGCACTTTCATCAGATAAGTACCCAGAAAATTTCCACTGTTTGGTGCAATAACAACAGCTACATCGGCCTTGGACAAGGTCGCGGTAAAACGGGTATCGCAGGCGATTATTTTGGCGCCGTTTTTTTGGGCATCCAACAGCCATTGGAAAGCTACCGGATGGGTGACCGCTATATCGGCCTCAACCAAAAGAATGCATTTGCTTTTGATCCAGTCCGTGCAGGGTGCCGCAGGTGTGCTGACGGGAAGCCGTTCTGATGAACCCGCTGGATCATCCAGAGGATAATAAACATGAGGTGTTCCCCAGAGTTTGGCAAATCGACGCGCGCCCAGGAGAAAATCAAGACCCGCCATGGGATCGCAAGCGATAACCAGGGATTCAGGCTTATGCTGATCTTTGACCCTTTTTAACCGCTCGGCCAGAAGGTCTAGCCCCTTTTCCCAATTGTCAAAAGCTTCAAAAGAGCCTTGAAGACGGTTTCTGGTACCTGGAAGAGTAATACGTTCGGGATGATGAAGGGCTTGGACAAACGCGATTCCCTTGGCACAAAGCCTTCCCCTGCTGATGGGATGGCTTTCATCTCCACCGACATCTACGATTCTTTCATCCAGAACATAGGCCATAAGCCCGCATCCCACCGTACATTCCTCACAAACGGTACGGACACACCGGTCATATTCCTTCCTGGTTCCAAAAAGCCGTTTTAACGGCTTGTAAGCTACCATCGATACTCCCTTATATTCTTGTCTTTAGAGTTGCAAATTCATTATTAATTTGCAAGCTTCGTACCAAAAGACAACACCAATAGCATGATCATTCGATGAAAAGCTGACGCTGATGTAAACACTATTTTTAAAACGGTTTGAATTTGAAACTGCTTTTGCAGATAAAGGGAATAAAAGTCCCATACAACCACAGGTTGTATGGGACTATCCATATGAAATAATTGCTTTTTATTTGGTTTGGGGTCATGTGGGAACTATATGGATAGAATTATGTTTATGACGCGGACATGCGTTATGGGGAGGAAAGCTCCAAGTATTTTTTCAGTTGTCGGATGAAAACCATTTATTAATTTAAATAATGACTTAGACTGGCTTTTCCTTGAAGCAACCTGCTTTATTTTATAAAGGGTGGTACGAATTTTGCTGTTTAATTATCTCTGTTATAAAATGAGTGGTGTAAGACAATTGGTTTTCGTTTAAGGAGATTGCCGAGATTTGACCTCCAATATCGATTTTTACAATCGCAAAATCAATTACCTGAGAGTATCGATTACCGACCGGTGCAATCAGCGATGCTTTTATTGTATGCCCGGAAATGGGGTCGCACCTTTTAAGCATTCCCAGATTTTATCTTACGAAGAAATTATTCAGGTCATAAAAACTGCGGTCCAGGCAGGGATTATCAAAATCCGTCTGACAGGAGGCGAGCCCTTGGTTCGTAAAAATATTTGTTATCTCGTATCGCAAATTGTCAGCATACCTGGAATCGTCGATGTAGGTTTGACAACAAATGGCGTGCGATTGAAAGAAATGGCGGAACCTTTGTTTGAAGCCGGGCTCAGGCGGTTGAATATCAGTCTGGACACATTGAATCCCATCAAGTTTTTCAATATTACCGGGAAATATCATTTTCATGAGGTTTGGGAAGGGATTGAAACGGTGATGGACTTGCCCTTCGATCCTATCAAAATCAATATGGTGGTAATTCGTGGTGTCAACGACGACGAACTTGAAAATTTCGCACGAATATCCATTCAAACCCCTCTGCATGTGCGTTTTATCGAATATATGCCGGTAGGTGCCGACAGCCTTTGGTGTCCTGAAAAAACAGTTTGCGCCGATGATATCCTGTCGCGCCTTCAAAAAATCGGACCCTTGATACCGGTTGAGGGAAATCATCTGGATGGCCCATCATTGCGTTACCGTTTTGAATCCGCCAGGGGAGAGATCGGAATTATCAGTGCCGTCAGCAACCATTTTTGCCACAAGTGCAACCGTCTCAGACTGACGGCCGATGGCAAACTCAAACCATGCCTTTTTTCCGATGAGGAAATCGATATCAAAACAGCGCTTCGAAGGGGAGCTTCACAAAAAAAACTTCTAAAGATTATAGAAAATGCAATTGCTAAAAAGCCGGTTGGCCATGATATGAACTCCTGGAGGGCGATCCGGTGTCATCGCCATATGTCCAAAATAGGAGGGTGATATATATTTTTTTTCAATCCACCTTGGGTTGCAGAATTTTAGCACATATGCCGCCGTACATTTGCAAAGAGTATGTAGGTTTAAAAGTTGGAGACATTTATGGAAAGGCAAGAATGTTATTTAGGCTTTCCGCCGCTACCTGAACCGGATGAAATCTCATACCGGATTTTAAATGATCCTCCTTACATTCGATGGCGAATGGCGCGCGAACTTTTCCATATCAAAAATCAGAAGGACAGGGAATCTCTGATAGAAAAACTTCGTCCACACTTGCATATAGCCACTGATTTTCGAATAAAGGAACGGATAGCCCTCGCACTTAAAGTGCTCCATTGGCCTTCAAAACATCAGGATTATTTGCTTGTTCAGGGAAAGGGGGTATTCAAGACTTCTGAAATCAAGGATATGGACCTTAGAAATTCCAAAGCGGACCCTTATCCTGAGTTCTTTCCTGTGATTGATTTTCATGTCCATCCCAAAACACCCGACATCAATTTTTTTTCGGATATGAGAGAAGCCGGTGTGACCCATGGTGTGATACTGGCAACCGATACGGATCCTGAGGATGTGGATCGCCCTGAAATCAGCGATATGCTTCAAGCGGCATACAACAAATCCACTCAATCGAGAATTATGCCTTTTGAAAGTCTGAAAAAACATATCAAGGAAAACCTTTGTTCAACCACCCATGTCGGCAACCAGGATGTGGCTGACTGGATATCTGATTATCCGGATAAGTTGACAGGGTTTGGATCGGTGAATTTATCAAAGGATCGGATTTATGTCGAAAAAAAGCTGGATAGGCTTTTGGAACTTGGGATGAAAGGGATTAATCTGCTCCCCCATTTTCAGTTTTTTAACCCTTCCAAAAGCGAAAACATAAAGATGCTTCTGGAATTTTGCAGCGACACAAAACTCTTTATCTTAACTCACAGCGGTTGCGGAAGTGGGCCATTTGAAATACTGGAGCTTTGCCGGAACGCCCATCCGGTATTATGGGAATCGTGTCTTAAAAAATATCCGGATGTTGTCCTTATAATGGCCCATTTTGGTGCCTACACTACCAGAATACCCGGCATTTGGCTTTACGAGGCCTTGCAACTTGGGAAAAAATATAAGAATGTTTTTGCGGAGTTATCATCAGTGGGCTGGATTCTCAACAAAAATTGTGTGGTCAACGAAATTCGCAAAACAATCGGTTTTGATCGGGTGCTTTTTGGCACAGGCTACCCAAAGCCGTTGGTTTCCTCCATGACCGTGGCCGCTATGGTAAGCGGCATTAAAGCCAATTTGCACCTGACTGAAAAAGAAAAACGCAAGGTTCTCGGAGAAAATGCTGCAAAACTTCTGGGTCTCTATTACCGGTAGATGCGGAATCACTTTCACAAAATTATTTAAAAATCTGGTATTTATGGATTTTTTTATAGAGTGTTTTTCGATTGATCCCGAGAATATCGGCCGCTTTACTCTGGTTGCCTTCTGTTTCTTCAAGTACTGATAAGATATGTGCTTTTTCCAGTTCTTCCAGACTTTTGGGTTTGCTTTTTGCTATCTGGTAATTGGCGACAAGGTGAGATGGAAGGTGGTCGGAACTAATATTAAGATCATCTGAGAGGATTAAAATTTTATTGATGACGGATTTCAATTCCCTGATATTTCCGGGCCAGGAATATTGGATCATAGTTTCCAGGGTTTCGTCCATCAATTTCATCCCTGGGATTTTGTCGGGGTGAATTTCCAAAAAATGTGTCGCCAATACCGGGATATCTTCAGAACGCTCTCTTAAGGGCGGGACTTTGATAGAGATAACATCCATGCGATAAAGGAGATCTTTGCGAATTTCTCCTTTTTTCATGGCATCGTAGAGATCCATGTTGGTAGCAAGAATGATGCGTGTATCCACCTGGGTTTCCTTGGTATCACCCACACGGCGAAAACATCGTGTTTCAAGAAACCGCAGCAATTTTTTCTGAAGTTCAAGATCGATGTTTCCGATTTCATCCAAAAACAAGGTTCCCTGATCGCTTTTTTCCACAAGGCCGGTTTTGGTTTCAGAAGCTCCTGAAAATGCTCCTTTTCGATGGCCGTAAAGTTCACTTTCGGCAAGATTTCGACTCAGCAAGCCACAATCCAGGGTAACAAAAGAACCTTCTTTTCTCGTGCTATTCACATGGATTTGTTGTGCAATCACATCTTTACCCACCCCGGTTTCGCCCTGGATCAGGACCGTGCTGTTACTTGGCGCGACCCTGGCTACAATTTCGTATACCTTTTTCATGGCTTTGCTCGGACAATAGATAAATTCCGAACTTTCCAGTTTTTTATTTTCGTTAACTTTCTTACGGTTTTTCTGTACAATTTTTCGCCTTTTTATTGCCTGTCCGGCTAGTGCCAGAAGCTCATCAAGCTTAAAAGGCTTCGTCACATAATCGACAGCACCCAGTTTGATACAGTCTACTGCCGATTTGATGTCGCCAAAACCTGTAATCATGATCACTTCCGTATCTGTGGAAATTTCCTTGATTCGGCGCAGTGTTTCAATTCCGTCCATCTTGGGAAGCTTTATATCTAAAAGTACAAGGTCAAAAGAATGATCATTGAACAAGCCTAAGCCTTCCTCGCCGCTTTCGGCGGTGATAACATCGAAGCCCTCAAGAGAAAATTCGTTAAGAATCAAACGCCTTATGAATTGTTCATCATCAATTGCCAAAATTTTGCCGTTACTCATTTGGAAAGTCCTCTTTCCAATCATGGGGAAATTTTAGTCATTCCTAAACTAATCCAAGATTGCAGGAATTTTGAGTATATATCTTGCTCCATGGCCCGGAATGTTTTCGGCCCTCAGGTCACCTCTATGGTGTTGAACTATGCTGTAGCAAATGGATAAATCAATGGACGTGCCGTTTCCGATGGAATAAGGTTGGGTATAAAAATCCTGACATCCGGTGTCTTGGACATCTTCTTTTAAACTGCCGGTCTCGGATATGAGCACCTCAATCCAGCTACCGTCATTTCGGGCAATCAATGTCAGTTCACCACCTTTTTCCATCGCTCTGAATGATGTATTGAACAGGTTTAAAAAAACATGTTTCAACTGGGACTCTTTTCCTAAAACCTGGTTAAATCCTTTTGCGAGCTGGTTTTTCAAACTGATCCTGATATTGCTGTCCTTGGCATGCTGGCGGAACAAAGAAATCGTCGAATTGATGATCTTATCAATAGGGATTGTTTCGTAATCACCTTCTGAACTTCGGCTAAATTCCTGAAGATTTTGAATGATTTCTTTACATCGGTAAGCTTCATTATTAATTATTTCGAGGTATTCCCGAAAAGCGACAACCTCTTTTTTATTATCTGATTTTTCAATTTTTTTGAGACGTTTTAATAATCCTTCCGAGAAACCAGCGATTGAGGTCAATGGGTTGTTAATTTCATGGGCAATGCCTGCCGCTAAAAAACCGATAGCGGCCATGCGATCTGCCTGCATGAATTTGAACTCATTTTCCTTTCGGGCCGTGATATCTCGCATGAGCAAAATAATTTCTTCCACTCTACCGAATTGGTTTTTGATTGGAGATGTGGCCCACTCAAGATATCTTCCTTTGTAGTCGCCGGTGTTAACCAGTATTTCTCCTCTCAGAATTTTCTGAGATTCCAGCGTTTTTAATGCAGGACAATCCCGGCATATTTTGTTTTTTCGATAATATGCAAAAAAACAATGGTCTCCGATAAGGTTGATTTCAGGAAACATTTTTTTTTGAACCTGATTGGCAAATACGATGGTCATGTTACGGTCAAGAATGGTCACACCGTCGGACATGCTGTTGAAAATGGCTTCCAGGCGATTATGCCGATGAGCAAGTTTGATATTCAGTTTTTCCAACTCTTTAATTTTGGACCGGACTTCCTTGAAATGTCCTATCTTGGAAAATCCCAATCCTTTGAAGTCTTGGGTTACTGCTGGTTTTTTTTCTTTTATGACCATATTTTACCAAACCTCACGATACATGGCCTCGATTTCATCGAGTGAAAAGCAGCAAGGATTTGTCATCATACATAGATCCTGTTGTGCAAGCTTTGCCAGAAGAGGGATGTCCTCTGTGTCCAGACCCAGTTGGGAAAATCTCGTTGGCATACCAAGTTTATGGATTAGATTTTCTATCTGGTACCGAACATGACCAGCCGCCTCTTCCCTGGTCATGCCTCGGGTTTCGACTCCCATGACTCGAGCAATATTAGCGAATTTGTCCTTGGCGTGCTCCATATTTTGACCGACAACGACTGGTAAAAGTACCGAATTGATTAATCCATGGTGAAGATCGTAAAGGCCTCCAATGGGATGGGCCAGCGCGTGCACCGCTCCCAAAATCGCATTAGAAAACGCAACGCCTGCTTCCAAACAAGCTATTGACATGCCTACCAAAGAATCAACATTCTTGTTTCTGACAGCGTTTAATAGATGCCGCCACACAAGTTCAATGGCGTGAATGGCATGGGGATCGGTCAATGGCCATGATAGTGAGGACACATACGCTTCAATGGAATGAGTAAGGGTATCCATCCCGGTGGCAGCCATCAAATCCTCGGGTTTGGTTTGCAAAAGACGAGGATCTATAAGTGAGATGTCCGGCATGATTGACCGGCTTAGAATTGTCATCTTTCTTTTTTTACGCGTATCCGCGACAACTGCAAACTGGCTGATATCCGCACCGGTTCCCGCCGTGGTGGGTGCGCAAACAAGTGGCGGAACCGGCTGTGTGACCAGGTTGCAGCCTTCATACTCGTGAATGTTCCCATGGTTGGAGGCCAAAATACCGATTCCCTTAGCTGTATCGATAGGGCTTCCACCACCTACTGCCGCAATTACATCACAATTTTCACGATTGTATAAATACGCGCCTTGTTCCACCTGAAAATCACGTGGATTAGTCACAACATTGTCGTAAACTACATATTTTAAATTTTCTTTTTCCAGGTGCTTAATTACTTCATCTATCCATCCGCTTCTTATAATACCAGGATCGGTAACCAGCAATATTTTCTCGCCACCCAGTCGTTTTGCACAGCATCCGATTTTAGTTAATGCACCAATTCCGTGGATAACCTCGGGAATTTCAAATTTTAAAAGGTCATCATCAATGTGGGCCATCTGCTTCTTTTCCTATGCTCAAAATTATTCGAAACCACAAATCAAAAGGAAGGAATTCTAATTTATGATATTAAATATCATAAATAGATACAACTTATCAACCTGGTGCATGACTAATGTTTTGTGATTTTCAGATTAAAAATAGATGGTCCAGGGCTTTATGTTAAACGTTAACATAGTGGCTAAAAAAGTATCCCCTTCCTTTTTTTTATGAAAGGGGATTTTCTCAGGCAACTTTGAACGCTTCATTTTTTGATGTGGCGGCAATGACCTTTTCCATGACTTTTTTCAACGGTATACCATTTTCCAAAGCCACCCTTTTGCAGTCCTCGTATTCCGGAAATACATTCAAGACCTCGCCTCCATCAAGGCTTGCCACCTTGCATTGAATAGGCCCAAAAGGCGTTTCAACCTTTTCAATTCGCCTGTGTGCTTTGATTCGCTGGTCAATACGGTATCGAAGACCTATGGAAGTTGTTTCACGGATTAAAAAATCAGCCACTTTTCCGACCATTTCCGGAGAACAGAGAACCGTGATCAAAGTTCCCGGCCGGTTTTTTTTCATTTGAACCGGAACAAGAAAAGTATCCATGACACCCATCTCAAGCAGTTTTTCAATAAGATAATCGTATATTTGAGGGTTCATGTCATCAATATTGGTTTCCACCACGCCCACACGCTCAGTTTGATATCCCTTTACGGCAATATTCGATTCACCTATTGATACCCTAAGTAGGTTGGGTATGGGGGGGTCTTTTTCGCCGGAACCATAACCGACACTTTCCACCATCATTTCAGGCATGGGACCGAATCCGCTTGCGAGAGTGGTCAATATTGCAGCGCCTGTCGGGGTGAGAAGTTCACCGGTCACTCCTGTAGAATAGATGGGTTTTTCACGAATAAGCTCGAGTGTGGCTGGAGCAGGCACCGGAAGTGTTCCGTGGGCGCATTTAACTGTTCCGGAACCCACATGAAGCGACGAACAATAAATAGCCTCGATTCCCAGGGCTTCAATACCAATAACACCTCCAACCACATCGATGATGGCATCCATAGCCCCTACTTCGTGAAAATGGATTTGCTCGATTGAAGTCCGATGCACTTTCGCCTCGGCTTCTGCAAGCCTTGTGAATATTTTTATGCTTTTTTCTTTAACACACCGGTTGAGCCGGCTATTTTTAATGATATTACGAATATCATTAAGATTTCTATGGTGGAAATTATCTTTATGGTGTCGATCCTGATCCGTATGATGACCCTGGGTGTATTCTTTTTCACGGCCGTGATGGTTGTGATCATGGTGGTTAGGTTGTGATCATGGTGAGTATGGCCTTGATGTTCATGGCTGTGATCATGATGGGGGTCGCTGTCATAATGATTGTCGTGATGGTGGTGGTGCTCTTGCCGGCCCAAAAGACCAGTCTTGTGATCATTGTGTTGCAATGGGGGGTCGATGATCACTATGGCCTGGCTTCCCCCAATGCCTCTTTTGACTACCTTTTTCACCTCAACATCATAGCCTGACAGGCCAAGTTTCGCCAGTTCGGTTTTCAGCGTTTCAATTTCAAGTCCCGCGTCAAGAAGAGCACCAAGAATCATATCTCCGCTGGCACCTGCAAAACAATCAAAATAGGCTATTTTCATTGTATTATTGTATTATTCTCAATTTTTTCATTGGTGTTCATGTAATCCGCTTTCAGGAGCCTGTTTTGGCTAAAGACAGCTTTTTGGCGATTGCCTCTTTATTCTCGCATTCTGCTTGAGGTCCGACAGTATTTTTTGTTTGATCAGATACATTTATGGCATGTTTCATGGCAATTTTGTTTATAAGGCTTGCCTGATATCCCGCACCAAAGCCGTTGTCGATGTTGACCACGGAAACGCCCGAGGCACAACTGTTGAGCATACTGAGAAGTGCTGCAACACCTTTGAAACTAGCCCCGTAGCCGATACTGGTGGGAACACCGATCACCGGACATGACACAAGACCGCCGACCACGGAGGCCAATGCACCCTCCATCCCGGCAACCACAACCGCCACATTGGCTTTGAATAAATCGTCACAAACATGAAGCAGACGATGAATACCCGCAACGCCCACATCGTAAATTCTTTTAACCTTATTTCCCAATACTTCGGCGGTAATGGCGGCCTCTTCAGCCACGGGTATATCCGATGTCCCGGCACTGACCACAACGATATCTCCTATCTGATCCACAGGTTCCGGATTAACCACAATAATTCGGGCAAGATCATGATAACAGCATGTCACCTTGGTTTCCATTACCGCATGATAGACCTTTTCATCGGCCCTCGTTGCAAGGATATTGTTGTGGTACTGAGAGATCCGTTTGACAATACCCTGAATCTGCGGAATGCTTTTTCCCTCGCAGTATATGACCTCAGGCACACCGGTTCTGGCACAGCGATGATTGTCGATTCTGGCATAACCCAAGTCTTCAAATGGCAACCGTTTCAAAGCGTGCATGGCCGAATCGAGATCCATCTGTCCATTTTGTACTTGTGTCAGGAGACTCATCAAAAATTTACTATCCATAATTTACCATCCTTTCAATGCCTTAAACCGATTTTATATGTTTATCCGGAATTTTTCAGCATCCTTTAAATTCTCTAAAACCCTGGTTGCCGGTCCGCTATTTATCCTTATCAATTTCCCGGTTAAGGCTTCCCATATTGTAGCCTTCAAGGTCAATAGCGACAAACCCAAAGCCCAGAGATTTGAAATACTGCATAATGCGAAGCCGAATATCATCCTGGATCAGTTTTCGAATGTCTTTATTATCCAATTCAATTCGAGCCATATTTTCGTGATGCCTCACCCGGAGTTGAGGTAAAAATCCCAAATTGCGTAAAAACTCTTCACCTTCATCCACCCGATTGAGCTTTTCCACCGTAATACTTTCATGATAAGGAATGCGGGAGGCAAGACAAGCAAAAGACGGTTTATTCCAGGAAGGCAATCCGAATTCTTTGGAAAGATTCCGAATTTCCTGCTTGGTCAAACCGGCCTCCCTGAGAGGACTTCTTATCCCAAGTTCTTTTGCAGCCAGGCTGCCCGGACGAAAATCCAGGAGGTCATCCGCATTTTCCCCGTCCACAACAACATCCAATCCTTTCTGACGAGCAATTTCTACAATTTTCCCGAATCGGTGTTTTTTACAAATGTAGCATTTATTCGGCGGGTTTTGTACAAATTCTGGAATATCAAGCTCCCCGGAGTCGATTACCGCATGTTCCACCCCAAAAACTTCGGCATATTTAAAGGCATCATGCCGCTCCTGCCGGGATGTCGTGGCGGAAATTGCGGTAACAGCAAGCACGCACTCATTTCCGAGCAACTCAATTGCCGTTTTCAGGAGAAATGTGCTGTCAACCCCACCAGAAAATGCCACCAGTACTTTTTTAAAATCCAGTATAATTGTTTTCAGTGTTATATATTTCTCTTTGATTGTCTGCTGTTCGTAATTCATGACCGCCTATCTTCGGTTTTGAAAAGCGCTTTTCACGCGTTTCAAGAATGGATTTTCCGATTTAAGAAATCCGGCATGTGCAAAAGAAATTCGATAAAGTCTGAAACTTCTTTCCCTGAAACATCCCCTAAGTACTCCCGCCTGATAAAATATCTGTTCCATCCAGAAATAGAATACAAACATCGGTAAATTCAATCGAGGCTTTTTCTGAAAAAATTCAACCAATACGGGCAATAAAGCGATTGCTGCGGTTAGGGGGATCATTTTTAGGGATATAAACGGCAACAAAACCAGGGGGAAAATATAATAGCGATTAATATGATTGGTTAAATAATATGAGAATAAAAAGTGACTGCGAAGGCTACCCCATAAAATCGTTCTTAGCGGTAATATTGTTTTAAATTTTTTTTCCACTTGTATCTTTTTGTACCATACTTCTGAAAAAAGCAATACCATGGCGGCTAAAAAAAATATGACCGACTGTAAAACAAGACCCATAAGAAAAAACAGAAAAAAAACCATTCCCGCAGCCTGCCATGGAAAACGCTTCCTGGTTTCAGGGTATCTGGCATAAAGCACCGGCTCGGATGTTCCGTAATCGAATCGCCGTTTGAAACAGGATAAAAACTGATTGCGGTGTTTGTGCTCGACCTTTCCTTTGGGGACGTAAATTAGGCGATGTCCTGCTTTCATCAGCCTCCAACAAAAATCGACATCTTCTCCCACCCGCATGTTTTCATCCAGTCCACCATTTTTCAGATAGACATCCTTACTTATCAGGACATTGCATGTAGGCACATAAAAAACAGCACTATTACCGACTCCTACAACCTTTTCCTTACCCATGTTCAGCGCCGATTTTACCGATTCATAACGATCAAGCATGCTGTTTTGGTAGTAGGAATCCACCAATCCGCCCACCAGAACGAATCGCCGATCCTGGAAATAAGGCACCAGGTCCTTGAGCCATTGGGGATCAGCAATGCAGTCACTATCCATAAATGCCACGATTTCACCGGAAGCTTCTTTCACACCACGATTCCTGGCGGCGGATTGGCCCTGATTATAGGGTTGGACCATGACTTTGACGTTAAATTCTCGAGCCACAGAGGCGCTGTTATCGGTGGAGGCGTCATCCACAACAATCACCTGTAATTTTGATGCGGGATAATCCAGCGCTTTAAGCGATTCCAGACAATAGTAGAGGTCATGACTTCGATTGTAAACCGGAATAACAATGCTTACAAAGGGCTCATATTTTTCTGCGGGGGGTTTCCATTCTAAGATTTGCGCCTGACATAATGCGTCGAGAAACGGAATCGTTGTTTTTTTTAAATGGTCCTCAGTCTTCTCTCGGCAGCCTTCAACCCTGTAACCAGTTTGGCATTTTTTCAAAATTGAAAAAGCTGCGCTATTCATCCTGAGAACACGCATGGGACTGGGCTGAAACACAATACCCCCACCGGTCGCATCGTTTCCTTTTTCAGGAATAAGATGAATCAAAGGCTGCAGATGAAAGGATCCCTTTACAATCATATCCGGTATTTATGCCCCTTTTGCCGCAACTGTCGGAGGTTTTATTTTCACACAGTTGGCCAGGCATCCCGGATCAGGGACCCCAAGTTTTCTCTGAGTGTGATAGGCGATGGCCGGACATCCTCCATGGCAAAGGTCAAAGCGATGACAGCTCTCGCAGGACTTAATCTCCAAACGACGAAAGGATTCAAATACCGGTGAGGTCTCCCATATTGTTTTAAAATCATTCCCAGGGAGTCTTCCTGCATAAAAATCGTCATGCTGCAAAAAAGCACACGGGTAAATTTCGCCTTTGGGAGAAATGCAACAGGTCAGTTTGCAGGCCCCACACATATTTAGCCCGAGGGATTTTCGCTCTTCCGTGGTCACGGAGAAAAACGAATCCCCCGTGGACACTTTCAAATGTCTGCTCAGCCATTGTGAAAATTCAAGCATTTGATTTTTATTCACATTCAAATCAGACCATGAATCCATGCCTCTTCCTGAAGGACGAAACCTCGAAACCCTCAGCTTGGCGCCATATTCTGAAGCCAGTTCCACCATCTTGTCAAGTTCAGGAAAACTCAATCGGGTCAAAACGGTATTGATACTCACTTCTATGTTACGCTTTTTCAAATGCTCCAATGCTCTGACCACATTGCTAAAACTCCCCTTACCTCGGATTGCATCGTTGGACTGTGGTGTGGCGCCATCCAAACTTACCTGGATGTAAACCAGATTCTTGTCCAGCCTTTTGGCAACCTCTTCGGTAATCAGTGTCCCATTGGTGCTGATACAAGTCACCATGCCTTTTTCATGGGCATAATCCATCAAATCAAGAAAATCCCGCCTCATAAAAGGCTCTCCGCCACCGATGTTAAACTGAAACACTTTCATGGCTGCCAACTCATCAATAACCTTTCTGCATTGATCAGTATCAAGCTCGCCTATTCTCTTTTTGCCCGAATCTGAAAGACAGTGAATACAAGAAAGATTACATTTGAAAGTGACTTCCCAGGTGACGTTTACAGGGGCGGACAGCCCCATATCAACATACTGATTGCCCATATATCAACCCCTTTTGTTCCAGAATTTGAAGGACCTGCCCGATCCGGTCTTCTATCCATTGCCTCGGCCATGGATGATTGGCTTCTATCTGATCGACAAGCTCTTTAACCTGCTGATTTCCTTCAAAAAATTCATTGCTGATCAAGTCTTGCGTGGGCACAAAATAAAGCCTTGGCCCGGCATAATTGTAGAAGAGCAGCCCGAACCTTTCTTTCCGAACCTGAACCCCATTTTTTAAACTATAAACCGAATGAAATTGCATTACACCCCCAAAAGAGATGGTGTGAACCCGATCCCTGCCCTATGCTCGTTGGGGTCGGTTCCCCATCATAGGTTCCCACGGAATATCATGGGAACCCGAATGATGATACCATTCAGCGCATTGCAGAAAAATTGCGGATAGCGCTTTTGAAACGAAACATGATTTGCTAGTAGATTCCGCAAATGCCGTCCACAGCCAATTCTTCAATATTGATCTCTTCCAGAATGCATGGTGTTTCGTTTTTTTCTTCTTCTACTTCAAGTTCCTGTTCTCTGATTTCATTGTCCATTCAACTACCTCCTTTAATTAAATTAGTCATTTTTCAGGCACGGTTATCCGGTAATCCTTATTCCTTTTTTCTAAGGTGCCTGAGCGGTCCATCCGGCATCCACCGTAATCATGTTTCCGGTGATGCACCGGGAGTCGTCACACGCAAGCCACAAAACAGCCTTTCCGATGTCTTCCGGGCTTACCTGGGGATCTTTGATGAGGTGGCCGGCAAAGAAATTCTCCTGGGCTTCTTCTTCCTCCAAACCGAAAAATTTCGCAATGCCCTTCATCATGTCGGTCCATACGGTACCGGGACAAACCACATTGGCCCGGATATTGTGATTGGCCACTTCCATGGCGATGGACTTGTTCAGACCGATGATTCCATGTTTGGCGGCACAGTAATGCCCTCCCATTCCGAATCCCCGCTGTCCGCCAACCGAGGAAATACTGATCACCACGCCACTCTGCTGCTCAATCATGTGTGGCAAAACATATCTACAGCATAGATATGTTCCTTTCAGATGGGTATCCAGGACCTCATCCCAGGTCTCTTCGTCCATATCGGCAATGGCGACCATGGAAGAATTACCGGCATTGTTAACCAGTATGTCTATTTTGCCGAAAGTATCCATGACCTTTTGCACCATGGCCTGGACATCCGAGGATTTTCTGATATCACATTTGATACCGATAGCCTCTCTGCCCAGTTTTTTGATTTCATCCACTGCATTGGCCATGGTTTCCGGAGTCGACATGTTATAGGGAATGGTTTTCATGTTGGCACAGATATCAGCAATGGCGATATCTGCCCCCTCTTTGGCCATGCACATGGCAGCGGCTAACCCATTGCCGCGAGCGCCTCCGGTCACAATAGCCACTTTTCCATCCAGTTTCATTCATATTCTCCTTTATGAAGTTTCAGGGTTCACGGTTTGGGGTTCGGGCAGTCTCAGATGGTTTCCCGAAGTTGATCGAGATCAAACTTCTCACCAATTTGCTGCAGACTAAAATTTATTTCATGCAAATCATCCTTAACCGAATCCAATCCATATTCTCGCACTTGATAACCAAGTTGCCCTTCCAGGCTGTAGACCAAATAAAGCAAATTAAGCAGATATACCCAATCGGCTCGCTCCATTAAACATGTAAAATATTTACTCAGCAGGTTTCCAGCGGCAATTTCCTTAAGTCCCCATTCGAGAGTTTCCTGATCCACCTTTTGAAGCATCACTCCACGAAGAAGTACTGCCGCCCTAACACCCACGCGGGTGATGTCCCGAATCATTTCCTGGTCCGACAGGTTCAACTCCATAATATCTCCTTATGTCATGCGCACTTTCATCGTTTTGACATGTTTTATGATTTTCTCTAGCTTATCATAAAATGGAATGCACATGCTTTCCGCAGAACCGGCCTCATGGCATGCGGCCAACTTGCTTTTCAAGTCTTCAAATTTTTGAGTCAACTCTTCCATGTCCTCAGTACCCTTCTGGGTCTTGAAATAAAGTTTGGTAGCCATGGGTTCTAATTCTTTTGCCAGTGCATTCAGTTTTTCCCTAACAGCATCGAACTTGGTCTCTGCCGCTATTTCTTTGAAGGTTTCACACATTTCTCGAACATACTGGGTTCCGGTTTTTTCTTCACTCACGCTTATTTCTCCTTTCTTTATTTTTAATCTTTTCTTGATACGTATTCGGCATCTCTGCGATCAATCAGTGCTTGTGATAATGATGTGGATGATTGCACCCGTCACCGTGATCATGATGGTGATGATGCCCTGCTCCCGGACACGGACGATGCTCTTCCGGGGGAGCCTCCGGGACCTCCTTATGTGGTAGTTGCTCTTTCAGGGTTTGAGATATTTTAATAAACGCTTTAGCGGTAATGCTTTCCGGGTAAAGGTTCACTATCGGTATGCCACCATCTGCCGCCTCGGTAAACTGCGGATCAATGGGAATCGATCCCAGAAAGGGAATTTCCATCATTCGGGCCAATTGACTGCCTTTATCTTTTCCGAACAGATATACAGTATCCGAACAACATCTGCATACATACATGCTCATGTTCTCGATGAGCCCCAAAACCTTTGCATCCAATGTCTGTGCGGCATTTATTGCCTTGGAACAAACCAGCGTTGCCACCTCCTGAGGCGTGGTGACAATAATCACACCATCCAGATCCGGGATCGATTTGAGAATGGCGATGGGCTCATCTCCGGTGCCTGGCGGCAGGTCCACCAGAAGAAAATCCAGACCTCCCCATTTGGCCGCCGACAACAATTGTCGAATGGTGCGACTCTTGGTTTGGCCCCGCCACATCACCGGGGTCATATCTCCAGGCCAAAACAAAGCCACTGAAAGAGCCTTAATTCCGAAATCGGTCACTACCGGGTTCAGCCAGAATGCGCCATCAAGCTTGGCTTCTTTTTTGATGCCCAGCATTTTCGGAACACTTGGACCGTGAAGGTCGGCGTCGAATATACCCACACGTTGTCCGCTGTTTTGAAGCGCCGCGGCTAAATTGATTGTGGCGGAGGTTTTACCCACACCGCCTTTTCCGGAAAGAATAGCGATTTTATATTTGACATATTTCAATGCCTCGGCAATGGCGCCTTCCTGAACTAGTTGCTGCTTCTGCTTTTCTTTGAATTCATGGCGCGTCAGTTCCTCCATTGATCCCTCCTTACATTATGTTATGACAGGCGACTGAGGGTATAGTCCAAATTTCCTATACCCATGCGCTCTGCATCCTGAAGAACATCGATAAAATTAATCCCGCTGCTGACCAAAACTTCAGATGGGCACTTTTTCCCAATCAGATCTACCGTTGCTTTGTCAATGGCGACAGGGTCACGCGAAGCCAAAAACCCCATATTTTCAATGACCGGAGTTTCACTGTACGGGTAATATTCCGGCTGGGGGGTCATATCCCAAAGATAATTGATAAAAAACATTTTGCTTTCCATAGAAGCCTGAACTCCGAGAAAGCTTTCCAAAGCCCGGCACTGGAAAGCTCTGAGATCAGAAAATGGTGGTTTATGTCCATTGAAAATGTAAGGATTGATGGACTTGAGAAGGCGGGTCTTTGCCCGGTCAACAAGGCAGTCGAAGCCTGCGTTAAACAAAGCCCCATGAATGCCGAATAAGGGATGAAAGGTGACATGGGTGAGCACCCAAAGTGCATCACTGCGGCAAACCGCTGTACCTACTTCCACACCGCCAAGTTCGGAATCTTTTAGTTTGCATGGAAAAAGATCTCCTTCATCGCCGCTGAAACCGCCGTTGATGACAAAATGCCCCCCAAGAGTCTCATTGGAATAACCCTGTGCGCCGGCCAGTTTAAGGTAATTGGTTCCACGGATTTGTTTCCAATAATCCGCCAATTTGATGCCGTCACAGATGACAGGCCGCGTATTGGTAGCTGCCAGAACCCTTTCAGAAACAGGTCTGAAAAACCCGGGACGCAGACCGTAATCATAACCCTCTTCAGCAGTGTTGATTTTTAAAGCAACACGCATGCCTTTTATAAGATCACTGTCCGCCCGGGAGGAATCCATAAGTTTTTGCAGCTTATGCCTCACCGAATTGTCAAAGTACATTTTTTCCGAGTCTACCCAGATGACCTCGCTCATGGTGTTTCCTTCCGGTCAGGATGGGGTTTTTGAAATGGTTATGGGAGGGTGAGTTACCCCTCCCATAGATGTTACGTCCAAAATTCAATAGCAATTGCTAAGTCGGATCATACTTTTTCCACTCATTCCAAACCCAGTCCTTGTTGTATTCGGTTCGGCCAAAAGGCATGACCTCAGTGGCCAAGTCATGTTTGTGAAATACATCTCTCAGACGAACCGTTGTGGGTTTTTGATTGTCTACCCCTCCATGACGGATCTGCCATTTGGCAATATGCTCAGGGGTCATCGGAGGTTCATAAGTGTTAAGTTTGTATTCTTTGGAGCCAAGGCCGATCTTTTCCCCGGCATTCATAGTGATACGCGGGCTGAAACCATTGACCAACTTAAAACGATCTTCTCCTGGTTTGCATCCTTTTTCATCGGCAACCGAACCCGGGCTGACCGGCGCATTGTCAATGGCGTCCAAGGTAGCCATCTCGATGGCAATCAGGTCCTTGCCGGCGAAAATCCCAACATCCGGCGCAACAGCCAATCCGGCCCATGGGAAACAATCACATTCAGGAACGATATCAATGGCACAATTAAAATATCCAACCTTTCCACGATCAAAGCATTTCAGGGCCCCTAAAGCAGCGTCCGCATGCGCGATCATGGCATTGGGGAAATAGTTTTCCTCGAAGCCGATGCCGGTCATCCCTGAGAAAAGACAGGTAACCTGACAGGAATAACACAAGCGGCAGCGTTCGGGATACCAGACTTTCCGGTGCTCTTCGACATGATGGGCATTTCGCGGGCAGGAATCATCGCACATTTTGTGAAACTTGCATGCTTTTCCGGGACACTTGTCCGTAAACTTGGGCCAGCCGATGGCATCATGCGGGTCGCCCCAGTGGGCCAGGTGGGTAATGTACTTGCCCCTCTTGGATTGACAACCGATGCCCAGCTGTTTAAGCACCCCACCATACATGGTGATAGAATGGCCTCTGGCATGCCCGATGACAATCATCGCATCAGCTTCGGCAATGGCGCGGCCGATATAAGTTTCCTTGAGGATCAGACCTTCGGGGATATCCACCCGATAGTCATCCTCACCGGAATACCCGTCGGCGATAAGCACCGGACACCCAAAGGTTGCATCGGTGTAACCATGCCGGATGGCCCCCTCCATCTGGTACTGAGAAATGGCCATACTGTTATAAGTATGGTATGACAAGGTGGTATCATTGACTACGTAAGGATGCCCGCCGCAGGCCTTGACCTCTTCCACGATGGCGGCGATATATTCCGGACGTAACACGGCAGTGCGGTTGTATTCGCCATAGTGAATCTTGATGGCAACCTCATCTCCTTTTTCTACACACTCATTAATCTTTGCTTCATAAAACAAATCTTTTGTTTTGCAAATCATGGACTCCGTCCAGTTAGTGGCATTGGCTTCAGAAAACCAAACCGGAGCAGGGCCATCCTGAGTAAAAGTACCCCACTTTTTCTTGGTGGGATTCCAGCTTTTGGACTGATATGTATCTCGCCCTCCATCGATAGGCCCTTGCATTTCATGCCACTTGGTCGGATCATACTTGTGTTCAACCATACGACTACCTCCTTCATCACTTCATGTGATGGATAAAAAAAGAGTTTAATTCGTACAAAAACTTAACCAAAATTTAAAAAGTTTGAAAATTTGCTTTGTCGGTGAATAATGCCTTCACCTGTATGCTTCCCCCAATGATCCGAGTTCGTACCATCCCCCTTTCTATCGTTTGGAATCGAGAAGTTCCTTTTCACATCACCATCCATGTATTAAAGGAAGTTATCTTTTGAATATTTTTGCAAATTATATGCCGTTTAATTTTTTATGTAGCCAAACAACTTTTTAAAGTATGATTTAAAAAGTGAGTATCATTTACGGCTCTGTTTTTAGATGCTTCCAGGACATCTTTAGAAAAAAAATTGGCACAGGATTTAAAAAAATCCTGTGGAAAACTAAAAATAATGGCCTTAAAAATATGACCATGATCCCAAAGAGATGATTTTTATAATCAATTGATATCATAACCAATAAAACACTATAGATTCTTTTGGGGTCAGTAGGGGCATTTGACCCCACTTGAGAACCAAAAAAATTTAAACAAAATTAGCCTTTTTGTGGCCAAGTGCGTGATCAGAAGGGTAGCGCTTTTCCCATTCCAAGCAGAAAAGCCGGAATCCAAAGTCCGATAGGAATCCAGATTAATAATGACCAAGCGACAACCTTGCCGGATAATTTACCGTAAAAGTTCAACCATACTTCATAGGTAAGTACCGCATAACCTGCAGCCATAAAAGCCAGATAATAATTGCCGCCAACATACCAGACAAACATGTAAATTGTGGACACAAATGCGACACATAGACTGATGTTGCCTATTGATTTCATGTTTTCAACACCAAAAATAAGTGCATACGCAATAGCCATGTAAAGAAGGCCATGTGAAAACAGCAAGCCGCCTGCTAAACCACCGTCGTTGATACTGTCAACAAAACCACCGGCAATTGTTAAAAATCCTACTGCAGCAGCGATAAAACCTGTTCCTTTTGGTTCACCATATCCCAAGTTTAGTAATGCCACTGCGAACCAGAATAAACTAATCATTATCAGAATTGATACGACCATAATCAATGCCTCCTCAAATCTTGCCATTTGTAATTAAGCTCTAAGATCAAATTTTTTCAAATGGATTGCCATGAGGGAAAGTCTTCCTTAAGGAATTCAAACTGACATGCAAAATGATGTTTTCAGAATATCTGGCATACGGGACTTACGGTTGTGAGATTTTTTTGGATTTGTCAATATGCTTGAGCGGCCATATTGAGCGAAATTAACCTTTATCCGAACAAAAAGAAAATGAACAGCCCTTCACAATTGCTAAGATTATATTCATAAATTAATGATGTGGTGAATTGTTTTGACTAAAACCTAGCCTTACCTGTATACTTCCTTTACATGATTTTATGATCGTATCATCCCCCTTTCTGTCTTTTGGAATCAAGATATTCCTTTTTCCACCATTTTTCATGTATCCAAAAAAGTCCTTCCCCACCGCAATTTTTAGCAATAAATATACCATTCTTATGGATTTATATTATAAAACCAGGTTTTAATTTATGATTAAAACATTAAATCTCATTTCAGGCTCTGCCCTATATGATTTCAATATGATTTTATGGGATCAAAAAAAATACCAAACATCAATTTTTTTTCAAACAAATGAACAGAAGATAAATGTATCCTGTAAGGGTTTTAACCATGTACTACTCAGAAATAAACCAATAACTATTTGATATTATTTCAATTAAAAGCAAATCGATGACATTGGGGTCAAAAGGGGTCTTTTTTACCTATAACCCTTTGAAACAAATTTTATTCAGGTGTCAGCACTTTAAATGACAATTAAAACTTGACACACAGTAAAATAGTCGGAATAAAAATCTATTAAGAAATAAAAATACGATAAGGTATGGTATCATTACTGAAATGCTGGAAGAACTCAAAGGACAAATCGAAAAAATTACATACAACAACAAGGAAACCGGGTACACAGTAGCCCGTGTAAAAATTCACGGGAAACCGGATCTTGTCACAGTGGTCGGTAACCTTATGTCACCCATGCCCGGAGAGGTTCTCAGCATGAAAGGTGAATGGACCAGTCACCCAAAGTATGGCCGACAGTTTAAGGTGGTTTATTACGAATCTACTGTCCCTGCTACAGTGCTCGGCATTCGCAAGTACCTCGGTTCCGGTCTTATTAAAGGTATCGGGCCGGTGATGGCGGAAAGGATTGTTAAACAATTCGGAAACCAAACCCTCGACATCATTGAGGACCAAGCCGAGCGCCTGGCTGAAGTAGAAGGCATCGGGAAAAAGCGAATCGGAATGATCAGGCAGGCCTGGGATGATCAAAAAGAAATCCGGGAGGTCATGCTTTTTCTACAGAGCCATGGTATCAGCTCGGCATATGCTTCCAGAATTTACAAACACTACGGAGATCGTTCTATTGGTACAGTGAGGGAAAATCCATATCGGCTGGCCATGGACATTTTCGGAATCGGCTTTCTAACAGCTGATAAAATTGCGGGACAGCTCGGGTTTTCAAAGGATTCTCATCTCAGAGCAGAAGCGGGGATTCTTTTCATTCTAAACCAACTGGCAGATGATGGTCACGTTTATTATCCATATAAACCGCTGATGGAAAAATGCCATGAGGTACTGCAGATTGATTACAACATCATGATAAAAGCGCTGGAGGGTTTGGTCATCTCCAAAAAAATTGTACTGGAAAACCTTATAGATGATACTAAAAATACTAACAAAAATAATCAGGCAATCTATCTTTCAAAGTTTTATTTTTGTGAAAAACGGATTGCCGAGCGTATAAAACTCCTGATTTCAACCCCTGAAATCCTTCGGCCTGTTCAGGTGGAAAAGGCTGTGGAGTGGGTCCAGAAAGAGCTTTCCATCCAATTAGCCCCAAACCAGCTTGAAGCAATCCGAAATGCTCTTAACAACAAGGTATTGATCCTGACCGGCGGGCCAGGGACCGGCAAAACCACAGTCATTAACGCTATTTTGAAAATTTTCAACGCCATGGGCGCGCGTTGTCTGCTTGCGGCACCTACCGGTCGGGCGGCAAAGCGAATGACTGAAACTACAGGCATTCCGGCAAAAACACTTCACCGGCTTCTGGAATTCAGTTTTCAAAGCGGTGGTTTCCAAAAAAACGCAGAAAAACCGTTGAACTGTCATGTACTCATCGTGGATGAAGCTTCCATGATTGATACGGTACTGATGCATCACCTGATGAAGGCAGTGCCGCCCACAGCTTCTTTCATACTGGTGGGAGATGTTAATCAGCTTCCTTCGGTAGGTCCGGGAAATGTGCTCAAAGATTTGATTTCTTCAGGAACCGTTCCAGTGACGACGTTGACCGAAATATTTCGCCAGGCCGCCGAAAGTTTGATCATCGTCAATGCCCACCGGATCAATCATGGAAAATTTCCACTGCTACCCTCCCATGATCATTCAAAATCACCAGGTGATTTTTATTTTATCCGGCAGGAAAATCCCGAAAAAGTATTAAATATTATCCTGGATCTGACTTGTAAACGTATCCCGAAACGATTCGGTTATGATCCTTTTGATCAGGTACAAGTATTGACTCCCATGCATCGCGGAACTCTGGGGGCTGCAAATTTAAACTACCACCTTCAACAGGCATTGAATCCTAAAAAGGATTCCCTCATTTTGGGGGGGCGATCATTTAAAATTGATGACAAGGTTATGCAGATTCGCAATAATTATGACAAAAAGGTCTTTAACGGGGATATCGGCAGGATAAAACATATCGATGCTGATTCACAGGAACTTGCCATTTTATTTGATGATCGCCTGGTGACATATGACTTTTCGGAACTCGACGAAATTGTCCTGGCATACGCGATCTCAGTTCACAAATCCCAGGGCTCCGAATATCCGGTCGTGATTATCCCTATCATCACACAGCATTACATATTATTGCAGCGAAACCTGATTTACACCGCCGTCACAAGGGCCAAAAAACTGGCGGTTTTGGTCGGCACATGGAAAGCATTGGCGATCGGGATTAAAAATGATAAAACACGCAAAAGATATACATTATTGAAAGAAAGGCTTAAATTCCTTTAACATAGTCGACATTTTTTATTATCCAGGGAGACATGATGAAATGGACTTTTTTTTCAACCCTCGAGGAATAGCACTCATTGGCGCCACCCCGAACCCTCAGAAAGGGGGACATGCCATTTTAAGGAATTTGAGAATTGGTTTTAAGGGAGGTATCTATCCGGTTAATCCGAGCTATGCCGAAATTGAAGGCATGAGTTGTTATCCATCGATTATCGATGTACCTGACCCGGTGGATTTGGGAATTATTTTTGTACCTGCGCCCCTTGTGCCTCAGGTTGTTCAGGATTGCGCCCGTCGTCAAATTCCCGGAGTCATGATCGAATCCGGTGGATTTGCCGAAACAGGCGAATCCGGAGCCATACTTCAAGAGGCAATTAAATCGATTGCCAAGGAAACCGGAATTCGCGTGTGGGGTCCAAACTGCATGGGTTTGGTGGATACTGTTAAAGGGCATATTTTTTCTTTTGCTACCCCCATGATGTGGGATTATGGGTTGAAAAAAGGCAACGTATCCATGATCGTCCAAAGCGGCATGCTTTCCGGGGTCTTTCTAATCGATGTTATGACCCACGGTGTTACAGGAGTAAGCAAGGTCTGTTCCATCGGAAACAAGGCCGATATCAACGAGTGCGATATCCTGGAATATCTTCTTTCGGATAATCAAACCGAGTCCGTATGTCTGTATCTGGAATCCATTGAAGATGGCCGTCGGTTGTTCAGGCTTTGGAAAAACTCTCCAAAACCCATTATTTTGCTAAAGGGAGGAAAAAGCAAAAAAGGTGCTTCTGCAGCCATGAGTCATACAGCAAGCCTGTCGGTAAACAATTCCGTTCTCAGGGGTGCCATGGCTCAGGCAGGTGTTTTTGAAGCAACCGGGTTCAGGCATATGTTAGACTTGGGACGGACCCTGGCCCGATATCCGAAATCAGCAACCAAATCTCCGGGTAAAATTGCGGTGCTGACCTACAGCGGTGGAGCCGGGATAGTTTCATCCGATTTTATGGACAGTCTTGGACTCGAACCGGCCGAACTTTCCCGTTCAACACTCTATCAATTAAAAACAATTACCCCCGAATGGATGCCTTTATCTAATCCGGTGGACCTCTGGCCTGCGGTTGAACGAAACGGTGCCCGCAAAGCTTTTGGTACAGCCATGAGGGCGGTGTGCTCTGATCCGGGTGTGGATGGAGTCCTTTTTCACGCTTTCTCCGGCGGTTTTGCTCTGAACCCTGACATGGCGGAAATAGTCCGTATCTCAAAATCGGCCGGAAAACCACTGTTTTGCTGGCTTCTTGGAGAACGAGAAGCTGCCCGGGATTTTCAGGAGCGCACGCAGGATTTAGGGGTGCCGGTGTTCCGGGACCTTCACAGAGCTGTTGAATGCATGGCTGCCGTGTTTCGCAAAAAATCGGCGGTATTGAAAATCAGCGAACCCCATCAATCTGATAAGACGCCTCTTTCAAATATCCTTGAAAACATGCTCACAGATAAAGTCGGTCTTTTAGATGAGCATTTGTCCAAACAAATTCTATCAGCCTATGGCATACCGACGGTGATCGAAAAAGTGGTTATTGATGAAAAGGAAGCGCTTATTGTATCTGCTGAAATGGGGTTTCCCGTTGTCATGAAAGGGCTTTTGCCGGGACAAGCTCATAAAACCGATGCAGGGCTTGTTTGTATGGGCATTCAAACGGAAAAAGACGTATCAGATGCTTTTGCTTTTCTTGACAATAAAATGTCCGAAAGTAAAACAGGTGGAAAAATCATCGTACAGCGTCAACTTCCGGAGAGTATCGAAATGATTGCAGGGCTGATTCGTGATCCTCAATTCGGCAATTGTGTCATGTGCGGCTTTGGGGGCATACTGGCCGAAATCATCGGGGATTCCCAATTCGCTGTTGCTCCGATAGATTTATCCGAAGCGCTTGACCTGATCAATCGTCTGAAAAATCAGAAACTTCTGGATGGATTTCGCTCTTTTCCCGCGGTTAATCGGCAAGAACTGGCAAATATATTGGTTCGACTGGGGCAAATCGGCATGGATTATCCACAAATCAAAGAAATCGATATCAACCCGCTCCTTAAAGGTGATAAGGGGTTAATGGCTGTTGACGCATTAATCGTATTGTAAAATACATTGGATGTTCCATTTTTAAAGTCAACAAGGAGAAAAAATGAACCGAAAGTTTGTGGCCCCTCTTATTGGGTCCGTGCACCTGACAATCTACTTTTTTAACACAATTTTCTGGAGCTTGCTGATTTTTATTGTGGCCATAGCCAAAGCACTGATTCCCATCACCTTATGGCGGGAATTGTGCAGCCGTATCTCAAATACCTTTGCTGAAAGCTGGATTTGTATCAATAATCTTGCCCATGACCTGTTATGCAGCACCCGCTGGGACATTCAGGGAGCTGATAACCTGGAAAAATCCGAATGGTATCTGGTTCTATCCAACCATCAGTCCTGGACAGACATTCTGGTCCTTCAAAGAGTATTTAATCGAAAAATTCCTTTTCTGAAATTTTTTATCAAAAAAGAGCTTTTCTGGTTTCCGATACTCGGACAAGCCTGGTGGGCTCTTGATTTTCCCTTTATCAGGCGGTACACGAAATCCGAATTAAAAAGAAAACCTCATCTAAAGGGAAAAGACATGGAAATTACAAAAAAAGCTTGCGAAAAGTTTAAAACGGTCCCGATTTCTATCATGAACTTTGTGGAAGGCACCCGGTTTACGCAAGAAAAGCATAAAAGGCAAAAATCCCCCTATGCCAATCTCCTCAGGGCCAAAGCCGGAGGTATTGCTTTTGTGCTTGGGGCCATGGGCGGCAAGATTCGCCAGGTTCTGGATGTTACCATTTTTTATCCCGAAAGCCCAAAAAGTTACTGGGCCTATCTTTGCGGCAATATCAACGAAATCAGAGTCAGGGTAAAAACCTTGCCGGTGCATGAGGATTTGGTCGGCAATTATTCAAATGACCAGAATTTTCGGATTCGATTTCAGACCTGGCTGAATCAGCTGTGGACTGAAAAGGATCAAACCATTAATGAAATGATGAATTCACAAACTTCAAAACCTTGAAATTCCGGCTAAACACCCTAAACCGATATCGTCCTTGACATGGTCTTCTGAAAACTTTTATATTAGTTTTCATAAACGACATTGCGGCTCGGGGTGGCTGAAAAGCCTGAGATTAAACCCGTCGAACCTGATCTGGGTAATTCCAGCGTAGGGAACCGTTTGGTACCTTTCTTGTGTTTGATCTCAAAAGAAGCCGTTGCCATCTGGAAACGGCTTCTTTTATTTGTACATGAAAGCGGACTGTTTCAGTCAGTCAGGTTCCGGCAGCTTCCCCCATTGTTTCAAT
>JAABTQ010000038.1 GCA_011389745.1 Desulfobacteraceae bacterium | reverse complement strand
CCTTGTAATCTTCAGGTTGCCTGGTACAGTCACCTTTCCAGATAATAAGATATTTTGGCATCGTAATCCTCCTTTTCATGTATTGATTCTTGCTTCCGATTTTTTCAGCATGGGCAGATAAACAGTCCTTTCGTCGGGGTACAATTCTATATTGTTCTGTTTGCACTGGTATGCGCATTGCCCGCAACCGATGCATTTTTCGCTGTTTAGAGACACCTGGCTATCTTTTAACGTCATGGCGGCAGTAGGGCAGTATTTTGCGCAAGTGCCGCATTCTTTGCAGTTTGCATCCTGTTTGATTCGGGCGGCATAAGTAGCGTTATAGCTCAATGTTGTGGCCCCCATATTATAAGGTTTTAAAAGGGCACAGCAGTCCCAGCAGCAATTGCAAATGGCCAATACCGGCAGACTGATATCGTCTTTTTCATGGAGTACGGAATGAACCGCCCCTTTGTCACGAACTTCTTTCAGAATCTCTATGGCCTCTTCTTTGGATATGTTCCTAGCGTAACCCATATCAGCCCAGGCCTTGACGGTTTTGCCGAACCCGAGGCAGGATTCTTTTGGCATATCAAAATTGCAGGAAGATTCCGACAGCGTCTTTCCGTGTCGGCAAATACATGGAGCAACAAAGATTTCGTTCAGGTCTCCGAATTTTTCGATAATATCGTTGACATGAAAAGCGGGATACACTTTGGCACCTGAAGGAGACAAAGCCATGTTGATGGGAATTGTTTTTCTTTTGGATTTATCGATTATTTCCGGATTCATCAGCGCTGTTCTCTGGGTGGGTTTTAAAACATGACGCATAACTGTATTTTGCACATTCCGAATGGGGAAAAAATTAAATTTTTTGAAAAATTTGAAATATTCATCCCATTTTTCGGAAAATATTTTTTCCTGGGGTTTACCCATGTTGTAATACATCATGATCTCATACCAGCCTACAACTACGGCATTTAAGCGGTATTCTTCTTTTCCGCCGGCATTGTATTGTATGTGAACCAGTCCTTTTCGTTTCATGGTGTCAAAGAAGGATTGAAACTGCTCATCATTCATATTGGCGATTTTTGCAGCCTGTTGATAAGAATACAATCCTGTTCCCATTCTAAGAAGATAGTCAAGTTCGTCATCAGTGGTGACAAGGTCCATCATTTCGACCAGGGGAGGGGTAACGGGAAGGAGCCTTTTGCCCTGCTTGTTCATCATGGACAGAACGGTTTTAATCTTTTTTTTCCTGACGGATGTCATGCGGGGTTGATTCATTTTGACCTCCACCATATTTGAGTTTATTGTTGGTTCCGGATTTGTCGACCAGCTCTATGGAACCATAAAAATATTTATTACTGCCCCAAAGGAGGGATAACCCCGAGCTGCTGAAGCAATACCAGGTCATCCAGGATATTCCAAAATTCGGCTATTTTCCCATCCTTGAAATGATAAATATTGATCCCTGTCACGATGAACTGCACGCCGGTAGGGGGATTTGATCTCAGATACTTATGAGAACTAAAGACTGTCAAGTTATCATGAAAACCAAAGAATCATAAAACCCTAAGTTTTCGAATTATTATTGTGCCGCAGGCTTATATGCCATAGCTGCTGCCATCTCTTTGGCTTTTTCCATAAGCGGCACGGCATCTTCTGCAAGAACACAAGGGACTGTGACAATATTTTCCACTCCACCCGTACCTCTGACAAGCATCGGGTTAAGCAATGCTATATCGGCGATCTTATCATCAGGTATGTCCGAGATAATGAAAAAATCAATATCTCCGTTCAACAACATGTGATAACTGACCATTTTACCACCTAAAGCCGCTACCAGCTTCCCTACAGCTTCCGCACGGTTTTGTGGGTTGGTAATCATTCCTTTAACACTTTCCGGTGTCAATTTTCCATAGGCTGCCCAAAGCATTGTGTCCTCCTTTCATAAATTGGATCGATTTATTTCACGTGATATATGTCGTAACAGACTTCCCGTCTGTCCAGATAAGCCTTGCCGACTTCGACAAACAGCCCCCGGGTCATCCACAGATAATCGGGATGAACGGTTTGAAACCATGGATTTGTGCGAAGAGCAATACCTTCCGGGGGTGGAGGTGCACCTTCAAGAAAATTTTTATACCCATCAGGACCAAGATCCGCCACGCCTTTGTAATAAATGTAAACCAGGGCGTTGTCGTCGGTCAGGATAGTTTGACGCACATCCAGAATGCCGACACCGTCGGTGCGAATGGTCAGCCAATCGGCGCCTACAGGAAGGATTTTTCCTTTCATTTTCGGTCCGTCGATCGTGCCGCCGGTAACATAGATGTTGAGTCTTAAACCTTCCGCAACAGGTCCGATCACCTCAGGTTCAGACAGTGTCGCGATATAAGAGGTGACGTACTCCATCTTATACTCAAAACCATACTTTCCCATATTACCTCCTTCTTTGACTTGAAAAATGAATAAGGTGAAACGGTTAGTTTTAATTTGACATGTTATGGATCTTTTACACGGATCATCAGCTTGCCTGTATTGGCTCCCGTGAAAAGTTTCATCACTGTTTGAAGCGCATTTTCCAGGCCGTCGACAATTTCGGTGCGCACCTTGATTTTGCCTTCGGACATCCATTTAGAAAGTGAGGCGATCGCCTCCGGGTATCGATCGGAAAAATCAAGCACGATAAAGCCTTCAACCCTCAGGCGCTGCATTAAAATCATCGCATAATTGTATGGGCCGGGCACAGGTTCCGCCACACCATCACCAACTAACACTTGTATTTCCTTCCATCTTGGGTTCGTTAATTGATCCTTTCTTTCAGGTTTTTCGATTATAAGGACGTCAATTGTCTCGCCAGTTCTTCCGGTGCTGAAAAAAAGGGCGCATGGCCGGTATCCAGGGCGATCACTTTCCGGCAGGGAAGAGCAGTGTAAGATCTTTTTTGAAATGTTGGGGTTAGAATCTTGTCCCGGCGGCATTCAATATATATTCGAGGAATCCGTCCAAACTTTTCCTCACTCGTATTAATTGGCTGTGCAAATGGAGCAATGGCTTGGGGCACCAACAGCGCCATGGTTAAAGCGAAATCGTCATCAGAACAATCTTCATAGAACGTCTCTTTGAGTGACTCCCTTCGTAAAGTCATATAACTTTGGTCTGTGGACATTTCGATGTTAGATGGCAATAGCGATTCCGTATCGGATTGAAATAATTGTCCCATTGATTCGCCATTGGACGGTAAAAAAGCCGTCAAATAAAACAGGTTCTTGATTTTATCAGGTCTTTCTTCAGCAGTTTGTGTGATGATCCCGCCTCCCATGCTGTGACCTACCAGCAAGACCGGCTCTTGTTGAGCATCTATCGTATTGCAGACGCTGTCTACATAAGATTGAAGCGTAACTTCAGCAGTTGGTGTCTTGTCCGTGCCATGACCAGGCAGGTCTACGGCTATGACAGTATGGCCCTCTTTTTCCAACAAGGAAACGACCTTATGCCAGCACCAGGCGCCATGCCATGCGCCATGTACCAATATATAAGTGCTCATTACTCTTCTCCTTTTTTGGGGTTAATTAAAGTATCGCAAATATACAGATAAATATCCTGAAAGAACGTCTTCTTCTAAGTGAAAGGTTTTCAGGTTTCAGTTGTCAGTGCTCAGAGAGGCGATCCAGCAGTCTGGGAGCATTCCTGAAACCTGAACACTGAAACTTTTTTGACGGTTTGGGCCAGGTAAACCCGGATGGAGCGCTTATAAATTAAACCTTAACAAATTTACCTGAGGA
This sequence comes from Desulfobacteraceae bacterium, assembly GCA_011389745.1. Taxonomy (GTDB): domain Bacteria; phylum Desulfobacterota; class Desulfobacteria; order Desulfobacterales; family SKZT01; genus SKZT01. The sequence goes on along the minus strand of JAABTQ010000038.1, from coordinate 27,219 downwards.
TCAATATCTTTCCACGGAGGTTAGAAGTTTTGTTATGTTGTTAACGATGAAAAGGGTTGTTCTGGAGATGTTTGCTGGTCTGTATTGAATTTCTTTTGGGCAGTCAATCAGGAAATTCCTGAACTTTGATAAAAATTTCACTGAATTTTTTAGGTACTTGACAGTACAAAATTCTACGTCATGCCGGATTTGATCCGGCATCCTGAAAAACCAACTTGAATCCACCTGGATAGCGCTGAAACGCTTCATTTCTTGACCGGCCTTCGCCCATCGGTGTCAAGTTAACGAAGTGACAAAGTATTAAAGATTGTCATTCTGAGGAGGCATTACGCAGCGGGCCAAAGCCTGTGGGGACAATATGGTCCGTATAGCTCCTGAATGCTCGGCGACCGAAGAATCTCAAGATGCAGGTTGGCATGGATAATCAGGAGTTACTCTTGGGCACCTAATCCCTGGATACCGGCTCCCGGTTCAAGCCCGGGACAGGCTTCGCCGGTATGACGAAACAAAAAGTTGCGATCACCTGATCCCGTAGGATTGAAGTTTTCTTCTCAGGGTATTCAAACCAATTTCCAGGCGGCGGGCTGTTTCGGATTTGTTGCAGCCCGTGCCGTCATATACCCTGAGAATATGGTTTTTCTCAATTTCGGCCAATGAGAGCATTACGTCTTCGGGATTTCCAGGATGCTTATAATTAAGTTTGGGAATGGTTTTGCAGGTTCGCAGTTCGTCAGGAAGAACCTGCGGCGATATGGCGCGGCCCTGAGCCAGATTAATCGCGGATTGAATGATGGCCATCAGTTCGCGGACATTGCCTGGATAATCATAAGCCATCAGTAATTCAACAGTTTTTTCATCAATAATGCACTTATGTTTATCCCCGCAGAATTTTTGAACAAAATGGTTGATCAGCAACGGAATATCATTTTTGCGCTCCCTTAAAGGGGGAATATGAAGCCAACCGCCTCTTAGCCGATAATATAAATCTTTTCTGAACAGATTTTTGTCAATCAGTTTGCTCAGGTCCTCATTGGTGGCGGCAACGAACCGGACATCGGCTGTCTGCTGATCACTGGCACCTATTTTGAGATACTCTCCGCTTTGAAGTACACGAAGCAGCTTTCCCTGCAGTTCCATCGGCAAAATACCGATTTCATCCAGAAAAAGAGTACCGCCGCTGCTGAATTCGAGATATCCTTCCCGGTTTTTTTCCGCACCGGTGAATGCACCTCGGGTGTGTCCGAAAAATTCGGCATCAAAAAGAGCACCGCTTAATGAAGCCATGTTGACTGCAGTAAATACCTTGCCGGCCCTTGAGCCGGCATTATGAATAGCCCTGGCAAGAAGTTCCTTCCCTGTCCCGCTTTCTCCGGTAACCAACACCGGTGTATCTCCGGCTGCATAAAGTTCCGCCATTTTCATCACTTTGAGCATATTGCGTGAGCAGGTAATGATGTCTTTGAAAGGCCCCTCGTGAAACAGGCCGGGAATCAAAGGTTTGTTGTCAAATTCAAGGATATCCAACAGCCTTTTTCGCTCAAGAGCCCGCCTGATGGTCAGGTTAAGTTCATCTTTTGAAACGGGTTTGACCAGATAATCATATGCGCCGACCTTAAGACAACTGACCGCCACTCTTGCCTCGTTGACTGCCGTCACCATAATACATTCGGTTTCCGGGCTCAAATTCTTGATGATTTCCAAAAGCACGATACCGTCCATTTCCGGCATGGTCATGTCAACAATGGCGATATCAAAAACCTGTCCCTGCTCAATCATAAGTGCGGCCTTTTTCGGATTATCTTCAATATGGATATTCCCGTAACCAAAGCTTTCAAGGTGCCTGGATAAAATTTCCAGGTAATCCCGGTCGTCATCAACAACAATGATATGAGTTTGCATAGGAAATTCCCCGTTGATCTCTGTAATATAACTGGTATATGCTAAATCGGCATAGGCTATAATGGCACAATAACATATAACCTGCTAAAAACACAAGATTAATTCATCCAGTACGCCATTTTGGAATATGCAATGGCCTATTGGTTATAATGTACTTCAGGTGGTCATTTTTTGAAAAAAAAGTGTTTAACCCATCGTTATTTATACCAAAACGATCTTTATTACATTGATAATCTATATTGGCACACACGTTGCTCTATTCATTTATATCTTCATATTATTCGTAACCAAAAACCAGGACACATTTCGGAGGTAACTAAGCCCATGCACCTCAAACGTAAATTCGATACGGGGGAATTTGCTATCATTGCGGAAATGGAACCGCCCAAGGGGGTGGATATTTCCAAAATGGTGGCAGGTGCCGCAAAAGTGAAGCACAAAGTGGACGCTTTTATCGTTCCGGAGATGAGCAGCGCGGTGATGCGCATGAGCGCCCTTGGCGGTGCTATGGTATTGCAGAAAAACGGGATAAACACGGTCATGCAGGTGTGCTGCCGGGACCGCAACCGCTTGGCGTTGCAGGCAGATCTCTTATCAGCCTATGCCTGCGGTATTTTCAATGTCATGGCTGTTACCGGTGAGGATCCAGGTTTCGGAGATCATCACCAGACAAAACCGGTTTATGACATTGATTTGACCGGGCTGCTGAAAGCGATCCAAAATCTTCAAAATGGTCGGGACATGGCCGGTATTGATCTTGCCGGCAAGCCCTCCTTTTTGGTTGGGTCCACCGTCAATGCCGGATTGGAAGGTGATGAACTGGAAAAAGAGATAGGAGAAATAAACCGGAAATTCGAAGCTGGTGTCCGGTTTTTGATTACTTCCCCGATCTTTGACCTTAAAGCTATCGAACCGTTTTTAGAAAAAGCTGCCAAAACTCAAGCGAGAATCATCCCTACCGTACTGTTGTTAAAATCCGTGGGAATGGCCCGCTACATTCAACAGAACATGAAACATATTCGTATTCCCCCGGAATTGCTCACAAGACTTCAGAGAGCACCGGACAAGCCAGGCGAATGTGTGAAGATTGCAGGAGAAATGGTTCTCAAAGTCAAGGAAGAAGGGTTCAGCGGGGTGAATATATCGCCCATGGGATGGGAACATAAATTATCTGATGTATTGGAGGGCATCTAAGCATGACTGCCAACAAAACAACTGAAAACACTCAGGTAACCGGAGCCATGGCTATGTCCGGTTCAACGGCAAATATGGTTGGAGCGGTAATGGTGGTTGGAGGCGGTATAGCAGGTATGCAATCCGCTTTGGACCTGGCCAATTCCGGATACTATGTTTACCTGGTTGAAACCTCGGCGGCCATTGGCGGGCTTATGTCTCAACTGGACAAGACCTTTCCCACCAATGACTGTGCCATGTGAGTGATCTCACCGAAACTGGTCGAGGTCGGCCGGCATTTAAATATCGAGCTTTTAACCAATACGGAACTTATGGAATTGAAGGGAGACCCCGGAAACTTTACCGCCAAGGTAAGGCAGAAGCCCAGGTTCATTGATACGGGCAAATGCACCAGTTGCGGCGAATGCACAAAGGTGTGCCCGGTCGAGGTCCCTAATGAATACGACAAGGGGCTTTCCCTGAGAAAAGCCGCCTACAAGCAGTATCCCCAGGCCATACCCGGAGCCTATGCCATCAGCAAAAAAGGAGCGGCTCCCTGCAGGGTTGCATGCCCGGCCCATGTAAGCGCCCAAGGATTTATTGCCCTTGTCAAAGAGGGTAAATATACCGAAGCGCTTAAGCTGTTTAAATCTGATCATCCTTTTCCCGGAGTTTGCGGTCGTGTATGTCATCATCCCTGCGAAGAGTCCTGCACACGAAATGAAGTCGATACCACCCTTTCCATCATGAACCTTCACCGGTTTATCGCCGATAAGGACATGAACGGAAACCGGTATGTGCCAATAAAAAAATCATCGCGTGAAGAAAAAATCGCTATTATCGGAGGGGGCCCGGCCGGTTTGACCTGCGCTTATTTTCTGGCCATTGAAGGCTACCAGGTGACGGTATTTGAAAAATTGCCGGTACTGGGAGGCATGTTGACGGTGGGCATTCCATCTTATCGGCTTCCAAGGGACATTATCGAAGCTGAAATCCAGGTGATCAAGGATTTGGGAGTGCAATTTAAAACCGGTGTTGAAATCGGAAAGGATTTCACTATCGGTCAACTTCGTGAGCAGGGGTTTAAAGCTTTTTTTGTAGGAATCGGAGCCCATGAGTGTAAAGCACTTGGAATAGAAGGTGAAAACCTCAAAGGTGTTTTTCCGGGGGTGGAGTTTTTAAGGGAAGTCAACCTGGGCAAAAAGATCCATCTTGGAAACCGTGTGGCAGTTATCGGTGGCGGTAATGTGGCCATGGATGCCGTGAGAACGGCACTTAGAACGGGCTCCAAAAATCCCTTTGTGATCTACCGGCGAAGCTACGAAGAAATGCCTGCCAATAAGGAGGAAATCGAGGAGTGCGCTGAGGAAGGCATTGAGATCATGACTCTGACTAATCCGGTGCGGATTATCGAAAGGGACGGGCATGTCACAGCAGTCGAGTGTATCAAAATGAAGCTTGGTGAACCCGATGCCGGTGGTCGCCGTCGTCCGGAGCCAATCCAGGGCTCGGAATTTGTCATCGAAATCGATGCGCTTATCCCTGCAATTGGTCAGGAGTCCGACTGGGCATGTCTTACGGAAGAATGCGCCTGCACCCTCAGCGACTGGGGTACCATGAAAGTCGATCCGGTAACCCTTCAAACTCATGACCCGGATATATTTGCCGGCGGCGATGCCGTCACGGGTCCACGAACGGTGGTGGAAGCAATCCAGGCGGGTAAAGAGGCTGCCGTATCAATCGACCGGTTTATTCTTGGGATTGATCTCAGGCAAGGCCGTCCCCATCAGTGGGAGAGTGTCAAGGATGTTGAAATCGAAGGCAAGGAACAGATACCCCGGGAAAAGATGCCTGTGCTTTCAGTTGATGAACGCATCAGCAATTTTCGGGAGGTTCAGCTTGGATTTTCCGAAAATCAGGTCCGCAAGGAAGCCGACCGATGTCTTTCCTGTGGTGTTTGTTGTGAATGTTACCAGTGTGTGGAAGCGTGCCTGGCGGAAGCCATTGACCATGGCCAGACCATTGCGGAAAAAGAGATTCAGGTGGGGTCGGTCATCTTGTGCCCTGGCAATGATATTTTTGATCCGGGAATTCTGGAGGATAATTTTCATTACAAGACCAATCCAAATGTTTTGACCAGCCTGGAATTCGAGCGGATCCTGAGCGCATCGGGTCCGACAATGGGCCATCTGGTCAGACCCTCGGATCACAAGGAGCCTCAAAAGATCGCGTGGCTGCAATGTGTCGGCTCCAGAGATATCAACAGGACCGGAAACGGATACTGCTCTTCTGTTTGCTGCATGTATGCGGTCAAGGAAGCCATGATTGCAAAGGAGCATGCCGGAAAGGATCTGGACTGTGCGATTTTTAACATGGATCTGAGAACTTTCGGTAAAGATTATGAAAAATATTATGAAAGGGCAAAAGGATCAGGCGTAAGGTTTGTAAAATCCCGAATCCATACCATCGATGAGGTTGGCAAAACCAATGAACTGAGAATTCGCTATCCGGATGAAAAGGGAGACCTTCAGGAAGAAAGTTTCGATATGGTGGTGCTTTCGGTCGGGCTTCAGGTTTCAAAGTCGGCCATCGACCTTGCCGGACGTCTGGGAGTGGCTCTTAACAAGTATCATTTTGCCCAATCCGAAGTTTTCGCTCCGGTAAAAACTTCCCGTGAGGGGGTTTATGCCTGCGGAATCTTTCAGGGCCCGAAGGATATCCCCAGCAGTGTCACGGAAGCCGGCGCCGCAGCTTGTCTTGCCGGAGGCAGTCTTTTTTCGGCAAGGGGTACAATGGTTAAATCTGTTGAAATCCCCGAGGAACTCGACATTTCAGGTCAGGAGCCGAGGATTGGTGTCTTTGTCTGCAAATGCGGCATCAATATTGCCGGGGTAGTGGATGTTCCGGGTGTCGAGGAATACGCGAAAAATCTTCCAGGTGTGGTTTATGCAGGAAACAATCTTTTTTCCTGTTCCCAGGACTCCCAGGTTCAGATGAAGGAACTGATCAAAGAACATAATATCAATCGCGTTGTGGTGGCCTCCTGCAGTCCGAAAACCCATGAGCCTATTTTCCAGGATACGCTTCAAAAGTGCGGATTGAACAAGTATCTTTTCGAAATGGCGAATATCCGCAATCAGGATTCCTGGTGCCATTCGGATCAGCCCGAGGCGGCCACCGCAAAGGCCAGGGAACTGGTCAGGATGGCTGTGGCAAGGGCCGGAACCTTGTCCCCGCTTCATGAAAAAAAAATACCGGTCAACCACCGTGCCCTGGTGGTGGGTGGAGGGGTTTCCGGCATGAATGCGGCCCTTGGATTGGCGAATCAGGGGTTTGAGGTCGTGATTGTGGAAAAAGAGGATAATTTGGGCGGTATGGCGCGCAACCTCGTGAAAACCATCGAAGGTGCCGATGTTCAGGCCTATATATCGGAATTGACTCACAAGGTGAGTGGCCATGAAAAAATCCAGGTTTTGACCCGGACATTGATTGTGGGGTTTGGCGGATTTAAGGGAAATTTCACCACGGAAGTCATTGTCGGACCGGGTATGTATGAACGCAAGATCAATCATGGGGCTGTTATTCTGGCCACCGGCGCTAAAGAATACAAGCCGACGGAATTTTTCTATGGTGTTGATGATCGTGTATTAACACAGGTTGAACTGGCCCGGCGGTTGGCGGACAAAGGTGCCTCTGATTTAAATCAGGTGGTGATGATCCAGTGTGTGGGTTCCCGCAATGAAAACAATCCCAATTGTTCCAGAATCTGCTGTCAAAGCGCGGTAAAAAATGCTTTGACCATTAAAAAGTCAAATCCGGATGCCCAGGTGTACATATTTTATCGCGACATACGCACTTACGGACTCCTGGAGGATTACTATACCGAAGCCCGAAAGCTTGGGGTGCTGTTTTTCCGTTACACACCCGAGGAAACACCAAGGGTTGAGGCGACAGATAAGGGTATTGCCGTGGTGTTCAAGGACCGGATTCTGCAACAGGACATAAAAATCTTTGCCGATTGTCTTGCTCTGAGTGCCGGAATGGTTGCCGAGGACACCGAGGAATTGGCCTCTATTATGAAGCTTGCCAGAAACACTGACGGCTATTTTCTTGAGGCCCATGTCAAACTGAGACCGGTAGAGATGCCCACGGAGGGAATCTTTGTCTGCGGCACAGCCCATAGTCCCAAATTGCTCTCTGAGTCTATTGCCCAGTCCATGGCAGCAGCATCCAGGGCCACAACATTTTTGTCCCAGACCGAACTGACACTTTCGGCGGTCACGGCGAGGGTGGAGCCTGATCTGTGCGCTTCATGCCTGATCTGTGTGCGCTCATGTCCCTATGGGGTTCCGAAAATTAACGAAAACGGTGTCAGTGAGATTGATGTGGCCCTTTGCCATGGATGCGGTGTGTGCGCTTCAGAATGTCCGGCAAAAGCCATTGAACTCAACTGGTATGAGGATCAACAGGTATTGAGCAAAGTGGAAGCATTGCTCGAGGGGGTTTTATGACAAAGGATTTTGAACCGATCATCATCGCTTTCTGTTGCAATTTCTGAGGGTACAGCGCTGCGGACCTGGCAGGTTCCATGAGATTACAGTACCCGACAAACATCAATATCATTCGTGTTCCCTGTACGGGCAAGGTGGATATCCTCCATATACTCAGGGCCTTTGAAAAGGGTGCTGATGGAGTCTATGCGGTGGGTTGTATGGAGGGTGATTGCCACTACAACACCGGCAATCTGAGAGCACGCAAGCGGATTGAACAGGCCGCCAAAATTCTGGATACAGTCGGTGTCGGAGGACAACGGGTTCAGATGAGAAATCTGTCTTCTGGTGAGGGGCCCCTGTTTGTGAAATATGCAAAAGAAATCGTGGAACAGATAAAAGAGTTGGGCCCCAACCCTCTAAAGCAGGCAAAGGCCGGAATACAAAAGGAAAAAAACGCTGCATAAGGAAAAAAAGGGAGCGACCTATGATTGTTGCGGATAAAAAGCCTATCGAGGAAATTGTCGAGGAGGTCAACCATGTTAAAAGCCTTCTCATTGCGGGGTGTAACGAGTGTGTCACCGTTTGTGAGGCCGGAGGTAAAAAAGAAGTGGGTATTCTGGCATCTGCTCTCAGGATGTATTTTCTGAATCAGGGTCGCGAAGTCAAAGTCGACGAGGTAACCCTGGAGCGTCAGTGCGACCATGAATATCTCGAAGAAATTCGTAATATTGTGGAACAGTATGATGCGGTTGTTTCCATGGCCTGCGGGGTAGGGATTCAGTTTTTGGCGGAAGAGTACCCGAAACTGCCGGTCTATCCGGGGGTTAACACCTGTTTTATGGGGGCGACTGAAAAGCGCGGATTATGGGTGGAACGATGCCAGGGGTGCGGCCGGTGTATCCTGGCGAAAACCGGAGCAGTATGCCCCATTACCCGGTGCGCCAAACGACTCATGAACGGCCCGTGCGGAGGGTCATCCAAAGGCAAATGTGAAATCAACCAGGACATCGAATGTGCGTGGCAGTTGATTATCGATCGCCTGAAAGCACTCGGAAGACTCGATGAATATGAAAAGTTGTTTCCCATAAAGGACTGGTCCACGGACAGAGCAGGAGGACCCAGAAAAGTCGTAAGGGAGGATATACAATTATGAAAACCAAAACACCAAGCCGACTCGAAAAGGTGCTGGCTTCAGGCCATTTCGCGGTAACCTCCGAATGTGGTCCCCCGAGAGGAAGCGATCCCGAGGTGATTATCAAAAAGGCGAATCTGATCAAAGATCATGTGGATGCGGTCAATATTACCGACAACCAGACATCGGTAACCCGCATGTGCAGCCTGGCTGCATGTATCCGGTTAAAAATGCTGGGTCTCGATCCGGTTTTGCAAATGGTCACACGGGACCGCAACAGGATTGCCCTTCAGAGCGACATTCTCGGAGCAGCCTCTTTTGATATTCATAATATTTTGTGTTTGTCAGGAGATCACCAGAGTTTCGGTGACTGCAAAACAGGTCAAAATGTCCACGACCTGGATTCCATGCAGTTGATTCAAACCGTCAAAAAGATGCGTGATGAAGCTAAGTTTTTGGGGGGAGATGATATTAAGCGCCCACCTCAAATGTTTATCGGTGCGGCAGCAAACCCTTTTGCGGACCCTTTTGAAATCCGTGTGCCCAGGTTGGCCAAAAAAATCGCTGCCGGCGTGGAGTTTGTCCAGACCCAGTGCATCTACAACCTGGACAAGTTCGAAGAGTGGATGAAAATAGCCAGGGATCGGGGTCTTCATAAAAATGTATACATACTGGCAGGGATGACCCCGTTCAAATCCGCCGGCATGGCCAGGTACATGAAAAATCGCGTGCCCGGCATGGATGTGCCCGATGAAGTGGTGAAGCGAATCGCCGGGGTACCCAAGGAAAACCAGGCCGAAGAGGGAATCAATATCTGTGTCGAATCCATTCAGCGGCTCAAAGAGGTGGAAGGAGTCAGCGGTTTTCATGTTATGGCCATCGAGTGGGAAGAAAAAGTCCCGGAAATTGTGGAAAGGGCAGGGTTGTATCCAAGACCGGCAGTTGAGTGATCCGGTGATGGACAGAATCGGCTGAGGATTTGTCATTCTGAGGGAGCAACTCGCAGCAGCTTGATGGATGAGGAGAAGTTATTACCCATTAGCTGATTAAAACCACGGCGACCGAAGAATCTCCGGTTGCAACCAATCATCAGACGTTAACAGTTTAAGAATGATGTAAATATAACAACCGACAAAAAATAAGGAGGAATCATGATTGCCAAAAAAAGAATACTCGTTGTGGATGATGAGCCCGATTTCGTGGCTATTGTTCAAAGCAACCTGGAAAAAGAGGGCTTTGAGGTGGATGTGGCCTACAATGGCGTGGAAGGAATGGAAAGGGTCAAAGCTGCTCCGCCGGATTGTATCGTGTTGGATGTTATGATGCCTGAGATGGACGGTTTTAAGGTGTGTCAGGAATTGAAAAAAGATGAAAAATTTTGTGAAATTCCGATTATCATGCTGACAGCTGTTGCATCCCATGTGAGTTCAACAAGGTATTCCCATTATGATGGCATGAGCATGGAGGCTGATGACTACCTGGCCAAGCCGGCTTCGGCTGAACAAATTACCACCAGTGTCAGGAATCTCCTGAATGTCTGAGAAACCATCTGAAATGAAACCGCCGGGGCGGGGTGGCCCACAAGGGACCGCCCCATCGCGGTACGAAACCCATAACACCGTCGGCAGCTAAAGATGCTTTAATCGGCTGGTTTCGATGTTCAGAGTTCAGGTTTCAGAGAAAAGTGGTCAGTGTTCAGGTTTCAGGAATGGTTATGGGCTGTTGGATCGCTTTCCTGAACACTGAACACTTTTTTATAAACCTAATAACTAATACCTCAAATTAAAGGAACCAATCATGCCCGCAGAACCGATTGTCATTAAAAAGAAAAAGGAGAGCACATTTAAAGACAAGGTGATGGAGCTGTTACCTGAAGGTGGCAACCTGAATCTATGTCTTACGTGCGGATTGTGTGCATCCGGATGTCCAGCTACCGGCATCGGGAACATGGATGCCAGAAAATTTCTTCGAATGGCCTCTCTCGGGATGGATGAAGAACTTTTGAATTCTCCCTGGGCATGGTTTTGTACCATGTGCCAGAGATGTATTTATATGTGCCCCATGAAAATCGATATTCCCCAATTGGTATTCAACGTCAGGAAGAGCTGGGACAAGGACAGGCAGCCCAAAGGGATCAGAGGTTCCTGTGAGATGGCGCTTAAAAACGATACCTGCTCCGCAATGGGTGCTTCAGAGGAGGACTGGCGCTTTGTGGTGGAGGATGTAGCCGAAGAGGTCCGGGAGAGTCAACCCGGATTTGAAAACCTTCAGATTCCAATGGACAAAAAGGGTGCAACTTTTTTTCTCAACCAGAATTCCCGTGAACCGGTTACTGAGCCGGATGAGATGATTCCGTTATGGAAAATTCTGGATACGGTGGGTGCCGACTGGACTTATGGCTCCAAAGGATGGGCCGCTGAAAACTATTGCCTTTTCTGCGCGGATCTTGAAAACTGGGAAAAAATTGTAAGGGTCAAGGCCAAAGCCGTGGATGATCTCGGCTGCAAGATCTGGCTTAACACCGAGTGAGGGCATGAATTTTTTGCAGTCCGGGTCGGACTGAAAAAATTCAATATTCCACACAACTTCGAAACCAAAAGTATTATCGAGTATTATGCCGAATGGATACGGAGTGGTAAACTTAAAGTCAGTTCCGATTGGAACAAGGAACTGAAGGTAAAATTTACAGTTCAGGATCCTTGCCAATTGGTCCGAAAATCCCTCGGAGAACCCATTGCCGAAGATCTTCGTTTTGTCGTCAAAAGTGTGGTGGGAGAAGAAAATTTTGTCGACATGCAGCCCAATCGGTCCAACAATTTCTGTTGTGGCGGCGGGGGAGGATTTTTGCAATCCGGCTATCCCGAGGCACGCCGGGAATACGGCAAGCTGAAATTTCGTCAAATTGTCGAAACCGGAGCCGATTATTGTATCACCCCATGCCATAACTGCCATGCCCAAATTCATGATGTATGCGAGCATTTTGGGGGACATTACCACAGTGTGCATCTGTGGACATTGATATGTCTTTCCATGGGCATGCTCGGGGAAAACGAAAGAACCTATCTTGGACCGGATCTGGCAAAATTCGGGCTTTGAGGTGAGCTTTGGAAAATCAAACCAGCATCTTTTGCATTTTAAGTGATGAAAGGGTTTTTAATGCCCAGTCGCCCAATATTTTCAATGCAGCCATCAGGCATACCGGGATAAACGGCACCTATGTTCCGTTCATGGTTCTTGAAAATCAATTGGGGCAGGCCCTTCAATGCCTGAAGGTTCTCAATGTCGCCGGTGTCAATATCACCGTACCCTACAAGGAAAGAGCCATCGCCCACCTGGATATCCTTTCCGAGGGAGCCAATATTATCCGTGCCGTCAATACCATTACCATTAAGGATGGGGTACTCAAGGGATTCAACACCAATGCCGTGGGATTCATGAAAGCATTGGAGGATATTAGGTATGATGCTGCGGGTAAAGCATCTCTTGTGTTCGGAACCGGAGGGGCGGCTCGGGCCGTGGTATTTATGCTCAAGTGGCTTAGAGCCGACCCGATTTTTGTTATTGGTCGAAATATGGAAAAATCAAAAGCGCTTGTAAACGAATTGGGCGGCGAGGCATTGTCCCTCGAGGAAATCGCCTCTGAAAGTTTTACTACCGAGCTTCTGGTTAATGCCACGTCGGTGTCCAGCCCCGACGAATCCCAGGAAATGGCAACACTGGTTGAAAAAATGAGGATCAGCAATTGTAAATGGGTAATTGACCTAAACTACGGGCGTCAAGATAATTTCTGGCTGGATTTGGCACACAAATTGGGCACCCGTTTTATGGACGGCCTTCCTATGCTGGCTCATCAGGCAAGCCGAAGTTTTTCCTTATGGACAGGAATTCAGATTCCTCCGGCAGTATTTCTGAGCGGCCTGGATATTGCGTTAATCATCCCACAGGCAAAAAAACAGTGAACGTGCTTCCTTTGCCGGGTGCACTTTTTACGCTGAGAGACCCTTTTAACGAGTCCACCAGACCCTTGACGATGGGAAGTCCGAGGCCGGTGCCGGTAATATACCGGGTGTTTTCATCCTTGACCCTGTAAAACCTTTCAAAGATTTTTTCTATATGTTTTTCGGCAATACCGAAACCGTTATCGATGATATCTACCCGTATTCCCCCACCTTCCAGGCCGGTGTCCACACGAATATCACCCTTTTCAGGGGTATAATGGATAGCATTGGTGATCAGGTTTCCAAAAATGCTTTCCAGCGAGAGAGGATCTGCGGTTAGTTTGGGAAGATCCTCTTGTGGGCGTTGGAAAGTCAGAGTCTGTTTTTTGCTCTCGGCTTTGATTTTCAGAAAATCAACAATGCTTTCAAGAAGGTCTTCCAGTTGGACGGGGCGCGGTTCATGGCAAACAGTTCCCGATTCGATACGGGATAGATCCAGAAGATCACCGATGAGTGAAATCAGGCCACTGGTTTTTTCCTTGGCCCTGGAAAGCATGTGCAAATCCTGCTCCGGTTCGGCCTGACCTGCCAGGTCCCGTATTACCATAGCAAGCTGTTCATGAATTGTGGAAAGGGGAGAGCGAAGTTCATGGGAAACTTTTGCGACAAATTCGGACTTTAACCGATCCAGCACCTTGATGGTGGTAATGTCGGATGTTACCACCACAGTACCCAGGCATTCGCCGGTATCTCCCAAAACCGGTCGGCCTCTTACCTGAAGGTATTTTTCATCAGCCAGGCTAAATTCATAGGTGGGGATATTGCCCGGATCCATATGTTTTCCCTGGGATATATCCCGAACAAATTTGCAGAAACCATCATCGGCAACACATTCTTTTACCAAATCCCCCAGGCCCTGATGCTCGTCAAGTCCCAGGTGCCAGCTAAAAGTCGGGTTCATGAGCACCACCTGCCCATCGACATTGGTGACCATTATACCATTTGGAAGTGATTCCACAATCGTCCTGATGCGACTTTTTTCGGCGGCAAGATCCGCCAGAGTTCTCTTGCGTTCTTTTTCAAGTTTTTCCCTCTCATCTTTTAAGCGTTGTTTTTCCAGGGCGCGTCCCACAACAATGCGCAACTGGTCGGTTTCAAAAGGTTTTGGAATAAAATCATAGGCCCCGAGTTTCATGGCCTTGATGGCTGTCTCCACCGTGGCATAACCGGTGATGACAATGACGATGGTCTCATCATTTTTGTCCATGATATGGCGAAGCACATCCAGACCATCCATGCCGGGCATCTTCATATCCAGCAAAATGATTGAATACGGCGCTTGTCCGAACATGTCCAGGGCTTGATCTCCCCGTGCGGCTTTGTCCACCTCACATCCCATTTTCGATATAATTCTTTCACATGCATCACGGATATCCTGTTCGTCGTCTACTACAAGGACTTTTATGATTTCGGGAAAATTATTCACTGGGCTTTTCTCCATTATTGCCCTCGGCGGTTAACAGTTCGATAATAAAGGTGGTGCCTTCACCCGGTCGGCTCAATGTATGAATTTTCCCGCCGTGGTTTTCAACGATTCCATATACCATACTCAACCCAAGGCCTGTACCTTTGCCGGGTTCTTTGGTGGTGAAAAATGGTTCGAAAATATTAGGTCGCACATGATCAGGTATTCCGGGTCCGGTATCGGATATGGCTATGAGAAGACGCTTTTTGTCCTCGCAACGCTCCGTTTTTACGGTCAGTGTTCCGTTACCTTCCATGGCCTCGGCAGCATTCAGGATAATGTTCATCAGCAAATGATTTAATTGTTGAATATCCCCATGAACCGGCGGAAGTGATGGCGCTAATTGTTTATCAATTCGGATGTTGTGAAAAAGGGTCTGATTTTCCAACAAAAACAGGGTGCGGTTGATTGCCTTGTTCAAATCATGGGCTTGCATCTCCTGACGGGTCTGTCTGGCAAATTCCAACAGCTCTTTTACTGTGTCACGACATCGTTGAGCATCTTTTAGTATTCGATTTAAATCATCCTTTGCTTTTTCAGGAAGATCGTAATCCTCTAATACCAGCTGAGTAAAAAGGGTGATTCCGCCTAAAGGATTGTTGAGCTGGTGGGCAACCCCGGCTGCTAGTTTTCCCAGGGATGCCATTTTTTCTGCCTGCAAGAGCTGGGACTGAGCTTTTTCCAACTCCTTTTTCATTTTTAATTCATCTCTTAAATCATGAAAAAAACCGATGGTGGCGACTTCCTTTTGACCCTCATAAATAATGGATGCATTCAGGCTAATGGGAATCACCTTACCGGTTTTGCGCATAAAATCGACATGGTAAGACTTAAGCTTGCCTTTGCCGCCGAATTCCTCGGAACGAAGTTTTTTCATGACCAAAAAGGCGACGTTTCCGGGATATAAGTCTCTGATATTTAACTGGGTAAGTGCTTCGTGGACACTGTAGCCGCTGATCT
The DNA here is from genome assembly GCA_011389745.1 of Desulfobacteraceae bacterium. GTDB lineage: Bacteria > Desulfobacterota > Desulfobacteria > Desulfobacterales > SKZT01 > SKZT01. Next base: position 12,099 of record JAABTQ010000038.1, on the reverse strand, counting down.
CGGAAGCCACATCGTTGAAGATAAAAATATTGCCGGATATATCCGCTGCAATGACCGCATCTACCGAACTTAATATCAGATTTCTCAGCAGTGCATTTGATCGCCGGAGTTTGTCTTCCAGAAATCCAAGGGTTGGAACCTCGAAATCGAGAACAACGATCCCTTCAGTCTGATTGTCTTTGGATAAAATTGGATAGGAATATAAACACTGAATTTTTTCGGATTTGTCCGTATCGTTTTGAAAATGGCGAACAGCGGGTCGGCCTGATTGCATGACTTCTGTGGCAGGACATTCCTTGCAAGGGGTGGTAAGACCGAAAAAAATCTCATGACAAAGTTCGCCGGTGATCTTTTCATCAAGATCTTTCAGGGCATGCTGATTGGCTGCAAGAATTTTATAATCCCGGGATATGATGACAAGTTTTTTTCGAAAGGCCTCAATGGCTTTGCACTTGATACTGTTTTCGTATTCCATGGATAATCACCCGAGATATATCTGTTCCAGGCGGTTTAAAAGGTCATGAAACTCCTCGTGCTTGCCCGGTCCGATGCGATCATTTTCCAATTGCTCAAAGGCCTCCACGAGTTGTTGGTCTTCCTGAGGCGTCAGTCTCATATCGGCCATAGGAAAAAGAGTGTTATTTTCCTTGTCAATATGCCGGGTTAACAACGCGATATATTCTGCGGATGCGGAGCAAAATTCATCCGGTGCCGATTCTTTTTCCGATTTATATTGAGTGACCGCCTCCGAGATTCTGGCCATCAGTGATCGGCCCATGGTGTGTTCGCTGAGCATGACTTCGATGGGACCATTTTCACGGGTCACTCCGGCCTTTTCCATGGCGGGAAACAGGAAATCTTCTTCTTTGCCGTGATGGCATTTGTCAACAAAAACCCTGAAAAATTCCACCATGCCGTCAAGATGGTCGGTTTGGATTTTTTCTCCTGTATTCATTTTTGTTGAAACCGCATCCAGAATCCTGAGCATTAGCAGAATTCCTTCATGTTCATTTTTAAGTTCTTTTGTCGCTTTCATGGATACCTCCTTATGGTCAGACTCTTGTCGTTCCCAGACAGGCGAATAAAAGTTTTAGTGTATCTTGTTTAATTTCGGCGAAGGCCGGAATCCGGATGGCCATACAATGAATATCATTCATAATTTAGCCCATAGTGCATGGGATTGCAAGTCATTTAGTGCGGACATGTAAATATCCCGACAGTCCAAAGTTCTCCGTCATGCCGGACTTGATCCGGCATCCGAAAAACCCGGCTTCTTGAATTCGCCTTTGCTCCGAACAGATATCATTTGCCGTTGGGAGTGAAATTCCATTGGTTATTGTGGATGTTCAGCGACTTGAGGTGGCCATCGTCAGCGACATCGGATGTTCCGGTCTTCCGGCTTGTGGATACCTTTTTTAACACCCATGCCCTGCACGGACTTCACGGAAGAGCTTTAACCCTAAGTTGAGTGATCCCGATGACATATAACCGTCATTCCGGCGCAGGCCGGAATCCAGTAGGTGAACGCAACAATCTGGATATCGGCTCCCGGTTCAAGCCCGGGACAGGCTTCGCCGGTATGACGTTAGAAGATTCATAATAATAATTTTAATTTTGGTATGACCGGTGGCCAGTCCTCGGTTACCACACCTTCCGAAGCCATGGCAGGTCAGGATTTTTAAATAAAATCGAAGCGGCAATTCGCTTTAAAGGATTTTCGGTTGTGGATGTCCACGGATTATGCACAGGGCGTTATGCCCTGAAAAATCGGTTAACGCCAAAAATGATTGAAACTCAATGGGCGATTTTATGTTAAAAAAAGCGCTGACATACCGCTTTAAAGATTCTATACTTGTCTCTGCTTTGAAAATAATCAGTCGTGATTGGTAAAACCTGATATGATCGGTTAGCAGAGAATAAAATCGCTCAGTTTAGTTAAAAAATTCAAAAAAGGTTGATTGATGAACAAAGATTTTTTTAATTTATCAAGTGAAAGGATGACCATGAAAAAGATGAAAATATTGACGGTAATGTTGATGTTTATTGTTCTGGGGGTGTTTCCGGCTTTATCGGATGTTTCATCCGATGAAGGGCCGACAGTCATCATTGTCGGGTCCGAACAAAACAAAAAAGAACCGCCGCAGGACCAAATTCCTGAAAACAGCGATCCGTATCCAATCGAGGAAAACTATCAAGGAGAAGAATCTCCTGATTTTATCGGTACTGAAGTTGAAAACCCTGATAAACAATATATGGAAGATAATGGGCAGGAAACCGAAGAATTGGGAAATGAGTAAATTTCAGAAATGTTCAGGGTGCGATCCCGGGCGTTTTGATTCGGATATTTTAAAAAGGAGCAGGGTAGAGTAGGTATTGGATAGGCCGATGGAAAAAAAATATCGCAATCCTTTGGTGACGGTTGATTTGATTGTCAAAATCGAGGATAAAATTGTTTTGATTAAAAGGGCCAAACCGCCTTATGGCTGGGCGCTTCCAGGGGGATTTGTCGATTATGGCGAATCCCTTGAAAGCGCTGCCGTAAGAGAAGCTTTGGAAGAGACAAAACTCGGGGTTGTCTTGAAGGAGCAGTTTCATACTTATTCGGAACCGGACCGCGATCCAAGGCAACATACGGTGACAACTGTGTATATTGCAGAGGCAAAAGGATTTCCTAAAGCAGGGGATGATGCCGGGGAAGCCGAACTTTTCAGCAGAGATAAGCTTCCCGGGAATCTGGCTTTTGACCACGGAAAAATTATTAATGATTATTTCCGATATTGCTCGGGTGAATCCAAAAAGGATATTTTTGGTTTGCCGCTTGAGCAGCCATGATTAGAATCGTCCCACTCGACTGCACCGGGCCCAAACCTGAAATCAACTGCTCCCCACTTTGAAAAAGGGACAAACAACTGCTCCCCACTTTGAAAAAGGGGGGCCGGGGGGGATTTGACAAGCTGAGGCCATTTTAAAAATCCCCCTGAATCCCCCTTTTCAAAGGGGACTTGTAGAAAATTACTTGTAAGAGGTCCACCCGGCTGGGCCGGGCCCAAACCGACAAGTAACATGTTTTTAGTGATGATTATTTTTACGTCATTCCAGGCGAAGGCCGGTATCCAGCCCTGCCCGCGTCGTCCCGGCACAACCCACCCAACCGTCATTCCGGCGAAGACCCGGAATCCAGGATTTTATAACAATTCTGGACTCCGGCCTTCGCCGGAGTGACGGAACTTGTTACTTGTAAAACGCATGAGCCTTCGCGGATTGAAAACGAATTGAAAAGCAACAAAATCCGTGTTAATATTTCTTAAAATTCTGAAACATTTTAATCCGGATCTGGTCGAATAATCGATAGTCGGCTCCATTCAGTCAATAAGGAGGACGCGATGAAAAAATCAAAGTCTTCCGGTTTTAACACCCCTTTTGAAGATCTGAAGTCTCTGCTTAAAACCAAACCCGTTCCTTTGAGTAGTTTTCCCGTGGAGAAGGTTCTCCTGAATAAAAAAATCAGGTATGAAAATGATGAAACCCTTTTTGAAGCAGCCATGGCCGATGTTTTGCCCATTGACAAAAAAAACATGATTGAGCCTGAAAGCCGGGATTATTCTGTCCGGTGCCCCAACCAAAGCGATATTGCCGATGAGACCATTCTTGCACTGGAAAACCTTGTATTCCATGGTAAAGGCTTTGATGTGGAAAGCACATCGGAGTATATCGAAGGAACCGGTCCTGATGTTTGCCGGGAAGTTGTCAAAAGGCTTCATCAGGGAAAATTTTCAATCCAGGGATTTATTGATCTTCATGGTCTGAATGTAGCCGAAGCCCAGGAAGTGTTTGAAAATTTTCTAAAAGAATCGGTCACCACAGGCAAAAGAGGGGTTCTGGTTGTCCATGGTCGCGGACTTTCCTCACCCAATGAACCTGTTTTAAAGACTCAGGTCTATCACTGGCTGACACGAGGCCCCTGGAGAAAATGGGTCATGGCTTTTTCAAGCGCTCGATCCTGCGATGGTGGTGCCGGAGCCACTTATGTACTTCTTCGAAAAAGCCCTGTTACCAAACGCCGGCGGAAAAAGAAATGTTTTAGATGTTAGGTATTAGTGACCGGTGTTCAGTGTTCAGTATTCAGTGGTCAGTGTTCAGGCTTCTGCCGTCATCCCGGTCGTAGCCTACCCACTCGTCATTCCGGCGAAGGCCGGAATCCAGCAGTCACCATGCCCGTCATTCCGGGCGTAGCGAAGCGAAGACCCGGAATCCGGTAAATTATCAAACATAAGCTGCCGGATTCAGGAAATTGCAAGACCTTCATCTGTGTAACTCTGCGTAAACCTCAGCGTAAATCTGCGAGAACAAGACCGGGGCATCATGAATTAGCATCTTATCACAAATAAATCATGGTGATAAAAATACACCGGATTTTCAGAATATAAACTTATTTGCCATCCAGAAAAGAAACATCCCCAGCACGACGGTTCCCCCCAAAGATCGGGTCCATAAGGCAAATATGAGCGTAGGCACCGCCACCCAGAGCTGTGGAAGGTAAAGGGTAAAATGAAGAGGTTCTCCGGTGGTGACCAAGGCTGGGAGAAGCAGTGCACTTAAAATGGCCGCTGGAATCAGATCAAGCCATTGGACAATCATCGGCGAAAGACTTCTTCGGGTCAGAAAAAAAAGAGGTATCCATCGGGGAATGTAGGTTACAAGTCCCATCCCAAGCAGCAGCAAAAGATAATCAGTTGATTCCATATAATAAAAGAAGTTTTATGTTTCAGGTTTTAAGTTTTAGGTGTTCAGAGGTTACCGTCATCCTGTTGTCCCTTCCGTCATTCCGGTCTCCCACTCGTCATTCCGACGTCCCCTCCGTCATTCCGGCGGAGGCCGGAATCCAGTCACATCAGAGAATAATACAAGTCCTTCCATTGCGGATTTTTACTTTCAATCGAATTTAATTTCCAGGAGCGTTTCCATCCTTTTATTCTCTTTTCACGCAAAATAGCGGAGTCCATAGTCTCATGAAGTTCATACCAGACCAGGTGATGAACATTATATCGTTGGGTAAATCCTTTTACCAAATTGCTTTGTGTTCCCATACTCTTTTGACCAGGTTGGAAGTCACGCCGGTATATAGTGTACCATTTTTTTTACCGGATAAAATGTAAACTGCGGGTTGTTTAGTCACCGTTTTTTCCTGGATTCCGGCATTCGCCGGAATGACGGGCTGTTCTGGATTCCGGGTCTTTGCTTCGCTACGCCCGGAATGACGGCAGAAGCCTGACCACTGACCACTGAACACTGAACACTAATACCTAATACCTAATACCTAATACCTAATACCTAATACCTAAAACTTAATATCTGATACCTTATACTTTTATACCTTATCCATCATTCTTCCCTCTTGGTAAATAAAACCCCCATAGTAGCCGCAATAACAGATGCCAAAACAATATACCAGTTGCCCGGAATTATCAAAGCCAGAACAACGGCGGATATACCCGCCACAATGGCTGTGAACACATATCTCCATGCCCTTAGCTGGAAAGAAAGCAGGCAGATAAACATGGCGATTAGAGCATAATCGATCCCGAACGCTCCTTCCGGAATAAATCGTCCCCCGTATCCTCCCAGGGTCGTAAAGGCTATCCAGGTCATATTGGGAAGATGATTGACCACCAGGGCACTGTTGTGATCCCATCCTCCCTGTTTGAATTGAACATAATTTACCGCAAAGCTTTCATCGGTAACACCGTATGCAAATATGGTCAGTTTTAGACGGCTTGCCCGTTTTAAAAATACCGAAAGGGATGAACTCATCAGAAGATGGCGAAGATTGACCGCAAAGGTGGTCAGGATAATTGCTGCGATAGAGGCACCGGCAGAAATCATGGAAACAGCGATAAACTGGGAGCTTCCGGCAAAAACAATCAAGGACATGAGCCCTATCTCGACAGGTGTGAGCCCTGCCTTTTGGGCTAATACTCCGAAAGCCATACCAATGGGAATATAGCCCAGGCAAATAGGCCATGCCTCAATAAAGCCTTTTTTCAATGAGGAAAAGATTTTTTCGGTATTTTTAAAATGTTGTTCATTCATGAGCATGGCTTTTTAACATAAAGGTAAAACGGAAAAAAGGGTTAAAATGCGGAAGGTGCCGGATATATTTTTCATTAGACGCTGTCCGCCTATGATTTATCACCATATACTGAGGTGTTGACAACGGGAATCAATTGGGTTAATAAAAATATCGACAAGGTGCTCTATGAAGAGCTTTAAGGGAATCCCGTGAAAGTCGGGAGCGGTCCCGCCGCTGTAATCGGGGACTAAATCCGCAAAAATACCACTGTTCAAATAACACGAATGGGAAGGTGCGGATGACAGGATGATCCGAGAGTCAGAAGACCTGCTTTGTTGACAATTGCTGAACCTTCGCGAGGTAACGAAGGGGAAAGCAGCCAGTGGGTCAAGATAGACGGGTGCAGCCCTCTGAGTCAAATCGACTTGGAGGGCTTTTTTTTTGCGTAACGACATTGCTCAATGGCGGCTTTTTCCCTGTTTGAATCATGGTTTACCCGGCTTCCTTATGGACCCTGGAAAAGCCGGAAAACCATTCAACAAAGAAAGTGGAACGTAAATGAAAAACAAAGTTGTGGTCAGTTCCATTGTTTGCTTATTGCTCTTGGTTTTAACCCTGCCTGCATATGGTATGCATCACGGAAAATCTAAACCTGAAAAAACAGGAGTCCTCCTGGTGGCATTCGGTTCCAGCATCCCCGAGGCCCGGGTAGCATTTGAGCATATTGAAAAGAAAACCAGGGAAGCTTTTCCGGAGATTCCGGTTCGATGGGCTTTTACATCACATATAATCAGAAAAAAAATGGCTGATGAAGGTAAAAATCTCGATTCGGTTGCACAGGCACTTTCGAATATGGCTGAGGAAGGTTTCACCCATGTGGCTGTCCAATCATTGCACACCATTCCCGGTGAAGAATTTCATGAACTAAAACAGACAATTCGGGCTTTCGAACATATTCCGGAAGGGTTTCAGAAAATCTTAACAGGGCTTCCGCTTATGGGAGACCAAAATGATATGGAGCGGGTCGTATCAGCCATCATCTCCACCATACCCGAAAAACGTAAGCCTGAAGAAGCTGTAATACTCATGGGACATGGTACGCCTCATGGGTCCAATGTCTTTTATACCGCCCTTATGTGGCAGTTGCAGCTTCAAGATCCGAACCTGTTTCTTGGAGTTGTAGAAGGGTTTCCGGAAATAAGTGATATATTACCTATATTAAAAAAAAGGAATATTCAAAAGGTATGGCTGATGCCGTTTATGTCCGTTGCCGGTGATCATGCCCGAAATGACATGGCCGGTCCTGAAGACGATTCGTGGAAATCCATTTTGAATCATGCCGGTATCAATTGTGAAGTAATACTTCGCGGCACCGGGGAATACGATGAATTCGTTGAAATTTGGATTGATCATATTCGGGATGCCATGAAAGATTTTTGAGGATCAGCTGTTAGGTATTTGGTATTAGTGTTCAGGGAAAATTTGGAAAGTCCCCCTTTTAAAAAGGGGGATTTAGGGGGATTTATAATTAGCTTGACATTCTTAAGTTTTCAAAAGTGCCTGGAATCAATCATTATCGATCTTTTTGTATCGTCATTCCGGCGGAGGCCGGGCACGAAGTGAAGCATTTCAGCGCTATCCAGGTGGAATCAAGAAGCTGATTTTTCTGGATGCCGGATCAAGTCCGGCATGACAGAGAAATTTGGACTGTCGAGTAATTAGGTGGAATTCGAAAAATTATTCCTGATAGTACAATGGATTTTTACTGCCCAAAGGCAAAATAGGTGATTGAGTTGGATGCTGGCAGCATTATAAACCTGACTATCAAATAAAGGATTAGACCAGGGATGACCAACTGGCTGCATTGGGATGCGGGTGCTGCGTTTTAATAACCGGCAGGTGCTCAAAGAAATGGATGTGATCTGGCGGGAGATTGACGCGGTTGTGGGTAAAAAAGGAAATCCCCCCCGGCCCCCCTTTTTCAAAGGGGGGAGCAGTTACTTGCCGGTTTGGGCTCGGCACGCCGAGTGGGACACTTAAAACATAAAACATAAAACATAAAACATAAAACCTAAAACTTAATAAAACCCATGCATGCCAATAATAAACAGGAAAACTTAAAGGTCTACGATTTCCTTCGCAGCATGGATCTTTGGCCCCAGGTTCTTTTTCTTGGGATAATTTTATGCACGCTGGTGGTGGGGGCCTCAACCCTGGGTTACATGAAAGTCGGTTTTATGGAAGTGATTCGGATTCTTGCCATGGAGGTTCTGGGGCAGGATCGTCTGGGTGGAAATGCAGATCCTGTTATAAAGGCAATTGTCATGGATGTGCGCATACCGCGTATTTTGACAGCTGTTGCCGTAGGCGGGACTCTCGCTGTATCCGGTGCGGTATTTCAGGGAATTTTATTAAACCCTCTGGCAGATCCTTATACGCTCGGTGTTTCCGCCGGGGCGGCTTTTGGAGCATCCATAGCCCTGCTTTTAAATATCGCACTGTTAGGAAGCTTTAATGTTCCCCTGTTTGCTTTTATCGGGGCCTTGTTCACTCTTGGTGTGGTGATGTACCTGGCATCTTCCGCAGGTAATTTTTCCTCCAATAATCTGATTCTTTCGGGCGTTATTGTGGCGGCCATTCTGTCCGCCGGAATCAGTTTTCTCAAATATATGGCCGATGAACAGGTGTCGGTGATTATTTTCTGGCTCATGGGAAGTTTAAGTGCCAAATCATGGACAGATGTCTTTATTCTTTTATTTTTTTCAACACTGGGTGTCGGTGTGTGCCTGTTTTTTTCAAGAGATTTAAATCTCATGTCGCTTGGTGAAAAAACAGCAGGCTCCTTGGGCGTTGATCATTCCAGGATGCTGCCGATGCTTTTGGTGACCGCATCACTGATGGCTGCCGTGTGTGTTTCGGTTTCGGGAATTATCGGTTTTGTGGGATTGCTGGTGCCGCACATGGCCAGGATGGCCACAGGCCCGGACAACCGTCGCCTCATACCGGTTTCATTTTTATGCGGAGCGATTCTATTACTATCCGCGGATACGGTCACCCGGGCAATGCTTCCTGTGGAAGTTCCTATTGGGGTTCTCACGGCTCTGATCGGTGGGCCTTTTTTCTGTTACATCTTTAGAAAACGTCAGACAAGGCAGATGAAGCATGGCTTTTGAACTGGATAACATATACTTTTCCTACGGTAGCCATAATGTCATTGACAATTTGTCTTTTTCCATCAGGTCCGGTTGTTTTCATGCAGTATTAGGCCCAAACGGATGCGGAAAGACAACCTTATTGGATCTGATGTCAGGTTACGTCAGGCCGGCTTCGGGAAAAATTCGTTTTAATGGTCAAAACATTTCCGAATACGGCAAAAAAAGCCTTTCACGACATATTGCCCTGGTGCCTCAGGAATACCGGGTGAACTTTCCCTACACGGTCCGGGAGGTGGTTGCCATGGGAAGGTATCCCCATCAGGCCCGTTTTAGTCATCCAACCGCACAGGACATGCAAATTGTTGAAAATGCTCTGGAGGTATGCGGGGCACAGGAATTATCAGATCGTTTTATCACGGAATTGTCGGGTGGTGAAAAACAGCGGGTCATTTTTGCCAGGGCAATTGCCCAGGAAACATCAGTGCTTCTTCTGGATGAACCTTGCGCTAGTATGGATGTCAAGCATGCATTAAGAATCTTAAATGTCGCTTCGGAGCAGGTATTAAAAAAAGGTGTGACCGTTATAGCGGTCATGCATGATATCAACCTGGCTGCAAGGTTTGCGGATAATCTCATTTTTATAAAACAAGGACAAAGGATTGCGTCAGGACCTGCCCGGGACAGTCTTGACTCGAAAATTATTCGGGAAGTTTTTGATGTCGAGTCTCTCGTGGCAATGGAACAAAACCTTAATGTGCCTCAGGTGGTTTTTCTTCAATGAAGCTTAAAAAATATATCAGGTATATGGTTTTTTGTGTGATGGTTCCGGCCCTGGCATGTCCGATGGCCTATGCAGAAACAATGGCGCTGGTTTCACAAAATCAAATACAAGATAGCGCAGGGCGCCTGGTTTTGGTTGAAAAGCCGTTTAGCCGCGTTATATCGTTGTATCCCGCCCATACGGAAAACCTCTTTTTTTTAGGGATGGAAAAAGAAATTATTGGGGTGTCCAGAGGGGATGACTATCCAGATGGTGTTGAAAAAAAGCCCCGATATTCTGTCCATGACGGGCCTGAGAAGTTTTTGGCCGCAAAGCCTGATCTGATATTGATAAGGCCGATGATCGATCATGGTTACTCCCCGTTGATCAAAAGGCTGGAACAATTTGGTATCACTGTGGTGTCGATCCAGCCATCCGATGTGGATGAGATGTTTGTTTACTGGCAAATTCTGGGACGCCTCACCGGTCGGGAAAGTCAGGCCCTTGAAATGGTCGAATATTTTCGAAAAAGTATCGATAAGATTCATTCTCTTGTTGAAGGTATCGAGGAAAAGAATCGAAAAAAAGTTTACTTTGAGGCAGTTCACAGCAAGATGAAAACCTTTTCTCCCGGATCAATGCCTGTTTTTGCTTTAAAGGCCGCAGGGGGCATCAATGTGGCATCGGAGGCAAATTCGGTTCGGGGAACCAACATTGCCTATTTCGGAAAAGAACGGATTTTATCTCTGGCGGACCAGATTGATGTTTACCTTGCACAGCAGGGCACCATGAACAACTCCACTGAGGAGATGATTCGAAATGAGCCGGGTTTTTCCGTAATCAAAGCTGTCAGGGAAGGCAAAATTTATCTGGTGGAAGAAAAACTGGTGTCCCGTCCGACCATGAGACTGCTTTTGGGTATAGTGCTGATCGGTGAAATATTGTACCCGGATATTTTTGATAATAATGCCGGAAACAGAATTTTGGGAGCTTCAGGGTTGGGTGCTCAGTTTATGTCTGTCATTCTGAGGGAGCGATAATTAGTGCATGATGCTGAATCGATAAAATTTCCTGACAGGTTGATTACAACCACGGCGACCGAAGAATCTTTCGTTAGGAATTGACACAAACAATCTGGGCGGGAGGGTGGTTAAAATTAATCCTATTCTCAATACAGGAAAAATTCTTCGTCGGCCAATGAGTATCTACCAAATTACAAGGTGGGATGTTGGCCTCCTCAGAATGACAGCCGGGGATATGATCTGCATCCTGAGTTGATGATCATGAGCGAAAACCGGAAAATTAAAAATGAAATCTTCAGATATAAATAATACCAGGGGAGGCTCTTTTCCGAAAAAAGGTTTAACCTTGCCAAAAGGTCTGGTCATTGCCGGAACCCACAGTGGAAGCGGAAAAACAACGGTTACCCTGGGACTTTTGGCAGCCCTGAAAAATCGTGGTTTTTCCGTTGCACCCTTTAAAGTCGGGCCGGATTTTATTGATCCGGGCCATCATCGACACGTCACGGGAAGGCAAAGCCGTAATCTTGACGGATGGATGCTTTCACTGGCGACAAACCGAAAAATATTTGCCGGGGGAATTGCAGGCGCTGACATAGCTGTTGTGGAAGGAGTTATGGGGCTCTTTGACGGATATGACGGCCGAAGCGAAGCGGGTTCTACAGCACAGATGGCCGGATGGCTTGGCCTTGATATCCTTCTGGTGGTGGATGCCCGTTCCATGGCAAGAAGTGCGGGAGCGCTGGTTTACGGCTTTACTCAATTTGATCCGGGATGCCGTTTTTGCGGAGTTGTGTTTAACAATGTCGGAAGTGCCCGCCATATGGAGTATCTTTGTCATTCCCTTGAAGGAAAAGTGTCCCTGCCCGTGCTGGGCGGTTTACCCAAAAATCCGGACCTGGCAATCCCTGACCGGCATTTGGGGCTTGTGACCGCCGAGGATCATGGTTTGTCAGGTCATCAGGTGGAGGCATTGGCAGAATTCATTGAAGAGTACCTGGACCTGGATGGTCTTATGGAGATACTTCCTGAGATTGTTCCTGAGATTGTTCTTGAGGATCCGGAGAATGAGTCGGAAAGTATGGAAGACGATGA
>JAABTQ010000037.1 GCA_011389745.1 Desulfobacteraceae bacterium | reverse complement strand
GATGATGATGTCTTCGTCTGTATCGATGAAAAGGAATTAACCTTGAAAGAATTTGGGAAGCTGCTTTCAACATACTCGGGTTGGGGAATGCGGATTACGTTTGTGCCTGAAGATGAACTTGAAAATGAACCTAGAATAGAGATTCGGGAACCCAAAAAGTGATTTCCGGTTTAACCTTTTTTGTTATAGTACTCCGACTTAGGTTTTATTGGCATATTATTTGCTTAATGCGCTTATCCTAAATAAAACAATCTGCTATAGACAATAATGAAGATCATTGATACATATATGGTACAGCCAACTACTTAAGTGATGGAGGTGCTTATGGATGTATCAAAATATGAGTTTGACGATGAACAAATTGCTAAATTATATAAATACAGAGACAATCAACCCGATGTCCGGCTAAAAGTAAGATTTATGACTCTCTTAATGTCGGCCAATAAAGTAGAGCTTAACACGATTGCATCTATTATCGGAAAATCTATTAAAACCATTGAAAACTGGCATTGTCAGTACGTAACAAAAGGAATCAACAGCTTAAACTCTTTTCAATACAAGCCAAAACAATCGTACCTGGATTCAGAGCAAATCAATCAGGTTGTAAACTGGGTAACACAGACTAACCCGGGAAAAACTAAAGAAGTCAGAAAATACATAAAAGATCATTTTGAAGTTGATTATAGCAACGAAGCTGTAAGAAAATTGCTTAAAAAAAAGGGAATTAAGGTTTTACGTCCCAAGGTTGTACCTGGCAATCCACCCAGCGAAGAGGAACAAAAAAAAACATCAAAAAATATTTTGAAATGAAACTTACCAGTGAACCGGGAACTGTGTTTTTGTTTGGAGATGGTATGCATTTGATCCATCAGAATATTCCGGGGCTTTGTTGGGGAGATCCCAAGAAAGCGCCAATAATAGAAACCAATACAAGCCGTCAACGACTGAATATATTAGGCGCTTATAATCCAGATTCACTTTCATTTGTTCACCTTACCGGAGAAGAAAATTGCGATGCGCAACGGGTTATTGAATACTTCAGTGTAATCCTAAAAGCCTATAATCGAGCCCCTGGCATCGTGCTTTTTTTGGATAATGCCAAATATTTTAAGGCAAAAATTGTTAGAGAATGGCTTCAAAAGCACCCTAAACTCAAATTGGAATTTCTACCGCCATATGCACCGAACCTTAATCTGATGTTCCTTTTCTGAAATGACATAAATATCCATTAAAATTAGTGAGTTAAAATAAAAGCAGGTGTGATTATGCTGTCAACTGGTTTATCGATTCAAGCAAGTCGAATGCTTTTTGTTGTTTGGGGTTAGCCTTTGTGATGATCGTGAAAGTTGACGAGTCGTCCTTTTCTCCAAGGCAAGGGCAAGTCGCTCGGACAATTGCTCCAAGATGATCGAGCAGACTTCGAAAAGAATGAACCGGTGAGCCATCATCAAGACTTTTGGTATGAACTTTTTGCATGGCTGAAGCTGATCGTTTTGCGGGTGCAACCGGATCGCGGGAGACTTTTGCCTGCTGTTCTTCGTCGGCATAAATCAGTGGCCGCCAGGCTTGCATCATGTGCCACTGGACATAGTATGCCAGCATACACAAGAAGATGTGAGCACGAACCCGGTCTTCGAGTCGATGACGAATCGGACGGACCATCAGATCCACGGTCTTAAAACTGCGAAATGCCCGCTCAGCCTGATTGAGCTGCTTGTAGCCCCGAACCGTTTCGTCAGTATCCATCTGCTCTTTAGCGAGACTGGTGCGGATGATGTAAATACCGTCCAACGCCGCCTCTGCCTTGACTTTATCCTGATCAGTCTCAAAATTGAAGTCGTTGTCACCGATATCGAGCTTGAAATGCTTACCAACCTTATATTTATTGATCACCTTGCCAAATAGAGATAATCGATTTTCCTATAACCAAATAATAGCCTAAAGGCTGTTTCAGTAAGTATTTCACAGGCAGAAGTAGCTAAAATAACAGACAATTCATACTCTTCTCTATCAAATGCATTTTTTGCTATGATTAAAAGTGTTTCGTGATATGCTTTCATAGTTCCGTTGCCTTTGACTGAAGGCAGTTTTCCGTTTAAACACATAATGCTATTTTTGTCTTCCCCCATTGTTCTGCTCCAGTTTTCTTATGACATTTAGTCTTTTTATCCTAAGACTCATGTAAAGACTTTCGAAAAAATACCCGCTTCAAACCACTTTATCTGTGATCCAACCAAGTATAGAGGAACAAATTCCACGATTTTTATATAATATTATCGGACTTACTAATCCGAGCGTTACGCCATATACTTTCCGGTAATTTTTAAAACTTTTTTGACCTCATTTTTTCTCAGGGTGCGGTTCCCCATTTTCCTTCATAATTAAAGAAAAACAAAACCCATTAAGAGGGAATTGTTATGCAAGTCATCGACAAAAAACAAGAGGCAAAGATCGAGTTCATCAGTGAGAAAGGACGGTTGGGCAAAACCAACACCAAGGAAGCCTTATCCATTCAAAATGTAAATAGATTGTTGGAGGCGGCGGAGATCGTTCAGGAAATCATGGACGGCAAATTGTAAATCCTTTTTTGACCATCCCGCCATTTTATGCATCCTGGCCCATTCTCATTGGGGAAAAGAAACACCAGTCGAGGTCATAACCGTTGATATGGTGGCAACTTATCTCGAAACCCGGGCCAAAACCCGGTCAGCAAACGCAGCAAACAAAGACCGGAAAAATTTGCTTGCACTTTGGAATTGGGGAATTAAGCGCTTTGATTTTCCGATCAATCCGGTAATTAAGGTTGATAAATTCCGCCATGACCGGGCACAACAATACACACCGCCTACCGAAGACATTCAGCGCTTGCTTATGGCGGCAAATTGCGAGGAAAGAGTCCTTATATGCGGGATGATTTGAATTTGTTATCTGAAACAAAAGTACCCAAAGGGTACCCGAGAAAGTGAGAACGTTAAAATAAAAATCAGCAGGCTATGAAACCTGCTGATTTTATTATCAAAATTGGCGGGGACGACGAGACTCGAACTCGCGACCTCCGGCGTGACAGGCCGGCGTTCTAACCAACTGAACTACGTCCCCGAACTAATGGTTATTTGAGAGAATCACCCTTTTCCGGCGGCTGAGAAAAATGGTAGGCGGAACAGGGCTTGAACCTGTGACCCTCGGCTTGTAAGGCCGATGCTCTCCCAGCTGAGCTACCCGCCCACACTGTATTAAAGTCTCAAGGGTCCGTCATCCCTCAAAGAAATGATCATTTAGCAAAACCCGTGTGCCTTGTCAAGATGAATTTGGTTAAAGTTCATATATTTTAATCCAAAACTACATCAGGGAACGATGATCATGGTTTTCAACATCTTTGGCCATGACCTCGAAAGGAAGGTCGGCTTTTCTGAAAAGGTATTCTCCTTCACCGACAATAAGCGCATGGGAAAGAACTTCATCCATATGTTCCACCGGAATGATTTCCAGTTGTTTGGATACACTGGCAGGAATATCCTGTAAATCTTTCTTGTTATCTTTGGGAATGATGATTTTTTTAATCCCACCCCGGTGGGCGGCCAGAATTTTTTCTTTCAACCCTCCAATAGGAAGAACACGTCCCCGAAGCGTGATTTCACCGGTCATGGCCACATCTCTGTGGACCGGTCTTTTGGAAAGAGCCGAAACCAGAGAGGTGCACATGGAAATGCCTGCAGAAGGGCCGTCTTTGGGAATTGCACCTTCCGGAATATGAATATGAATATCAAAATTCTTATGAAAGGTATTGTCAATCATCAGATGATCCGCCCTGGACCTGACATAACTTACAGCGGCCTGTGCGGATTCTTTCATCACATCACCCAGTTTGCCGGTGACGGAAACTTCTCCCTTGCCCGGCATGATGAGCGTTTCGATCATCAGAAGTTCGCCGCCCACGTGGGTCCATGCCAAGCCGGTTACTGTGCCGACCTGGTCTTTTTCCTCGATCTGGCTGACCCTGAATCGGGGAGGTCCCAGATATTTGCCAATGCTGCTGGATGTCACACGAAAGGTTTTTTCATCTTTGTTTTTCATGTATTCTTTGGCAAGTTTGCGACAAACGGATGCGAGTTCACGTTCCAGATTTCTCACGCCGGCCTCACGCGTATATCTTTGAATAATTTCCAGCACGGCATTTTTTGAAAACTGGATATCTTTATCGGCAAGGCCGTTTAACCTGATTTGTTTAGGTATCAGAAAGTCATGTGCTATGTTGCTTTTTTCATACTCAGTGTAACCGGGAAGTCTGATGATTTCCATCCGGTCCTGCAGCGGAAGCGGTATTTCCGGCAAGGTATTGGCGGTGGTTACAAACAGTATGTCCGACAAATCATAATCAATGTCCATGAAATGGTCATTGAACGCATAATTTTGTTCCGGATCAAGCACTTCCAGCAGAGCAGCGGAAGGATCTCCCCTGAAATCCATGCTCATTTTGTCCACTTCGTCCAGACAGAAAACCGGGTTGTTGACTCCGACTTTTTTCAGTGATTGAATGATCTTGCCGGGCATAGCGCCGATATAGGTTCTGCGGTGACCGCGAATTTCAGCTTCATCACGTACGCCTCCGAGTGACAACCGAACGAATTTTCTTCCGGTAGCCCGCGCCACGGATTTTGCCAGTGAGGTTTTTCCAACACCCGGAGGACCTACCAGGCAAAGAATCGGACCTCTGATTTTTTTAACCAGGGATTGCACTGCCAGGTATTCAAGAATCCTCTCTTTGGGTTTTTCCAACCCGAAATGGTCTTCGTTAAGGATTTTTTCTGCCTCTTCAAGGTCTGTGCGTACTTTTGAGCGGTCAAACCACGGAAGACTGATCATCCATTCGATATAGTTTCTGACCACAGTGGCTTCAGCAGACATGGGAGTCATGAGTTTGAGTTTTTTAAACTCCTGATTGACTTTGGCCACGGCATCCTTGGACATTCGTTTTTTTCTGATCCGTTTTTCCAGCTCATTGAGTTCATCCGCACCTTCATCTTCGGTACCCATCTCCTTGCGAATAGCGCGCATCTGTTCGTTGAGATAATAATTGCGCTGGGTTTTTTCCATCTGATCCTTGACCCGGCCTTTTATTCGCTTGTCCATACGGAATATCTCGATTTCCATTTTGATTAACCGTATGAGCAGGGACAAACGTTCTGTGATGGAATGGGTTTCCAGAAGCTTTTGTTTATCTTCGAGCTTGAATGAAAAGTGTGCCGAGATGGTATCCGCAAGTTGTGACGGGTTGGTTATCGAAGCCACACCGCTGATCAGATCTTTGGAAATGTTGGTATTGAGCTTGGCATATTCTTCAAAAGCCTCATTAACCGCCCTGATAAGAGCGACACTTTCGGCATGGGAAATGGTTTCTTCGGTTATAAGTTCCAGCTCTACCTGGAAAGAGTTTTCATTGGGAATAAAGCGCTTGATCTGTGCTCTTTGTTTTCCTTCAACCAGCGCTTTAACGGTTCCGTCCGGAAGCCTCAAAAGCTGAAGAACATTTCCGATGGTGCCGATCGTGCTGAGATCTTTTTCACTGGGATCATCCACACCGGCACTTTTCTGAGTGGCTAAAAATATCTGCTTTTCTTTGTTCATGGCTTCGGTCAGAGCATTGACCGATCGGGGCCGGCCCACAAATAGGGGAGCCACCATGTGAGGATAAACCACAATATCTCTCAAAGGAAGCAGCGGCAATTGCAATTTCAAAATGGAACTATCATGTTTAAACATTTTACCTATTTTGATCATATTTAGTTAACGTTATTGGGTTACGCTTGTTTTTTGGTTTGTTCATACAACAAGATCGGCTTTTCACCTTTAAGGACAACTTCTTCTCCGATCACACATTCTTTCACGTTGTCAATAGAAGGGATTTCATACATGACATCGAGCATGCACGACTCCAGTATTGCCCTGAGCCCTCTGGCCCCGGATTTACGCTTGATAGCCTCTCTGGCGATTGCGGACATGGCGGTATCGGTAAATCTCAGGTTGACACCTTCAATTTCAAAAAGTTTGGAAAACTGTTTCACCAAAGAGTTTTTGGGCTCGGTGAGAATTCGAATCAGCGATGCTTCATTGAGTTCATCAAGAGTGGCAACCACCGGAAGGCGACCCAGAAACTCGGGGATCAATCCGAATTTGATGAGATCTTCGTGCTGGAAAAACTTGAGTATTTCCCCGACACTTCTTTCTTCCTTTTTGTGAATTTTCGCACCATAGCCCATGACTTTGGACCCCAATCGTTTCTCGATGATTTGCTGAAGCCCGGTGAAAGTACCCCCGCAGATAAACAATATGTTGGTTGTATCTACTTTGACAAAATCCTGTTGCGGGTGTTTTCTTCCGCCTTTGGGCGGAACACTGGCGGTGGTTCCCTCTATAATTTTCAACAATGCCTGCTGTACACCCTCGCCGGAAACATCACGCGTGATCGAGGGATTATCGGATTTGCTGGCGATTTTGTCTATTTCATCTATGTAAACAATGCCACGCTTGGCTTTTTCCACATCGTAATCAGCATTCTGAAGAAGGGACAGGATAATATTTTCAACATCTTCTCCCACATAACCGGCCTCGGTTAAACTGGTTGCATCCGCAATGGTAAACGGTACATTCAGGAACCTGGCAAGTGTCTGTGCCAAAAGAGTTTTACCGCATCCGGTGGGGCCAATCAGCAAAATGTTGCTTTTCTGGATTTCCACATCTCCGGAATTTACCAGTGAATCCAACCGTTTGTAATGGTTGTGAACCGCAACGGATAAAACCTTCTTGGCATTTTCCTGTTCAATAACATATTCATCCAGAAGCTCTTTGATTTTTCGGGGAACAAGATCATTCTGAAGCTTTCCTGCGGATGTTTTCTCGCCTTCTTCTTCAATAATTTCGCTGCACAACTGAATACATTCATCGCAGATGTAGACAGCCGGACCGGCAATGAGTTTTTTAACCTCTGTCTGATTCTTTCCACAAAAAGAACAGAAAAGGTTGTCGCTTCCGTCACCTTTTTTTGTCATTTTAGGCCTCCGTCTTGTCCAGGTTATCGAGATCGTCCCGTGTGGTAATCACATGGTCTACAATTCCATATTCCTTGGCCTCATCCCCCGACATGAAAAAATCCCGGTCCGTATCCAACTGGATTCGTTCTATGTCTTTGCCTGTATGTTCAACTAAAATTTCATTTAGGGTTTCTTTCATACGCAAAATCTCTTTGGCCTGGATGGCAATATCCGATGCCTGGCCCTGAAATCCGCCCATTGGCTGATGTATCAGGATTCGGGCATGGGGAAGTGAGTATCGTTTACCCTTAGACCCTGCAGCCAGTAGTACGGCTCCCATACTTGCCGCCTGCCCGATGCATACCGTTGTTACATCCGGCTTGATATATTTCATGGTGTCGTAAACGGCCAGTCCTGCTGTTACAACCCCTCCCGGTGAGTTGATATAAAAGTTAATGTCTTTTTCAGGGTCATCGGATTCCAGGAAAAGAAACTGGGCGATTAAAAGATTAGCGATCTCATCGTTTATGGGAGTTCCTAAAAATATAATCCTGTCTTTTAAAAGTCTCGAATATATATCATAGGCCCGTTCGCCCCTGCTGGATTGTTCGATAACCATTGGAATTAGTGCCACTCTAAAACCTCCTTGATAACTTAAAAATAAAAATGTCTAATGATGGATTTACTACAATGAAACCAGGAGAAAACGGGCTGATAAAATCATTCAATCTGAAATTGATTTAATAACGGGTACGAGTTGGCTGCCATTATTGTTTCTCATCTTCAGTTTCAGTTTCAGATCCAGTCTCCGATTCGGGTTCCTTTTCTGTAATTGTACTGTTATCAATGATAAGCCTGATAGCTTTTTTTTCAAGTAGAGCATGTTTAAAAAAATTCAACTGCTCAGGATTGGTTTCATAATATTTTTTTAAAACAGTAGCAGGCTGCCTGAATGCTTTGGCCATTTCTTCATAGGCCGTTACCATTTCTTCATCGGATAGCTCCAGCTTTTCCTGTTCAATCAGTTTGTTTAGAAGAAGATGGCGTTTTACCTGCTTTACAGCCGTTTCGCGATGTTTTTCCACGAGTTGTTCACGGCTGAGTCCCAGATCTTTGATGCTTTTATCATGCTCTTCCAATCGTTTTTCAATGTCGGAAATTATATGGCTGAGTTCCAGGTTAAGCAAAAATTCCGGGACTTCAAAATCCTGTTTGGCCAAAAGGGCTTGAAAAATTTGCTCATTAAGTTCCTGTTCGGTCCGCTTTTCATAGCCCTCTTTCAGGTTTAGCCTGATACCTGTTTTGAGGTCATCCAGGTTTTCAAACGTGCCGAGTTTTTTTGCGAAAGCATCGTTGATTTCGTGCAATTTTACTTCACGAATTTCCTTCAGGGTGACATCAAAAGTAATCGTGGCACCTGAAAGGAATTCCTCTGTTTCGTTTTCCGGAAATGTGACCATAATTTTTTTGGACTCTCCTGCTTTCATGCCCACAAGCTGATCATCCATATCCTTGTGAATTGCACCGGCACCTACCTTGAGGGTATAATTTTCCATGGGCGGTATCTGTGCCACAGGCTTGTCATCTTTAAAAGCTTTATAGTCAATAACCGCAAAATCAGAGTGTTTAACGGGACGGTCCTCGGTTACGGTTTCTTTATCACTGATGGTTTGCTGAATCATTTTCAGCTGTGCGTCGATTTCTTTGTCCGTGGATTTGTACAGGGTTTTGGAAAGTTCGATACCCTTAAAATCCAATTCATTTATTTCAGGAGCAATCTCGACGGTGGCGGAATACTTGTAAGGTGCCTTTTCATCCAGTTCAGGCGGGTCGATTTGAGGGCTTCCTACCAGTTTTAGTCCGGTTTCCTGAATGGCTTCGGCAAAGGATTCCTGAATCAGTTTCTGGGTAATATCGGCGTTGACCGACTTTTTGTAGTGGCTTTCCAGAACGGACCGGGGGGTTTTGCCTTGTCGGAAACCTTTTAATTTCGCAGTTTTTTTCAACTCCTTATAAGCTTCATCCAGTTGATGGGCTACCTCTTCCTGCGGGACTTCAATATGCATCACTTTTTTGACACTGCTCAGATCTTCAACACTGACTTGCATGGTATTCCTTTCTGACCGTTGGAATTTATTATGAAACAGCTGTTAAACTTTGTTATTAAATGAAATATACTATAAAAGGAAATGGTGCGAAAGGGGAGACTTGAACTCCCACTCTGTTTCCAGAACTGGATCCTAAGTCCAGCGCGTCTACCAATTCCGCCACTTTCGCCCTATTTTTTTTATTGCTGTATGCACCATGAAAACTTGACAAATCCTGCAACTTTAAGTAACAATTATACAAACTTTATAAATTAATATCAATGATTAGGTGTGTCAAGAAAAAATGGGCTCTGTAAAAAGCTTTCAAAAAATAAGGTTTCAGTATTCACCTATCATTAATGAAAAATCGTTGATAAAAACGGTTTATAATTAACAATGTGCTTGCACCGAATTTTGAGAGATGATAGATAATAACTCTATCGGGGCGTGGCGCAGTCTGGTAGCGCACCTGCTTTGGGAGCAGGGAGTCGGAGGTTCAAATCCTCTCGCCCCGACCACGTGATTCGAAAAAAATGAATTCGTCCAAACAAATCACCATTTCCAAAAAAGACGCTGTTTTTTGGCTGGATAAAAACGGTCGATGGCACAACCAGGCCGGTGAATTCAAACATAAAAAAATTATTGATCATTTTCACGCATCTATTCGCAAGGACAAAAACGGATACCACCTTTTCCAATCCCATGGTGAGCATTCTGAGAAGGTCTATTTCAATTATGAAGACACTGCTCTTTTTGTTTTTGACATAATTTCTGAAGACGCCGATATTTTCCTTTTGCTGAATACCCGTCAAAAAATTAAACTCCTACCGCAAAATCTGTTTATAAAAGATGATCAACTTTATATACAGGCCGAAGATGACCGAATTAGGTTTTCGGAGCGTGCTCTTACACAAATATCCCGGTATATCGATTGTGAGGAAGGTCAATATTTTCTGAGGGTTTCAGATGGTAAATTTTTGATAGATTGTGATATTCAGTCTGAACGTTAAGTTGACGCCGGAGTGATGAAAATAATATCTTTACGAATCCATCAATAAATTACTGCTTTAACAGGCATTCACTCCAAACTTGTTTTGATCGGAAAATGAATGCCTGGGATGGGTTTTGGCCAGGCAGGGCCGTTTATAGTTGCTGAGCCTGCCTTTTCTTGATATCAACAACTTTTTCATCATCGGAACGTTCATCATCAAAAGCAAATGATGCACTCTCGATTTCAGCCATGAATTTTTGCATACGCCTTTCCATATCGCTGAAAGGTTTTAAATGTTCTCCGATAAGATCCTGCATTTTTTCCTTGGTTTCCCGTTTGAGCTGGAACTCTTTATCAACGCCGTCCCGGACAATTTTTTCGAGACGCTGGAATACGTATTTTATAAGGATATCATTGAGTTGTGCTTCTGTTTCGGCCAGGTTGTCCCTTACAAACAGCCAGGATTGCTCGTTGAGTTCATTGACCGCATTTTCCATATGGCTTTTATAAACGTTGCTCAAAAATTCATTGAATTGCCGGGCTTTCTGATCCCATACTTCGCTGTCTTTGATATCCCTGGGAACCAATTTGGCAATCTTGGTCAGTTGCTGAGCAGGGTGGGGGTTGACGGAGTATGAGTAATTGAGCAGTTTTTCGATTTTGCCGTAGGAATTTTGGAAATCGGCCACTTCTCTTTTTATATTGGCCACCATACTCTCGGCGTGGCTTTTTTTATCCTGAAGTTTTTTCTTATGGGTGAGACCGATAAAACGTTTTTGGGTTGAAAGTTCTGTTAACTCATTGACATAACTTCGTATTTCATTGAGGCCGTTTTTCAGTTTTTCCAGATGAGCCTTGTTGGCTGTCATAATTTCTTGTGCGGATTCAATTTCCAGGTTTTTAAATAGTTCATCTTCGGAAATATCCGACCATACCAAAAGGCTATCAAGGCGCGATATCAGTGCACTGGCATACATTTCAAAACCGTCGCGGACTTTTCTCTTATTCTCACGGATAATTTTATCCTTAAAATCCCGGTCAATGGCGCTGACATATTCGCCTCTCAACTCTTCCGAAATATATCTTGAAAAACCTTCCAGTAAAATTTCGTACTCGTCAAAAATGCGGCCGATACCTTCTTTGAGAACTTTGACAAATTTGTCTTTCACCAGTTCGTTGATACTGGTTAACACGTTGGTTTCAATCTCGAAGTAAAGTGGTGCTTTTCTTCCGAGAATTTTCATTACCTTGCGGAACTCTCCCTGCAAATTGATGTTGTTGCTGTATGTGCTTTCGATATGCTCCCAGAGCACCGCATTTCTGGTGGCCTCGATCTCATCTTGTTCATCGACGACTTTGTCAAGCATTTTCCGAAGTGTCTCTTTTGCTTCCAGTGTCAAACGTTTTCGCTTTTCCTCAATGTATTCTTCTTCCCTGAGCTTTTTTTCACTCTCCATCATCTCGGACAGATAGTGGCGGTGATCTTCTTGTTCTTTTCTAAGAATGGTGCAGATACGTTTGCATTTGACAAGAATGCTTTCCGACATTTCTTTGAGTGTTGTTTTTTTGATTTCAGAATTGAGGTAACCAAAAACATCCTTACGGATTTTGCCGACCTGGGACAATTTGTATGCAAGTTCATGATCATTATTGTATTTATGGGTCAGGTTTTCTTCATAGGTGCGCATATGTTCCTGAAGGCGCTCGCTGGACTGAATGCAATTTTTTTTGTGAAGGCAAAGCCAGGCAAGAAGACCGTCACGGGCCGAAGTGCGATAAGAGCGCATGTAATTGATGTTAAGATCGCTGCACATATCTTCAAAATCCGCTTCAATGTCTTTTTTGTCAAGATCGGTCACAAGGTCCCACTGATTGATGACCCAGAAAAACTTGTTCTGAATATTGACATTCGCACCCATAAAACCCTTAAGAATAAGGTTTTCATCTTTGTCGAGAATCCTTTTGGCACTCAGGACAAGTACAATGGCATGGGCACTGTATTTGATAAAATCCAACGTCACATCTCTGTGGCGTGGATTGTGAACCGAGACTCCAGGCAAATCGACAATAACGACATCATGGGGAATATCCATGTTTTTTAGCCGGACTTCGATTTTTTCAATGAAAGCTGCTTCGAGTTCATCCTTTATCAATGAAAAGGCTTTTTCCCGGGAACATTCCACCGTGTGGGGTGTTTCACGGATTCTGTCCTTCATATTTTTTTCATGTATAAGAACCCTTTTAAAATGTTCTAACAGCTTGACATCCAAATGGCTGGTTAGCCCTTCATCTTTGGATGTTTTGATTTTTTTATCAAAAACATCAATAATGCCGTCATCACCAAGATTAACCGCGGAAAGATCTCCCAGATCCTCGGCAAGGGCCCGGCGATAAAGTCTTTTAACCTTGAAAACATCATCTTTGCTGAGATAATGGACAATGAATTCATCCTCTTGTGATGAACTTCGCTTGATGAATGTGGGAACCGCCGTCAGTGCTTTTCCGGCCTCAGGAAGAATATAATCTCCCAGGATTGCATTGATCAGCGTGCTTTTGCCTGAATTGAAACCGCCTACAAAGGCGATCCGGTATTCTTTTTTCTCCAGGTCGATTATTTTGGTCTGAAGCTCCCGTTTTGTTTCAATGTAAAGGTCTTTTGCTTCAGAAGCGGGGACATCACCTTCAACCAGATACTGAAGGCTTGAATAGAGGTTTTTGAAAAATCCGATCAGTCTGTTGTGAAAGTATTTGTAGTCATTCTCATTGTTTTTCATTTTGTTTCTCTCTGAAATTTTAACTGTTTTGCTCTTTTAAGGGCCTTACCCATTAGGTGGCCTCAACATCCCTGCTCGATTTGGGTCGGCAATCCCATCGAGTATAAAACCATAACAGAATATTTTAATGTGTACCTAAGGTCAAGGATAAAAAAAATATACCATGCTGTAATTATTTCGCATCATTCCTGTCTTTTTTTCCGGACATGATTTTCATCCAAAAAAGGGGAATCCACAACATAACACCGATAGCGTTAAAAATAATAATCGGCAAAGAGTTGATAACCGTACCGTATATGGCCCATAAAGAAAGGCCTGCGATGAGCATGCTCATAAAGGCCAGATTTAAGCTTTTTACATCTTTTGTTGTGTAAGAATAATATAGTTGTGGTGATGCGCTGAATGTTGTCAGTATTCCTGCCAGATAGCCAAGAATTTCCAAATGTGCCATTCAAATTCCTTTAGGTAGTGCCTGAACAAAAACGCCACTCCCAGTGGGATGGAAAGGATAACCCGCTGATATTATTACCCCCACCCTGATCCTTCCCCGCCGGGGGAGGGAATAATTGACTTTTCGTTCAGGTACTACGTAGTTTTGGTGAAGTCCTGATTTCCAATTTTATTATTATTAGCCCAAATATTTTTTTCTTGCAAAAAGAAAATTATAATAACACCCATTCCTTTGGATTGTGTAAAGGCTTTTGCCTCCTGTTCTTAGTCGGCAAAAATCAGTGGCCGCCAGGCTTGCTCATGTGCCACTGACATAATATGGCGGCATACACAAGAAGATGTGAGCACGAACCCGGTCCTTGAGTCGATGAATACCATGAAGATTAGTGATTTTTTTATATTTTCGTTGACAAAAAACAAGTTCCTAATTTATTAGTTATAAATATGAAAATAAGCCTTTTCTACAAATGCACTACCAAATGGGCTTTAACAAATACTCTTCCTGACCGCATTTTTAACGAATACCCCAACTTGGGAAAAATGAAGCACGTCGAGCCGAACCTTTATTAAAAGGAGTCACCACATGCCGAAGTTTATCATTGAACGCAAATTGCCGGGTGCAGGCAATCTGGGAGACGATCAGATTAAGGAAATTTCTCAAAAATCCTGCCAGGTACTTGGTGCCTTAGGGCCCCAGATTCAGTGGGTGGAAAGCTTTGTCACCGACGATAAAATCTATTGTGTCTATATCGCCCCCAGCGAGGAATTGATTGAAAAGCACGCAAAGGAGGGCGGCTTTCCTGCTGATAAAATCTCGAAGATCAGGCGCATGATCGATCCCACCAGCGCAGAGTGATAACCTACCATAAACCAGGCAAAACATTCTGATTGAAAGAAAAGCAATTGAGATTGCCGCGTTTAAGGCAAAAGCCGGTATGGAAAGGACAATGAGGGATTGGTTCGCATTTACTGAGAACTATTGTTACAGCAAAAATTGATGATATGAATCCGGCAAAAACGGATATTATCCGACGATTGGATGAGGCTGGCCTAAAGCCTCCCAAGGCCGTGACCATAGCCATTACCAATCAATGTAACCTGCAATGCCGTCATTGTTTGCTAAGCAGCGGTCCGGACCAAAAAGCGCAGATGATCCTCAAAAATCAAATGTCGCAGTTGATACATGAGTTTTCGATCCTTGGTGCTGAAAAATTTACCATCACCGGCGGCGAACCTCTGACCCATCCAGACTGGGCCGAACTGGTTAGTTGCGTCTGCTTACAGCCAGGCGTCAGAGAAGTCCGCCTTCAAACCAATGCCACCCTGATTACATCGTTGAACTTGGATACTATTTTATCTTTGAAAAATCGGGGGCTAATCATCCAAACAAGCCTGGAGGGTGCAACTGCGCCGGTTCACGACCGGGTCAGAGGATCGGGAAGCTTCAACATGACCATGCAGGGGTTGAGGCTATTGGAAAAAAGCGGGATGGCTGCTCGGGTTTGTATCACCTTAACGGAAATGAAACATAACTTTGAGGATATTCCCGATCTTTTAAGGATAGCCGATAATATGGGTGTCGGCCAATTTGTCACAGGCACTCTGGTGTGTGGAGGAAGGGCTGCAAAATCGTCTGATCTTTTACCTCCTACACCTGCACAATATGAAAAGCTTCTCAATCACTATCAAAACGATAAAGTCTTCAGGGATCGGTATCAACGCATCGGCAATATCGCAGCGCTGGAATGGGACCTGGTGAATGACCATCCTGCCGGTACATGCTGTACCTTCATCGAAACACCTTATGTCACCACACAAGGATATCTGTATCCGTGTGTCATGCTGCACGCGGATAATTTCGCAGCTAAAAATTTATTTGATCGTCCGTTTGCAAGCGCCATTGCCGAAAAAATTGATTCCTGGTCAAAATTGCAGCGAATCAACCGTTCTCGACTCTCCCAACTGGATACTTGTCAGGACTGCCCGTATTATGGAAGCTGTGGTGCCGGATGCATGGGCCGATCCTATTCAGCTTATGGTGATTTCTTCACTGTCGAGGACCGCTGTGGCCTTCGAAAAGCGGTTTATCGCCGGCTTTCAAATTTACGAAAGGATGATTATCCATGATACGGATTCTTGGAATATACAGTTCACCGCGAATCAGGCAAAGCTATGCCATTTATGAGGAATAATATGAACAACTTATCTTTCCATCCCCCGCAGCTCCCACTGAGAGAGGAGTTTTCGTTAAGGCATTAAGCATATTTTGACAATCGCAGCCGCTTTTTCACCTTGACACCCATATGGATTCATGTCATAGGTTTTGACATCCCATTTTGAGTTTAAGTCCTTATAATTGTAAAAAAAATATAGGCAAAATGTAACATCTTCATTTATCGGTTTACCAAAGGAGAATGCTCATGGCAGGTTCAGAGGTGACCGTATTGGCAATGTTCAAGGCCAAGCCGGGTTTGGAGGAAAGAGTCAGGGAAGAGCTCTTAAAACTGGTTGCCGCGACGCGGGCAGAATCTGGATGTATCAACTACGATCTGCACCAGTACTCGGATGACAAAACCAAATTCATGCTTTACGAAAACTGGGTCTCCATGAAAGATCTTGATGCTCATCTGGAAATGCCGTACCTGAACCATTTCAAATCCATTGCCGATGAGATACTGGCGGAGCCCCTTCAAATAACTATTTGGCAGATGATCAGTACAAAAGCCGGATAGAGATTAAAATGATTTCATTCCATGAAATCAATTACAGTACAATTGAAAAGTTTCTCAAGACGAGCGGCTTTGTTGAAACCTTCAAAGTAATCACTCGTTTGTTGCAAAATGGCATGCGTTTCCGGTACCTTCGGCTCAGTGGCCGGCCATGCCGCAGGCCGCCAGTATAGAAATCACCCACGACTGCATTGCCCGTTGCGTGATGTGCAATATCTGGAAAATACCTGCCGGAGTACCGAATCTTTCCATTGATGAAGCCTCAATAAAGGTTGCCATGATTGTTAATTTCAAAGAAGTCCCTTTGCCAGCGCCATTTTCTCGAGTTTTCGAACGGCCCTGTTTCCGGTTTCGCCCAAAGAAAACGTAAAGGAATTCACATATAAATCGATATGCCCGTCAATTACACTATCTTCGAGTTCCTGGGCATGGGCTTTAATAAATTTTCTTGAAGCGTCTTGGTTGTTAAGGGCATAAGTCACCGACCTTTTCAAAATGGATTCTATTTCCTGCTTATAAAAGGTAAATGGGTGGTCTTTTCGAATGGCGATACAACCCAATGGGATAGGAAGCCCCGTTTTTTCTTCCCACCATTCACCCAGGTCGACAATTTTTTTTAACCCGTAACGTGGGTAGACAAATCTTCCTTCATGAATGATCAGGCCCGCATCGTATTTTCCTGCCCGAACTCCCTCCAGAATATTGTCAAAGCGGGTAATTTCAACATTCGTCAATTCGGGATGCCACAGCTTTAATAGAAGGTGAGCGGTGGTGAATTCACCGGGTATAGCGATTTTTGCTGCAGGATCGGGTAGGCAGTCGATTTTTCCCACCAGAAGCGGCCCGCATCCATAACCGAGGGCTGCCCCCGAATCCAGAATTTCATAGTGGTTTTTCAGTTTTAGATATGCATAAAATGAAACCTTTGACACCGGAAAGGTTTTGCCAAACGCTTTACTGTTGAGTGCTTCAACATCATCCAGATGCGGAATAAACCGAAACCTTCCGCTGTCAACGCAACCAACCACCATGGCGTGAAAAATGAATGTATCGTTAGGACATGGGGAAAAAGCAATATCGAGTGGAATCATTTTCATTGAGGATCTCTTATGTATCTTATTGGAAGTCGTCTATTTTACGAATGTCAAAAATTTTCACTGAAACCTTTGAATCACCTGGTATTCTGAATCCCTTTGTACTGGGATTTTTCCTGCATTTTTAATAATATCGATCAGTTCATCCCTGGTGGTGTGGGTTTCAATTCCTGTGGCTTTGACCACGAGTTCTTCAGTCAGCACTCCTCCCATATCCGTTGCTCCCATGGAAAGAGCGATTTGAGCCGGCTTCAATCCTTCGGTCAGCCATCCGGCCTGGATATGAACGATGTTATCAAGAAAGATTCTTGCGATAGCCACGATCTTAAGGTAACGGATTCCCGTAGCGGGCGGAATATGGCTCATCCGGGTCCGGGAAGGGGAAAAGGACCAGGGAATAAACGCCCGAATCATACCGGTTCGATCCTGAAGATCGCGAATCACGGCCAAATGTTCAATTTCCTCACGGTCGGTTTCCCCCATACCGTAAGTCATGGTAGCCGAAGAATTTAAGCCCCCCCGGTGAAGGGCTTCCATTGCACATACCCATTCATTGACTGTGAGTTTATTTGGACTAGCTATTTTGCGAATTCTATCCACCAGAAGATCGGATGCCCCCGGAACTGAATCGAGGCCCGCGTTTTTAAGGCAGGATACAACTTCGTCAAGGGTCACCGAGCTTTTTCGGGATGCATGAATCAGCTCCGCAGGGGAAAAGGAGTGCAGATAAATTTCCGGAAATCGTTTTTTTACATTACAGACGAGCTCAACATAAGTATCCAGGGTATAGTGCGGATGCAACCCACCCTGAAGCATCACCTGGGTTCCTCCAGCTTTGATCAGCGATTCAATCCGGTCGAAAATTTCATCCAGACCCAGCTCAAAGGGTTCAACACGGTCGGCTTTTGCATGAAAGGCACAAAAGGCACACCCGGCTTCGCATACATTAGTGAAATTGATAATCCGGTCAAGAATAAAACCTACTTCTTCCTTGGGAAAAACAACCTTTCTTCTCATATCCGCTGCCAGAGCAAGATCGTGGAGGTCCCAGGCATAAAGAGCCGATGCTTCCTCAGAGGAGATTCGCTGTCCCTGATATATTTTTTCTTTCAGGCGGTTATCCGTAAAGTTTACTTTCATAGGTTATGCAGATTGTCCATGGTTAAAAAATTAAGTTCTGAGACAGGTTTTAAAAAGCCCAATTCTCCTGCCACGGACAAATAGAACATCAGGGCGCTTTTCAGGTCATCGGTAAATTCAAATCTCAGCAGACTGAAATACCGGTTGATGTCGTAGTCAATATCCGGGTATTTGGCAGCAGCGCAGGATATTACCTTCTCTTTTTCCTGCTTCAGACACTCGATCGAGTCATGATAACATTGGATTACGTTTCGGATTTTTGGGGCAAATTCTTTCAGGATTGCTTTTCTGACCCCAAAAACTGCAAACACGACGGGAAATCCTGTTTTTTGCAGCCAGATTTCTCCGAGATCATAAACATACATGTTCGGTGAGGATCGAAAAATCATGGCTTCATTTCCGATCAAAAGCACGGCATCGGTTTGATCCGGTGTGGCAAAAGGTGCTGTTGAGCTGTACGCAGGTTGAACACCGTAGTATTTTTCAAGCAGGATTTTTACCAGTATCACCGATGTGTATGATGCGCGGGTCAGACCGACAGTCCGCTCATGAAGTGCTTCAATGGGACAGCGGCTGACAAGAATTACCGACCCCACATATCCGACGGAACTCAGGCAAAATTGTGGAAGCAGTAAAATCCGATCTGCAATGCCCGGGTATGTGGCCGCAGATATAGGGCTCAGGTCAAGGGATGCTTCATCCAGCATTTTGTTTAGTGCGCTGGGATATCCTGATATTATCTGTATCCCTTGCAGGTGGTTGTTTTCAAACAGGAGATGATAAAACGGGTAACAGTTAAGGTAGTCGATATATCCCAGTCTCATTGCCCCTCTGATACACCCATGGCCAGGCAGTCACCGTTTTGATAATTCGCCGTGGTCCGCATGGGCACCATCCCGGATTCTTCAATCATCCGTCTTAAAAAGGGTTCTGTACCATAGTCGGAAGTTTTTGCACCTGCCGCATGCACCACCTTTTCATTTGTATAGGTTCCTCCGATATCGTCCACCCCAAACCGCTGGAGTATCTGGGCCATCTTTTCTCCAAGATACATCCAGAGAGCTTTCAGGTGGGGAATATTTCTCAGCACAATGCGGCCGGCGGCATAGATCCGCATATCGTCATACCCGGTTGAAAACCTTCTTTTGCTGCGAATACGGGTATTTTCACCGTGAAACTGCAATGGAACAAAGGTTTTAAAACCACCGGTTTCATCCTGAAGCTCCCGGATTTGAAAAAGATGGTCAACAACATCCTCTGTGTTTTCAATGTGGTTATACAAAAGGGTGGCATTGGTTTTGAGGTTCATCCTGTGGGCAGTTCCCATGATACCGAGCCATCTTTTCCCGGTGATTTTGTCGGGTGCTATCACATTCCGTACCCGGGGAGAAAAAATTTCCGCACCTCCGCCCGGAAGAGCACCCACGCCTGCATCTATCAATCTCCTGAATACTTCCTCGATGCTGAGCCGGTTGATTTTAGCAAAATGGTCGTATTCGACAGCCGTGAATCCCACAATCAGCAGTTCCGGCTTTATTTTTTTTATTTTCCGGAGCATTTTTTCAAAGTAAACCAGGGTAAGATCCGGGTGAAGTCCGCCTACGATATGCACTTCGTCAATGCCATCGTCCACTGCTTGTAAAACCCGTTTTTCAATGTCGTCCATAGAGAGCACAAAGGCCCGCTCATCGTCTATATCACATGAAAAAGCGCATAGCGGGCAGCGAAGGGTGCAGATGTTGGTGTAGTTTAAGTTCATGTTGATGCTGTAATAGGTAGTGTTGCCGTGGAATTGGGTCCGGATGTGGTCGGCAATAGCTCCCAGTTCCATGATATCGTTTGTGGTGAGCATTGCGAAAGCATCGTCCCGGTTAACAGGAATGTTTTCCATCACTTTTCGGGCGATATTTTTCAGCGTCTTGTTCTTTATTTCATCAGGCAATTGCATTGCTTATACTTTTATCTCTCCCCATGCCTTAAAAAGATGATGTTTTTTGCCTAACAAGTGAAGCACTTTTCCGACGATAAAGTTCACGATATCTTCCACTGATTCCGGCAGGGTGTAGAATCCGGGGGAAGGCGGCACAATCTGAACCCCTGATTTTGCCGCTTTGAGCATGTTTTCCAGGTGAATCACACTGAGAGGGGTCTCCCTGGGTACCACGATACATCTCCGTCCTTCTTTCAGTGCCACATCACAGGTCCGGGTGATCAGGTTGTCGGCATATCCATGGGATATGGCGGAAAGGGTCTTCATGGAGCATGGAATCACCACCACTGCATCAAAACTGGATGAGCCGCTTGCTGCCGGCGAAAAAAAATCATTGTTGGCATACTCTTGAAAATTTTCCAGGGAAGAAACCATTCCCCGTTTTTTCAAAAATGTTTTCAAAGGTTCCGGCCCCTCTTTTTTCCATGAAAGCTCATGCCCGATGATTTGCCATGAAGAGTCTGAAACGATACCCGTTATCTTTTCACCGGAAAGAAGAAGTTCCTCGATCAGCCTTATTCCTAAAATTGACCCGCTTGCCCCTGATATTGCCGTTATGATCATTTTTATCCTATGCAGTATCTCATAGCACTGTTGTTACTTTAAAAGAAGATCCATGAAAGTTCCGATAAACAGGATGGGAGAGACATAAAGATTGACCTGAAAGAATTTTTTGATCGAACCGGAGACGATTCCTTGCCGGACAATCTTTTGCTGATAGGTAAAAATGCCTCCGATACAGATCACGGCAAGCCAATATGGCAAGGTTTTGTGGGTAAGGATACCTGCTGTGGTCAGGGCGATCAAGGCCAGAATATAACATAGCAGCGATATGGTAATAGCTTTTTTTTCACCCATTCCGGCCGGAATGGAGTGCAGTTTTTCCCTGATGTCGAATTCCCTGTCCTGTATGGCATATATGATGTCGAGCCCGGCGATCCACAAGAGTATTACCATTCCCAGGATAAAGGGAACAATGGTAAATTCACCTGTTACTGCAAGGTAACCGCCAATAGGGGCGGCAGCTTCCACAGCACCCAGATAGAAATGGGAGGATGCGGAAAACCTTTTAAAATAGGAATAGGTAAAGAGAAGGGCAACCGCGGCAAAAGACAGATAAAAGCAAAGCTGGTTTAACATCAGTGCCGAAAAAATAAGCACCAGAGAGGATATAATGGCGATGAGCCAAACCATGGCGGCATCCACTTCTCCCCTGGGAACCAACCGGTTTTTTGTGCGGGGATTTTTAGCATCGATTGATGCGTCGATTACCCGGTTAAAGGACATACCTGCCGTGCGGGCCGCAATAAGAGCGATAGCTACCCAAAACCATGTGCTTAATGTATTGCCGCCGGCAAACAAGACACCGATGAATGCAAAAGGAAGGGCAAACAGGGTTTGTTCAATCATAATGAGTTCGGAAAACTTTTTAAAATCCATAAGTTCTCCACCGACTGTCTACCAGCGCTTTTATGTCAGGACTCATCTCGATTTCTTCGGGCCACTCGCGGCCCATTCCTTCCTCCCGGGTTTTTCGCGTGGCGTCGATTCCCATCTTGCCGCCGAAATTAGGGTAGGGGGCCGAGTGATCCAGCGCGTCAAGGGGGCCTTCCGAAAAGATCAAATCCCGCCTGGGATCCACATTATTGAGCATTTTCCATACCACGGTGCTGGAATCACGAAGATCAAGGTCGTCATCAAACACGGCAATATATTTTGTCGAGGACATCTGACCAAGTCCCCAGAGTGCATGGATTACCTTTTTGGCCTGGCCGGGGAATTGCTTTTTGATGGTAATCAGTGCACAGTTATGAAAGACCCCTTCCAGGGGAAGTTCCATATCGACAACCTCCGGGATGATCATTTTGATCATGGGTAAAAATATTCGTTCGGTTGCCTTGGCCATGTAGCAGTCTTCCATGGGCGGCTTTCCAACGATGGTTGCCGGATAGATTGCATCGTTTCTGCACGTGATGCAGGTAATGTGAAATACCGGGTAGGTGTCTGCTGCCGAATAAAATCCCGTATGATCCCCAAAGGGCCCCTCTGTTCGAAGCTCATCCGGGTCTACATATCCCTCAAGAACGAAATCCGATTCTGCCGGAACCATCAGATCTACAGTTTTTGCCCTGACGATTTCGATGGGTCCGGAATTGATAAACCCTGCGAAAATGAACTCATCCACCTCCGGCGGAAGAGGGGCTGTTGCCGCATAGGTTGCAACCGGCGCCCCGCCCAGGGCTACCGCCACTTCCATTCTTTGATTCCGGTTTTTATATCTGTCAAAATGCCGGGCACCGTCCTTATTGTACTGCCAGTGCATTCCCGTTGACGTAGGATCATATTTTTGCATCCGGTACATTCCCACATTCTGGACTGCGGTATCCGGATCTTTTGTGATGACAATGGGAAGGGTGATAAAAGGACCGCCATCCTTGGGCCACGTAGTCAGAATCGGAAGCATGTCCAGCATCCGGCCGGATTCAAAAACCTGCTCCTGGCATGGCGCACGTTTAACCTTCCTGGGAATAAAATCCGACATGGTCTTCAAGGTTCCCAGCATCCTGAGCTTGTCCATGAAAGTTTTGGGGGGCTGTATTTTTAAAAAGGATTCCAGCCGAAGTGCAATATCATCAAAGCTGCTGTAACCCAGGGCCTTTTGCATCCTTTTATAGCTGCCGAAAGCATTGATCAGAACGGGAAAGGATGCGCCTTTCACATTCTCGAAAAGCAACGCCGGCCCATGGGTTTTACTCATGCGATCGGCAATTTCCGCAATTTCCAGAAAAGGATCAACCTCTACGGAGATTCTTTTCAGCTCTCCCATTTTTTCAAGTTCATGGATAAACGATCTGAGATTTGCAAAAACCATTTTTCAGAATATCCTATAGGCTTTTTTAAACAGGTTATCTTGGCTAAAGTATAACCTGTTAAACATTTTAAGCTAATTGCTATAGCCTAAGATTTAACCGCAATTTTAGAAAAAAGAATAATTAAATACCAGATATGCGTTTAAAGAACAATAAAAAATTGAGGGGTTATTGGTTGATGTGGTTTTTCATAGCTCCTGTGTGTTAATGTAAACCCCGATGGTGCAAAACAATAAGCATGTTTGCTTCAATCCGGTACTTTTTTAAAAGGTCGAGTAGCTGAATGACCGCCCATTGAGGAATTCACGATCGGTGAAGTCCTTTGAAAGTTGCAGAAAGCGAGTTTGGCTCTTTTATAACAGCATATCCAATTGGGCTAAGTGAATTCCAATGCAACATCAGGGTAAACCTCGGCGACCGAAGAATCTCCGGAATAACTCTGCACAGATATTCAAAGTTGATTTGGAAGACAGCATATGAAAAAACCGATTCAATAGAAATAGGGCAGAAATCTTTCGGATACGGAGCGTTGCGGATGTTTGGTTTAGAGATAAAACAGGTAATCTTCGACTTCTTTCTGAACGATTTTATCCGGCGATCTCATGTAAATCCAACATACGCCAAATAGGCTGCCTGGTGTAATGGCAAGGGGATGTCGACACGTTTGTATTGACCTTTTGAAAACAATGCGTATAAATACACATATGGATAGCCGGACGATAATCAAAAAGCTTGAAGATGATGGATGGTACAAGGTTGGCTCCAAGGGGTCGCATGTTCAATTTGCCACCCCGAAAAGAAAGGCAGGGTTACTGTTCCACATCCCAAAAAAGATATTTCGATTAAGACTTTGAAAAGTATTGAACGGCAATCCGGCATTAAACTCAGATAGGAGATGTAAACTATGGCTAATTATATCGGTGCAGCCCATAAAGATCCGAATAGTGATTACAGTGTTTCTTTTCCTGATTTTCCCGGGTGCATCACTGCCGGTGACACAATTGACGAAGCTAAGGATATGGCTCATGAGGCACTTCAGTTTCATATTGAAGGTATGATTGAAGACGGTGAGAGAATACCTGAACCTTCCAGCCTTGAAAAAATCATGGCTGATCCCGATTATGCTGATGGCGTTGCATTTCTGGTTATCACGGTTCAAGATGCCAATCCAAAAACCGTCAGGGTTAATATTACCGTTCCTGAAAATACGCTTCATCGAATCGATGCTTTCGCCAAAAAACGAGGTATGTCCCGATCTTCATTTCTGATCCGAGCAGCACAAAGTGTTATCAATTCCGATTTGCGCACTCCAGGAAGATGACCATCCCTCTTTTCTTAATAGGCCTGAATAAGTTCGGTGAGTTCCTTTTTGCGGTGATATCTCCTGCCAGGTCATGTCGGTACCCAGCATGCCATTGTAATAAAGTTACAAGTCTTAAAAAACTGTGGATCTGTAGGTGCGGATTTATCCGCACAAAACCCGGGGGATTGTCCGCAAACATGTCGGTAAAAATAGATGACGTGCTTTTGATGTGCGAATGAATTCGCACCTACAATTTTTAAATGCGATTGCTTAACTTGACGCTAATGGCCTTCGCCGGAATGACATCACTTATTATTTTCACCAAACGATCGGGTATAACTGCCAAATTATTTATTACCCGCTATTTTTTTTATCCGCCAGGGCCTGGACCAGGACCTTGTCGACATAAGGCCCGTCCATGTCAACCACTTCAAAGCGGCAGCCCTCCCAGGTAAAGCTTTCTCCGCTGATGGGAATATGGTCCAGATGGCGCATGATAAATTCGGCCACGTTTTTGAAAGCCACTTTTTTTTCTCCGGGAAGTCTTGAAATTTTAAGAGCCTTTTTCAATTTACGAATCGATAAATGACCATCCAGTAGCAGGGAACCGTCATTTCTGTAGATAATTCCCGGCTCTTCAAACCATGAAGGATAAGGCAATTCGCCGATTATGGCCTGGAGAATATCGTTGATGGTTACCAGGCCCTGAACAATCTCGGCGCTGTCGACAATCAGAATCATGTGGGAACGGGTACTTTGAAAACGATCCAGAATTTGCAGGGCGTTCAAATGCTTTGGGGCATATACCGCGGGTTTGATAATTTGCTCCAAAGTGGGTTGAGTCTCACAACTTGCTGCCAGAAGATCCTTTACCCACACCACTCCCAGAATCTGATCAAGATTTGACCGGGCCACGGGAAAACAACTGTGCCCCGAATCTCTGACCTTTTCCATGCAGTGCCGGAAAGGTTCATTTTCCTCAAACCAGACGACATCTTTAAGCGGGGTCATCAAATTATCCAAGGTATGGTCATCGAGTTTGAGGACCCGTTCCACCAGCTTGATCTCGGATGGGTGAAACACACCGGTCCGGGCGCCCTGCCGAAAAAGTTGCTTGATTTCATCCTCGGATAATGGCCGCTCTTCATGATGCTGTCCGATGCCGAAAAGTTTAAGGATTCCGTTGGATGACAGGCTGATGATATATACTGCCGGAGCAGCTATACGTGATAAATAATACATGGGAACTGAGAAAATGGCAGCAATACGTTCCGGGTGCAGCATGGCCAAACGCTTTGGAATGATTTCTCCTATCACCAGAAAAAGAAATGTGATCATCAGAACAACCGTTGAAAGGCTCAGAGTCCTGGCATAGGGTGCCAGGTAATGGCTTTTTTCCAATATATTTTCCAGATATGAGGCAACAATCGCGCCTCCGTAAACACCACTCAGGATTCCCATAAGCGAGATTCCGATTTGAATCGTGGATAAAAACCGGGTTGGATTCTTGCAAAGCTGCAGAGCATATTGAGCGCCTCGTTTTCCTTTGTCGGCCATCTGCCGAAGACGAAATTTCCGGGATGACAACAGGGCGATTTCCGACATGGCAAATAGCCCGTTGAGAACCACCAGCATGAAAATGACAAAAATTTCTATGAAAAAAGCGGAGTTGTTCATTGTGGATATTATACTCCTGATCTTAAACTTCTGAAGGTGCCTGCAAAATGCCTCAAATATTTAAGGAACGCAGTTTTAAGTTTTAAGCCTCCCACTCGGCTGTGCCGAGCCCAAACCGATAAGTAACTGCTCCCTTCTTTGAAAAAGGGGGGCCGGGGGGGATTTGCTCTGAACCAAACTACTGTGAAGGTTTAAAAGTTAAGGGCGTTTATGTCAATCATTTTAATCTTTATTGAGCAGGTAATTCCGTGTTCATGTGAGAAAAAGGTTTTCTGATCAGAGCAAAAGGTTTATCATTTCTTTTGGTTAATGATACTTAGGATGACAAACAATCAATCAGGAGGCTAAAATGTGGGTTCGGCAGTTGTTATTTTTATTTTTTTCGATGGTACTGATTTTAACAGCCGGATGCGACAATGACCTTTCTCCGCAGAAAGTCGATATGACCCAGCGGGAGGAAATTTCACCGGGGATACGCCAGCCGGTGATTACCTACGCTTATTTGCCACAGTTTTCCCATACGGTTTCCTTTGAACGTCATCACCGCATGGTGCAATATCTTTCAGATGCCACGGGATTGAATATCCAACAGATTTTTCCTGAAACCTTTCATGAGCACATGCTGATGTTGTCCCAGGGCAAAATTGATATCTCCTATGCCAATCCTTTTGTTTATGCTTTGACGGCGGAGCGTTATGGTGCCCGGGTTTTCGCCAAGATCATCGAGTTGACGGGTGAAGCGGCTTTTGGCGGGTTGATTATCACCCGAAGCGATAATCCGAACATTCAGAAGCTGGAAGACTGCCGTGGAAAGCGATGGATAGCCGTTGACCAGTTTTCGGCCGGAGGGTATTTGTTCGGTCTGGGGACTTTTATAGAACACGGCATTTTTCCCGGAGATTTTGCGGAAATTGTTTTTGCTCCCGGTCCGGGGGGCAAACAGGAAAGTGTTATACTCGGTGTTTATGCGGGTCGTTACGATGTGGGAACAGTGCGGGAAGGTGCTCTTGAATTGCTAAAGGATAAAATTGACCTGGCCCAAATAAGGATACTGGCCCGGACCCCGCGTTATCCGGGCTGGGGCTATGCTGCCAGAGCCGGTCTGGCAAAAGAAGTAGTGGAAGACATCAGGCGGGCCATGTTAAACCTTGACTATAACAATCCGGATCATCGTTTAATTCTGGAGAAAGCGGCGATGAAAGGGATCATTCCCGCAAGCCCTGACGATTTCGACCCAGTGCGGGATCTGATGGTAAGAGCCGGGTTAAAATAGGGAATAACTCTACATGGTGACATAACAATGCATTTTTTCATGCGATTCATCACCCGGCGCAGTTTCCAAAGCAAGATTAATATGGGGCTTGCGTTCATAATTGTCTGCTTTGGTCTGGTTATTGGTGTTATGAATCATCAGGTCAGCTCCCGGGCGGTTTTACAGGAAACTCTCAAACGAGGTCAGGCACTGGCCGTGAATCTTTCGGCCCGATCTGTGGAATCGATTTTGTCCATGAATTTTCTGCGTTTGACCAATCTTGTGACGGATATGTCGCAAAGTGATGATGAAGAAAACATCGTTTATGCGTTTATTATGGATACTCATGGCCAGGTCTTGGCACATACCTTCAGGAACGGATTTCCTGTTGCCCTTCGTATGGCAAATCAGGTAAATTATGACCAGGTGATTTCCGTTCAGCTTCTGGATACAGGTACGGAGCGGATCTACGATTTTGCCTCACCGGTTATGGTGGGAAGCACGCGCTTGGGAACAGTTCGTGTCGCATTATCACACACCGCTATCAAAACTTCCATTAACCGGTTGATGTGGGTCAACATGGTCATGACCGCGGGAGCTACGTTTTTGGCCCTTATCGGGAGCACTTTTTTTGCCCGAACGGTAACCAGGCGGATTAATGCACTGCGCCATTCGGCCGAAGAAGTTGTCAGGGGCAAGCTGGATATTCAAGTCAGTCCTCCCTTGGACAGGAATTGCTGGGAAATCATGAACTGTCAGGAACCACGTTGCCCGGCTTATGAAAATCGGATACGCAGGTGTTGGTATATTGCCGGAACTTTCTGTCCGGAATGCGGCAAGGAAGGGTTTCCTGAAAAAGTGAAAAACTGCCGTTTCTGCCCGGTATACCGGCACAATGCCGGCGATGAGATCCAAAGCCTGGCCGAATCCTTCGAGTTTATGGCCTTGACCCTTAAAAATCATATCGAAGAACTCCGTCTTTCCGAACAAAACCTGGCAAGGCAGAAGCAACTGCTGAAAACAATTCTGGATGCTACGCCGGATCTGGTCACTCTGCAGGACAAAAACCTGGTCTATCTGGCAGTCAACCGAGCTTTTTGCAGATATTCAGGTCGGGAAGAGGAAGAAATCATCGGATGCACGGACAGCGAATTATTTGATGAAGAGCAGGCCGATTTGAATTTTCATGAAGATAAACAGATTCTGCTGACCGGTGAGTCTTTTTCCAAGGAGATCATGACCAAAGGCAGCAAAGGAAAAAAATGGTACCATGTGGTTAAACTTCCGGTTGTCGAACACAACAATGTCATCGGGCTGTTGTCTACTGCCAGGGATATTACTGTGGTGAAACAATACCAGGAAAAGATGATTCATTCCCAGAAAATGGAGGATTTGGGAAGGCTGGCAGGTGGAGTGGCTCATGAAATCAACACCCCCTTGAGCATTATTCTGGGATATGCTCAGCTTCTGGTCAAAGAAGTTCCAGCTGAAGATCCTTTAAAACAGGATGTCGCTATTATTGAAAAACAGGCCCAGGTCTGCCGCAAAATAGTGTCCGATCTGCTGAGTTTTTCCAGAAGTTCGGATAAACAAAAGATCCGGATGGACATCAATGGTTCTATTCAGGAAGTGATCGATTTGGTGGAGCCTATATTCCGCCAGAACCGGATTACCCTTCTTCGAAAGCTGGACGATCAGATTCCACCGGTTTCCGGAGACAAGGAACGATTAAAACAGGTCTGGATGAATCTTTTCAACAATGCCGCAGACGCTATCGGCAAGGATGGATGTATCTTTATCAGATCAAAACTTTGTGCACACCGAAGGCGACTGGTGGTATTTGTAGCGGACACGGGAAGCGGTATCGAGGAAGAAAATCTCGGAAGAATTTTTGAACCCTTTTTCACTACAAAACCCGTGGATAAAGGCACTGGACTAGGCCTTTCGGTCATCTTCGGAATCATCAAGGACCATGGTGGTCGTATCAGTGCATTGAGCCCTGTACCGGTGGAATACAGGGATATATTCCCTTTGTGCGAGGGTGAGACGGGCCCCGGGGCTATTTTTTTTGTGGAATTGCCCCTTGAAGGAGACACTTTGCCGCCGGATGAATGTATTGAATTTGGAAAAAACAGGTGATCGATCAATTGTAAGCGTGCAAAGGAGGAGACTATGGCTGACATACTGGTTTTAGACGATGTTGCGGATGTTGGGATAATGATCAAGCGAATTCTGACACGTAAGGGGCACAGGGTCCATGTTTTCTGCGATGAGGAGCCGGCATTGGAGCATGTCCGTAAAGAACCGGTTCAGATGGCTATCCTGGATATCAAGCTGAAAAAAATGAGCGGGGTGGAAGTGCTTGAAGAACTGAAAAAAATCAATCCGAACATCCGGGTGATGATGCTTACCGGTTATCCGACCCTGGAAACGGCCAGGGAATCTTTGGTGCTCGGAGCGGATGAATATTGTGTCAAACCCCTGGACATCGATGAGCTGGAGGAAAAAACCACGCAAATTCTTGCCAAATAGGAAGAACTTATGCCCCTCAAAAAAATCAAAAAGTGGGCTGAGCGGTTTTTTATCCCGGATGAGCTTGCACGCAGGCAGTTCAATTTGTTTCAGGAATTGCTTCGTGAAGACAGGAAATGCCTCAGGCTGATCACCCGTCTGGAGGAAATCGTTCATGGTCCGATTATTGTGGATTGGTCCCGGATTGTCCTTCTTGCAGAAAGCTTATCCGGTTCAGCCAGGCGTCTGGTCAATTGCCTGGAACAGATGCGGCCCGATGCCTACCCGGATCTGATTCCGACGTATGATCGTATCCATCGGCAATTGCTGGATTTGCTTCCTGTTTCTACCGGAAAAGCAACCCCTCCTTATTCACTCTCCCTGGAACAAGCCGGGCAATATCCTGATCTGGTCGGATTCAAAGCCCGCAGCCTGGCGCGTATCATCAAACAAACCAAAATCCCGGTGCCGTCCGGGTTCGTCATGACCATTAATGCTTTTCACATTTATCTGGAAGAAAACAATCTTGAAGAGTTCATAGACAAACACCTCAGGCTACTCAACCTTCAACGGCCGGAACGCCTTCAAAAGGCAGCATCCAATATTAGAAGTGCAATCCTTGAGGGAAGACTTCCGACCGGGTTGGAAAAAAGCATAGTCTCCATGCTAGAAAAAATTAATGTGGATCCCGATTGTCCTTCCTGGGCTGTGCGCAGCAGTGCCGTAGGTGAGGATGGCGAGGTTTCATTTGCCGGCCAGTATGATACAATCATGAATGTTTCCAGAGAGGATCTTTTCACAGCTTACAAAACCGTACTAGCCGGCAAATATTCAGTCAGAGCTTTGACCTACAGGCTGCACAACGGCATTAGCGATGCAGAAACTCCCATGGCGGTGCTTTTTCTTCCCATGATCGATGCCCGCACCAGCGGGATTATCTATACCCTGGATCCGCTGGACAAGTGCGGGGGGGAGTGCCTTGTTCTTTGTACCGTGCCTGGTCCCGGCAGCAGTCTTGTTGACGGCAGCACCATTCCGGATATTTTTCTTATTTCCCGGCAAGATCCGCCTCGATTCCTTGACAAACAGCCGGCTGCCGGAAAAAACAAACCGGTTGCACAAAAGAGCCCTCAAAAAGAGGGGCAAAGTATGTGTCTGGATGACCAATCCGCAGTTACCCTTGCAAAATGGGGAATAGAACTGGAAACCCTGGCTAAAGTGCCTCAGGATATTGAGTGGGCTCAGGATCAGGCCGGCAATCTTTTTGTTCTGCAATCACGACCTGTTCCTAAATCTGTGGAAAAATCGGACAATATTGGCTTAAAAACTCCTGCGATATTTCCTGAAAACCATGGTTCATCCCCGTTGAAAAAAGGTACACCGGCCAGCTCAGGTATTGCGGCAGGAAAGGTTTATCGGATATTTGATGAAAAAGATATGGAACAAGTGCCTCAGAATGCGGTTTTGCTGACTCGCGGAATTCCTCCTTATCTCGTAGGTCTTTTAAATAAGGTCTCTGCCGTCATTGCCGAAAAAGGGAGCAAAGCCAGCCATTTTGCCTCCGTGGCCAGGGAATTCAGTCTTCCGGTTGTTGTGGGACTTGGTGATATGGACGGAATCCTGGAGCAGGGACAAATTGTTACTGTTGACGCTTATCAGGGTGCTGTTTATGACGGGATTGTGGAACAACTGGTTTCCTGGCATGACCGGCAAAAAATAAAATCGCATGCTCCGTTTCAGAAAAAGTTGGCTCCGCTTTTATCACTGGTCAGTTCGTTGAGTTTGACGGACCCTTCCTCGCCGGAGTTTTCCCCGGACGGTTGCCGCAGTTTTCACGACCTTGTCCGTTTTGTTCATGAGAAAGGAACTCAAGAAATGTTTTCCCTTGTGGATACTGATGGACCTGGAATGCGAAGAGCAAAACCCATGGAAACGGAAATTCCTATCGTTATGCACGTGCTGGATCTGGGTGACGGATTGGCAGGACATGCCCGCAAATTAAAAGCTGTGACTCCGGAGCATTTTCAAAGTACGCCCATGAAGGCTGTCTGGGCCGGACTGACCGACGAGGATATCACATGGTCAAAGGGTTTGCTGCACATGGACTGGGAACGTTTTGACCGGATCAGTGGTGGAATTATGAGTCTCAAATCCTCTTTT
>JAABTQ010000036.1 GCA_011389745.1 Desulfobacteraceae bacterium | reverse complement strand
TGAGTGTAACCTGTTTGTGTGAAAAGACTTGTGCTCAATTGTAGGTGCGAATTCATTCGCACAATGTGAACCCCGTTGTCCAATATAAAGTCT
This sequence comes from Desulfobacteraceae bacterium, assembly GCA_011389745.1. Taxonomy (GTDB): domain Bacteria; phylum Desulfobacterota; class Desulfobacteria; order Desulfobacterales; family SKZT01; genus SKZT01. The sequence continues at coordinate 32,150 of JAABTQ010000036.1, read as the reverse complement.
ATGCCCGTTGCCCCAGGAAAAAAGTTGCTGGGGGACTCTAAGGAATTTTCTGTAAATCCGTGCCGGATTTTAAGTGCGAATGAATTCGCACCTACAGAAAAATCGGATTTCACACAAACAGGTTACACTCAAAAGGTATCAAAAAATAAGTCAAAAGTTGAATTGCGGAAAAACCAATCAGACGAAACTTTTTCAACCAGGGGGAAGGGTGGGGAATGAAGGAATTAGAAACTTTTTTACAAAATGTGGCAGAGGGGCTGAGGTCATTAGCTGGAATAGTCGATACCCTGGCCGATAAATCCGGGCAATTGCAGGAATTTAATACGGCCGGGTCCGAATTTACAAAGAATGCCGGGGCGGTGGAAGTTAAACCAAACAACGGCGGTTCTAAAAGAAGAAAAATTGTCAGGACAGGAAAAGCGACGACCGCTTCTGAAACCGTATTTCGAGTCATCAAATCAAAAAAAGCGGGAATTGTTACTTCTGATCTGATTAAAGAAACAGATTTTGAGGAGAAGAAAGTCAGAAACATTATCTATAAGCTGAAGAAACAAAATAAAATAAAAGCCGCCAAACGCGGTGTTTATATTGCATCATAGACTATAGGACCCGGATTGTTGTTGATTTTTTATGGAAGCTATTCTAACGGTGGTTAGCTTTAGAGGCTTGACCATAGAGTATCCGGGAAAAGGATAAGAATATCTCATTGAAGACACTTGCCGTAAGAACCACTTTTGCATATGGTTCCATTAATCCAGATAGCGCCTTCCAGGTTAGTGTCGTTAAATTTTGGTGTTTTGTTATTTTGTTTTAAATATGCTCTTTTAAGATTCGCATTACGCATATCCGCTCTGGTGAAGTCGGCACCGCCTAAATTGGCGCCCGAAAAATCAGCGCCGTTCAATAGTGAGTCAGTGAAATCGGTTTCGGCCAGATCCGAATCGGTAAACCGGCTTTGGCGAAAATCTCCGCGAATAAGCCGGGCTTTTTTTAAAATAGCATTGCTAAGATCCGCCCCCCGGAGATCGGCAGAAAGTAAATATGCATATTCCATATTTGAATGAGTCAAGTCAGCTCCTGAAAGCCTAGCCCCCATAAGGAATGCATTATTAAGATCAGCACCATGAAGGCAAGCGTTCTCTAAGTCGGCATCTTTAAGATTGGAGGCTTGCAGTTGTGAAAATGAGAGATCGGCGTTTTTAAGAACAGCCCGCTTCAAATGGGTTCTTTTCAGGTTTGCACCGCTTAAATCCGCGTTTGAAAGATCAATGCCGATCCATCGAACACCTTCAAGATCGGCGTATTTAAAATTGCATCCCTTGCATGCATTATCAACCGGCATATCACCAGGAACCCTTACCTCAAACGCCTGGAGATTAAAAACTGAAAAAAAGCCGGCGGCAAAAATTAAAAGGCTCAAGTGAATAGGATTTTTCATATTCTCCATATTCTTAATAAAATTGACTGGATTTTTTTGAGGCGGAACGATAAAATCCCGATTGAAATCTAAAGGTAAGAATATAAGAATTCCGTAATTTTGTAAAACCCCGATGTTCCCGTTTATATCGTCATTCCGGATTTCGCCGAAATGACGATATAAAAAGATTGACAATAATTGATTTCAGGTTGTTCTGAAAACTTAAAACTGCCAGGAAATTTAGGAGTTTGTGTAATATGAAAGAGGAAAAAAGTAAGTTTGCAGAAAAGTACGGCCCGGATGAAGTACCGGATCCGTTAATTAAAGAACAGATTTTACAAGGAACTCAAAAGGATGAAGTGGCCTGCGCAGTAGCATTTGAAATTGCGGATAAGTTAGGTGTAAAACCGTCCGAGGTGGGTAAAACAGCTGATCTTCTGGAATACCGTCTGGTTAAATGTCAGCTCGGGCTTTTTGGATACAAACCCGGCCACAGCATTGTTGAAGCAAAACTTCCTGAAAATGATAAGATCATCGATGCAATCAAAGATGGCATGGTAAACGATCGGCTACCGTGCAAAACTGCCTGGGAGATTGCTGCCCGTTTTGATGTCCATAAAATGACTATCAGCAGTGCCTGCGAGGCCTTGAAGATCAAAATCAAACCGTGTCAATTGGGTGCTTTCTGAAACAGTGCATGAATAGTTATTACCTGTACTGACGGGATTGCTTTTTGGGTTGATCCATTTTGGAAGTGTCCAGCTTCTAAAAGCCGGCTTTCTTTTTTTAATATTTTCCAGAAGGGTGGTGCGTTCTTCTCTGAAATTTCCGTTGCTGACCAATTGTTCCAGATTACAGTTTGTGGCGGCGATTACACGGATGTCAATTTCTGTTGATTGACTGAACCGATGGGTTCAAATACCAGCTTTTGCAAAACCCAGAGCAGTTTTACCTGCAGACCCGGCTTCGTGTCTCCGGTTTCATCTAAAAACAGACTGCTTTTGTCTGCATGCTGTAATCTGCCGATTTTTAACCGGTGAGCACCGGTAAAGGCTCCTTTTTCATAGCCGAAAGTTCGCTCTCCAGAAGGTCGTCCGGAATTGACTATTGTGGGATTTTGTCCGACAGCTTGTCGAATTATTCCAGCCCGGATTTATCCGACAAAAAAAGAATGGTATGAAATTTGCTTTAAAAACAATTTTGTTTGTGGGCATAATGGATGAGAAATAGGGTGATAAGCATAAAAAACATATAAGTTATTAAAAAAAGGAAAAATCAATGGATATGATTCATCGGTTACTTCAGGAGTCTATTTTCTGTTATCGAAGACTGATGAAAGTTTATGAGCGTCTGAATAAAAAAATCTCCGAAGGAGAGTCTTCGGAAAAATTAAAAGCCTTCCTTGACCAGAGCAGGGAACTGAACAAAATGGTTCAATATGTTGATGGACAATTTCAGAAACTGGCTTTCGAAAATCAGGTGACACTTGAAGATTTACCGTTATTTTTAGAATGGAAAGCACTTCTGAATCAGGTTCATGAAGAAAATAGGCTTATGAGAAGGCACCTTAATGCGAATATGGCTATTCTCAGTGATGATATTCGTAAACTAGGAAAGAGCAAAGAAAGATATTTGTCATTATAAGATTTGAGCCGCTTATCATATTCAAACATGTTGACAACCTTCCGAAATTTAAATAAGAATTAAACAGGTTAAATAATTTTGCTGGGGGTGCGATTCGCGCTGAGAGGATGTATCCAACCCTTGGAACCTGATCCGGATAATGCCGGCGAAGGGAAGCGGCCTGTTGAAACATTCCGATAAATATTTTTTTACAGTCAAAAGCCGTTTGCTCTATCGTTGGAAGCAAACGGCTTTTTTGTTCAGACTCCGGGAAAAAAACAGGTACTTGATAAAGTTGCACGGTGCGGACCGCCACGATTAAAAAAGGCGTTGTGCCCGTTGCAAGAAAATTTCACGCTTAGAATAGAACCAGGCTCAACAAATTCCAATAAAACCGTATCATTTCAGGCCAAAATAATTTTTCAAGGAGATACAAGATGTCATATTCCACCCAGATGAACGCTGCCCAGAAAGGTACTGTCACGCCCCAGATGAAACAGGTGTTGGCGCAGGAAAAAATATCGGAAAGCGAATTGCTGCAGAAAGTAGCTGTTGGCCGAATTGTAATCCCGGCCAACAGGAATCATGAAAATTTATCAGCAAAGGGCGTTGGTGCGGGGTTAACCACCAAAATTAATGTCAACCTGGGCGTTTCCGAAGATTGTTGCAATATCGACATGGAATTGGAAAAGGTTCGAAAGGCTATTGCACTTAAAGCGGATGCTATTATGGACTTAAGTACCTTTGGAGGCACACGGGATTTTCGTCGCCGGGTTGTTGAGATCAGTCCCGTAATGATCGGAACCGTTCCGGTCTATGATGCGGTGGCAAGTTACGGCAAGGATGTTTCCAGGATTACCGTGGATGATTTTTTTAACACGGTTCTTATGCATGCCGAAGACGGTGTCGATTTCATGACGATTCATGCGGGCCTGAACCGCGTTGCTGTGGAGCGAATTCGCCAAAGCCCGCGATTGACGCATGTGGTCAGCCGGGGTGGTTCCATTCTTTTGGACTGGATGGAATCCAACAACCGGGAAAACCCCTTTTATGAATATTTTGATCGTTTGATCGAAATATGCCGGGATTTTGATGTGACCATCAGCCTGGGTGATGCTTTACGTCCGGGTTGTCTCAATGATGCCACAGATGCCCCCCAGATTCAGGAACTGATTGTACTGGGTGAATTGACAAAAAGGGCATGGGAATCCCAGGTGCAGGTGATTATCGAAGGTCCCGGGCATGTTCCGCTTAATGAAGTGGTGTCGAATATGCAGATTCAAAAAAAACTTTGCCATGGCGCACCCTTTTATGTATTGGGTCCCATTGTAACCGATGTGGCGCCGGGATACGATCATATTACTTCTGCAATCGGGGGAGCAATTGCTGCTGCTAACGGTGCTGATTTTCTCTGTTATGTAACTCCCGCCGAGCATCTTCGGTTGCCGGATCTTCAGGATATGAAAGATGGCATCATTGCCGCACGGATTGCTGCTCACGCCGCAGATATCGCTAAGGCGATTCCGGGTGCCATGGATTGGGATAATGCCATGAGCACGGCAAGAAAAGATCTGGACTGGCAAAAAATGATCGAACTGGCCATGGACCCGGAAAAGGCAAAGGCATATCGAGAGTCATCTAAACCGATAGATCAGGATGTTTGTACCATGTGCGGAGACTTGTGCGCGGTAAAACGCAGCCGGCGAATTCTTGAAGGTAGATGAATATTTGACCCCGGGTATGTGTTATTTTGCCAGCGACCATTTATTATCCGGCGAAAGCCCATGGGGGTCAATTGAAAAATTCTTCGTCGGCCAATTTGTTCTTGGTAACGGATCAATTTCGGTGTTGACCTCCTCAGCGTCCCACCCGGCGTGCCGAGCCCAAACCGGCAAGTAACTGCTCTCCCCTTTGAAAAAGAAGGGCCGGGGGGGATTTGACAAACCGATGCCGTTTTAAAAATCCCCCTAAATCCCCTTTTTCAAAGGGGGATTTGTGCCTGGAAATTAAAACAGGCACCATTGCAATGCCATGATTGAAGAAAAAACCGGCTTTGGTTCTTTTCGTCAAATACCATGACGATCCATAACAATCCGAAAAATTTAATATTGGCAAATCCAGGGAAAATGTAATATAATTGGTTAATATCCTGTTAAGATAATAAAGCGGTTAAAAATAAAAATATAAAAACATTGGAGAGCCAATAATGAAAATACGTATCTTTTTTTTAAATATGATTATTTGTTTTCTGATGATTGGAAATGTCAGCGCCCAGGCTCCAGTTGAGATTGCGGGATTTGCCCTGGGAAAAAATATTGCAGATTACCGGGAGAGGGTTCAGATGGAAACAATGCTTCCCATTCGCTATGCCAAGTTTCTCAAAGAGGTGGAGACTCAGTATATACCCGGTTATAAGAGTGGTTTGATTACTTATGGTGACTGTGCGGTCCCAGGACGAATTCTTCGGATTAAATTAAAATATGACGATTCCAGCAGGCGATTTTATAATGACTTGCTGGAAAGATACAAAAATCGATTTGGAAAGCCGGACCGGTGGAGAGGAGATCCATTTCATGTGCTTGTTGCATGGAAATGGTCTTTTACGGACAAGGAGGGAAACCGTATCAGCATGATTCTTCAGCACAACATTGAAGATACCAATAGGAAAATAGGCAATGCCGTCAAGTTGTCCATGCTTAATTATGAAGAAGAAGAAATTCTATGTTTTGATAAAAAAGAATCTGAAATAAGAGTGAATGATGCAAAACAGGATCAAAAAGCCGGGGCTGATCAAAATTGGGACCTTCTTATTCCGCGATAGGGTTTTATGACATTGAATAACGAACAGAGCTGGAAGGAAGTGGGGTGGAACGGAATCCGATTATCTATTCCTAGTGCTTGGGAAGCCGGAAGAATCGCCGAACGTTATTTGCTTTTAGAGAGCGATGATTTTCCGGTACTGGAATTGAAATGGAAGAGTATCAAAGGAAAATTTTCCACCGAAAAGCACCTGAAAAGATTTAAATCCGATTATCATAAGCAATTAGCCGGTCATGAAATATCTCCCTGGGCTGTTCCTAAAAATTGGTGTGATGCGCTGCAATCCCATGAGATGACAGGATTTCAGTGGGAAGGCAGACTTTTTGCCGGAAAAGGATTGATTTTATTTTGCAAAGATTGCCGATGTGCGACATTGCTGCAATTTTATGAGCGACGGGATAACGAGAAGGACAGGCTTAACAGGATTCATCAGGGAGAAATCCTCTCTTCCTTTCATGATCACAGCGCAAACGGTCTATATCTCTGGTCTGTTTTTGACATCCGGACCATTCTTCCGGAACATTTTAAATTGTTCCGACACTCTTTTTCACCGGGAGCATTTGAGCTGACATTCGATACCGGGATATACCGGATTTCTTTTTACCGATGGAGCCCGGCGTCGGTCATTTTGCTTGAAAGTGACTTGCAAGGTTTTGCTGAAAAAGTTTTTCCTTTTAAATCATGCCGTCCGGTTTCAGGATTTTCAGGCAGTGTTGAAACGATGGAACTGGAATCTTTCCCTCCGCTTTCCTTTTGGAGAAAGTGGCGCCGGAAATTGCGAAAACAGCCCATATTTAAATGGGCAAGGGTTTGGCATGTATCCAATGCGAATCGTATCCTGGCGGTAAAGGCGGAAAGTGATAAACCCATGGATTTTGAATTGTTGGATTCAATTTGTTCTGAATATGGTCTTATTTAAAAAGCAACGCGAGCACCCAAAATTTTCTCGGGACAGGGCATTAAACTGCAAGCCTGTAAAGAATATTCAGGTATACGAAACCCGCCTTGAAACCGGCACCGTGATGTTGACTTACCCCGTGGGAACAAGACCCTGGGTAGCGGCATTGATAAAACGTTTCTCGGGTGCGGTTCAAAAGCCGATTACCAAAAAATTGGAACTTGACACCCTTGGCTCCGCTGTTTGGGACCTTTTGGATGGAAAACGCTCGGTAAAACAAGTGATCCGGGAGTTTTCAAAAAGTTACCGGCTCCATTCCAAAGAAGCGGAAATGTCTGTTACCCAATTTCTGAGGCACCTGGGTAAAAGAGGTTTGATCGGTTTCAAAGAATAATTTTTTATTCACCGTATTCTTTTTTCAGCCAGTTCTTGAACAGGTGATAATATACATCGTAGAGATAAACAACGCCAAGAACCTTGTCATTTTCTACAACCGGCAACCGCCGAAGTTTTTTCTTCACCATTGTATCGATAATTACCATTAGATGATCATCGGGTGCAATGGTCATCACAGGTGTGCTCATGGCCTGCTCTACCGTAAGGTTCTTGAACTGTTCCAACAGAGGCATTAATCTTCCCGACCACTTTTCAACGGTTTCCAACCCATAATTTAAAAATTCCGGTCGGAAATGATATAAAATATCGAAAAGTGATATCACCCCGACAAGTTTTCCGAATTCATCAGTGACAATAAGACTGACAGTTTTGTGGCCGGTATCACGTGTTTTTCCATGAAATATCCGGTAAACGGCTTCCTTGATTGGTGAAGTTGCCTTGATTTCTTCAATCTGTTTAATCATAATATCTTTTGCCAATATTTCCATAGCTTCTCTATTTCCAGTCTCCTGTTGTAAATTTTATTTTTGGGATAGTATCAAACCAGTTCCTTTAAAACTTTTTCAGGGCGTCGTCAAATGTTTCTTCGATAGATAAAAATGTGTCAAATCCGGCAATTTCAAAAACCTCTTTGACATAATCCTGCATGCTGCAGAGCACAATCACCCCGTTTGTTCGTTTCATTTCTTTTGTGGCTTTCAGGATCACCCTTAAACCCGCGCTAGAAATATACTCAAGGTCCTTAAAATCGAAAATCATATTTTTTGCGCCGTCTTTGGATGATTCAACGATTTTTTCCTCGAACTCCGGCGATGTTTTGGAATCGAGCCGGCCTTTAATTTTAAAAATGTTAATTTCGTTATTTTTTTCTTCTATGATTTCCATTGGTGACTCCCTCCTGTTATGTCTTTTATTTTTTATCCAGGCATTTTTTTAACACCAAAATGTTTTTATCCTTTACTCTTTTGTAAATAATCTCGCCCACGATCTGGTTGATAAGATGAAGCCCGATCCCACCGATTTTGCGATCTTCGATAGAACAGCACAGGTCCGTTTTTGGGGCTGCCGTCGGGTCGAATGGTACTCCGTCGTCCTCCACCCGGACGGTCAGTTCTCCATTAATAATTCGAAGATCTATTTTAATCCGGTGTTCCTTTTTATCATTAAATCCATATGAAACTATATTGGTGAATACCTCATCGATAACCAGGTTCAATGCAAATGCATTTCTCCTGGTAAGACCGTTTGCTTTGCAAAAATTTTCAACATTCCGACGCAGGTTTTCCAACTCGTCAAGATCATTTGTAAACTCCAGCGATAAGTTGGCTGTATCCATTTACGATAACCTTTCATGAGCCCGGCAATAATCATTTACCCATTCAGACAAGGCTTACACCTGCGATGCGACTGCATGTGTCACTGTTTTGTCCTTGCTCCAGAAATATTTTTTCTTCCCAGTTGAGAATCCGGGTGAGAACAGCCTGAAAAAGCCTGGGGGTTATATCCGGAAACTGAGCAATGGCTTTCGAAAACTTTTCCCGGGTTAAAACAAGGCACAATGTATCCTCTAATGCCTTCAGGGAAAATAGTCTTCGCATTTTGCCGATCAGGCTCAGCCCCCCTATGAATTTGCCCGAACCATATTCATCAATCATATCAGACTTGTTATTTTCACTATCATACATGAGTCCGGCTCTGCCCGAAATAATATAAAATGCCTGACCGTCATCTTCACCCTTATTAATTAAAAAGTCTCCCTCCTGATACTTTTCCTGTGAACACAGGTAGGCAATAACTTTTAGGAAATCCAGCGGAAGTTCCGAAAAAAAATCTATTTCTCTTAATATCGCAAGGTTTTCCTGGAACTCGCAGATGATACAAACTTTATCCTTTTCCTGTGACGAGTTCATAAAAAACTCCTTTTTTATCCATGAGTTGATCATAGGGTCCGATTTCGATAATTTTTCCTGCTTTCATGACAGCAATTTTGTCATAATTTTTAACAATATCAAGACGGTGAGCTACGGAAATGACCGTTCTCTTTCCTTTCCATCGTCTTTCCAGCAAATCCTGAATGCGTGCCTGGGATTTGTTATCCAGAGCCGAAGTGGCCTCATCCATAATCATTAACCGGGGAGACTTGAGAAAAATCCTGGCAATGGCGAGTTTTTGACGCTGGCCTCCTGACAGGTTTTCGCCTTTACTGCCTACCTCATAATGCATACCGATTTCCAAAATGGTTTCTAAAAGGTCCTCTTCAATCAGAAGGTGAATTATGCTTTGATCAATTTTGTCCTGGGCTTGTGAGCTGGATGTCTTGGTTCTTCCGAACAGAATATTGTTTAAAATGGTTTGAGAATGGATATAAGAAGACATATCAAAGAATGTTAATGCCGTTTGCCGGCCATCCTCAATAATTTTTTTCTTAAAAAGCGAACGGCCTTCGAGTATCAGTTTTTGTAAAGTGTTTGACAATGCCACCATTTTATGTTTTCCGGGAGTAAAACGCAATGATAGTTCTAATAATTTCTTTCGATTTTGCTCATTAAGTTGATGAAGTCTGGTCTCTTTGAGATGTTCCACAAGGATTTTGAAATCATCTATTTCCTCCGGTTTTATGGGACTTTGTTCAAAAAAAACTGTCTCGGGAGGAAGATTTCCCAGAATATCGACTACCTGTCTCGCAAGTTCGGCGCCTAAAGTTACCAGGGGAGTCGTCAGGTCCGCCTTGTTTAAAAATTCAATAAAATAACGGTTTTCACAAAGGTGTTCATCCTCAAAAGGTAACTGGTTCGGAGCCCCGAATGTAATATTATCGCTCACGCTTGAATAAAAAAGATAGACATTTTCATCGTAAAATTCCACATAGTCGGTCAGAACCTGGCCGAAATTTTCCTGAAATTGATGCCTTACCCGGATGATTTTGTCCACGATATCCTGATATTGTCCGGGGTCGATAACAGCGTTCAAACCAAAACGCAGTACATCAACAAACAGGCCGGTTTGCTGAAGCACTTCGATCATGTCATCCAAAGACGGAAGATCTTTTCCTTCATCAATTTCTTCTACTTCCTCTTTTGCAACACATGAATAAAGCAGGTTTTCCCGGATCGTGCCTGAAAAAATAAACGGAGTTTGTGAAACAAATCCCATGTTGCGGATCATATCCCTTTTGGAAAGATCGGCCACATCCTTATTATCAAAAAGTAAAGTTCCGGAAGAGTACTTGTATAACTGGGCAATACACAAAGCCAGTGTACTTTTTCCACTTCCTGAAAAGCCGATCAAAGCCATGTGCTCGCCCTTATCCAATGAAAAGGACAGTCTATCTAGAAGAACGATACCGCTTTCGGTTACAAAAGAAAGATCCCTGACTTCTATGGTTGGCTCCAGATCAAAAGCGTCGCGTCCGGAAGGTTCCAGTGCATGTTCCGGAAGAGTGTTAAAGTAGCTCATGGTACGCTTGTAGCTTACCGATGCATCCTGATAGACCTGATAAAATTCAATAAGCTCTTTCCAGGGATCATAGAGCTTTTCCTGGGCCGAAAGAAAAGCCACTAGAGCGCCCAGTTCCAGCTGACCCATCATGGTCAGGTACCCGCCCAGGAGAAAAACCAGAAACGGACCAAGATTGGTAAAAAAATTATTGGTGCTTTTGATGGCATATCGATAAAATGTCCAGACAATACGAATACGATAAAGTTTGTCCACAAGTTTTTTGAATTTTCGGTTTTCGATACGGTATGAACCATTTCCATGAATTTCATGAATACCTGAAATAGCCTCGCCGATTTTACTCGACAAATCACGGGTTTTGTCCACACGCTTTTTATTAGCCTGATTGGTTTTTTTTTGCAGCAGTGGGATAATCAGAAGCGCCAGTGGATAGATCGAAAGAGATACGACCGCCAAAAGCCAATTCAGATAAATCAGATAAACCGCAAAGACAAGCAGTGTCAATATATTGATTACAGGTGCGGAAACAGCCATGCCGACAAAATTTCCGGCCGTCGACAGTTCGGTTACGAGTGCCGATACCACCATGCCGGGTTGTGTTTTTCTGTAAAAATTAAGCGGCAGTGTGATGATATGCCCAAAAAGATCCTTTCTCATATTTGACAAGGTGCGCTGAGATATGACTGTTTCGATCATGTTGATAAGAAACTTCAGTCCGTTTGCAGTGATGACCGCTACCAGGTATATTCCGCAATAAAGCAGCAGCATTTCCAGGTCACTGAGCATGATGGCCTGGTTGACAATGCGCTTTTGCATCTCCAAGGGAAGTACCCGTGCAAAAACAGTGACTGAAATGATGATTAAAAGCAAAATCTGAAACTTAGTATTTCCGGGAAATATCCATGAAAAAATGGAGCGTTTGACCACCGGAGGCCGGGATCTTTTCATCGCAACTCCTCCATGTGAGAAAATACCGAACTTAGGACGATAGTTTTATTTAAATAAATTGAAAATACAAAGAAACATCTACTATCATTGCTTTGTCTTTTTCAAGCAATAATTTCCGATTATCCTGAAATATAAAAATCAATGATCATGCCGATGGTTCTGGTCCGGCCAATGCGGATGAGAATGGGTAGTTTTTCTATGTTGATGAGGATGGGTATGGAAAACTCCGTGGGAAGAATCATCAGAGCTGTGATTATGATGGTTGTCATCATGATAATGCCAGTGGTTGTGAATGTTCTTACTATGCCAATGGATATGGCTGTGATGATCGAAAAAAAGAAAAGCCAGGGCCACAAGAATCATCATTGTCGATACTATTTGTAACATCGATATGATTTCAGACAAAAAAAGGGCTGAAAAAAGAACACCGAAAAAAGGAGATGCGGAAAAAATAATCTGGCTCCTGGTGGCTCCTATCCTTTGAGCCGCGCTGATGTACAACATAACACTTAATCCGTAGGAAAAAGCACCAAGTCCTATGGCCATGGCGCCTTTTGAAATGGATAAGGTGAAATCTCCGGTGGCTATCCCAATGATCAGGTTAACGGTTCCGGCCACTAAACCTTTCCAGAAAGTGGTTTGCGCAGGGCTGATTCCGGTAATCAATGCTGTAAAATGGTTATCCAAACCCCAGCAAAAACAGGCAGCCGCCACAAGCATTCCGCCTTGTAAACCTGCCTGCTCCTCGCCTGTGGCAAGAAGTATGGCCGCTGCCAGCATGATTGCGAATGATAACCATCCTAAAGCGGTTAAATGGTCCCTAAATAAAATGATTCCCAGCAATGCGGTGGCTACAAGTTCTAAATTTAACCACAAAGAAACTGAAGCTGCTGAGGCAATTCTCAGTCCGAAAAGAAAAAGAACCGGACCTGATAACCCGCCGAATACAACAGACCCAACTAAAAGAAGCCCTGTTTTTTTATCAATTTTCCATGGCCACGAAAATGTTTTCTCCCTTAGAATAAAGGGTAAAACCCCTAATGAAGCGCCAAGATACAAAAGCCCGGCCAGTTGGTATGTTCCAAAAATATCAAGAAGAAACTTACTTGCAGGGGTAGCCGACCCAAAGAGAATTGCCGCAATCAATGCAAATATTATCGGTATCTTAGTCATTTTGGTAAGCCTGAAAATAATAGGAAGTTTGGAGGAAAAACCTTTAATGGATAAGGTTGGTTGAACGTCCTGGTTTTGGCGGCTTTGGTTTTTTCACCAGGACGTCCAATGTTAACGAATTGTGCGGCAGAGGTTGGTTAAATATTAATGGAAAATAATGCTCGATTTTTTGACTGCGAAAGTTTCATTCTTTCCCATTTTTTGGATGACAGTCATTGCATGCTACGGGAGCTAACCGGGCTTTCTTTTCCACGTTATAGTCCCTGTGGCAGTTCCGGCACATTAAATGGACAGCCTCGCCATGATATTCCAAACGTTCTTCCATTGCCATTCTGGGAGCGCCTACTTCTTTTGGACTCAGGCCTGGTGTCTGGTGGCATGTAATACAACTTTCAATTTTTAAAACATCTAAAGGTTTACCATCCTGATCCACATGGCATTGTCCACAGGCAACATCATAATCACCAACATGGCTTTTATGGGTAGAGTCTAAATCATGGCATTCGATACAGCTTTTTGGAGATTTATCACCCATCTTGAAAGAATCCAAAGGCTTGCCATCCTGATCATGGTGGCATTCTCCGCAGTTTAGGTTAAATTCTACAACATGTTTATTGTGTTGAAATTCGACAATACCCCTTTCATGCTTTTCATAACCCTGGGTTTCCATTCTGACAACATCAGGACCCAAAGTGTCCGCAAAAATTCCCACTACAATAAAAAATGTAGCAATTACTGCGATTACTGAGCTTAGAACTAAAGACTTTTTCCTCATAAACCTATTGAACCTCCTTTCAGTTTTATAAAAAATGTTTGGTACTTTTATCAACTGGAAATCTTTCTGTCAATCATTAAAAATCTCCGCATATCAGCTGTATCAAGCATTTTTGGGCGAATTTATTCTGGTGCTGTTGTCATTCTGAGGTAGCGACTCACAGCGGCTTGATGGGTGGAAAGAAAATATTGCCTTATATGCTGCTTGAAACCCCGGCGACCGAAGAATCTCCGGATCCGGGTGGCAGGAAAAACAGTTATCAGTTATGGGTTACCGGTTACCAGTATCCAGGGATAATGAATGAATAGTGAAAATCCGGAGTTTGCCGGGGAAAATAGTCGGTTGGGGATGATAAAAACGAGAGATTCTTCGTCGGCCAATGATTGTGTGCCAAATAACAATTTGCGGTGTCGGCCTCCTCAGAATGACAGCAATGGGTCAAAATCCCAATAGAAATGTCAAATGGTTATGCTTCACATCAATACCGAAATAGGGCCGCAGCAAGACCTTTGTCGGGTACTTCCGGCGGTTTGACTGCAAACACTTTTCCGCTATTGGCTATTGTAGACACCGCCGCTAAGTCCAATAGATCTTCATCTTCGGGTTCTTTTTCATTGTGAACAACAACTTTGTTGTTTTTATCGTCAAAGCGCCCCCATGCTTGAACTCCTTTTGCAACAAACAAAAAATCCACCCGGCCAAAATAAGCTGCTGATATGATTTCATTAAGTTCACAGGAAGTGGAGTTGGTATGTCGTAGATCTGTGTAACGTTTTGCAGCATCTTGCTCTTCCTGGCGAAACAGGGGCGCAACGATTTTCCAGGCTTTGGTTTTAAGCTCTTCGGCTTTAAGTTCATCCGGGTTGCCGGTGATGGCTTCGTTAAGGAGATGCTGATAGGAGTTTTTATTTTTAAAAATAGGAAACAAATGATCGACTCCGGCAAATACAAGAGGAGCGGTTTCATCTTTGAGTTCGGTTTGGAGACCTTTGTCGATATCTTTGAAAAAGCGGAAAAGATTATCCTTGGTTTCATCAGCTCCGACTCCCTGGCCATGGAATATGGCGGGACGATTTCCTGAACCGCCCTCTTTTGCTCTGGTGTGAAACTGAAGCTGTTTTTTATCGGTATCGTGTTTAAGAAATTCATGAACACTTGCCGGCATTGCCTCGGTTTTCAATTCTTCAGCGCTGTCGTGTGTGCAGCGCAACATCCGGACGTTATTCTGGCTGACGGCCAACACATAAAAATGTGCATTGGAGCTGATTACCGGAATCAAAGGCTTTAAATGGAACCGTCGGGTGACGACCACTAATTCATCGAAAACATAGGGTAAAAGATATATTTTGAAGCTTTCCGGAGAGATAAACATTGCGAGCCCATCGCTCCGCTGATTCCAAAATGCAATATCATTGTATAATTTTTTTGCTTCCGCCAGCAATTTATTGGCATCCTTATATTGATAGTCGGAAAGAGTGCTTTCGGATTTTTGAACCAGTGTTTTGAATCGAATTGAATTCTGCTGAGTGTCTGAAGCTCGTTGAGTAGGCATGTAAATGCTTATGGAAGGCCATTGATTAATTTCAAATAATTCCTTAAGATCCTCTTTTGTAAATTTATCCATGCGATCCCCCTTGTCCGCTAAATTTATTTTTTTAAGGTATCTCCATTTGAATATTTGAATCTTATTGAAAAATAACATAAAAGTAAAGATCGGAATATAGCAGGGTTGAATTCATCCGTTGTCCTGCATTCTGAGGGAGCGAGCCACAGTAGCTTGATAGCTTATATGAAAACATTTGCCGATTGCTAACAATGAAAAAAAGAGGATTGAAAATGAAAAAAATCTTATTGATGCTTCTTTTCGTATCTTTTTTCGGTTCATGTTCATTTCGTGGTACCAAAGAAATCAGCATGGAGCCTGTACAGGAATTCCAAATAGAGAAATATTTGGGGCAGTGGTATGAAATAGCAAGGTTACCAAACTGGTTTGAAAAAGATTTGATCAATGTGACCGCAACCTATGAATTCCTGAACAATGGCAAGGTAAAAGTCACCAATGAAGGATATAACACCCGAAAGAAAAAATATTCAAAAGTTACAGGTATGGCCAGGTTTGCCGGACCACAAAATATAGGTCACCTAAAAGTTACATTCTTTTGGCCCTTTTATGCGGACTACAAAATTATTGAACTGGATAGAGAACGGTATCGATATGCTTTGGTGGCAAGTTCATCAAAATATTTGTGGATTTTATCGAAAAGTCCGCAATTAGATGAAAAAACAACGGATATGCTGGTCAATAAAGCCGAATTATTCGGATTTGAGGTGGGGAAGTTGTATTTTACACCACAAGATTAATACCGGGTCCGACCTGATGTTTGATCCATATGCTGTATTGAAGCTCAAACAACTGTTTGGCATGAAGATTCAGTAGTTCAGGTTTTTGTTTTTGCCTGAAGGTGTTTTTTAAACAGAGTTGTAAAAGCATCTATGAGTTCGCGTTTCCAACCGATTTCCATACTCCTGGCGCTGGCAATAAGGCATCCCTCGGACCATGGCACACCTAGAATTTTAAGGGTACTGATAATCTTTAAACGGTTTTTTATGAGCGTGTTCCCGGTCTCGGTGTTTTCGATGATCATATCGCAATCTTCGGGAATCAGGGATTCGGTCGCGCCGTAGGTCATGATCACACGATAGGGATGCAGCCTGTTTTCCTGTGCAAAGGTATCAGCTATATAGACATATTCCGATGCGATTCTCAGATGGGTTTTACCATTTTGGGCCCGGAAAGATTTAATGAATTCTTCCAGGGAATTGCCTTTTTCTTCGTGTATCGCCGCAACAATTCGCACTTTTCCAAACCCCATTCGTAACTTTTCCATCACCGGGCTTTCGGGAAATCGCTGTTTATGTTCGGCGAGCCAGTCCGTGCCTGAAATGGCAAGATCGAAATTGGCATTTGCCACATGGGTCGGCATATCTTGCGGGCGGATAACTTTTATGGCCACTTTATCCGGTTCGGATACCATCTTCATGGCTTCATCAGATAGTGGTTTTAATTTCGGCCTTCGTTCTATCTTATCTGTTTCGTATCCCTCGAAAAACAGGCCTGCGTCTTCGATAAAAGGAAGCACATGGTTCATCAGGTGCCCGTCGGGAACGGCCAGATTAAGTTTATCAGGTATGCCTGTCATGTTGATTCTCCGGATGAATTTATGGAATCGGAAAAAAACCTCAAAACTGTGGAAAGACCTTTTTGAATGAAGCTTTTGCGGTTTACTATCAGCGTCAGTTCGGATTCGAGTTCGCAACTGATTTTGCACAGTCCCATGGATAATAAAGATTCCGGATTATATGCACTTAAAAGGATCACATCGGAATGCTCGGGTGGATAAGCTTCGACACTTCCCCACGCTGAAAATATCTTAAATTTTCGTAGCCGGTTTTGGATTGCAAAGTGTTCCGCAAGATTCGGATATTCACTGACAATGGTGACAAAACCATTGTTATAATGAAGATCATCTACTGAATTATAGTTTCCGTTTATCCCGGTGCAGGCATAAATACACTTTTGATCCAATCCCATATGTTTGAAAATATGAATGTCACTTCCCCGGTATTTGGTGGTCAGTTCCCTGATCCAGTCCAAACCGCTGAAGCCGATATCATAGTTGCCGATGGACACCTGGATCGCAACATCCTTTTCAGCCATGATTTTGGCTCTAACCGGAAGATTATCCACGACAGGCCGGTAGGTGCGGTTTTTAGAGTGGTATTCGCAAACCGGAAAACCTGTTTTTTCGAAATATCCGGCAAGAGGTTCCAAGGAATTTCCTTTGGGAAGACAAACACTTATCGTATCAGCGGCCATTGAATTCTCCAAAAAGGTTCATCAACAAAGGTTTCCCGATCTTTTGACTCGACAACACCTGGTATCCGTCATCATATGCGTCATAATCCACTTCGATCACCATACCATAATCATCATATTCCTCGGGTTTGACCTGAGTAAATGATATCCGGGCTGAAAATCCAAGATTGGATAGCTTGTCACAAAGATACTGTCCCTTTTCGACGTTGCCTTTGGTGATATTTCCGATGTAAATGCAAATGTTCTGAAGTTTGTCCGTGACCGCAGGGATGGATGGAATCATATTTCGGGCAAACAAAGCAAAACCGACTGCCGGCACCGGTTCTGAAATTTCCCACATCATTTTAATCAAGCTGTCGTAACGACCGCCTGAGCAAAGAATATCCTTTCTCGATTTTCGAACCTGCGAAGATAAAAACTGAAATTTAATTCCGGTATAATACTCAAGGTCTCCCAGCATGGAAAAATCGATCACATAGTTACATTTAAGGTTGTCGAGACTCTTGCAAATGGATATAAAATTATCCAGACAGGGTGCAATTTGATCATAAGTGTCTTTGGTCAACGAATATTTTAAATTTTCCAGGTAGTTGGCCGAGTATTCGGGAATTTCTTCGGGTGTTTGAAGAAACGCATTCAGTTCTCTTCCTTTTTCCGGTTCAACAGCTAACTTTTTGATCATGTCCTGAACATCTTCGCGTTTGCGGATCGCTTCAAGTAGCTCTTTTTGTCTGGAATCATAAAGCCCCAGTCCCCGAACCATTTGGCGGATAATGGATGGGTATGACAGGTAAAGCCGGAACTTTCTGATATTGGCATTTTTTAAAATATCCAAAGCCATGTAAATGATTTCAATGTCAGATTCCGGAGCGGCACTTCCGATGTTTTCCACACCGCACTGCCATCGTTCGGAGATCTTATCCCAGTCATCAGCCCATTCAAAGTGATTTTCCACATAACAAAGTTTCTGGCGGGGATTTTCACCACGAAGATGATCTCCGTAGTAGCGTGCCACACAAGTGGTGGAGTCGGGTTTCAACGCAACCCGCTCACCGCTCCAGCCGTCCCAGTCGATAAATGAATAAATGCGGTTTAACTTATCATCTCTCAACGCACCCAAAGCTGTGAAAATGTAGAGAGGCTCCACGGTTGAGGTTTTGATTTCCTTGTATCCGAAATGCTTGCAGCGGTTCAGAAACACGGATTCTATTTTTCTAAACCGTAAAATGTCCTCATGGGTCAGATCATTTTTTGAACTTTTTGTTTTCATCTTACCTCTTTTCGGGTCTTCATCATAACATATTATTTCCCTGTTAAAAGGAAACTGAAATTTTTATCATCCAAATAGTCATTCGTCAAGGCTGAATCCTGATTGACTTTTGGTAATAAAGTAATAAAAATAGAGATGACACAGCGGGTTTAAACCGATTCCGAACCGGAATAAATTGAAAGGTTCAAAATGAACTGGTCCATAAAATCAAAAATTATTAATATCTTCGTTTTCCTTTCAATCATATTAACTGCAGAACATGTGGTGTTTTATGGTGATGTCCGTGCTAAAACGGTCTATATCATACCCGTTTCCGGGACTGTTGACCCGGGTATGGCGGCCTATATGGAACGTGCCCTTTCCAGGGAAGAGGCTCCGGAAGAGGATGTGCTATATATTCTTGAAATAGATACATTCGGCGGCCGGGTGGATGCCGCTTTAAATATTGTTGATACGCTTTTGGATGTGCCGCCGGGAAAGACAATCGCATATGTTTCCGGCAAGGCCATATCCGCCGGAGCATTGATTGCCCTGGCTTCCAGTCAGTTAGTGATGAAACACCATACCACCATAGGTGACTGCGCACCTATCACTTATTCAAGCGAAGGGCCCCAGATATTGGGTGAAAAATTTCAGTCGCCTTTAAGAGCCAAATTTCGTGCCCTGGCTCGTCGAAACGGATATCCTGAAACCCTTGCGGAAGCCATGGTGACTGCTGAGATGGAAGTCTATGAAGTTATCATTAATGGTGAAAAAAAATATCTTGAAAAAAAAGAGTTTGAAGATCTTTCCGAGAAACAAAAAAAAAACATCACGTCCAAAAAGACTGTCGTGGCTGAGGGACAGCTCCTGACCATGGACGATACGGAAGCCCATCAATTGGGTTTTTCTCAAATGAGTGTATCGGACATCGATGAATTACTGAGGAAAATGGACCTTGAAAACGCCATGGTCGTCCGGATTCAGGAAACCTGGTCCGAGTCCTTAGTGAGGTTTATCGGTCACATTGCACCGATTTTGATGCTATTAGGGCTGGCCGCCCTTTATACCGAGATCCAGGCCCCTGGTTTCGGAGTGCCGGGTATTTTAGGGATTCTTCTGTTGGCCCTGGTTTTTTTAAACCAATACCTTGTAGGTCTTGCCCATCATACGGAATTTTTGATCATTGCATTGGGAATTGTCTTTTTGGGGGTTGAAGTTTTTGTTCTTCCAGGGTTTGGGATTGCCGGAATTGCAGGTATCGCTTGTGTTATTGTGGGCCTGATCCTTTCTCTTCAAGGGTTCGTTCTCCCGGACCCATCCCTGCCATGGGAAAAAGAACTTTTTGTAAAAAATATCAGTAAAGTTCTGGGTTCTTTTATTGGAGCTTTTCTGCTCGGAATTTTCATGCTAAAGTATCTTTTTCCGAAGTTTTCTAAAACCTCTGATGGGCCTTATCTGATGACGACCCTGGAGGACGTCCATGCCGATTCAGAACAAACGGTCAGGGCAAAAATCGGAGACTCAGGTGTCGCTCTTACATTTTTGAGGCCATCGGGAAAAGCACAGATTAATGAGGATGTATTTGATGTCATCACCGAAGGATCGTTTTTAGAAAAAGGTACACCGGTGTTCATATCCAGAATCAAAGGTAACACCATTATCGTTTCTGCCAGGAAATAGACAAGCGAACATGAATCTTTTAATTCCGGTTATTCTTCAATTGGCAGGCATTGGCATTATCATTGCGGAAATCATTATTCCTTCCGGGGGAATACTTGCCATTCTGGCCGTGGGTATTTTTGCCTATTCCCTGTATATGGTCTTTATAGATATATCCGTTGCTGCAGGCATGATATTTTTGATCATCGATCTGATCACAATACCTGTTTTAATTATTCTGGGTCTTAAGTTTATTGCTCGATCTCCTGTAACGCTCAGGGAAACACTTTCACGGGAACAAGGGGTAACATCCCAGTCCGAAGATATGGATCAATTTTCAGGGCTTGAGGGTATTGCATTGACCGACCTTCGGCCTTCGGGAATGGCGCTGCTCAATGACCGAAGAACGGACGTGGTGACAAGAGGAGAATATCTGGATAAAGGGACCCCCGTTGTTGTCGTTAAAATCACAGGCAATCAAATAGTCGTCAAAAAGCAGACACAAACACAGACGCAATCCTAAAGTAAAGGAGGTAACCGTATGGATTTTAACCAGATTTTGATGCTCCTTCTGGTTGTCATTGTCATCGTTATGTTTTTCTTTGTGGCATCCTCATTGTCGCTCTGGGTCCAGGCCCTGGTTTCAGGTGCCAAAGTCGGCCTTTTTAATATTGTGTTCATGAAATTTAGAAAAGTGCCGCCCAAATTAATCGTAAAAGCCAAAATTATGGCTGTGAAGTCAGGAATAGAAATCACCACCGATGAACTCGAATCCCATTTTCTGGCCGGAGGTGATGTCATGCGGGTGGTTCAGGCCCTTATTGCCGCAGATAAGGCCAATATAGACCTTAAATTCAAACGGGCAGCAGCCATTGATCTGGCTGGACGAAATGTTCTTGAAGCCGTTCAGATGAGTGTTAATCCCAAAGTCATCGAAACACCTCTGGTGTCTGCCATGGCCAAGGACGGTATTCAATTGAAAGCCATCTCCAGGGTTACCGTGCGGGCCAATATAGACCGCCTTGTGGGTGGTGCCGGTGAGGAAACTATTCTGGCGCGTGTCGGGGAAGGTATTGTAACCACTATCGGCTCGGCCGACACGCACAAGCAGGTTCTGGAAAACCCCGATTCAATCTCTAAAAGAGTATTGGAAAAAGGTTTGGATGCCGGTACTGCCTATGAAATTCTTTCTATCGATATTGCTGACGTGGATGTCGGCAAAAATATCGGTGCTGAACTGGAAACCGACCGTGCCGAAGCCGATAAAAAGATCGCCCAGGCCAAAGCGGAAGAACGCCGTGCCATGGCATTTGCTGTGGAACAGGAAATGAAGGCCAGGGTGGAATCTATGCGTGCGAAAGTTGTTGAAGCGGAAGCCAAAATTCCTCTGGCCATCGCCGATGCATTCAGCAAAGGAAATCTTGGTATCATGGACTATTACCGCATGAAAAACATCATGGCTGATACCCAGATGAGGGATAAAATCGGATCTTCGGAAAGTGACGATACCCAGAAAATATAATCAGCAAAACGATTCTATTTGATTGACGATTTCATCCATGGAGAGGTCATTGCACTCAATTGTCATGTCCGCGTATCGGCAATAGAGGGGATGGCGTTGTGCGTAAAGGTTTTCGATGTTTTGCCCCTTCGCCATCACAACCCCTCTGGTGGAAAGATTTTTTAGTCTTTCCTCCAGGGAGCGGGGTAACAGGTCAAGGTGGATCACCGTTCCCATGGATTTCAGATGCTCCATGGCTTTTGTGCCGTAAATGACACTTCCTCCTGTAGCAATAACATGCTTTTTGCAATGCACTGTCAGCACATAATGCTCTTCCAGGGCACAGAATTTTTCCATCCCTTTTGAGTCAAGAATCTTCTGCAATTTTTCGGATTCTCCCACCTGAATGACAAGATCCGTGTCAAGAAAGGACCATCCAAGCCTTTTGGCCAGTAAAACGCCCACGGTGCTTTTCCCCACCGCAGGCATGCCGATAAGAATAATGTTTTTATGTTTTTGACACATTTTTCCGTTCCGATAAGAACATGCCTAAATATTGATGACCTTGTCTGCAAGTTGCATGGAGGTGACAATGTCGAGCATGTTGGTGGTTTCTCCCACCCGCTTTTTTTCAAGCAATTTAAAATGATCCAGACAGGTGCCGCAGACAAGGATTTTGAGTCCATGGGTTTGGAGTTCTTCTAAATCTTCGATGGTTTGGGCCTTTTCGATGGTCAGTTTGACCCCGCTGTTGACAAAAACCAGGCGCCAGAGATCGTTTCCCATCTCTTTTAAGGTTTTGATAAAATTAAAGACCAGTTTCGCACCGAGTTCATCATCTCCTCGTCCCATGCAGCTGCTCGAAATCATCACCATGATTTTTTTATCATGTTTTGGTAGATGATCCTCTTGGGAAATGTCGCAGATAACCGGGGCACCTTCTCCTTTGGAGATGCCTCCTTCCTGGATTGTACCGGTTACAATCAGGTCGTTACCCTGTTTATCCAGGGTGACTGAAAAATTTTTGGAGGAGAGAAAACGGCTGACATTTTGTCCGGAAGCTTCATTGTCCAGGATGATCCTGATTTGTCCGGGCTTATCCGTTTCAATGGTATTTTTGGTCAATAAAACCGGCGCAGGACATGATAATCCCCGGGCATCTATTTCTTTCATTTCTGTGTCTCCTGAAGCTTGATTAATTATAAAAAAAAGACCTAATACCTATCATCATGAGCTATTGAACCCAAATCCGTTCCGGCCCGGTTGTAATTTCTCCAATAATCCTTGCCCATTCGATCCCTTTTTTGTGAAGTGAATTCAGTAATTGTTCAGCATGGCTCTTATCTACGGAAATTGCCAGCCCGCCCGAGGTTTGAGGATCAAACAGGATATCGGCCAATGCCAGGAAAACATCCGAAGAGATATGTAACATGGATTCCCGGAATTTCCGATTTTTATAAGCACCGGCCGGAATCAGTCCCATGGTGGCAAATTCCAGGGCTTCGGTAAAAACAGGAAGGGATTTGGAATCAATACGCATTCCCGCACCGGAGCCGGAAACCATTTCAGCCAGGTGCCCGGCAAGTCCGAATCCTGTGATATCCGTGCAGGCGTTAACCGGAAAATCCGCCATAGCCTCACCAGCATAGCGGTTTAACTGAGCCATGACATGTATCACTTTTTGGCTCAGCTCTTCAGATGCCAAACCTGCCTTGATGGCGGTATTGATAATTCCGGTCCCCAGAGGTTTTGTCAGAATCAACATCGACCCCGGCTTAATATCTCTTTTGGTCAGGACCTTTTTGGGGTGAATAAAACCGGTCACTGACAAACCATATTTAAGCTCTTTGTCCTCGACACTATGCCCTCCCACCAACGCTACTTCGGCCTCGATCATCTTGTCCAAACCGCCGCGAAGAATTTCCCGAAGAACAGAGATGTCCATCTGTTCCAAGGGAAAGCAGACAATGTTCATGGCTGTTTTGGGAACGCCGCCCATGGCGTAAACATCGCTGAGAGAATTGGCTGCTGCAATCTGGCCGAAAGCGTAAGGGTCATCCACGATGGGCGTGAAAAAATCCAGCGTTTGGATCAGGGCCAAATCCTCGGATATTTGATATACACCGGCGTCATCGGGTTCACCCATGCCGACAATCAGGTTTTTATCAACGGGAATCTTAAGCCCGCACAGTGCCCGGTCCAGGTCCCCTGGAGAAAGTTTGGAAGCTCAGCCTGCACCGGAAACTGTTTGGGTAAGTTTAATTTTTTCAAGGTTGTTCATAATATTCCATTTGACCTGTACGGGTCGCATCACCCTTTGACGGGCGAATACGGGTGCCGGTTTTTCCAGAATATTCGGAAGCTTTTTTTATGTTTTCTTTACAATTTGGTCCGATCAGAATAATTAAAGGTGATATGATCTATTGTCAAATTTCTATTTTCGATAGGGATAGAAGGCGGGATTGATAATTCCGATGGATAGGTTAATAAACCAAATCGGCACCTATACCGTCCGAAGCCCGAAGAATATCCTTCGGCTTCATAATCAGCATGATACCGCGTTGTCCGGCGTTGATAGCAACCTCATCATATTGAAAAAGGGTTTTTTCCATTACCACCGGTAATTTCTGGCGAGTTCCGAAAGGGCTGATGCCTCCCACCCAGTAACCGGTAAGGCGCTGGGCGGTCTCGGTGTCCGCCATGGCGGCTTTTTTGGCACAACAGGCTTTCGCAAGTTTTTTCATGGACAGGTGTTTGTCTCCGGGCATCAGCGCCAGCACATATCCGTTGGGTCCGAGATCGGCTACCAGGGTTTTGACCGTTTTTTCCAGTGCAAATCCAATGGCCCGGGCTGCAAATTCAGCACCTTTTTCCTCATGCTTGTATTCAACGGTTGTAAAGGGTACCTGCTTTTTTTTAAGATACTTTGAAGCTCTTGTTTCCATGTAGGTTTTTCAATACCCATGATTCCACATTCTTGTATGCGTGGGTTTCCAAGGCTCCGAATCCCTCCATTCCCGTTGCTTTGAATTGGGTAAGCCGGGGTGAACGGATGCCGCATAAAAATCGGATTATCAGATGGACAGGCAATCGTAGAGGCATGGCTCTGGTCAGCGGACGAATAACTTCTTGAAAATTAAATCGTTCAAGAGAAGGCGGCTCTTCGAATAGCAGTCGCGATGATTTTTTATTCAGGCAAGTGGAGCACTTTCCGCAGGAAGCCTCCAGGCTCTCTCCGAAATAAGCGGATAAACTCCGGGCAAGACATTGGTCGCTTTCAAATAATTCTATCATGGTATGAAGTCGTGCCACATCTTTAGCCTCTTTTTCCTTGAACAGGGCTGACATTTTTCCGGCCACGGTGTTTACGTCAAAAGTGGAATCAAGAATTTCGAATACCTCAACCCCTGATTTGGGCTGGAGCTCGATCCAACCTTTTTCATGAAAATACTCGAGAGCAGCCAGGATTCGCTGCCGATCCGCACCTGATTTGACCATAATGGCCTCCATATCCGGATTGGTCCATTTTACAGCCGTCTTGGAGCAATCAAACAATATCTGAACAAACTTTTTTCTCTCACCTTCAAACTGATCGGCAATCTCTCGTGCCTTCAACCGGTATTGAAATGGATAGTGTTCAAAATAGGCATATTTTGGAGATAAGATTTTTTCCATTTCAAGATAGACCAACAGGGTCCTGAGGGGAAGCAGCCGGATATCTGCATCCAGGCTCAGGTTGAAGGGCCGGACTTCAAAGGTATTTTGCCCGGAGTTTTTAATTTGTGTCAGAACATGACGTATTCCACTGATATCCGGCGTGTCGCCATAGACAAAGTTTTCAATGACCGGAATATTATTTTTGTTGCCCAGCAGGCAGCACAGGGAAGGTTCGCCGTCCCGTCCCGCCCGGCCTATTTCCTGACTGTAACTTTCCATGGATTTGGGCAGATCATAGTGAACCACCTTCCGGATATTCCTTTTATCGATTCCCATGCCAAAGGCGATGGTGGCGACAACAATCTGAGTCTTTCCGGCCATAAACCGATTCTGAACAGCTTCCCGAACCTCATTTTTCATCCCCGCATGGTAGGCTTCGGCTTTAATACCATGGGCGTCGAGCATGGAGGCAACCTTATTTGCTGTTTTCTGCAAAGTCACATAAACGATGGCCGGGCCATCGGGTTTACCTGACAGCACTTCCTTCAACAGGATATCTTTTTTATTTTCATGAACCGGAAGAATTCTGAGAAAAAGGTTCTCACGATAAAAACCGGTTCGAATGACATTGGCTGACGGGATCGAAAACTTGTCGCACATATCCTCGATTACCCGGGGCGTAGCCGTGGCTGTGAGGAGAAGCACTTTAGGTATATCGAACTCTTTTTGATAGGCGGGAATTTTGAGATAATCGGGCCTGAAATTATGGCCCCATTCGGAAATGCAGTGGGCTTCATCCACCACCAGAAATGACACACGCATTTGTCGAAGGTGGGTTCTGAACCGCTCGTTTTTAAACCGTTCCACGGCAATCATCAAAATATGGATCTTTCCCTTTTTGGCCGCTTCAAGAGCATCGCGGTAGTCCTCCGGAGGCATACCCGAGTCCAGCTTGGCTGCCGGGATATGTTTGGATTGTAAAAACTCCAGTTGGTCTTTCATGAGGGAAAGTAAAGGCGAAATCACCAGGGTCAACCCAGTTTCATGAAGGGCCGCAATTTGGTAACACAGAGATTTTCCTGCTCCTGTGGGAAAAATGGCGGCAGCGGACTCACCCGTAATGATTTTATCAACCACGTCACGCTGTCCGGATTTGAATCCGGAAAAACCAAATCGTTTTTGAAGTGTTTGTTCGATCATTGGCTTTTTTAAATCTCCATTCAGCATATTTACGGAACCCTATACTGCCTTCCCCGGTAAATCTGGAGAAGTATCCTGAAATTGAATGACTTAAAAAAATGAATAATAATCTGAAATTTTCCATTATCCTGACTGCGTGTCAAGCATTATCGGAGGCTGACCGGGATTTTTGAGATTCTCAATTAATTGATCAAGATTGGTAATAAACCGGAGTCGTTCCCTCCCGGCCAGAAAATGGTCTCTTGCTCTTAAAGCCAGTCTTTGTGATGCTTTTTGATTTCTTCAATGTATTTGAGAAGTTCCTTTGACCTCGGGTAACTTTTTGAATATAATTATATTTCATAATGCAATACCTGATATAAAGGAGGTTTTAATTGATATATAACAATAATATTGATTTAAAATATTTCAAAAAGCGTCTTGAAGAAAGACTCGAAGCCATAGACGTTGGAAAAAATGCCGATAATGAGAAGAGTAAGCCGGTCGAGCTTGACCAGGCGCGTATGGGTCGCCTGTCACGAATGGATGCAATGCAGCAACAGGCTATGTCTCAGGCCACGGCTCATCTGGTTGATGCTGAATACAGGCGCGTTAAGATTGCTCTTGAGCGAATGGAATCAGGTGAGTATGGCTATTGCATGAATTGTGATGAAGAGATCGCGGAGGGACGACTGAGGGTTGATCCTAGTCTCTTGACTTGCATATCCTGTGCCCGAGCCTCGGAGGAACAATGATTGGTGCCATTGCAGGAGACATCATCGGATCGGTATACGAACCCAGCCCGATCAAGACCAAGACCTTTCCACTGTTTGATCCGCAATGCCGCTTCACTGACGATTCTGTTCTGACCATCGCCGTGGCAAAAGCCATCATGGAAGACGGCAACTACCAAAAATGGATCCGGGAGATTGGCCGACAATATATTTATGCCGGTTATGGCGGGGCTTTTATTCGCTGGCTCCAATCGAGTAATCCCAAACCATACAATTCCTGGGGAAATGGTTCTGCCATGAGGGTGAGTCCAGTGGGTTTTGCTTTTAACACTGTGGACACCGTCCTGCATGAGGCATCGCTGACTGCAAAAATATCCCACAACCATCCCGAAGGTATAAAGGGGGCACAAGCAACGGCATTGGCCGTTTTTCTGGCCAGGACCACTCAGGATAAAACACTGATTAAAAAGGAAGTGACTCACCGGTTCGGGTACGACCTTGACCGCACAGTTGATGTCATAAGGCCATCCTATGGTTTTGACATTTCCTCCCAGGGAACGGTCCCGGAGGCAATCATTTCTTTTCTGGAATCGGATTCATACGAAGATTCTCTCCGCAATGCCATTTCTCTTGGGGGTGACAGTGACACCCTGGCCTGCATCACTGGTGCAATTGCAGAAGCCTATTATGGTCCTGTATCTCCTGATATCGTAAAAAAAGTAAAGACTTGCCTGACCCCCGAACTTTGGATGATCACAGAACGGTTTTGTCACAAATTCGGTCTAATCCAAGCCACATTTATTTGAGTATGGTATGGACATAAATAAAGCTCAGGGACGTCATGTGATAACAGTTGTTGCGGAAAGCCGGGATAATACTGGTGACCCCACGCATATTCCGGATATTCGGGATGTGCCTGGAGAGATCCAGGCGTTGTATGCCTGGTTAAACAAAACCATTCGCTGCACCATATTCGAACAGCACAGGGCTTACCTGAAATGCCCGCTGTGCCCTGAGTATGCCACATGTGCCCAGCTCCGAAGGGAACAGCGAATTGAACTGGAAAATTCACCATTTTTTTCAATAAATGAAATCACGTGGATTGGACCAAGGAGAATAAAAACTATGTATATCGCGGTATGCACTGACGGCTCGCTTCGTCGTTTGGAAAACTTTGATCCCAAGGATACCAATGGGATAGATATTGACCAGTTTAAGGATGTTGAAGAAGTCCTGGTGGTAACCAAGGCGTTTCGACGCAAGGTGATTTGGGCTCCGGTATCCTTGGAACAGCTCAATAACAAGCACGTTAATGGTGCGACCACGGAGAAAACGGATGAGGGTAATCCCGCACTGTTGCAGCAGCAGGTTCGGAAAGGATCTGGAAAACAAAGAAATGGGAAGAAAAAATAATACTGAATTAGGTTTTGACAGGCAGGTATTTCAGAAAAAGGATAGTAACCCACGAGCAAAATCTAAAAAATCTTTTCAAACTCGGGTATAAAATAGAGCTGCAAAAATCTCAGGCCTCAAGCTGGAGGATGCCACGTTGACAAATGGTAATGCCTTTCACACAGAAGTTCCCATTCATATAAAAAGTTTTTTAGTTTTCATCACTTACTAAAAAACCTCTTGTATTTCCTGATCAATGCATTATGATGAATTATGAAAAAAATTTTACGACGTTATGAGTTCAGTGAGCAGCTCGCTGAGATACTCGGTGAGTCCCGGCGTGATATACGCTATCGCGTCACTTTAATGGTTTCAGGTGGACTGGTGAGGCCCGGCCCTAGAGGACCAGGCTCACCGCCTGTGACTCCAGGTTACGCCTCTGACCTGCTGATCGGCACGATGGCGGCCCCTCAACAAGCGCATACTATTGAGGCGGTGCGATGCTACCGAGCCCTTCAACCTACCAGGTTAATCCGCCGGATCGATGGACCTGAAGTTGTAATAGGCTCATCAACAAATCTGCGGGAAGTGGCTGATATTCCAAAAGCGCCGTTTTTTTCTGCTCATCAGTGTTTCGGTGATATTCTGTCCTGGTTGCTGGGCCAAGCCGCCGGCGAAGACGCACGGAAAAATTTAACGCGTGAGCTGTTCGGGCTATGGGTCAGCCGTGGTTATCCGGTTGCCGGGATTCAGCTGGCGTTATGGTCTGGAAATCGGCGTTCGCTTGTAACACAACTTTTTGAGCCGGCTGAAGGTGCTCAACCACCTTCATGGCTCGATCCCGACCGGGATAGGGTAATCCATTCCGGGCTTATTTACCGAGTGTTCCTTCCTGTCAGAAAACTGATCGACATCGGTTCACTCATCAATTTACCCAAAGAACGGAGAAAACCAATGCGCAATATTAATTTATCTTTATCTCACTTGATCAATCTTGTGAAAAATAGCCGTTTACGCCCCAAGTGGGAAAAACTCTTGTCTACCTATTCGAGCGCTCAGGGCTGGACAAACAAAATCGACAGCTTCGACAACCGGCTCTTCGAAGTAACTTCTTTTGGATCAAACCCTGGTGAATTGCGAATGTTTACCTATGTCCCCAATAATCTGCCTGACTCAGCGCCCTTGGTTGTGCTATTACATGGGGGTACCCAAAGCGCTGCCTCATATGATCAAGGCAGCGGCTGGTCGAGGCTTGCGGATCGTTACGGTTTTGCATTACTATTACCGCAGCAATCCGAGAGGAACAACCCGTTGAAATGCTTCAACTGGTTCAACCCCGAAGATATGGTAAGGGACAGCGGTGAAGCTTTATCCATCAAGCAGATGGTCGACCGGATGGTTGCCGAACACAACATCGACCGTCAAAACATTTACGTGACCGGTGTATCTTCAGGAGGAGCGATGACCACCATTATGCTGGCGGCTTATCCGGATATATTCGCCGGTGGCGCCATCATTGCGGGGTTACCTTACCGTGCAGCCAACGATTTGCAAGAAGGATTTGCATGCATGTTTCAAGGACCGAACCGATCGGGGCAAGAATGGGGCAATCTGGTGCGATCCGCCTCTTCTTACCAGGGACAATGGCCAAAAGTTTCCATATGGCATGGTGATGCGGACGGGACTGTGAAACCGGTAAATGCAACGGAGATTGTCAAACAATGGGCTAACATACATGGGCTCGATGAAACTGCCTCAATTCAGGTAAATGTCGATGGTTACTTACGTCAGGTCTGGCAGAATCCGGATGGTGAGGACCTGATCGAATGCTACACCATCGCTGGAATGGGCCATGGTGTACCGGTAAATCCCGGCAACCAAGAGGATCAATACGGCACTGCCGCACCTTTTTTTATTGATGTGGGAATTTCATCTACCTATCACATCGCGAAATTTTGGGGGTTGCCTGAAAAACAGCCGGCAGACTGGGAATATCATCCCCGGTATTCAACATCCGGCAATGACGCTGCAAAAGAAACTTATGGTGATTTCCGCCATGGCATCGGGATGAAGTCAACCATTAATAAACCCCTGACCGCAGCCGAATTTTTCAAGAATATAAGCGGCATCATGCCGGACCATGGTGTCTCGAAAAAGCCGGGAGTGGGCGTCGATGTGTCAAAAATCATCACCAGTTCTCTGGAAGCGGCAGGAGTCCTAAAAAGTCAACACACAAGCCCCTTGGGATCAGATAGAAATATGGGTGCGGCCTCAGGTGGTGTAGATGTCGCGTCAATTATCGCCAAGGCATTGGAATCAGCTGGTATTATGACAGCATCAAAGGAGAAATCATCAGATGCCGGGACAGATAATGGCACCGCAACAGTATCCGAGATTAAAAGGATCGAACATCAGCCCAACGCATCAGATGTTTACGACGACAGTGTTACAGCAACTGCTTCGGATTGGGAAGGCGCAGGCTGGCAGTTGCTTACCGACATGGGGCCGTCTGGTAGTGATAACCCAATGTTGTTCGGTTGCGTGTCTTCAGGAGAAAATGATGTCGTTGGTGATCAGGTACGGTCTGTATCGCGGCAGTTGTCTTTGGGTAGAATGCCAGTATTAAACTATGCTCGTAAACTGGAACTTGGTGCGGCCGCAAACGAATACACAACAGCCCGATTCAGCGTATTGGTAAACGGTGTAATCGTTGACCAGGTTTTTGCAGCCGGAATGGATCACACCGAGCAGGAATGGATGAAAATAAGGGATATCGATCTCAGCAGCTTTGCCGGCCAAACAGTAACCTTGACATTTGAACTGGCCGCCAACGCGAATCTTTATCACAAAGTTTCCGCCAAGGCCTGGCTGGATTGTATTAACATTAAAGAAACCGCTGCTGCTGAAGCAGTGTAAGGAAAGACTTAACTTATATTATAAACAAAGTATAGGCCGCCGCCATTCTCATGCCGGAGACGGCGGCCTCTTTATCGGTCGGCTACGTTTTATCAGTCTGAACTTTATAACAGCATGCAACGAAAATTATCCGAAACAGCATAATTGTCCACAGTTGTTTGTTTTCAGTACCTTATATATTTTTTACTAGTATATATGATAAGTCAAAAAACCCAAACACCATCCTTTGAAATGATTAAGTATGGCATCAGAAAGGTTTCCAACTTATTGATTTTTGGAAAAGGTATCTTACCACAGGGTGCGCTTGGGTGAACTCAAAAGTAGTATTCTCAGCCAGAAATATCAGGCACATCGAAAAAATGCATGCTTCAGACATTTAAAAAGGGCCTAATATGACAACAAAACCTTCCTATGAAGAATTGGAAAGACGGGTTCAGGAACTGGAAAAAATAGAATCCGAACTCGAATATTCCAGGA
>JAABTQ010000035.1 GCA_011389745.1 Desulfobacteraceae bacterium | reverse complement strand
TTTTTTAAATCATAACGACATTGGAATTACCGAACAAAACATACAGGCCAGAATCAGGGGAACTATTCTTATGGCGTTTTCCAACGAGTTTAGCAGTCTTGTTCTATCGACGGGCAATAAGTCTGAGTTGGCCGTGGGATATTGCACTCTTTATGGTGACATGAGCGGCGGCCTTGCGGTTATATCCGATGTGCCCAAAACCACCGTTTATGAGCTTTCCGAATATGTCAACCGGCATAAGGAGATGATTCCTGTAAATATCCTCAAAAAACCACCTTCTGCTGAACTAAAGCCGAATCAGACCGATCAGGATGACCTTCCGCCATATGAAGTTTTAGACCCCATTCTCAAGGCTTATGTCGAACAGGCAACGGGTGTGGATGGCCTTGTAGAAATGGGTTTTGATAGAAAAATCGTAGAGGATGTTTTACAAAGGGTTACCCGCAATGAGTATAAACGCTATCAGGCCGCTCCGGGACTGCGGGTTACATCAAAAGCATTCGGCTATGGCCGAAGGTATCCCCTGGCACAGCGATTTCATTCTAAAAAGTATTAGATTCGCGGGACCCATTTTATTCCACAATGCTTTCTTCTTCAGACAAATCGCAAACCGGCCCGCTTACCATTTCTTCTATGGCAAGGTATATAGTCCTGAAATTTTCAGGAAATGTTGTGGGTGATACCCGCCCGGTTTCAATAAATTTGACCACGATTTCTTTGGCTGCTCTTAGGATTTGTTCATCAACCTTATCCATTTTATCAGAACTCATGACTTTGACCTTTCACATTAATTGCCGTCAAAAAAAGTTGAAATTGTGTATACACAAAATACATGTCTTGGCTAGCAGATAAAAGATAGAGTGTCAAGGTTATAGGGATATATAAGAAAACCATTTTTATTTTTTAAAAGAGGTGGTAAAACAAGAGTCGGTTTCAATAGATATGGGGGATTTTATCAGGGGAGAAAATGCCGGTCAGAGTGAAAAATAAACTGCGGACAGCAGATCAGGTGAGGTGAGGGCAATTATGGTCATGTTACGTTTAAAATTGGTAAGGAGTTTTCAAATTACCTTAAGAATTTTTGTTTTTTTATTTATTTCGGTATGTTTTACAGGATGTTCCACTGTTACGGATGTCAAGGATGCAACTGTTAAGGCAACCAAAGCTACTGTGAATGCCACCACAAAAATTGTTCCTTTCGTGGGAGGTCCGGATAGCGGTGTAATCAGAACTGTATCACTGATTCCATTTAAAAATGAGACTATCTTTGAAAAGCTCGCTTTGGAAAAAGTTTTTGAGGGGATGATCATTAAATATATATCCGAATCCTGCTCAGGTGTTCGCCTGTTGGATCCCGGCAGTCCGGGTTTTCCCGAGTCTTTGAAAGCTGTGACATCATCGGCGGGTATTGATAACCTGACAATGGCGGATAAAGGCAGAGAAGCAGGCCTGAACGCAATCATAACCGGTGGAATTTTAAATTTAAGTCTGGCTCAGGAGGATGAGGGTATATTATGGTTCCGGGAAACAAAAGAGAGACTTCAGATACAGTTTTCCATGGAAGTACTTGATGTGGAAACCGGCGCTAAAATCTTTGATGACCGTTTTATTCATGATATAATCGATATGGCTCCGGAGGAAATACAGGCTTTCAAGACAGGACAACCGGCACTTTTTGGAACTCTTACTGAAAATCTTGAAAAACTGGCAAAAGATATTGCCCCGAATATTTGTAATGCCATTATGTCTCAGTCATGGACCGGGTATGTGGCATCCGTTGATGGCAATCAGGTATATTTATCCTTTGGAAAGGCTATCGGCATCAAAAGTGATGAAGTTCTTGAAGTCCATGACCTTGGGAAGGTTGTTGAAAATGTGAGCGGGCAGCGATTTATTTTGCCCGGGAAAAAAATTGGAGAAATCAGGATCACAAAGATGGAAGATAAATTTTCCATAGGTGAAATCATATCCGGAGAAAACATTCTGGTCGGAAACCCGGTTAAGTTTAAAAGATAAAACTATTACTGTTTTGATAAAAATATTTCCAAATCCTTCTGGTAGGAGTTTATGAGATCCAATGCCTCGGATTCGGTGGTCAACTGTCTGATGGATTCACGGAACCGGCAATTATGGGGAAGCCCTTTAACAAACCATCCTAAACGGCTTCGCATGGTATACATAGCGTGTTTTTCCCCGAGATATTCAATAGATCTCCTAAGGTATTTTCTGATGGCTCCAATTTGCTGATCAGGATTATTCTCTGGGGGTTTTTCACCCTTTAATGCCATTGCCGTCTGGGTAAGTAAAAATGGATTTCCAATGGCGGATCTTCCGATCATCACAGCATCACAACCGGTTTCCTTAGTCATTCTTACCGCATCCTGCCAGGTATTAATATCGCCATTGCCGATAACCGGGATGGAGAGGGTTTGTTTTATTTTAGCAATCAGGGACCAGTCAGCCATACCCCGAAAGCCTTGTGATGCTGTTCGGGGATGAACCACGATGGCATCCACACCTTGAATTTCAGCTATTTTGGCGATTTCAACGGCTTGTTTTCCGGAAATATCCCATCCACTTCTGATTTTTATAGTTAATGGAACCCGGATAGCCTTTCGGACAGTCTTTAAAAGTGTTTCCGCATGTCCCGCGTTTTTCATCAGCGCAACTCCCGCGCCGGTTTTAACCACTTTTTTAACGGAGCATCCAAAATTAATATCCACTATATCAGCACCCATGGATTCAATTATGCATGCAGCCTCGGCCATCACAAAGGGATCATGCCCGAACATTTGCACGATTAAAGGTTTTTCATCAACATGACTGTCAAGAAGTCGAAGGGTTTTTTGACTGGCTCGAATCAGACCGTTGGCACTCACCATTTCAGAACAAACCAGAGAAGCTCCGGAAGCTTTGGCCAAAAGTCTGTGGGGAAGGTTGGTAATCCCGGCCATGGGAGCGAGAACAACGCCATTTTCAATTTGAACCGAACCAATTTTCATCATTTGACTTTTTATAGGCTACACTTGGATTAGCATAACAATACAAACAGTTGTGATAACAGGGCTGGTGCCGGTAAGATCCCACATCCACGGAAATTTGACATCCGCAGCCCAATTTGATCCGCTGACCTGAATCTTTTCGTAAAGATACGTCCGATCCGTATAATTTTGCCAGATATTGATTAGGAATACAAGAGCTTTGCCTTATCCCGGAATCCGGCGGGATGAATTCCAGTAGCTGTTTTTCACAGCAAACCATTAAGGCGATATTGCGTTTTTTAAGGTTTTCGGCCATCTCCTGCAAAATTCTTATTTTGTTTGGAAACGGCGGGTCAATAAAAGAAAATCCCGAAAAACACGACAATCGTTTTTGAACTTTGGTATAAATATCTAAAAAGCTTGTAATGCAATTCCGGACACCCATATCCGATGCCGCATCAGCGATCTTTAAAAAATCATGGCGGTTGTGGCATATTTTTCCATCTGCACGGCGATAATAACATATAGGGTCGAATCTCCAGAAAATGGCATCAGGACCCACAATTCCGGCTAAGGTTTCCAATTGGGACAGCCTGTGATCAAGCGTGGGAAGGCAAGACTCCAAAGTGGAGTCCTGTGAATTAATTGTGTAATTAAAAAACAGGTTATAACCAATCTTTTGAAGACACTCTATAAATTGTTCCTTAATAAGGTTTGTGTAATCTTTTGACCAGAAGACTATGGTGTGTACCCTTTCCGGTGTAGCCATCACCAGAGATTCTTTCTGATTAAACGGGTTGATGACACGGAAAAAACCCCGGCGGATAGCTTTCATGAAGTCGTTCATGTAAAAAGCCGGGATGTCTGTTCGGCGTGATGCCGATATGACGATCTTTTGGGTCGACTGCATCAATCTTTTGATTTGGTGGATTTTTTTTCTTCCTGGGCTGAAAGAATTTTATCCAGGGTATCCAGGTAAACGGAATGATGATCAGATGGTGCAAGCTCCAATGCTTTTCTGGCCAAATGTTCCGCCTTTATTAAATCATCCGTGCCCTGCTCGTAGTATAGCCAGGCCAGATTATTATATGCACGCGGATCCTCCGACATTTTTTTTATGGCCTTTTGATAAAATTTTTCCGCATCTTTGTAGTTTTTTTGTTGATAGGCGATATTACCTAAGAAAAGAAATGCTTCAGGAACATCATGATCCGCCGCCTTCCGGTATTGCACCTGGGCAAGATCCAACTGATTTCGGCTTTCATAGGAAACTCCGAGGCGAAGGTATTCCTGCGCGGTGAGCGGGTCTTTTAAAACAATGATTTGCGGAATACTGCAGCCGGCGAACAAAAAAAAAGCCCATGTTGAAAAAAAAAACAAAGAGATATTTTTTCCGGTGAAATTCATGACGGCGTTTCAGGATGGATCTGAAGAGTCCAAAAATTTGAACGGTTCCATTGGTTTTGAAAACGATCCCAGGGTACCAGCTTGTGTTGATGAGCCCCGGAATTGACAATAACGCCTTTGGGTTCGTATCCCACCACCACGAGGTAATGCGGTTTTTGAACCGGTCCCAAACCCAGATCAACCATGGCAATTAAGGGGCGGTTATTGTCGATATTTTCCCGGAGATCTTTCAGGTCGCCTGTATACCACTCTGCGTAAAAACCCTGTTCTCTGGCATATAAGGCCATATCGATGGAAAGGGTCCCTCT
Source organism: Desulfobacteraceae bacterium (assembly GCA_011389745.1). Taxonomy (GTDB): domain Bacteria; phylum Desulfobacterota; class Desulfobacteria; order Desulfobacterales; family SKZT01; genus SKZT01. Next base: position 27,591 of record JAABTQ010000035.1, on the reverse strand, counting down.
GACTTTTACCATGAATATTTTTTGTGCAATTTGCGAGGGAGAAATGTTTTCCCCATAATAGTTTAAAACTCCCGCAAGTGAGGATGGACCGCACTGAAAATCGCTCTGGGGGAAGAAAGGAACATTTACAATAAGCCGATGAGGTAGTATTTCCCGATCCTCGGGATTCAAAACTTTATCCGTAGTGGAACATGCTCCAAAAATAAACAATAATATCCACCACAGAATTTTGATTCTCCGGAGCTCGGCCCATCCTTTTGACTTGCAACCACTTATCATCGAATAATGATCTGTCTGTCCAAAAGTTTTATGATTAATATAACCAGCATGACAATTACCAGGATACCTATTACCACACCCACACCGTCGCCTCCTGTGGTCAGGGTGTTGATGTTGCCTGCCAATTGATGAATTTCTTCGTCGGAAAGACTGGAAAGACGAGCCTGAATTTCTTCCGGAGAGTATCCTAATGTTTCAAGACGGTTTTTGACCGCTTTTGTCTCTAAAAAATGACGGACTGTTTCCAGGTCATTGGTCTGAAATTTATGATCCGTGGATTCGAAAGAGTGAACAAAAGCGGCATCCACCCTGGGCACCATCCCCAAAATCCCCATCACCACAATCATCACCAGGGCGGTCTGTTTGAAAAAAGCCAGGTACTTGAAATTTCTGATCATTTTTTTCCTCCTTAAAGCTAAGGTTTGAGTTGACAAGATGCTGCCGATTTTTTCTAATACTTGTCCAATAAGATAAAGTTGGTTTCAAATGCAATATTATCAAATTTCGTATTATAAGTGAATTACTTTAAGGAGAATTTCAAATCAACAAAAATTTGAGCAAAATTAAATTTCTGACATCTTTACCCCCGATGTCGCAAAACAATAAGCATGTTTGTTTCAATCCGTCAAGTTTTTAAAGGGTCGGGTTCCTGAATAAACGTTCTCACGTTTTTCTTTTTTTCTTCCCTGGAGTTTTGCTCCATTTATTACCCCTTTTATTGATAGTTGCTTAAGTTTCAACAATTTTGATGTTGCCGAAAATGACGGGAAAAGATTGATCACTGTTTTACCGGCTCAACGGGTATCATGCCGTTTTTCAAAATAATATCCCGTCCTTTTCCAGTAGTTGTAAAATCAATCAGTTTTTTTGCGGTATCGGAAGGGACCCCTTTGGTGACATAGTAAAATGTCTGGAAATACGGATAATCTTTATCCGAAGGAGAAAGGCCGTTTATTTTGATTGCTCCTATTTCTTCGTATTTGATTGCCGCTCCCCGCGAAATAAAAGAAATAGCACCACAGGGAAAATATTTGATGGCCTCAAGCACCATTGTAGAATCGTAAGTGATAAAATCATGTCTGATTTCTTTATCTTTCATGACCAGCATTCTGAAATTCTTGTTTGCGGCGGTATTTTCGTCAGGGACAATAACCATTACGGGCAAATCAGCTCCGCCGACTTCTTTCCAGTTTGTAATTTCTCCACTTAAAATGGCCCGAAGTTCCTCTTCGGAAAGATTTTCCACCTGGCATGTCTTTTTAGCGACCACTGCCAGGGGATCTCTGCAAACAGGTATTTGTTCATAACCATAATCGGTATGGCGATGGTACATTTCCCGGGCTGTGCTTGCAATATCACTATAACCGTGTATAAGCCGGTTCACAGCAGATTGTGACGAGGCGGTATAAACCGATACATTTATGCCGGTTGCCTTGGTAAATGCCTCCAGATTTTCCTTTTCAAATGCTTTATAAATCTGATTTGAACAACTGTAAGTGAATGTTTCCTGAGCAAAAACAACCGTGCTGGATGATACAGCGAAAGCAAAAATAAAGATTGCCGGGATTCTCAAAAAACGAAGAACGATTTTTCTCATGGTTTCCTCCTTAAATTAGTTGGTTGGGTTCCTCCTTCACATTTATGTGCCATGAACTTGCTTAAAAGCGCTCCATACGGCTACGCAGGGCCCAAACCGACAAGTAACTGCTCCCCCCTTTGAAAAAGGGGGCCGGGGGGATTTGCCAAGCTGATGCCGTATTAAATCCCCCTAAATCCCCCTTTTTCAAAGGGGGACTTGTGAGGAGTTACTTATAAGCATCCCACTCGGCTGGGCCGGGCCCAAACCTGCAAGTAATATGGTTTCAGGTGTCAGCACTGATCTTGGCAGATACCCAACTTAATACTTAATACTTAAAACCTAAAACTTAAAACCATGTTACTTGTAAGAAGGAATCGTTCAAATATAATACACCGCGCCTTATGTGTTGATTTATATGAGCAACTTGTATGCCAGCGGCATTTAAAAAACAAGTTTCTCTTAATCGTTTGATTTTATAATATTTTTATTCTATCATTGGAGGAAAATGTGTCTTTAATATATAAAAGATCCGTCACATTTTTTTACAGTATGGAAACTTTTCCATCAAGTATTATAAAGCGATGTTTCAAAAATTACAATACGGTCACATGCAGGTTCACAATTGCGGACTTGAAAACCTTCGCATTGACCTGATGTATAATCTGGTGAATCAGAACCTTGATATTTTAAAAAGACCTTGAAATGGTCAGCAGCCTTCCCATTACAGGCTGTGACATTTATCCCCTGGTTTTATTTGACCGATCCATGTTAAAGCAGGAATTCGATGAAAACAAGGAATTGCAGATTCCAGGAATCGACGCTGAATACCAGGATTTCAGTACTGTGCAAAAGTATATGTCCCGTGAATGGCATAAATATTCCCCGGTCCATTTTGGAAAACCGGATACGGAAAAAGTCGTCTATGTCAAGGCAAGGTCAATCAACTTTAATGTCGGAAAATCATAACATTAAACATCAGAACGGAGGTGTGCCCATGCAAATACTTGCCGAGCAGATCAGTCGGACCATCAAAGAAAACGAAAAAATGCTGGCCGAAAATATCGTGGAACGAATTTACAATTTAAAACCGGATCTTTTGAACATTCCCGTAAAATCGGATATTCGAAAAAGAAGTCTGGAGGATGTTCACTATCATCTTGATTATCTTCGTGAAGCCATAACCGCTTCCGATATTACCCTTTTTACTGATTACGTGAAGTGGGTGCAGGTCCTTTTCGACAACCTCGGTTTGCCCCAAAACATTTGGACATTTACTTTAGAGTGCATGAAAGATATCCTTGACGACAACCTTGATGAGACAATGTCCAAAGAGGTACACAAATTTATCGATGCCGGACTGTCATTATTGAAACAGCCCGTTGCGCACCCGGCACCCAATATAGATGAAAACACCCCTTTATCGGGCCTTGCCAATCAATACCTGGAGGCTCTGTTGAACGGGGATCGTCATGCAGCCGCCGATCTGGTAGTGGATGCTGCTGAAAAAGGTACACCGGTTAAAGACATCTATCTTAATGTATTTCAACAATCACAGTATGAAATCGGACGGCTTTGGCAGACCAATCGGATAAGCGTGGCTCAGGAGCATTTTTGCACCGCAGCCACACAGATGATCATGAGCCGGCTTTACCCGTATATCTTTTCCACTGAAAAAATCGGAAAAAGGCTTGTGGCCGCATGCGTGGGGGGGGAACTCCATGAAATCGGAGTCCGGATGGTGGCGGATTTTTTTGAAATGGAAGGCTGGGATACATATTATATGGGGGCCAACACGCCAACAGATACAATCATCGGATCCATCTCGGAAAAAAAAGCCGATGTGTTGGGACTTTCAGCAACCATTGCCTTTAATAAATCCACAATGGAAGATTTGATCAGGCTCATTCGGAGTACGGATTCAGGTAAACATATCAAGATTCTGGTAGGCGGATATCCGTTTCGGCAGTCTCCGGACCTATGGAAAAAAATCGGTGCGGACGGATTTGCTGCAGATGCCCAGGAAGCCATCAAAGTGGCAAATAGTATGATCAGGTAAGGTCAATATTCATGAATCAGAATGAAAAACCTTATGGCCTGGCGATCCTATGTGATCGCCAGGGAAATATCCGACAAATTCTTCGGGATGATCTCGAAATCAGTCAACGGATAACCATCGGACGGCCATTTATATCGATCGTTGATCGGCCAAATATGGATAAGGCATTGAATTTTCTTGTAGAGATGCGGTCAAATGGTGCTGCGTTCAATTGGCAGATTAATGTGCCCCTTATGGATAATATCGCAACACTTCATTTTGCAGGTGCTCTGACTTCTGAAAACATATTGATTGTGGCGGCCATGGACAACAATGGCGTCATGACTCTCTATGAGGAAATGATGCGCATCAACAATGAACAGGTCAACCAGCTAAGGGATTTGGTCAAAACCTCCGCGGTTATTACCCGGGAACAGGCTAAGAAAGACAGCCGCTTTTATGATGATTTGACCCGCCTGAACAATGAACTGTCCAATTTACAGCGGGAATTGGTCAAAAAAAATAAAGAACTGGAAAGATTGGATGAACAAAAAAACCGGTTTCTGGGAATGGCGGCCCATGATCTTCGCAACCCACTAGGCGCTGTCATGATGTATGCTGAATTTTTGGAGGATGAAGCTGCTGATGTTCTGGATGAAACCCAAATGGAATTTGTAACCATCATCAAATCCACCAGTGAATTTATGCTTAAAATGGTTAATGATCTTCTGGACCTGGCCAAAATTGAATCAGGAAAACTGGAGTTGGAACCTGTACCTGCCGATGTGGTTGAATTGGCCCGGAAAAATGTACAACTCAATAAACCCATTGCCCATAGGAAAAACATAGATATCAAATTCATATCAGAGGAAAATTACCTGGAATTTGTTATTGATCCTGGAAAAATATCACAGGTCTTACAAAATCTCATCAGCAATGCCCTGAAATTTTCATATCCTGAAACGACCGTCGAGGTTCATGTGAGTGCATCAAGGGACAATTCCCTGATGATATCGGTTAAAGACCAGGGCCAGGGTATTCCCGAGGATCAACTGGATCGGCTTTTCAATCCCTTTCAAAAAACCTCGGTCCAGACAACCGGTGGTGAGGAGAGCACAGGTCTGGGTCTTGCCATCGTCAGAAAAATCATTGAAGGGCATGGTGGAAAAATATGGGTGGAAAGCGTGGTCGATGTCGGTTCTACATTCCATATTCTCCTTCCTTCCCAAAATTAATCGCCCTGGTTTACAATACCGGTTTTTATGGAATATTTTGCATTGCCTGGTAATCAATGGCGTTTTGGATCGCTATTCCGCTTTGTTCCGCCACAGCCATGGCAAAGTTGACATCGGCATGTGAAAAATGTCTGACTTCCGATGTCAGCAGCCGAATCATACCGATGGTTTCATCCTTAACCATGATGGGAACCGCCAGAACACTTCCAACCCCTTCAGAGGCCGCTTCTTTGTGGTAGATGGTGTGCAAATCGACTGTGGCATCAGGAATGACCACAGGTTCTCCTTTTAGAATGTAGTACGTTGCCATAAACAATTGAAGATAAGTCCTATTTCGATCCATGGTAAAATTTAATCCTCCTGATAGAGCTATTCATCTTACAATTTTATGTCTGGATAATATTTCTTTGCGCATTCCGGGCACAGAGAATGTGAAAGCTCTGCTCTGGAATGCTCCGTGAGGTATAATTCAAGCTGATTCCAGTACCCTTTGTCATCTCTGATTTTTTTACAATAGGAACAAATCGGTAAAATTCCCCGCAAAATTTTCACCTCATTCAGGGTTTGCTCCAATTCGCTGATTGTCTGTTTTCGTTCTTCAATCTCTTGATGCAGCCTTTCGTTGGCTATTTTTAATTCTCTGGTCCTTTTATCGATACGGTTTTCCAATTGGGTACGATCCTCAAAAAGCTGGATTGACATGTCGTTGAAAGCGATGACCAGCTCTGCCAGTTCCTTGCCCTCGGGAAGTTCGATTTGTTCTCCCAGGTGTTTAGGATCCGTTGAAATTTGCAGTGCTTTTTTGCGTATATTTTTAAGGGGAATGAACACCAATCGGTTGTTCAAAAATGCCACGATTGCAAAAAGCCCGATAAAAACGATTGCGAAAAGGGCAGATAATCGTAAGGTCAGCTGATTTACGGAAGCATAAGCTTCATCCAGGGGTATTCTGATGGAAATTGCCGTCACCACCTCATCCGCAGACCTGTTGAAACTTCGTTCAGGCCCATATATGGATACGAGATCGCCAGGAGCCTCGTCCGGAGTGCTGTGGCATCTGAGACAGCTATGTTCCATTTTTTCGCCCCGCCGGAGCACCGCAAAAAAAGGCTGGTTTTCAATAGTCCGTACTGAAGCGTGCGTTTCAAGTGTGGGAGATTCGTTCAGCTTTTGTATGAATGCTTTTTCGTAAGCATCCGCCTCATTTTCAGGGCTCCTGGCATTTATAGCGCCTTCCTTGTAATAATAATCCATATCTGTGAGGGATTGAAAATATTTTTCCATCTCACGAATCGCATAAGTCGATGACATCCACACAGGTTCAAAATAGGTTTCGGTATCAATGGCCGGACTTTTTTCGATCATGTTGAACAAGGCAGGCTTGAGCTGGTGGGTGAAATAGGTATGTATGGCAAGGTTGCGATCCAGCATTATTTTGGCTTTGGACTCAGCTTCCGTCAAAGCATGTTGTTTCATTTTCCAGTCGACAATACTGATGGTTACAACTGCCACTATAGCAAAAATGGTTCCAACGGTAACCATTAAACGAGTGTTGATGCGGATTTTTCTCACAGCATTCATCTGTTAGCTCATGCCACTTTGTGAAAACGCGGCTGTTGTCTGTTAATGTCAAAAACAGGAATATTTTACAATCTTTAGTTATTTATGTCCAGATCATATCCGGAAAAAACTCAGGTGCTCGGATCAATCCGCACCTACAAATTATCACCTTTCAGGGATTTATCAAGCATACCGGCTACTTTTGCCAGAAGAGATTTGACGGTCAAAGGTTTTTGGATAAAATCGGCATGGTCGGAGTCGATTCCGTAGCGAAAAATGGAATTTTCCGAATATCCCGACATATACAACACCTTGATATCCGGATGGTATTGGGAAATTTTTTCATAAACTTGCGGTCCTTTCATACCGGGCATCACGATATCGCTCAGCAGCAGGTGAATCGGTGCTTTATGGTTCCGTGCGATATCAACGGCCTCTTCAGGGTTTCCTGAATCAAGTATTTCATAGCACTTGCCTCCAAGAATGGAACAGGCGATCTTTCGCACTGCCGGGTCGTCTTCTACCACCAGAATTGTAGCGGGAACATCCATGGGCTCAGTGCACGTAACAGGTTCCGACTCCGGCATGACTTCTTTTGAAACCAGAGGAAGATAGATTTTAAAAGTCGTTCCCCGGCCTTGCTCGGTGTAAACCCAGATATTGCCTTCGTGCTTTTTAACAATGCCGTAGGTGGTTGCAAGCCCCAGGCCGGTACCTTTTTCCTTGGACTTGGTGGTGAAAAACGGTTCAAAAATTCGGTCGAGTATTTTATGATCAATGCCGGTGCCTGTGTCAGTCATTGCTACCATGACATATTTTCCGGGGACAATGTTCGGTTTTTTCAAGGCATATAAATCATCCAGTTCAACGACATCGGTTTCAATGGTAAGCACCCCGCCGTCTTCCATGGCATCCCTTGCATTTAGAGCAAGGTTCATCAATACCTGTTCCAATTGAGAAACATCCGCTTCCACGGCAGGTTTTTTGGATGTGAACTCCAATTCCAAACGTATATCTTCACCAATTAACCGACGAATCATCTTTTCAAATCCGGCCACCAGTGCATTGACATCCACCAGTTTTATTTCAAGAGGCTGGTTTCGGCTGAAAACCAGCAATTGGCGGGTCAAATTTTTGGCCCGCATCCCCGCCTCAAGAATCTCTTTCAACAATTCATGGTGCGGATCTCCGGAAGGCAAATCATCCATCATTATTTCCCCGTAACCCAGGATAATGGACAGAAGGTTGTTAAAATCATGGGCAACTCCCCCGGCCAGTTTACCCACAGCCTCCATTTTTTGTGCCTGGTAGTATTGTTGCTGTAAATTCGTGTTTTCCTGTTCAGCCCGTTTTCTATCGGTGATTTCCCTGGTCACTCCCAGTATTGCAACGGCCTTACTATCAGGGTCACGCAAAAAAGAAAGGCGGTTATCCACCCAAACAGTGGAACCATCCTTTTTGTATTCCTCCAGTTCCAGGGTGCGGATTCTGTCCGGATCTGCAGTTCGGCTTGCTTCCTTTGCCATTTCTTCTTCCAGCGTGTTAAGTACAATCTGTAAGGATTCGGGGGTCAACACCTGGTCAAGTGTCTGTTCCATGGCCTCCTCCACAGTAAAACCCCGCAGGCGAATAATGGACGGGCTGATATAGGTAAAGTGCAAATTCAGATCCATTGTCCATATGGTGTCGGCCATATGATCGGTGATCAGGTGGTACTTTTCTTCACTTTTGCGCAGCGCCTCATTTGTTCTCTCAAGTTCCGCCAGTTTGTCCTCCAGTTTTTGGATCAGTGTGACATTGTACTCTTTCAAAAAGATGGATTCATCCTCCGGAGTTATTAATGATCCTTTCATTTGCCCTGATTGGTATTTGACAAGCACCTGCCGGATCTGATCCACGAATACTTCCGGTTTTGCAGGTCTAACAATGAAAAGATCCGCCCCCTGAGCCATAGCAAAAGCTTCATCTTTAGGATCAGAATAGGTGGCCGTGTAAAAAATAAAGGGCACATTTTTCAGGATTGGGTCTTTTTTACATTGACGGCATAACATAAAACCGTCCATCACCGGCATCAATATGTCCGATATGATCAGAGTCGGACATTCTTTCCTGGCCATGGCCAGGGCCTGTTCACCATTTGCGGCGGTTCGGGTTTGAAATCCCTGCGCATGCAACAGGGTTTCGAGAAGGTACAAGTTTTTTTCGTTATCATCCACCACAAGGACACGATCCATTCAGATACCTCCCGGCAGTCATGGTTTTTTCTGCAAAGCCCGATGGAATATTTATTGTGTTCGGTTGTTTATATGGATTTTCGACTAGAAATCCATATTTCCATAAGGGTAAACTGAATGTCAAGCAATGAATTCCATCGCTACATACCCATTTAACTGCAAAATGGACTATGCAATTATTTCCAAAGGATGCCGGAAGCTTACCGGCTGTAAAAGTGAGGAATTGCTGAATATCCAGTTGATTTCCTGAAATGATTTAATTATGCTGGAGGATCAGGAGCGGATTCGGCAACATTCGAAAAAGCCGGGATTTTGAACCAACCCGCCCGACTGGAATATCGAATCATTACGACTGATAAAAAGGACAAGTGGGCTTTGGAATAATGTTTTTTTCAAAATTATTCAATACCTGGAGTAACTAATGAGTCTTCGAAAAATATTGCTGCTCATTTCCGGTTTTGTGGTTCTTTCTCTATCCTTTGCTTCTTATATTTACTATTCAAGCATCATTAACCACGCACATGAAACAGCCCGGAACGAAATCATCAAAGTTGCTGAAAAAAAAAGTTATCAGATGGCTCATGTTTTTAAGGAAAATTTCAATTCGTTAGAAGCCTTATCCGGTTTGCAGCCTTTAAAAGAGGCATTAATCAGCCCCGACTCTCAAACTCTTGCCAACGTCAACAAGGTGTTGGATACTTTCAACAATGCTTTGGAAACCAGTGTCTGCTATTTGATGGATAAACATGGGAACACGATTGCATCGAGCAATCGCAACGATGTCGATAGTTTTTTGGGAAAAAACTATGCCTTCAGACCTTATTTCCAAAATGCGATTCAGGGAACTCCCTATGCATACATGGCATTGGGGGTTACATCCGGAGAAAGGGGCATTTATTACAGTTATCCGGTGCATATTGATAACACCGGTGATGTCAGCGGAGTTGCCGTTTTAAAATCGTCGGTTGAAATCATTGAGAGGGAATTCAAACTTGAAGAAGGCATCATTTCATGCCTGGTTTCACCTCAGGGTATCATTTTTATAACCTCGTATCCTCCGTGGCTGTTTCAAACACTTTCTCCCTTATCACAGGAAGGGGCCGAATCCATAAAAAATTCAAAGCAATTCGGCCAGGGGCCATGGCAATGGAACGAAGTGAGCATGAGACCTGATAACAGGGCTATTTCGAAGAATGGTATCGAATATCTAATGCACCAATTGCCGGTGGAAAATCTTTCCCAATGGCGTCTTGTACTTTTTAAGGATCTCGATGAAATCAAACAGGAGGCATTTGCTCCGTTTTTCAAGCCGTCAAGTTTGATTTTCTTGTTCATTTATCTCATTGTGGCATTTTCATTGTCTTTTTTTTACAGGCGAGCCCATCTGGAGATCGTGAACAGAGAAAGGGCCGAGAGACAAATACTTAAACAGAGTAACCTTCTCGAAGGAATCAACCGGGTTCTGAATACTGCATTCAAATGCAAAACCGAAGCGGAAATTGCCAAAACCTTTTTGACCGTTTCTGAAGCATTGACCCAAAGTGCTTTCGGGTGGGTTGGAAGGATCAACCCGAACGCAAAACTTGATACGACGGCCATGTCAGACCCCGGATGGGCGAAGTGCAGAATGAAAAATTCCGGTTCTTTAAAAGCCATTAATGATTTGCCGGTCAGGGGCATATGGGGAAAGGTGATCCAAGAAAAAAAATCAATATTTTTTAACGAACCGGAAAATGTACCTGAAAGTGTCGGGGTGCCTGACGGCCACCCGAAAATCATATCGTTTTTGGGGGTTCCTTTAATGGAGGAAGGGATTCTGGTCGGTATGATCGCCCTGGCCAACAAACCGGAGCCTTACACCAGTGAAGACATTCAGGTTGTTGAAAACCTGACATATTCTTATATTGAGGCGTCCAGGCGTTTCAGAGCCGAAGAAGCTCTAAGGATCGCTAATAATAATATAGAACGGCAAAACAGGAAATTACTGGAAATCAACGCGGAACTGAATCGTGCCATCGAACGTGCAAATAAACTGGCCGGGGAGGCTGAGGCGGCCAATATTTCCAAAAGCGAATTTTTATCCAATATGAGCCATGAAATACGCACCCCAATGAACGGGGTTATCGGCATGACTTCTTTGCTGATTGACACGGACCTTGATAATGAACAACATGAATTTGTGTCCAGCATACAAAGCAGCGCGAACTCGCTTCTGGCCATCATAAACGATATTTTGGATATATCCAAGATCGAGGCCGGAAAGCTTGATATTGAAATCGTGGACTTTGATCTGCGTGTTACTTTGGAACAAACCATTGATATGCTTGCTTTTCGTGCACAGGAAAAGGGTCTGGAATTTGTCTTTATGATTGAACCTGAGGTGCCTTCCTTGTTGCGAGGGGATCCCGGACGGTTGCGCCAGGTTTTCATCAATCTGGCCAACAATGCCATCAAGTTTACCCATAAAGGAGAAATTCTGATTCACACGACTCTAGAACATGAAGATTCAAGCCACGTCACTTTAAAATTTTTATTCAAAGATACAGGCATCGGGATTGCCGAAGACCGTGTTCAATACATATTCGAGCCGTTTACTCAGGCGGATGCTTCCATGGCCAGAAAATTCGGCGGCACCGGGTTGGGGTTGAACATTGCCCAAAAGCTTGTGGAAATGATGGGCGGTACTATCAATGTAAAAAGCCGGCAAGGCGAGGGGTCGTCTTTCTGGTTTACGGCTGATTTTGAAAAGATGATATCTCAAAAACAAATTTTTACGGAAAACTATGAGACGGTTTTAAATAAAAAGGTTTTAATTATCGATACCAACAAAACCAGCCGGATGTTTTTAAAAACATTGCTGAAATCCTGGAAATGCCTTTATGATGAAGCCCAAAGTGCTGATGAGGCAATTGAAAAACTCAGATCGGCGGAAAAAAATAAGGAGCCTTTTCATATCGCTGTGCTGGATATGCAAATAGGCTTGGTCAGTGGCGAACAACTGGGTAAAATGGTCAAGGGTGAACCCTCGTTGGCTGATACAAGACTGGTGATGATGGCTTCGGTGGGAAAAAGAGGGGATATCAAAAACTTAAAAAAAATAGGATTCAGCGCGTTTTTGACCAAACCGATCAAGCAATCCCTTTTACACGATTGCCTGACCAATGTGTTAAATCTCAAACAATTCGAAGCCTCCGACACAAAGGAATTTATCATGACAAAATACGACATTGCCGAACAACAAAAGCAAAACGTTCGTATACTCCTGGTAGATGATAATGTGATCAACCAGAAGATTGCCTTGAAAATTGTTAGTAAAATCGGATATCGGGCCGACGTTGCCAAAAATGGCCAGGAGGCTATTGAAGCCTTAAATCAGGTTGCATACAACCTGGTATTTATGGATTGCCAGATGCCGATTCTCGACGGGTATGAAGCCACTCGAATCATTCGCAATGACACCTCAAGCACCATAAATCCCAAAGTGCCTATTGTGGCAATGACGGCCCATGCCATGAAAGGTGCCAAGGAGGAATGTATTGCGGCGGGAATGGATGACTATATCTCAAAGCCTATTACTCCTGATATGATTGCTGAAATGATCCGCAAGTGGGTTGGTTGCTAACTATCGCCTATGAACAATGTCGACATGTTGTCTCTGTTTTTACTGGGTCTGACCGGAACAGGTCACTGCATTGGCATGTGCGGTGCGCTGGTTGTGGCCATTCCTGGCCGGACTCAAAAATTTTCAGCACATCTGTTTTACCATCTTGGGCGAACCATTACCTACATATCCGTTGGAACACTGATGGGGGGACTTGGTGCCGGATTCGCAGGCATTGCCGTGAAAATCGGTTCGGACCCGCTTTTGGTGATTGTAAAAATACAGGTGATTTTCTCAATGGTTGCCGCTGGTTTTCTTTTTTGGTTCGGTTTATCCAGGCTCGGCTTTATTCAGGAGCCGTCATGGATGTCTGCGGCATCACCTGATAAAGCCCCGGGTTACCGAAATGCTTTTCGATGGGCGTTTGTGCATAAACGCATGACAGGCATTTTTCTGATCGGCCTGATGATGGGGCTGTTGCCATGCGGTCTTTCCTTTGCCGCTTTTGCCAGGGCTCTGGCCGCCCGGGGTTGCCTGGAAGGGGGGCTGTTGCTTTTGGCGTTTGCCCTTGGAACATTACCCGGCCTCCTACTGATCGGAACCGGAGCATCGGGTATTTTTCGAAGATACCGGAAACATTCCGAAATTTTGTCCGGTATCGTAATGATCGGTATGGGATTTTCTCTGGCGTCGGATGCTCTATTTACTGTTATTGGTTAAATAGTGCTTGAACTAAAATAGCCCTCCCAGTGGGAGGGAATTATGGACTTTTCGTTCAGGCACTAAATAATTTTTACCGACTTTTTACGCCCTTGTGTACTACGGCAATACCGTTGGTTAACCTCCGGTAGGAGACATTGCAAAAACCTATATTTTCGAGAATTTCCGATAGTTTATCAGGAAGCGGAAACGTTCGGATAGATTCCGGCAAATGGGTGTATGCCTGTCTTGAACCTGCGATCAGCTGCCCCACCAACGGCATGATATGAAAAGAATAAAAATCATAAAGCCATCGAAAAAAAGGCGCGGCAGGTTTGGAAAATTCGAGGCACATCAACATGCCGCCGGGTTTTAAAACACGGTACATTTCAGCAAATCCTCGTTCCATTCTCGTCACGTTCCGGATCCCAAAACCCACCATAGCCGCATCAAACGAATTGTCCGGAAATGAAATGCTTTCGGCATTTCCCAGAACAAATTGAATTTTTTTGCCAAAACCGGACACGGATTCTTTTTTTCGCCCCGCATCCATCATAGCCTTATTGATATCGTAAATGATGACCCGGCCTTCAGGACCGATTTTTCGCCCTGCCAGCACAGCCAGATCGCCGGTGCCGCCGCATACATCGATTACCCGATCACCGGCTTTCAGATTCATCATGTTGACAGCTGTTCTTTTCCACAGATAATGAATCCCGAAAGAAAGCAGGGTATTCATAAAATCATACCAGTCGGCAACCGAGTTAAAGTGTTGAAGCACCCATTGTGTTTTTTCGTCTTCCACAACCGTGTGATAACCAAAAAAAGCCCTTTTTTGACCGGAATTTGGTTCGTTAAGGACTTTTTCTCGTTTTTCTTCTTCCAGCCAGATCGTTTTTAATGTCATATATTTTATTCACCTGTTCATTGTTTTATCAAAAAATCTTTTCCAAGATCCTATATTGATAAGAGATATGGCGTAAAAAAGATTGAAAAACCTGATTGCTTCGGATAGATAGGTGTTAAGACGCCGCAAAAACCAAATCAATGAGGTGAGCAGTAATAATAAAACAAACTGCTTTATCTTTCAAGCTTGAAAAGACAAAGGTTAATCATTGATAAAAGCGGCCGTTGATAGCAAATGATGATTTATATCAGAAAATTCCCATGAAAAAAGTTTGCACTGTAATTGCCCCGAATGTGTTAAAAAACACTATCGGGACAGTGAGAGTTTATGGCAAACCATTTATTGGGGGAGATATGAATGAAAAAATGAGTATTCTGATTGTGGAAGACAGCTTGACACAGGCGACTCAACTTCAATCCATACTGGAAAGGCAAAATTTCAAGGTTTCCATTGCGACCGACGGGCAAAATGCACTGGGCTATCTTAGCGAAAATCCCGCCGACATGGTGATCAGTGACAGCAATATGCCCGACATGGACGGTTTTGAGCTTTGTCGCCATATTAAGGCTACTCCCGGCATGAATGACATTCCTGTCGTACTGCTGACATCTCTGTCGGATATCCAGGATGTACTAAAGGCTCTGGATTGCGGCGCAAATAATTTTCTGACCAAACCTTATGATGAGCAATTGCTCCTGGAAAGAATCAGGACCGTGTTTTTAAATCAGGAACTCCGAAAACAATATCGCTCCTCATTGGGTATTGAGATTTATTATGGCGGCAAAAAGCGAACGATTAACAGTGACCGAATGCAAGTCGTTGATTTGCTTTTTTCAACATATGAAAACGCCTATCAGAAAAACAATGAACTGATTTATGCGAACGAAGACCTTTTAAAAACCAAGCGGCAACTGGAACAAGACATTGCTGAACGAAAACAGGCTGAGGCCATGCTTCTGGAACAAAAACAATTGTTGGACAAGTCCAGAAAAGAAGCCGAGGAGGCCAGTCGGACCAAAAGCGAGTTTCTGGCCAATATGAGCCATGAAATCCGAACCCCTCTCAACGGTGTCATAGGAATGACTGAATTGCTCCTGGACACGGCTTTAAGTGACGAACAAAAAGAATATGCCGAGACAGTTCGCAGCAGTGCGGATGCTTTATTATCCATCATCAACAGTGTGCTTGACTTTTCAAAAATCGAGGCGGGAAAGCTTGAGTTTGAAAATATTGATTTTGACCTTCGAACTGCCGTTGAGGAAGTCATGAATATGATGGCCATCAAAGCTGATGAAAAAAAATTGGATTTTGGCTGTCTGATACATCATGATGTGCCTTCTTTTTTAAGAGGAGATCCTTGTCGGCTCCGGCAGGTACTGACCAACCTGGTCAGTAATGCCATCAAATTTACTAAAAAAGGAGAGGTGAATTTAAAGGCGTTTTTGGTGCAGGAGCAAAGTCAACATGTCATTATACGCTTTGAGGTCCATGATACTGGAATGGGAATTGCCCGGTCCGACCGGGATCGACTGTTCAAATCCTTTTCCCAGGTAGATGCTTCAATGACTCGCAAATTTGGAGGGACCGGTTTGGGGTTGGCCATCTCGAAAAAAATTGTCGAGATGATGAAGGGAGAGATCGGAGTGGATAGTCAGGAAGAAGTCGGCTCAACATTCTGGTTTACGGTTAAGCTGGGAAAACAGGCTGAAGAATCTTATCGGGAAGCAGTCATTCCTGCGGATATTCGCAATAAGCGGATACTTGTGGTTGATGACAGCCCATTGAATCGCCGTTTTGTGATGCAATATCTAAAAGCGTGGGGTTGCGATTTTGATGAGGCTCCCGACGGTGTCATCGCTTTGGAGAAATTAAAAACCGCCGTTACACAGTGCCGGCCATTTCAAATGGCCATTATCGATATGCTGATGCCGCGAATGGACGGTATCACACTTGGCCGCAAAATCAAATCCGATCCGGATATCACGGATACCACCCTCATTATGCTGACTTCCGCCGGAAAGCGCGGGGACGCAATGACTTGCCATGATATCGGCTTTTCAGGGTATCTCACAAAACCCGTCAAACGAAATCAGCTGCAGGAATGCATTAAAACCGCCTTGGGGATTCCCTATGTCACTGTAAAAAAACCTTCCAAACCCATCGTGACACGTCATAGTCTTGTAGAGGATAAAAAACTCAAAGTCAAAATTTTGATGGTTGAAGATAATCTGCTGAACCAAAAATTGGGATTAAAAATTATTGAAAAGTTTGGATATCGTGCTTCAGTTGTCGGCAACGGAAAGGAAGCTATAATAATCCTTTCAGAACAGAATTTCGATCTTGTTTTTATGGATATTTCCATGCCGGTCATGGGAGGCTATGAAACGACTGCTGTGATCCGGGATCCTTCTTCCCCGGTTCTGAACCATCAAGTGCCTATTATTGCCATGACGGCTTATGCAATGAAAGGTGACCGTGAAAAATGCCTTGAAGCCGGCATGAATGACTACATCGCAAAACCGATCAAACCCTCTGAAATTATTTTAGTCATTGAAAAATGGGGTCAAAAAAATCCCCAAAACAGTCCGGCGGAGAAATGATGATTTCTAAAAATAATAAGGAAAACCCTTTGCCGGATTTTCAATATTTCCATTAAAAAATGGCCGAAAAACACAATGGCGTCAACAATCAGACATTTTCTTCAAAAGGGTACAATCAGATCGCGGCTGCTGGTGGTTTTTATTTTGTTGGTTTTGCTTCCCACTTCTGCCGTGACTCTGACCACGACGGTCATCGATCTTTCCAACGGAAAAAAATTGATTAAAAAACAACTGTTTTCCGTGGCGTCACTCAAGGCATCACAAGTCAATGCCTGGGTGGATTCGCTCGAAAAAGACCTTAGGATTATTTTCGCTGCCACCCATTTGAAGGAAATTTTCGGTGAACTTCGCCATGATTTTTTTTCCGATAACAACGGATCAGAGTTTATAAATTTCCGGCAAAACTTAAATGAAATATTTCAAACGATCCGGAGTTTCGAGGAGGTGTTTTTGCTTTCTCCCTCCGGATATGTAATAATTTCGACGGATCAGGAAAGCATAGGACAGTTCCGGGGATTTCAGCCATATTTTTCAGAGGGGATTAAATATCCGGGTGTACATATTCAACCCCATGCTTTTTCCTCTATCTATAAAGGGGTCAACAAGTTGGTAGCGGTGCATCCGGTACGTAATTTCCGGAAAGAAGTTATCGGGGTGCTTTGTGGCATAACCGGCATGACAAAACTGGAGGAAATCATGTCGGAACGTATAGGTCTTGGACAAACCGGAGAAACTTATCTGGTCGGAAAAAATCGGATGCTTTTAACCGAGTTACGATTGCCCGGATATTCTCCGGGAAACGTAGTTATGAGCAGCGAGGGAATCAATGCGGCTCTTGACCGCCATGAAAACGGTTCCGGTACTTATAGAGATTACCGGGGCGTTCCTGTTCTGGGTGTTCACCTATGGGTTCCGAAAATCGAAATGGCGCTTCTTTCGGAAATGGATCGTTTAGAAGCTTACACGCCCATATACATTATGCTGGCCTTAAATGTCGGCATGGGTGCGTTTGCCCTCATAATTGCAGGTGTTTTGTCCATGGTTTTTGCTCGCGGAATCGCAGATCCATTGTCTGAACTGGCAAATACAGCTACCCGCATCGCCGATGGTGAACTTTATCTGAATGTCGAACAGGATCGTGAAGATGAAATCGGAGCCCTGGCAAAGGCATTTAACAGCATGGCGGATCAAATGAGCCATCGTATTGAGACATACCGATTGATCTCAGACATGAGTCGTGAATTTATCAGTATTTCTTCAGCAGAAATTGATGGGGCCGTTTACGGGGCATTGGAAACATTCGGGCAATATTATGGTGCGGATCGAAGTTATGTTTTCCGGATTACCAGCGACCCTGATTTTTTTACAAAAACACATGAGTGGCTCAGAGAGGGAATCGAATGCCGGGAAAATCAAATTCAGATGCTTCCGGTCAACCAGACAAATCCGTGGCTCATGAACCAGTTGCAATCGATGCAGGTCGTACATATTCCATGTATTGAAGAATTACCACGGGAGGCTACAGCGGAAAAAGCCCAATGGCTGTTTAAGGGTATCCGTTCTTTTATCTGTATTCCTCTCATCTTTGGGGAGAGCCTGAAAGGGTTTGTGGGGTTCGATTTTTTGAAAGAAAGCCGAAGAATTTATGAAGAAGACCTCAGGTTGCTTCGAATGATAGGGGAAATTATTTGCAATTCACTCGAGCGACAGCATACCGAAGCTGCTCTCAAGCACAGCCGGGAACAATACGCCCTGGCCCAACGTGCTGCCAGAATAGGAAGCCTGGATCTGGATCTGACCACCGGAAAGCTTTATTGCTCCGACACCGCATGGAACATACTCGGTCGCCGAAAAGGCGATGTCGATCCCACTTACGATTTTTTTCTCTTCATGGTTCATCCCGAAGATCGCGAGCTTTTGAATAAAGCGGTCCAAAAAGCCATTGAACAAAACCAACACTATGACATCGAACATCGTATTCTACTTCCTGATGAATCCATAAGATGGGTCTTGATGACAGGGGCTGTAATCCGCAATGAAAACGGTATTCCTGTCCGGATGATCGGCATGATTCGTGATATCACAGAGAAAAAGGAGTCGGCGGAAAAAAACAATGCTTCTCTTAAGGAAAAGGAAGTCCTGCTGAAAGAAATTCATCATCGGGTTAAAAATAATCTTCAGGTCATATCGAGCCTGATGTATCTTCAATCTAAAAATGTCAGGGATACTACCATGGCCGGCATTTTCAAAGACTGCGAAACCCGGATCCGATCTATGGCTTTGGTCCATGAGAGGCTGTATCAATCCAAATCCATGGCCGAGGTAGACTTTGCAGAATATGTCCGAAGCCTGGCCGGTTATCTGGTCCAATCCTACGGAGGAGGATACGGCTCGATACATCTGGAAATTCATATTGATAATATCTTTTTCAATGTTAATACGGCAATTCCATGTGGTTTAATTATCAGTGAGTTGATTTCAAATGCTTTAAAACATGCGTATCCCGATGGAAAGCAAGGTGAGATAGTGATTTCTTTCACTCGGGATGAGGCCGGAACCTATACCCAGACAGTCAGGGATAAGGGCGTTGGGCTGCCCGAAAACCTGGATTTTCAAAATACGGATACCCTTGGGCTCCGATTGGTTAATATCCTTGCAAAACAATTAAACGGTACCTTAACATATTCCGGTAAGGATGGTGCTTGTTTTGTCATGACTTTTAATGAGCCTGTGTGATCGAATTTTAATTACTGATTCTTGGAGAAATCCTCATGAAACCGGTTAGAATTCTCATTGTGGAAGATGATACCATCATTGCCATGGAATTGATGGAGAGACTGAAAGAATTGGGATATGAAGTTGTAGGCAGTGTTTCATCGGGTATTGAGGCGATCAATACCGTAAAGAGCACCCAACCCAACCTGGTGCTTATGGATATTCGGCTTTCCGGGAAAATGGATGGCATCGAAGCTGCTGAAATGATCAGGGAACAATTTGATATTCCGGTAATTTATCTCACTGCTTATGCTGATGAAGAAACTCTAAGCCGTGCAAAAAAAACCGAACCGTTCGGTTATATTTTAAAACCATTTGATGCAAGGATGCTTCATACAAACATTGAAATGGCTTTTTACCGGCATCAGATGGAAAAAATGCTCAAAGAGAATGAACAAAAATACAGAAACCTGTTTGAGGGGGTTCCTGTCGGTATTTTTCGTACGACTCCAACCGGAAAGATTCTGGATGCCAACACAGCACTGGTCAAAATTCTCGGATACCCGGACAAGCCTTCATTATTGGAAAATAGCGCTGAAAATCTTTATGTTGATTCCGTGGATCGACAAAAATGGCAGGATATCATTCATTGTGATGGGATTGTCCATGGAGTTGAAATGCGGATGCGCCGCTGGGACGGCGAAACTGTCTGGATGAGAATCAACATCCGAAAAATTCACGATATTGAACAGGGTTTTTTTTATTATGAAGGTTCCCTGGAGGATATTACCGAACGTAAGAATGCGGAAAATGCCCTCAGGGATGCCCACCAGGAGCTTGAAAAGCGCGTGGATGATCGTACTTCCGAACTATTGGCGGCAATTGAATTGCTAAACCGTGAAATAAAAATACGAAAAAAAGCCGTCAATGCCCTTGAAAAATCCGAAGCCGAACTTCAGCTGCTTTCAGAACGGCTGTTGATGATTCAGGAGGAAGAACGGGAGCGAATTTCCCGTGAACTTCATGACAGTGTCGGACAAAGCCTGACTTTTGCCAAAATGAGTCTGGAATACTGTTTAAACAGTCTTTCAGGGCAAGAATCTGAAGAGGTTTCTAAATCTATAGCTGCTTTGATTCCCTCAGTCCAGAAGGCTATCCATGAAGTGCGGCATATCTGCTCCGGCCTCTGGCCCGCCATGCTCGATCAGGTGGGAATCCTCAAAACCCTCCAATGGCTTTGTGAAGACTTTGAAAAGTGTAACCCTGACCTTTGCGTTAAAACCAGAATTGATCTTTTTGAGCAGGACATCGAAAAACGTTTAAAAATTATTATTTACAGGCTTGTTCAGGAGGCTTTCAATAATATTGCCAAGCACAGCCGTGCCGATAGTGTTCATATTTCCATAAAAAAAGACGAAGGACATATTCAGTTGGCAATTCGTGATAACGGTATCGGATTTGAAACAGAAAATGTTTCAGTAATAAAAAGTCAAAATATCGGAATAGGTTTGTCCAGTATGAAAAAACGTACGGAAGTTTCCGGTGGTTCTTTTTTTGTAGATTCAAAACCAGGTGCAGGAACCCAAATTACAGCTGTCTGGTAAAATCCGCATCAACCATTTTTCCGGACAGGCAAAATAATATTTTTTATCCAATCGGATATCATATTTCCAATTCGTGTCGACATTGCATATCCGATTGTCGCAATCATCACCCATATCACAAATCCGCCTTCCCGCGGCATCTGCCTTGACTCCACAACATAAGGTGCAAAAAACCACGCAGCCAAAAGACCAATGATCAATCGGTAGGTATCGGGAAGAAAAAGAATGTAAAAAATAATGTATGATAGGGTGATTTTGCGTTTCTTCACAAATGGTTGCCTCCTGAAAATGATTGGGGATCGTTTCGATATTCTAAGACCTTTGCAACTAAAACGGCCTCATAGAAATGATAACATAAGAAAAAGTGACTCCCCGGTCATTTCATCAATTTTATGTCTGATTTGTTTCCCGATTAAACCTGATGGTAAAGCAGGCACCTTCTCTTGCATTCAGGGTTACGTTTCCGCGAAGCTGATTTTTGGTCAAAAGAACAATAAGATTGAGGCCGAGGCTTTTGGTATTTCGCCAGTCAAGATCTTGTGGTATCCCGACACCGTTGTCGCTAAAAACCAATTCCATAATATTTTGTTCGCTCATTCTCAAACGGATCATTATCCGACCGTGCATGTTTTCGGGAAATCCATATTTTAAAGCATTTGATAAGAGCTCATTAATAATTAACCCCAGGGACGAGGCTTGTTGAATCCCAAGAGTAATACCTTCGGCATCGACTGTCAGTTTAACCCGATGCAGATCTGTCTCGTAAGATCGCATTATATCGTTTGTCAGTTTAGAAATGTACGCCTGACAATCAATAAGAGACAGGTTGTCTGATGCGTACAGCATTTCATGAGCAGAGGCCATGGAACTGATGCGCCCCTGGCAATCCATCAACGCTTTTTTAATCTGCTCATTTTTGTTTCTCATGATCTGAAGATTTAAAAGACTGGAAATGACCTGCATATTATTCTTGACCCGATGGTGAACTTCTTTGAGCAATGTCTCCTTTTCACTCAGGGATATTTTTATCATCTCCTCAGCCCGCTTGCGATCAGTGATATCAAAACCAATTCCGAGCTTTACCATACGGCCATCAACCCATTTTATAGCTCTATCCTGGGAGTCGTACCATCTTCCGGTTTTTATATTCTTCAATTCCCGCCGGTAAATTCTTTTTGGATTGCCACTATCATCGACCAGTTTTTGATTGGTACAAAAGGGACAGGGACCGATTTGTCCTGATTGTAAGGCACTCCAGCATTTTTTACCTGCAACATCTCCAAAGTTTTCCCGAACATATTGATTGACAAATAAAATATCATAGGACTCCATGTCTGATACGTGAACTGTGGCGTTGATGCTGTCGAGAACTGTCAGTAATCTCTGGTGAGCTTCTTCGGCAACAGTTTCAGCATGCTTCCGTTTGGTGATATCGAATGCGATGGGCAGGATGATCGGCTTTCCCTGCAGTCTGACTGCGCTTATGTGGATTTCGGCAGGATATTGCGAACCATCCTTCCTGATGTGTGTGGATTCAATAGTTGCACACTGACCCGTATTCAGACTGTTCCAAAAAAGGGTACGGTCATCTCTGTTGATGCTGTTCTGATCGATGTCACTTATCGACATGTCAAGCAATTCTTCTTTTGAATAACCAGTGTTTTTACAAGCCATCTCATTGCACAACAAAATCCGTCCGTTGAGGTCGTGCGCAAATACTCCCCCCGGTAATCTTTCCATAAATATTCTGAACCGCTCTTCACTTTCAATGAGCGCCTCTTCCGTCCGTTTTCGTTTTTCTATATCTATGGAAAAACCACATACACCATAAAGCTCCCCCACTGAATTCATTAATGGATACTTGGCAGTTAAAAATGTTCTCATCCGGCCGTGTACCGGAGCTATTTCCTCTGTTTCCAAAGGAGAAGCATTTTTAATGACATGTCGGTCATTTTCCACGGATTGAGCTGCAATTTCAGGAAATAAATCAAAATCCGTCTTATGAATCACGTCTTCTTTTTTAAATCCGGAAAGCTCCTCAAATTTTTTATTGATGATCGTATATTTTCCATCAAGATCTTTACTGTAAATGACAATAGGGGAATTTTCCAATATCCGGCTCAGATTATCATTGCTCTTTTTTAGTTTTTTTTCTGTCTGCCTGTACTTATTGATATCACTCACCATAATGCGGCGAACAAGCTTTCCGTGCTTTTTGTCCCGATAAAGTTTTCCTTTCAGGCATACCCAGAATGAAACGGAGTCGGCTGTTTTCATACGCAATTCGCAATCTGATTCTTCGCCTGTTTCAGAGAGCTTTTTTTCAAACAGATGATAAACATCCTGGTCTTCCCCGAGGATAAAACGTGCCAATGTCTTATTGATTAATGAGTCCCGGGATGTCCCCATAAGGGTTGCAAAAGTGCGGTTCGATTCAAGAATGATGCCATGTTCGTCCATGAAAATATAACCAACAGGTGCAAAGTCGTACAGCTCGGTATAACGGTCTTGCAAGTCTTGCATATTTTCCGTGATACAACGCAATTTTTCGGTTTGTATCTCCGGGTCGGTTTGGATAAGGTCCTGGCTATGCTTATCATTCCTATTGGTCATGCTAAAAGTGTAAAATAGGCGTAATAAAAAGTTCTTGGAGGGGGAAAAATATGAAAAGGTCAAGAAAATTTTATATCAAAATTAACATAGAGCCTTATTTAAATTTATCCCGTTTCGATAAAAATATAAAGCAAGCTTCAAAGCCATACTCGATGATGCCTCTTTTGTTAATTGGGTTACTTTTTTTTCAAGCAAAAAATCATAGCCTTGTTTTCGGACACTAAAAATTTTCGAAAAATCTGCTACAGCGCCATTAGAATAATCAAGGGCAGGATTCGGTGAAGGTAAAAATATTTTAAAAAACTTGCCGCTGGGTTGTTTAGATCAATAAGATTACTTTCAATAAGCTCATCTATTCTGTTTCGAGCTGTAGCCTTGTGTAAATCACGTAACGGTGCAAGTATGATACTTGTAACTTTAACATTGTTTTCCCGTGCAATTTCACAGCTATGTGATACGATCATAGCATCACCAAATGTTGGCCTGTTTGGTATACTCCAACTTGCATATTCATTAGGTTGGTTGGCAGGAGATGAATAATGAATGCTGTTAATATTAACAGCTCCAAACAAATGAATTTGGCTCACTATATCGCCCTGTCGCAGGCTCTGTTTTTCAATTTCATCACATGCCAAAAACATGTCAATCGTTCCACTCATCATCAAAAGTCAGTGTATCCGAAAGATCGGTGATTTTCGAATATTTCATTATTCTTTCAATATCTTGTTTTTGTACTTCGTCGGCCTTTAATTCTGAAATGTATATGGCATCGAAGGGATCATCAATGCCTTCAAATTTAGACATATGTGTTTTTATGTAAGCATCCATTATGGCCCCTTCTATAATTCCCTTTAAATGTTTTTTTATTTCCGGATTAGAAAGGCCTTCAAAGATTAATGATTCAAGGTTTGGATCAGCGCTTGAGGAAGTGTTGACAGAGGGGTAAGGTATGATATTAGTTGGCTTGCTGGTATATTCTTCTTGCTTCGGGTAACAACCTCTCATGGTAAAACCCCCTTCAGATTTAAATCTTCTAATATATTATCTACCAATTTTTTCTTTTCTATCAGGATTTCTTCGATATCATTGATAAGGTCGTTGTTTTGTTTGTTTGCCTTGTTATTGATATCCAACAATATTCTTATTCCGCATTCCATTAAAGGATACTCTGCGGGATTGATCACGTAAAATCCAGGCTGCTTAGGAGGTTTAAGTTTAAAATTCCTTATGTCGTATCCCCCAATCGTATATGTCACAAAATATTGATCTTTCTTAATACCATATTGAAGCTGAAATGAACTTAATTCTTTGTTTTTTCTATTAATTTTTATTAGTTTATCAAAGACAGGAGTTGTTGCTTCTATGGCTGATGTGTTTTTCATGCCTTTCTCCGGAAATTCAATTGTTGAAATAATCCCTGCCCAGAGATATCTCGGAATTGAAGGCCGTAGCTCTGATAACAATGAATTAACACGTTGAAATGTGAATTTTGAAGATTTCTCTATTTCGTCCGACACATGAGAAGGGGGAATGGTTATTATGTGGACGCGATCCAACCCCAGATGCATAATGGTATCATTCAAATTTAGTATAATTCTTGGTGTAAAAGGAGGCGCATCTTCAGGTGTGTTGATCGATAGTATTTTTCCCCCTAATTTTTTTTGGATATTTTTTATGGCTTGTCCACAAGTCAGAACAATAGATAAATCTATTTCAAATGAAACCACAATTTCTTGCCGACTTATTTTCACGTAATGTCTCCATGAATAAATTAAGTTGTTATTTAGATTTAATCAATTCAAGGTATTTTTTCAAGCATAGATTTCCAAAATATTCCCATTAAATTCAATTATGCTGCCTTGTCCCTTCCACAATGATACCAAAGACAGTTTCAGGTCTATGTAAAGGAAAAAGGAGATGTCCGATTTCACTGTTTTGGAGCCTGTAATGCCGAGTGTGATATTTATAACCTGATCATGCTTCGGAAAAAGTGCAATTTTGAACAGGCGCAGATAGAACTGACGGAGGTTTTAGGTATAAATGAATTTGAAAAGTTCTATGGCAGGAGTGATCCAAAAACTGAGAGATTGACTGGGATGATGCCGGAAAAGCTGCCTTATCAAAAATTTCCGACAAGATCGGTTGTGATGTTTTCATCTTGAGGGCTACAGACCGACCAGGAACCGTCAGACAAGCTCAAAGATTTCATGAACTGTATCAATGATTTTCTCAAATTTTTGGGATTTACCTGTAAACTGCGAAACACACACGGGAACAAAATCAGTTAGTTCACGATAGCGGGATGCTTGCGATGTTTAATGGATCGTTTATCTTGACGGAATTGACCTGCCTGGATACCGGTCTAAAATTAAACTCGGTAATCGTTCTTTCTGTCAGGATTTCCTGTAAGCCCTTTGCGTCTTGTTTTTCTTGGTCCAGCCAGGCCTCATATGTTTCCGGATGCAAAATAGCCGGCATCCGATCATGAATATATTTCAGGCAGAGGTGCCGGCTTCCCGTGTGATGATGGTACAGGAGCGATAAGAGCATCCTGGTGGTCTTTATCATGCCATGTTTCCCTTAATCCAGCGAACGCGAAAGGCTTCTCATCCGACAAGGTGATAAAAACGGGTTGCTTATTTCCTTTTTTACCTGCCCATTCGTAAAAGCCATCAGTGAGAATCAGGCACCTTCGTTTCTTGAATGCATCCCGGAAACTGGATTTGGTGGCTATGGGTTCTGAACGGGCGTTGATCATTTTATAACCGGTGGAAATATCCTTGGCCCATTGGGGAACAAGACCCCAATGCAGTTTTTCCACGTTTAAGCCTTCCTTCCGGTAAAAAGTAGTTGTAGATAGTGTTTAAAAGTGGCTTAAAATTTGCTCTCACTGAAAACTTCTTCGTACCCCCTATGCCGGCTAAGTAAGTGAGAACGAATACCGGGCAGAAACAAGCCTAAAAGTTTAACTCCGATGAAAAAAGGATACGAAATATAATAATTTTCTGCCATCGTAAAACCGAAAAATTCGAACAAAATTCCGATTCTGAATATAGATCATATAAAATCGTTGACCCTGTAACAAAATATGTTACTATATGATATATGATTAAAAGCTTCAAACATAAAGGGCTGAGTGAATTGTTTGAAAACGGACGAACCCGCCGGGTACGTCAGGATTTGCAATCACGTTGCCTGAGACGCCTTGAAGCTTTGGATCAGGCAGAGGTTTTAACCGATTTGAATGTACCTGGATTCAATTTTCACGGCCTTCATGGAGTACCCAAACGTTACAGTATCCATGTCAATGGCCAGTGGTGTATCACCTTTGAGTGGGAAGAGGGTGAAGCTTTGCGGGTCGATCTTGAACAGTATCATTGAGGTAAATTATGGTAGAATATTACACTAAACGTCCTTTAAATCGTCCGCCGATTCATCCCGGTGAAATTTTGCGTGAAGATATCCTTCCTGCGCTCGGACTTTCCGTGAGTGAAGCTGCACGAAGATTAGGCATTTCAAGACAGCAGTTGCATCGTGTATTAGCCTGTACCCATCCAATCACAACGGAGATGGCGCTCAGGATTGGAAAGTTCGCCGGTAATGGCCCCGGACTTTGGTTGCGCATGCAGCAAGCATATGATCTTTGGCATGCCGAACAAAGGATGAAAGACGAATTGTCAAAAATTGAAGTGGCTGTATCGGCTTGATTCAGAATAAGACATGCACATGGAATCACGGCTCCCTCACAAACACGAAAGCCCCCCAGTATCTTGGATTTGAGTGTGTATTCATGTGATTCTCAAAATTTGACCAACCGTATTTCATGCAGAATGCTTGCTCTTCCGGATAGATCGGGATGAGCCATGCAAAAATTAAATTTGGTTCATCTTCTATTAACTCAAAATTTTCAGGCATATGCCTTGCATTTGT
>JAABTQ010000034.1 GCA_011389745.1 Desulfobacteraceae bacterium | reverse complement strand
AGTATAAGGTTCAGAGAATTTAATCTGCGTAAAATTCCACATGACGGCCCAAAATTCAGGGATATGGTCGACTGACCATTGATAAAGCTCCTCATATCGGTTTAAAGAGCAATTAAAACGTTCGTTGATCAACTGCATGAACCGATACATATGCGTTTGCTTGATATGCTGCTCAGAGGGTTGCCATAACAATTCAGCCATGGTTCGCTCCTTTCTTTTTCAAATGCGATCGAGCCCTGATAAGTTATCCTTTTAATTTTTCCACCAGATCAATGTAATCCTGCATGGCTTTTTCCTTTGAAGTTCCTTTAAGCTTTGCCCAGGCATCATATTTTGCACGCTCTTTAAAATCGGCAAATCCCGGCCGTTCGCCGGTCACATCGCCTTCCTTGCCCTGCTTGTATAAGCTGTAAAGCTTCAGGAGAGTTTCATTATCAGGTCGTGAAGGCAATTGTTTGACTTTCCGGGAAGCGGTTTCAAATTTTTTTAACAATTCGGACATGGTCGGCTCCTTTCTTTTTATTGTCACGTTTGTCGCTAATCCATATTTTTTCCCGCAGACAATTTGAAGGCGGCTTGCCTCAAAAAAACTCCAATGTTGTTCAAGGATGGTTGTAAATCAATATAGTAAATCACCAATTAACACGGGAGATCCGAAATTGGCAATCAAATATTGGTATCATCAGCCTCGAATGGTTCCGTACATTAGAAAGCGTTTGAGTCCACCGTGAAAAAAAGGCTTCATTTTCAACCCTAATGTTGACGTACGAACAAGATGTTGATTGGGTAAAATCATAGCCACTTTCCACTTTTTGTAGTCTTTTATCAGTTTTTTGAAAATTTCCTGAAATAACTGATCAGTGCATTTTTCCAATGGATCCATCCGAAGACCATATGGAGGGTTGAGAACCACCAAACCTCGTCTTTTCGTGAGATTTTCAGGACAAAGAGTAAAAAAATCATCCCCATCACTCACTTTGATGATATCATCAAAGCCGTTGTTTCTAACACAATTTTTGAGTTCATTGCACATGCGGGTATCGATATCAGAGGAGAAAATTATTGGTTTTTTGATTTTCAGAATTTGTTTTTTTGCCTGACTGCGGATAAAATTCCATTGGGCGGGATTAAAACAAGGCCAGTTCATGAAAGCAAATTCGCGAAACCATCCCGGAGGAATATTCAGCGCCATCATGGCGGCTTCCAGGGAAAAAGTGCCGGTTCCGCACATGGGATCAATCAACGGCTCATGTCCTTTGTATCCGGCAAGCAAAAGAGCGGCACAAGCCGCCGTTTCCCGTAATGGTGCCTTACCCCCGTGTGTTTTAACACCTCTCTTGTAAAGAATCTCTCCGCTGCTGTCCAAAGAAAGGGTCACCTGATCTTCAACAATACGTACATATAAGGTCTGAATGATACCCTCCGATGACATTTTCCATTGTTGCGAACACCAGGGATCCTTGCTGAGGAAGTCGGAAATACGTGCACTAACCGCATTGGTATGGTAGAGCCTGGAGTGTGAGGCTGAAACTTTCACCCGGAGAGTACTGTGTGGATTCAAAAAAAGTTCCCAGGAAAACTCCGGGAGCTTTTTTTCCAACTGCCTGAAATTGGCGGCATTAAAACCGCCGATTCTCATCATGATCCGGTTTGCAGTGCGACTGAAAAGATTTGCTTCATAAATAAGATGTACACGCCCCCGTATTTCGACACCTCCTTTGACAACTCTTGGCGGGGATTCTAATGACGTAAAATGACCAACCTCATTTCGGCAAATTTTTTCCAGTCCGGGCGCGGTAACTGCAAAAAAATCCCAGTTTCTGGCAATGATCCGCCGCCGGATTCGCTTAGAAAATGCAGGTTCATTTGTCAACTTTGGGCTGCCCTGTTGTTATACCCTTACCGGCCCGGATCATGGCAGGGGCTTTGTCGTCAAACTCCTGCCTCAACTGAAGCAGGATAATGGCGAAAATGACCAGGACACCACCGGCAAGCTGTAAAGGTTCCATAACTTCGTTTAAAAAAATATAGGATAACACCCCGGCGGTTATAGGCTCCAGCATACCCGTGATGCTTGCACGGGTGGCTCGAATCAGGTTGACTCCTTCAAGGTATAATCCAAAAGGAAGCATCGTTCCAAAAATGGCGATATAAAAAATCCACCACCATTCCAACAGAGAGTGTGCATGGAAAAAAGCTTCCAAGGGCGGATGCAAAACATTCCATACCAACGCCGCAAACAAAATTGCATAAAAAAGTACGGTCCATGGGTTATACTTTCGCATGCCGTACTCTCCGTGGACCGAATACCATGCAAAGGCGATTGCTGATGCAATTCCGGAAAAAATACCCAAAATATTCATGGATAGCACATTCAGGTTGTAAGCCCCAACCACTAGCCAGCACCCTGTTGTAGCAATGACAATTGCAGCCAAAGTGGATCTTTTTAACTTTTCCTTGACAAAAATAACAGAAAAAAGAGCAATAAAAATCGGAGCCATGTATTGAAGCAAAATTGCGGCTGCCACTTGAATCTTACTGATGGCGAAAAGATACGTGAACTGCACAGCGGCCATACCAAATATTCCAAGGATCAAAAAGTAGATCAAATCATCTTTTGAAATGCACAGCAAGGATTTGTTCTTTAAAAAAAGCCAAATAAAAAGACAAACGGCTGCCAACGTAATCCGAAGCTGCACCAGTTGAAACGGGGATATTCCCTGGTGAAACAGAAATTTGGCTGATGACCCGGAAACCGCCCATAGCAAGGCCGCCACCATCACATAACAATAGCCCCATCGTGGAGACTTCGGGACAACTTTTGGCATCATTGTTTTAAATATTTCCTCGGATTGTTCCTAAAAAAGTTTCTAAGTAACTCCCCCACAAGTCCCCCTTTGAAAAAAAAAAGGGGATTCAGGGAGATTTTTAAAATGGCATCAGTTTGTTGCTCGCTTATTATCAAGATGTATCCTTTATCAGGACCTCCTTATTTTGTAAATTTGTTTTCATGTTCCAGCCACTACTTCTGAAGTTGACATTGTTCAATATCTCTTGTATTTGTCAATAAAACAATCCAATAAAAGGGAGGTAAAAATGGCCGGTTTAAACAAAGCAACACTTATTGGAAATTTAGGAAAAGATCCTGAAATTCGATATACTCCCAGCGGTATGGCGGTAGCCAATTTCAGCCTGGCAACTACGGAAAACTGGACAAAAGATGGTCAGCGCGAATCACGTACTGAGTGGCACCGAATTGTTGCATTCGGAAGACTTGCCGAAATTTGTGGAGAATATTTATCCAAGGGTAAGCAAATTTATATTGAAGGCAAAATCCAGACACGGGAGTGGGAGGATAAAGACGGCAATAAAAAGTATACCACGGAAATCGTCGCCAACCAGATGCAAATGCTGGGAACCCGTGATACGGGGGATGCTCCAAAGACTTCGATGACGTCATCCAAAAAATCCGACATTCCGGAAACACCATACCCCGATACCCAGGATGACGATATTCCCTTTTAATTAAGTAACGTTCCGCAAACTGTAAACCTTTTGAATTTCGGCTTTCGTTGAAATGACGCATTGCTGCTGACAACATCGCACAAGAAAAATTAAATTTAAAGGGAGATCTTGATGACCTTCAGCGGATACTGGGCTGATGACTATGTCAAAAAGAAAAAAGAGGTCCATGACGCCATCCAAATGATTAAATCGGGGCAAAGGGTCTTTATCGGATCATACTGTGGAGAGCCCCAGCATCTGGTGAAGGGTTTTGCGGAAGGTTCGGGCCGACTTTCCGATATTGAAATTATCCGGCTGATGTCCACAGAGACAACTTCCCTGACAATGATCGCCAACAAAACACGGGACCAGCGTCTGACCATCAGATCCATTTATCTTGGGTCCGCCAAATCGGAAATCCTGGCAAAAAATATGCGTTTTTATACGCCAATGAACCTTTCGGAAGTCCCCAGACTGTTTAAAAAGAGATTGATTCCCATCAATGTGGCGTTGATCCAGGTGCGTCCCCCGGATGATTTCGGGTGGATGAGCCTTGGGGTTTCAGTAGATGTCACCATGGCCGCAGCCCAGTCCGCAGATATCGTGATTGCGCAGGTCAATAGCCGGATGCCGATGGTTTTAGGCCAGAGTTTTATTCATGTCAATGATGTCGATGCCATTGTCGAATATGATGAAGATCTCTTGACCATATCTTCGGTTCCGATTCCCCAAAGAGCGGATATGATCGGCAAGCATATCGCCCGTCTTATCGAAGACGGCTCAACGCTGCAAATCGGCCTGGACACTGCCTCACAGGCCACCAGTCTTGCGCTTTCGGAAAAAAATGACCTCGGCATTCATTCCCAGTTTCTCACAGTGGATATGATGAGACTATATTCCATGGGGGTGATCAACAATAAAATGAAAGGGTTCAATAATGGTAAAATGGTTGCGGGTTGTGCGGTGGGAACCAAAAACCTGTATGAATTTCTAGACCTGAACCCGGCCGTGGATTTTTATCCTTTTGATTATATCAACGACATTGATATTATCTCCAGGCACAATAAAATGGTATCCATGAATGTTGCCCAATATATTGATCTGGCCGGCCAGGTGTCCTGCGATGCCCTGGAGTACAATCTTTATGCGGGAGTTTCAGGAATACCGGATTTTGTCAGAGGATCAAACCGATCCAAACACGGCAAATCGATTATTATGATCAATGCCACCGCCAAAGACAACACGGAAAGCCGGATCGTTCCGATGCTCAACAATACTATTGTTACCATTCCCAGAGAGGACATCCGCTGGGTAGTTACCGAATTCGGCGTCGCCAACCTTTACGGCAAAAGCATTCAGCAGAGAGCCCTTGCCATTATCAGCATCGCCCATCCGGATTTTCGCGAAAAACTGCTGTTTGAAGCTAAAAATCTGGGCATGGTAGGATCTGAACGAACCCTTGGCGAATCTGTCCGAGGTGTTTACCCGGTTAGATTTGAAGAAACCATCAAAATCGCCGGGAAAAAGATACTTTTCAGACCTGCCAAAACTGTTGATGAAAGACGGATACAGGAACACTTTTACCAACTTGAAAAAGTGGATGTGATATCCAGATTTTTTCACGAAAAATCACGATTTGTCCGCCAGGAAGTCCAGGGTATGTTTCAGGTCGATTATATTCATAATATGACCATCATCGCCCTGGTGGGTGAATCAGGTTTCGAAAAGGTCGTGGGCGTTGGTTCTTATTATTTTGAATCAGCAGATAATATGGCGGAAATAGCCTTTTCCGTCAGTAAGGAATATCAGGGAAAAGGTTTTGGAAAAATTCTGATCCGCAAACTTGCGGAAGCTGCCAGGGAAAACGGTATTTTAGGTCTGTTTGCCGTGACGGTACCGGGCAACAAAAACATGATCAGATTATTCAGAAAACTTCCCTTTAAAATCAGATCTGTATTGGGCGATGACCTTATGCTTAGCTGCCGGTTTGACGAGCCGGTTTGATATAATTTAAAAAATTCATGGAAGGACTATTTAATGAGAGTTGTCATCACCGGTGGAGCCGGCTTTATCGGATCTCATCTGGCTTCAGCCTGTCTTGAAAAGGGCATGGAAGTTTCCATTATTGATAATCTTTCCACGGGATCCATGGACAACATAAGGTATCTTCAAAACGATCCCAGGCTCCAAAAACGACTATCGGTAACCATCGATACTATATTGAATCCTCTCACCATGGCCGAGTTGATCGGCTCTGCCGACATGGTCTTTCATCTGGCCGCGGCAGTGGGTGTGCGCTACATATTGGAAAACCCTCTGGAGTCAATTAAAACCAACATTCAGGGAACTGAAATGGTATTGAATCTGTGCTCGCGGTTTAATAAAAAAGTTTTGATTGCTTCGTCCTCGGAAGTTTATGGCAAACACCTTCATGCACCATTGGTGGAAACAGACAATATTATCTACGGACCGTCAACAAAATCCCGATGGAGTTATGCGGCATCCAAACTGATGGATGAATTTACAGCTCTGGCCTATCACAGCACCAAAGGATTGCAGGTAGTCATCACACGATTATTTAATACGGTGGGCCCCAGGCAAACAGGCGCCTATGGAATGGTGATTCCCAGGTTTGTAGAACAGGCTTTAAAAGACCTTCCTGTTACTGTTTATGGAGACGGTACCCAGACCCGCACATTTACGTTTGTGGATGATGTCGTCAGGGCACTCATAGAATTAATGAAACACGAAAAGGCAGTTGGAGAAATCTTTAATGTAGGGGGTACTAAAGAAATTTCGATCCAGGATTTGGCCTGTAAAATCATCGAAAAAACCAATTCTAAATCCGCAATCGAAAAAATTCCCTATGAAAAGGCTTTCAAAAAAGATTTCGAGGACATGCAGCGCAGGGTTCCCAGTGTTGATAAATTGAAATCGTTTATCGGTTTTGAACCCAAAACAGACCTCGAAATTATCCTGTCCGAAATTATCGATAACATGAAGGCTTGTTTATTAACATGAAAAGAAAAATTACCCTCTCAACTTCCTGGTTATTAATGTTCCGGGGGTGAAAAATCAGGGTCCGAATATTTGATCATGCCGATACCGCCCTGCACATTCTTGGTTTCCTTATATCCTTTTTCCCTTAAAAATAATTGTGTTTCATAGGAACGAGGACCTGATCCGCAAACCAATGATAATGTGCCCGCTGGAATCTCAGACAGACGATTCGGGAGTTCTTCCTGGGGTATATTGACCCATTGATCACCATATTTTTCAACAAAGGGGCCTGCCTGAACCGTGCTGCGGACATCCAGCACCCGGGCTTTACCCTTTTTAAAAAGTTCCAAAAATTCTTTCACAGTGATTGAATCCTGGCGCCCTTCAAGAATATTTTCCAGGGAGTTGGCAGCGTTGTTGATTATCTCCAAAGAAGCGGCAAAAGGTGGGGTATGGCCGACTTCAAGGCTGGATAATACTGAAAGGTCCACTTGATTATAAAGCAACGCACCCACAACATCCGCACGTGCTTTGACGGCATCTCCCTGACTTCCCATGACCTCAATTCCGAGGACTTTTCGACTTCGTTTGTCGGCAATTAATTTCATCCACATCAACTCCTGGGTCGGATAAAAATGGGCCCTGTCCGACTGCACCACAATCGTGAATACCGGATCAAAACCTTCGATTTCAGACTGCTTTACTGTCAGACCGGCCCTGGCAACCGCCATATCAAAAACTTTCAAACAACATGAAGCCACGGTGCCTGGAAATCGATCCCGACCTCCGGCAATATTGGTTCCGATAACTCTTCCGTGAAGATTCGCCAACGATCCCATGGGCATATGAATTTTACGTCTGCTGACCAGATGAGTCATTTCCACGCAATCGCCTCCGGCATATATATCCGGATCGGATGTTTGCATGAGTTCATTAACAACAATCGCTCCGGTCTCTCCCAGATCAAGACCTGCATTTTTTCCAAGGGAAACGTTAGGCATTGTTCCCGTGGCAATAATCACCAAATCACAGGAAATCTTTTGATTTTCGGTCTCAACACCTTCTACACCGGTTTCAGAATCTCCCACGATACGTATCACCCGTTCGGATAAAATGACACGTACGTCTTTTTCCTGAAGATGGTTTTGAATTAAAAGGGCCATGTCATCGCCAAAAGCTGAATGCAAAAGCTGATCTCTCATTTCAATGAGTGTTGTCTCCACACCCCACAGGTCGGTGAGTGCCTCGGCCATCTCCAGACCTTTGGCCCCGCCCCCGATGACAACAGCGCTTTCCACCATTCCCTTTGACACCCTTTCCTTGATTCCTTTGGCGTGATGAAGATTTCCAACCGGAAAAACACCAGGCAAATCCGCACCAGGCAAATCAAAAATCATCGGCACGGACCCGACGGCTAATACCAACTTGTCATAACATAGCGTTTCTTCAATTCTTTCTGCCAGATTTCGAACCAACAACTGTTTTGATTTACAATCTATTGAAACAGCTTCGACCCGTGGTCTTACATTCACTCCTTTGACATTTTTAAAATAACCGCAGTCCCGTATCACATGGGCGAAGGTAGCCTGAAGACCTTCCAGGTCAGCAACATCCCCTCCCACAAAATAAGGAATCCCGCACCCCGCATAAGATATGTAACTATCCCGATCAATCAATGTAATGTTTGCGGACGGATCCATTCGCTTGATTCGGCAGGCGGCTTTAGTACCTGCTGCTACCGCGCCGACAATGATAACCTGCTGTGCCATAAAGTTATCTCCTTACTAAGTAAAATATTTAATCATGGTCAAAAACGTAGCCGACAGATCTTAAACTTTTAAAATAAATCGGTTCTTTGGGGTTTGGCTCAAAATATTTTCGAAAACGAACAATAAAGTTATCTACAGTCCTGGTGCTTGTGTTTCGGGCATAGCCCCATACATTCTCCAAAATTTCAGCCCTGGAAAGTACTTCTCCGCGATTGGCGATAAAAAGCTTCAAAAGCTTGAGTTCAAGCTCTGTAAGGTGGATTTCATTGCCTCCGCGCATGGCGGTTAATGTATCAAAACAAATTTCATTTTCCCCAAACACGTATCTTTCTCTTGAAAACTCTGTTTCTTTATCCGCCTGGGACCATGCTCCACGCAGAAGAAGTCGTTCCACACGAAGGATCAACTCCTCCAGGTTAAACGGCTTTGTCATATAATCATCAACACCGAAATAAAGTCCCTGAACTTTGTCATCAGTGGCATTCTTGGCAGATAAAATCAGAATCGGAATGCGCTCGTTTTCCTCTCGTATTTTTTTTAACACCGAAAGTCCATCCATGCCCGGCAACATAATATCCAGAACAATCAAATCAGGTTGATCGGTTTTATACAAATACAAACCTGACAAACCGTCAGCCGCTAAAAGAATCTCATAGCCCTGAAGCATAAAGTTTAACCTAAGTCCTTCGGCAATATGGGTTTCATCTTCGATAATCAGAATACGTTTTTTTCTGGCCGCAATCATCGGCACCCCTTTTGCGGAAAGGGAAGTATAAGTGTAAAAACCGATCCCTTGCCTAAGCCCTGGCTTTCGGCAGAAATTCTGCCATCGTGAATGCGCGCTACATGCTGTGCCAGATACAATCCCAGGCCGCTTCCCTTGGCCGACATGTCTTCGGAACTACCCACCTGATAAAATTTTCGAAATATCTTTTTCAACTCGTTTTTTGCCAAACCGATACCGTTGTCTTCAAAATGAATTTTGAGCTTTCTCCGTAAGGTTTCAAAATGGATTCTGACCTCAGGTACCGGCGATTGGTTATATTTGAAAGCATTTGCCAAAAGGTTGATCAAAAGCATTTCAAACAAAGAACGATTGACTCGATATGGGTATATACCATCCTTGACTTCATCAATTAGAATGCGACATTTGGGAAAAAGATACCTATTATCTTTGCAAAACCTCCTGATCAAGGCTGACAGTTCCGAATCCACAAATTCACTTTTGTAGCTCTTACTTTCCAGCTTGGCAATATTTAATATACGATTAACATTTTCAGAAAGACGTTGGGCATCCTGTAGCATATACCCGACGTATTTTTTCCGGTCTTCAGGGGGAAGCTCGTGTTTTAAAAATGTCTCAAGGTAAAGTTTTAAAGAGGTAATCGGAGTCCT
The DNA here is from genome assembly GCA_011389745.1 of Desulfobacteraceae bacterium. GTDB lineage: Bacteria > Desulfobacterota > Desulfobacteria > Desulfobacterales > SKZT01 > SKZT01. The sequence goes on along the minus strand of JAABTQ010000034.1, from coordinate 27,821 downwards.
GAGTTCGTGGGTAAAATTATTGATAAAATTCTGTTGAAGCCTGAAAAGCTGGACCATCTTTTGGCTATAGACAAAAATGATAAATATTCCAACCAGGATCAAGCCCACTAAAACAGAAAGAACCAGTATCACTACCCATGTTTCGTAGGTCAGAACTTTTTCAGTATCCAGGTTAAACTTGGTTACAATCGTTTTAAGCCCTTTGCTCACCTCGATATACCAGTAAATATAAAGAAATAGCGAAAGGCCCAGGGCCATGATAGAGAAAATAAATACAAAGACAGGGTGAAAATACCAGCGGAATCGGTTCATGAATTCTTTCAATGTTGCATTGTCGGTAATTTTTTTTGATAAATATAGCAGATTCCGGACATCCAGGCAAGACTGGTAAATAGTGCGAAACCATTCTGCTGGTGAGGATTCAAAACAAAAACCAGGAATCAAAAACAAATCTGCATGCAAATGCCGACCACCTATGTTGCTTCTTGACTTTTACAATTCTTTTATGTTAGCAATCAATCACTGAATCCAAAAAAAGTTGATTTGGTCAGAGCGTAACTAAAATTTCCATATGAACCTGTAAATAATTATCGAAATTATCCACTACGCTCTGTTTCTGACCAAAGATGAATCCCGGCGGGCTTTTTCAACCGCTCCTAAAACACCAAAAGGCCTTTGCCGGTTCAGTTGTCAACCATTAACTGCAAACAGAAGGAGAAATGAGATGGCAGAAAGCGTATACAAACTTATCGAAGTTGTCGGAACCAGTCCAACATCCTGGGAAGATGCAGCGGCCAAAGCTGTTGATTCAGCAAGCAAATCCTTAAGAGATTTGAGGGTTGCCGAAGTCACTAAACTTGACATGAAAGTTGAGGACGGAAAAATTAAATTTTTCCGGGCAAGGGTTAGTTTATCTTTCAAACTGGAATCATAACATTCAACCTTGTGTATAATTTAATGTTAATGTTCATTTAATTTGTTTTAAATGTTGGAATCGACTCTTTAAAATCATATCATCAATATAAAAACTCAAAGAAGGCAGGGTTGATTTAAAGACCCTGCCTTCTTTTTTATCTATAAAGCAACTTGAATCTCATTATCGACAAGCAATCCATCCGGAGTAGTTAAAAAGGTGCCTTTTCATCCTGCCATTGCTTTAGTCAGCGGTGTTTTGGCCATATCGACCGGTGCTATTTTTGCAAGGATGGCCGATGCCCCGCCATTGGTTATCGCTGCTTATCGGGTTGGTCTATCATTTTTAATTCTGATGCCTTTGGCATGGTGGAAAGCAAAAGATGAACTGAAACGATTATCCTTAAAAGATATCATGTTAGCGTTAGCTGCCGGTTTTTTTCTTGCGCTTCATTTTGCCGTATGGATTTCCTCGCTCAGCTACACTTCCGTGGCCAACAGTGTCGTTCTTGTCAATACCAATCCACTTTGGGTAGGCCTGTTAACCCCCTGGATCAATAAGGAAAAAATCAGAACCAGTGTGGCTATCAGTATTTTAATAAGCATTCTGGGTGGTATCATCATTAGTGCGGAAGATTTTGCCATCGGATCCAAAGCGCTTTTTGGAGATTCACTGGCTTTGGTGGGAGGGATTTGTGCGGCATTTTACCTGTTACTTGGAAGAAACCTTCGCAAAAAGCTCTCATTGGTTGCCTATATTTCAATTTGCTATGGTAGTGCCGCTGTTATCTTATGGAGTATAGTGCTCGGGTTTGGATTGAAATTTTATGGTTTTTCAGTGCAAACTACTGCCGCTTTTTGGGCTATGGCCCTGATCCCCCAGTTAATCGGGCACACCAGCTACAATTGGGCACTAAGATGGTTCAGTGCAAGTACAATCGCTGTTAGCCTTCTGGGAGAACCTATCGGTGCTACCATCCTCGCCTATTTCATTTTCGGCGAAGCAATCACATACTCAAAGGCTATTGGTGGAGCATTGATACTCTCGGCAATCTGCCTGGCTTCTTATGGCGAAAAACCAACACCACTCTCCAGTTCACATCAATCAAATCATAGTATCCAACATTCCCCCCATTAGGATATTATATTCCTTGTTGTTTCATAAATTTTTCACGTCTGTATTGTTGAAATTCTAAAATTCTTTTGATATAGTCCATTTGTTTTCAAAATAAATGACTAACTTTTCGTTTTTTCCCTTTAATAAAAAAAAATGATTAATCTTGCCGACAAAAATTCTGCCGTACGATTCGCCCGGGCCACATGTGTCATACCGCTTATTTTGTTTTTGGCAACTTCGTTCATGTTGCCCAGGACCATTGCAGGAGGTTTTTATCGCTTTGAGTTTCCCTGGATTCCCGACCTCGGCGTTCAAATGTCGTTTATGCTCGATGGTCTCAGTGTCCTGTTTGCATTGATCATCAGTGGTATTGGTTTTTTTGTTACACTTTATTCAGCCGATTATCTTCATGGACATCATCAAACAGGACGTTTTTTTGTTTTTTTGCAAGCGTTCATGCTCTCTATGCTCGGAATTGTAACTGCCGATAATGTGCTGGCATTGTTTGTCTTTTGGGAACTGACCACGATTTTTTCCTATTTGCTGATCGGCTTTGAGCATGAAAAAGAAAGTTCACGTGCCAGTGCACGACAAGCCCTTTTGGTCACCGGTGCGGGCGGTTTGGTATTATTGATCGGATTTTTGCTTTTGGAAATTATCAGCGGCACCTATGAAATTTCCCAAATGGAATCTGTCGCGCCATATTTAAAAGGCCATCCGCTTTATGGTGTAATCTTAACAACAATTTTCATAGGTGCATTTACCAAATCAGCCCAATTTCCATTTCATTTCTGGCTTCCCAACGCTATGGCCGCCCCAACACCAATCAGTGCCTTTTTGCACTCGGCAACCCTGGTAAAAGGGGGAATTTATTTGCTGGCAAGATTTCATCCGATTCTGGGAGGTACGGATGCCTGGACCATGACCCTGGTCATTATCGGCGCCGTCACGGCTGTCAGTGGCGCCTTCATGGCTTTGGGGCAGTCAGACCTCAAAAAAATCCTGGCCTATACTACTATCACGGCATTGGGTATTATAACGCTGTTTCTGGGCGGGAAAACAACATCTTCGCTTACTGCTGCCATAACTTTTTTGCTTGTGCATTCACTTTACAAATCAGCATTATTTCTGGTTGCGGGTATTATCGACCATCAAACCGGCACCCGCAGGATTGATCAATTAGGCGGCCTTTGGGATTCCATGCCGTTTACAACCTTTGCCGCCGTCGCCGCCTGTCTTTCCATGGCAGGTTTTCCGCTGTTTTTCGGATTTATCGGCAAGGAAATCATGTATAAGGGCGCATTGGCTCAAACAATGTTTCCCATTTTGGCTACCAGCACGGTCGTATTATGCAATGCTCTGATGGTTGCTGTTGCCGGCATTTTGGTCATCAGAGCTTTTCTGGGTCAGCCGGGTGGTGATTACTATGCAACTGTTCGTGAGGCATCACCTTATATGTGGTGTGGCCCGGTGATACTGGGAGGACTTGATATTTTATTCGGCATCGCTCCGGACTGGGTTGGCCGATGGTTGGTTGAACCTGCCGTAAGAGCGATTCATTACACACGGGATGATATCGAACTTAGTTTTTTCCATGGCATCAACGGACCGCTATTGTTGAGCATAATTACCCTGGTTCTGGGTATCCGTTTTTATCTGAAACACCAATTTTTATACAAGTGGATTAATATCACCTTTGGTAAACTTCCCATAACTGCTTCACAAGCATACGATCGGATCTCGGAAAGTGTTGTCGGATTAGGCAAAATTCAGACACGAATTATCCAAAATGGATCCTTGCATCGCTACTTTTTTGTGGTTGTGGCCTTTTTTGTAATTTCCGCCGGATACGGTTTTTTCAGCCACTGCGAATCGTTTCCATCGATTGCCTTTCCACTTATAAGCTGGCGTGAGTTGCTTCTGACAATTGTGATATCGGCAGCAGTGATAACAGTGGTCATGACACGATCAAGATTGCTGGCCGTATGCGGATTAGGTGTTATCGGCGCCGGAATTGCCCTGATATTTTTAAGTTTTGGCGCTCCTGATGTTGCCTTGACGCAATTGCTTGTGGAAACCCTGACGGTCATTATTGTTTCGATTATATTGCTTCGGTTGCCCAGATTAGGTTTAAAGCCGATTAAATACAGACCTCAAAGGATTTTTGACGCATCTTTGGCTCTGGGTGCAGGTGTACTGGTGACGACTCTGTTATTGGCAGTGTTATCTCATGACCTGGACCGATCCGTTACTGCCTTTTTTGAACAGAACAGTTATGTGGCAGCCCATGGACGTAATATTGTCAATGTTATCCTGGTTGATTTCAGAAGTATGGATACCCTTGGCGAGATAATCGTGGTGGCAACCGCAGGGCTTGCCGGGTACGCTTTAATATTGAATCGACGGAGCAAATAATGCATTCATTGATTTTAAGAACAGCCACAAGATTGCTAGTGAGTCTCATTCTGGTTTTTTCAGTCTATTTGCTTTTTCGCGGACACAACGCTCCAGGGGGAGGTTTTGTAGGAGCTTTGGTCGCCGCTACCGGATTTGCACTCTATATCATGGCTGAAGGGGCCGCCTCGGTTCGGAAGGCTATCCGGATCGATCCCCGCAGGCTGATTATCTTTGGAATGGGCCTCACCCTGGCCACCGGCCTGATGGCCCGGCTTTCGGGTAAACCTTTCTTAACCGGTCTTTGGTGGTCCATGGCAAAAAACACGGACACTCCCTTGGTGGTGGTCGGCACACCTTTGCTTTTCGATATCGGTGTATTCGCTATCGTGTTGGGAACAATCCTGACACTGATTTTAACACTGGAAGAGAACTGACATGGAAACTATTCTGCCATTATTGTGCGGTACAATGGCCGCAGCCAGCATATATCTGATGTTGTCCGGTAATTTGATTCGATTTATATTCGGCCTTGTGATGGCCACCAACGCTGTTAATCTTTTGATTTTTATTGCCGGACGAATATCGATTTCCCATCCTCCGTTGATTCCGGAACATTTGCCGGTTTCTGAATTGCCGATGGCCAATGCTTTACCCCAGGCACTCATCTTAACTGCAATTGTTATCGGTTTTGCTTTATTGACCTTTGTCTTCATATTGTTTTACCGTGCTTACCAAACTCTAGGCACAGTGGATACCGAATCCATGCGTTTTGCAGAACCTGTTGAAAAGGAAGATGTTTCCGACACTAAAGCCATGGAAGGAAACGGGGTATGAACTGGATTTTGGTATTACCGATTATTTTACCGTTTGCCTTTGCAGCCGCAACTTTGCAGTTCAGGAAAGATTTCAGGCTGCAACAAAATCTGAGCATTTTGGGTGCATTGCTTCATTTTGGAGCATGTATTTTCCTACTTTTTAAAGTTTACCACAACGGTATTGTGACTACGCAGATCGGCAACTGGCCTGCTCCATTCGGGATTACCATTGCAGCCGACCATTTGAGCGTAATCATGGTTGCCGTCACCGGTATCTTAAACCTTGCCGTCATGGTCTATTCAAAGGCCGAAATAAATCCAAACCTTCTGAAAGCGGGTTACCACCCATTGATGCATATTTTGATCGGTGGTGTCTGCGGAGCATTTCTGACCGGCGACCTATTTAATCTTTATGTCTGGTTCGAAGTCATGCTGATGGCATCATTTGGGCTGCTGGTTTTAGGTCAGAAAAAACAGCAGTTCGATGGCGGTGTCAAATACGTGATGATCAATTTGTTCTCAACCCTTTTGTTCATTGCCGGCCTCGGGCTTTTGTACGGACTGACCGGTACCTTGAATATGGCGGATTTACACCTGAAAGTTCAGGGCGTAACCGATAAGGGTTTACTCACGGCAATAGCTGCGATCTTTATGGCTGCATTCGGCATTAAATCGGGTATTTTTCCTCTTTTTTTCTGGCTGCCGGCATCCTATCATACGCCTCCTGTAGCCATATCAGCCATATTTGCCGGACTTTTGACCAAAGTAGGTGTCTATTCCATGATCCGCATGTTCAGCCTGGTATTTACTTTCGACATTGCCTACACACACGGACTGCTGCTGATAGTCGCCGTTTTGACCATGATTACAGGAGTCCTCGGTGCCGCCGCCTTTAATGAGTTTCGAAGAATTCTCTCTTTTCATATCATCAGCCAGGTAGGTTACATGGTAATGGGTCTGGCATTGTTTACACCCCTGGCTTTGAAAGGTTCGGTCTTTTATATTCTTCACCACATGATTGTTAAAGCCAATCTATTTTTGATCAGCGGCGTGTCCAGGAAAACCGGCGGCTCATTCGAGTTATCTAAACTTGGAGGATTTTATCGGTCTAACGGCTTATTGGCGATCTTGTTTTTTATTCCTGCATTTTCCCTGGCAGGTTTTCCACCCTTATCGGGCTTTTGGGCCAAAATGATTCTTATTCGTGCCGCTTTAGAGATACAATCCTACACTGTAGCAGCTACTGCAGCGGCTGTGGGACTTTTGACCCTGTATTCCATGACAAAAATATGGGGGGAAGCTTTCTGGAAGCCTAAACCCGAGATAATCGATGCTGAAATTGATGACAAAGGGCAGCCGGCAAGTTTCTGGATGTTTTTGCCGATTATCGCCCTTGCGATATTAACCATTACTATCGGCCTTGTTCCCGAGCCCTTTTTGAAAATGGCCGGGCAGGCTGCCCATGAACTGCTTAACCCGGAAATTTACGTTAAAGCTGTACTGGGGGAATTATGAGCAATCTGTTTTTAATGAATTTATTTTTGGCTGCCGGATTTTGTGCGGTTTTAGGGCATTTGAATGTGAGTGGTTTTCTGGCGGGCTATGCAATCGGATATCTCGCCTTATGGATCACCCGTCCTTTGTATGAACCAACTCTTTATTTTGCAAAAGTATCTAACATCCTGCGGTTGTTGGGCTATTTTACCTGGCAGCTTATCGTTTCCAACCTTCGCGTGCTCTGGGATGTCATCACACCGACTCATATCAGCAAACCCGGCATCATCGGTGTTCCATTGGATGCCAAATCCGATTTTGAGATAATGCTGGTGGCCAATCTTGTTTCACTTACCCCCGGTACACTGACTTTGGATATTTCCGCAGACCGCAAAATCCTTTATGTGCATGTAATGTTTCTTGATGATGTGGAAGCCATGCGTTTACAAATCAAAAAAGGGATTGAGCAAAGAGTTTTGGAGGCTGTTCGCTGATGAACATGGAAAATTTTTTATTAAAGGCGGCAACCGAACTGACGCTGGTTCTGTTGATGCTTGGTATTCTCCTGGCCTTCATAAGACTTTTAATCGGCCCTGACCCCGCCGACAGAATTGTCGCCCTGGATTTAATATCAATCCTGATCGTTGCATTTCTGGCCGCTTTTTCGATCTATGCGGATGAAAAATCTTTTCTGGATGTTGCGATCGCCTATGCGCTTATTGCTTTTCTGGGTACAGTGGCTCTGGCCAGGTATCGTGAACGTCTGGCGAAAAAACACGGCCAATTAAACACAGACAAGGACATCGATACATGAATGACATTGTTACCGCTGTATTTTTAATAGCCGGGGGTATTTTTTCTTTTATCGCATCCCTTGGAATGCTGCGTCTTCCGGATACCATTATTCGTATGCACGCAGCAACCAAAGCCGGTGCATTAGGAGCAGGGCTTATACTTATCGCCCAGGCATTCTATCATTACGAACTCGCCACAACGCTTCGGGCACTTGCTGCAGTTACCTTTGTTTTGCTCACTGCTCCGGTGGCGGCCCACCTGATCGGACGAGCCGCTTACTGCAGTAAAGTAACCCTATGGGAAAAAACCTGGATTGACGAACTGGCCAATACCTGCAATTGGAGAGTAAGCGAGTTCGAACCCGATAATAATTCGAAATCCGAAGCACCAGATCCCAAAGAGTGACCGCGGATAATGTCAAAAAACATCTCAATTTTAAAAAATCAGGCACTGTATATCAGATTAATCGGCAATGGGGGGTATTTCCATACCCCTGATTTTGGGATCAGGTGTTGAGAGGACACACGAAGCCAGGAAAGGTCAGGTTTGAGGTCTCTTAATTTTCCGTCCTCGGGAGGCCTGGCGTGGGAGGATGGAGAATAAGTCACTTGAAACAGGCAAACACCCTCTTTCTGGTTCTGGGATAACACATAATTTTTTTTGAAAGTATTGATAGCCAGATTGTTATTGGCCGCAATTTGATTCATTTCCTCCATTTCAAATTTCATCAGGGTAAACTTGGCTACCCCGGTCTCGGAAATCCTGATGAGCGCTCTTGACTCGCTGCTTCCCGCATAAACCGTGGTAATACTAGTCAACCGCCTCAAATATTGAGCCGCCACTATTGCCGCGGTTCTTCTTCCGCCCGCCATAACAGGAAGCCCATAATATTCGAAAAACTTTTTCTGAATATCCTCTGCATATTTATCCCCTTTCTCATAAAGATCTTTTGAGATATACCGTAAATATTGTGCGAGATCTTCGGATGCCTCGGCAATGGGCCAATCGATTCGGACATGAAAGTGGGACAGCTCATACCTGTCTCTTCCTCCGCCGGCAGGATTTCTTTGTATCAGCAGCGCATAGTCAATGGGAAGAAGATAACGGAGAAAATCGGTAAAATGAACCGAATCCAGATATTTCTGATTCCTGTCATACTCGTCATTTAATGGAAGTGTTTTGCTTTTCAGCAGATTAGTCTTTGTGGTTTTGTTGACATCAAAAAACCGGATGTATTTTTTATTTGACGCAGGAATTGAATCTTCCACGAATATTACCAGAAAAGCGTTGTGAAGATCATATTCCGTATAAGGTACACGAGCCCGGGGTTTCAACTCACGCTTTTCAACAAAAGGGTATTCGACATTTTTTCTGACAAAATTCTGGTATGATTTTGTTAAGGAATAATCAATTAAAAGCTGGTCCAGATCATCCCGTAATAATTCATAATAGGAACGTCTTAATCTGTTTGCATGACTGAGTTCATCCCTTGAACTCCAAAAATCCAATCGTCTCTCCCGTTCAGTTTGGTTGCAGGCATAAGATATGTATACAAATATTCAATTTAAATCAGCCTGTTAGCTGATAAGAGATAACACGGATTATCTTTCTAGTCAACAACTACCGACAAAATCAATGATCAACAGAAGAGGAATCATCCTTTAGAATGGTCAATTGCCCCGCATGTTGACCTTATCCAATGCAGCGACTCCCGGAAGCGGCTTTCCTTCCAGCAAAGCCAAAAAAGCCCCCCCTCCCGTAGAAATATAAGTAATGCGGTCGCTTTCTCCTGCTTTATGGATCGCCACATCCGTATCTCCCCCGCCAACAATGGAGAGGGCTGAAGATTCAGCAACCGTCCGGGCCATGGCCAAAGTTCCCTTGCTGAAAGGTTCCTCTTCAAAAACACCCATTGGACCGTTCCATACAATAGTTTTGGCATCGGCCAATACTTCTTCAAACAATAAGGATGTTGCCGGACCGATATCCATAATCATCGAACCATCGGGAACTTCCTGCACAGGCACTATTTTAATATCAGCATCGGGATTTTGGCTGCCGGCCACGACCGCATCCACGGGAACATAAAATTTTACCCCTTTATCCGTTGCTTTCTTCATCAGATTCCCGGCGGTCATCACCAGGTCATCCTCGGTTCTGGATTTTCCGACATCAATACCCATACTTTTCAAAAAAGTGTTGGCCATGGCGCCACCCACGATGAATTTGTCCACTTGATTGAGCATGTTTTCCAGGGCCGTCAATTTACTGGAAATTTTTGCTCCGCCAACGATTGCTACTAAGGGCCGGGCTGGATTATCCAACGCTTTTTTAAAATAAGAAAGCTCATTCTGAAGTAAAAAACCGGCCCCGCATACAGGCACAAACCGGGTGATAGCCTCAACGGAAGCATTCCGACGATGGCAAACCGCGAAGGCATCGTTGATATAAACATCACAAAGCCGGGCAAGTTCTGCTGCAAATGTTTCGTCATTATCCTGCTCGCCCTGGTGAAACCTCAAGTTTTCCAGTAAAATAATATCACCGGGCATCATTTGCCCCACAAGAGCTTCAACTTCGGAACCAACACAATCCGGAGCCATTTTTACCGATTTATTCAAGTATCTCCCCAGCCTCTTGGCTACGGGGGAGAGACTCATTTCGGAAACCACTTTTCCTTTGGGACGTCCCAGGTGCGAACTCAGAATCACTTTTGCATGGTGATCCAACGCATACTGGACGGTCGGAAGGATTGCCTTGATTCTGTTATCATCAGTAATGTTTTGAAATTTATCCATGGGAACGTTGACATCGACTCTGATAAAAACCCGCTTGCCTGAAATATCAATCTCTTTAATGGTTTTCATGGCTTTTGCTTTTTACCTCCCTTTTTTCCTTAGTTTTCAAGCTACGGCGCTGAAGGTCCTTTTTTTGGGACCACCGCTCAAAAAAACCAATAATCCCTGATGAATAGGCCCTGTCAATCATCTCCTCTTTTACCTTAAAACCATCGGATTTACCCATGGCCGTTCGTAAGCACTCTACTTTATAAAGACAGACCATACATCTTTCAGGTGTTTGTCTCAACCCGTTTTCTCCCATGGGGAAAACTTTGTCTAAAATTGCATAGCAGTGTGGATATTCCATTTTAATTACTAACTCTTTTCCTTAAGCTTTTGTCTTTGTGCCTCATATTCTCGATTCATCTGAGCGATATGGCCGTGGTCTGCAAAACTGAAATATCGATTGTCACCAATAACAAGGTGTTCATGAACCGTAATTCCCACAACTTTACAGGCAAATATCAGTTCTCTGGTCACAGCGATGTCTTCCGGGGAAGGTTGCGGATCACCTGATGGATGGTTATGGGCAAAAATGAGGGCTGCGGCACGATTTAACAATGAAGCGGAAACCACTTCTCTGGGGTATACTGAACTTGCTGTCAAAGTACCCACAAAAAGTGTTTCGGTTTTTATAATCCGATTTTTTGCATCCAGGTATAATACCTGAAAATGCTCCCGGTTTTTATCCCGTAATCGGTGAAACAGATAATCAAAGAGCTCCCTGGAGTTTCGGACAGGATCTTTTTTGAGTACCCTTTTTTCCAAATAACGTTCTGAAACGGCCTTAATCAGCTTGATGCCGAAAAGGTTTTTCGGTCCAATACCTTTGATATCGCAAAGTTCTTCAGGACTTGCCTCAAGAACGGACTGAAGTGTCCCGAAACGAGCCATCGCTTCTTTAGCCATATCCTTGCAATCTCTCCGCGGCGTTCCCAATGTCAGCAGAAGTTCGATCACCTCGTAGTCATGGAAGCCCGTAATACCCGATTCAAGAAACCGCTCCCGAAGCCTTTGGCGGTGCCCGTCACCTTTGTGGTTTTTTCCGGTTGAGCCCATGGCTATTCTCTTTATTTTCAGTCATCTAGCTCATTTTTTAAATCCCGGGTCATCAGGCGCCGAACTGCAGCTATAGGAGAATCATCCTCATAAAGAATACGATAAATCTCATGGCAAATCGGCATTTCAACGTTCAGTTGCCGGGAAAGGTTGTAAACCGATTTTGCAGTTTTAACACCCTCGGCAACCATTCGCATTTCGGAAAGAATCTCTTCCGCTTTCTTGCCTTCACCGATCTTTTTGCCTACTGTGTAGTTTCGGCTCAGAGCACCGGTGCAGGTCAGGAGCAAATCACCAATACCCGAAAGACCGGCAAAGGTATCCGGTCTAGCCCCCATCTGTGTACCGAGGCGGCGAATTTCAGTAAGACCTCTGGTGATCAGAGCGGCCCTGGTATTGAGCCCCAATCCAAGCCCATCGATAATTCCCGATGCAATGGCGATCACATTTTTTACCGCACCTCCCAGCTCAACACCTACCATATCATTGTTGGTGTAAACTCTGAAATAAGCCGTAGCAAAAACCCTCTGTATAAAATTTGCCTCCTCGGGATCTTTTGATGCAACCGATATCAGTGTGGGTACCTTTTCAGCAACTTCTTTTGCAAAAGTGGGTCCGGAAAGCACTGCAAAACGATTTTCAGGAACATGAGAAATCGTTTCTCTCAGCACCTGAGACATGGTCAGGTAGGTATTATTTTCAATCCCCTTGGATGCAGAAACAACTAATGTATCATCTGAAATATACCTGGAAAATTTTTCAGAAGTCTCCCTCATGACGTGGGAGGGCACCACCACCAGCAAAAGGTCTTTTCCGGAAACCACGTGGGCTATATCTTCTGAGGGCATCAGCCGCTCGGAAAGCTTCACTCCCGGAAGAAACACCTTATTTTCCCGCTCATTAAGTATTTGTTGTTCAACTTCAGATTCAAAAACCCACAAGGATACGACATATCCCTTGTCGGCCAAAAGATTGGCAAGAGCCGTTCCCCAGCTCCCAGCCCCGACAACACCGATTTTTATATCCAGAATACGCTCTGATTCCTTCATTGCAGCCTGACTTAATTTAATAAATTTATGATCTTTCTAATCTTCTTTCTCAGCAAGCCTTGCGGCAGCCACCACCTGCTCGTCAGGCTCAACAGAGATCAGTTTGACTCCCTGAGTGTTTCTGCTGATAATGGAAATATCCTTGACAGCCATCCGAATAATTTTACCTGAATTGGCAACCAGCATAACATCGTCTTCGTCATCAACCAGAAGAATACCAACTACCTGACCATTTCGTTCACTGGTTTTGATAGTAATTACGCCTTTTCCGCCACGTTTCTGGACAGGATATTCATCAATGGAAGTCCTTTTTCCAAAACCGTGTTCAGTCACCGTAAAAAGTGTCTGCCCATAACTTAGCACTTCTAATCCCACAATACGGTCTTTTTTCTCCATTCGCATCCCGAGGACCCCCTGAGCTGTCCGCCCGGTAGGGCGTACATCGGATTCATGAAAACGAATCGACTTGCCTTTAGCCGTACACATAAATACATTGAGCGCGCCATCGGTAATTCGGGCAGAAATCAACTCGTCTCCCTCTACAATATTAATCGAGATAATACCCCCGGCTCGTGGGCGTGAATAAGCCATCAGTTCAGTTTTTTTGACCAGACCGTTTTTTGTTGCCATTAATACATGGTATCCCGGCTCAAAAGCAGGAACCGCTAAAACAGTTGCAAGTTTTTCATTTTCCTGAAAATTCAGAAGATTGACAATTGCCTTTCCACGGCTTTGGCGTGCCGACTGGGGAATGTCATACACTTTTGCCCAGTAAACCCGTCCCTGATTGGTAAAAAATAAAAATGAATGATGGGTAGAGGCCACAAAAAGAAGAGACACGAAATCCTCTTCTTTGGTCCCCATTCCGGTTTTTCCTTTGCCTCCCCTTTTTTGAGCCTGGTACAAAGTGATCGGGGTCCTTTTGATATACCCGTTGTTGGAGATGGTTACCACCATATCCTCTTCGACAATCATATCCTCGATGGTAATTTCCCTGGTCTCCTCAACAATTCTGGTCCGCCGAGCATCGCCATAATTTTCTTCTATCTGAGTCAGTTCATCTTTAATAATATCGAGAATTATCTTTTCTTCAGCAAGAATTTTCCTGAACCATTCGATATCTTTAGTTATCTGTTCATACTCCTCCAGTATTTTTTCCTGCTCAAGACCGGTGAGTCTCTGAAGCCTCATATCCAGGATAGCCTGTGCCTGCATCTGGGTTAATTCAAAACGTTCCATCAACCCTGTACGGGCTTCAGACGGTGTTTTTGATTCGCGGATCAGTTTGACCACCTCGTCCAGATTTTCCAGTGCAATTTTTAAACCTTCCAAAATATGAGCGCGTTCTTCAGCTTTTCGAAGGTCAAAAATTGTGCGACGGATAATGACATCTTTGCGGTGGAGGATAAAATGTTCTAAAATGTCTTTGAAATTCAATATCATCGGCCGATTATCCACCACGGCCAGAAATATGATACCAAAACTGGTCTCCATCTGCGTTTGCCTGAACAGCTGGTTGATCAAAACTTCGGCTACCTGGTCTTTTTTCAACCCTATGGCAATTCGCATTCCCTCACGGTCGGACTCATCTCTGACATATCGGATGCCTTCAATCTGCCTGTTTTTGACCAGGCCGGCGATTTTTTCGATGAGCCTTGCCTTGTTGACCTGGTAAGGCAACTCAGAGATAATAATAGTTTCCTGCTTGGTACGTTTGTCAATTTCAACCTTGGCGTTGGCCCGAACCCGAAATATTCCCCTTCCTGTCCGGTAAGCCTCCTTAATCCCGTCAATTCCGTAAATAATACCATGGGTGGGAAAGTCAGGGCCCGGAACATGCTCCATAATTTTTTCAATGGTGATATCCGGGTTGTCGATGAGGGCTTTGAGTGCGTTGATTACCTCGGTAATATTATGAGGCGGTATATTTGTGGCCATTCCCACAGCAATACCTGACGAGCCGTTAATCAACAGGTCGGGAATCTTCGATGGAAGCACGGACGGTTCCGTCATCGACTCATCATAGTTTGGAACAAAATCAACAGTTTCCTTGTCAAGATCCTCCAACATTTCGTGTGCAAGACGAGTCATCCTGATTTCAGTATAACGCATTGCAGCCGGAGGGTCTCCATCGATGGACCCGAAATTCCCCTGTCCGTCGACAAGCGGATATCGCATTGAAAAATCCTGCGCCATCCTGACAATGGTATCATATACGGCACTGTCTCCATGGGGATGGTACTTACCGATTACATCACCAACAATTCTTGCGGATTTTTTATAGGGCTTGTTCCAGTCGTTTTTCAACTCCCGCATGGCAAAAAGAGCACGCCGATGCACGGGTTTGAGCCCGTCTCTTACATCAGGGAGCGCCCTTCCGATAATTACACTCATGGCATAATCGAGATAAGACTGTTTCATCTCTGTCTCGATACTGATCTCGGCAACTTTATTTACTTCTGTCATATTAATTTCCGGTTATACATCAATAAGGTGTTGATCAGTTACAAAATAGAAAAAAACACGACACCTTATCTCCTGATATCATAGGAAAAAAGGTGCCGAAAATAAATTTGAATGGATATATCCGAGATTTATAAAGGCATTATTTAGAAACCAGGCCACCGGCAACCAGGATCAGCAAACCTTCAAACACGACAACCGGAATATAGCTACCAAATATCGCAAAAACAATGCCGCCGCCGATAATCGCAGGCACACCGAAAACAACCAACGTCCCCAATCTTCTAGCTACAGTCATTTTAATTTTTTCTCCTATCTGATCTGATGATTTTAAATTGAAAACACCCTGTCTTTTATCAAGATTGCACGAACAAGTAAAGAAAAAAGATAGAACTCTCATCCACTTGTCCGGGACCAGGCCGGGCTCCTGAAAACCTGACAATGAACCATGTTACTTGCCCATTTGACACGATGATAGCATGTTGCAATCCTTTAGAAAAAGGTCGCAAAAAAATCAATGGTTTGATAGGATAATCCAATGAATGCGACTTTTCGCCGGCACATTACCTGACAAAAAACCTACAGGCTGACCGAACATGTGTTTAATTCTTTTCTCTTATGATAAGCATCCGCGATATAAACTCATATTTGCCGCCAATCGGGATGAGTTTTACGACAGACCGACCCGTCCCGCGCAATTCTGGAATGGTTCACCAGATCTTCTGGCCGGTAAGGATTTGAAAGGAGGCGGCACCTGGATGGGTATCACACGTACCGGGCGCATTGCCGCCATCACCAATTTCCGTGAACCTGAAAATACCACTGAAAATGCACCATCCCGGGGTTTTTTGGTTCGAGACTTTTTGGAAACGGATTATTCCCCCGAAGATTACCTGAATAAAATCAATAAGATTGGTGGACTCTACAATGGGTTTAATCTTATTGTGGGAACCCCCGACGGACTTTTTTATTATTCCAACCGTCAAAACAATATTCTCAAAATCCCTCCGGGCAACCATGGACTCAGCAATCACCTGATCAATACAGACTGGCCCAAAGTAAAAAAAGGAACACAACGGTTAGCCCAAACTATTTCCAAGGACTATTTGCCGGACACGGAAACTCTTTTTTCGATACTTCAGGATCAATACCAACCTCCGGACCACCTGCTTCCAAATACAGGGGTCGCTATTGAATGGGAAAGGATTCTTTCACCGCTTTTTATCACTAGCAGTACTTACGGAACCCGCTCATCCACAATATTACTGTGGGATAGAAACGGAAATATCGAATTTACAGAACGTACATTCATCCCAAGACAAGGGAACATAGTAAAAAATGAAACACGGAAGTTCAGGTTTCATGAATTACCAAGATAGTTTTCCCTCAACACTGCGGACACAACGTCAAGGGAACCCATATCAGGCATCTTAAAACCGAATACAAGGGAGATAAAAGCCATAACTATGCGAAAAGTAACCCCCCAGAGTATCTCTTTCTCCTTTTGATTTTGAAATATAAAACATGGGAACTCATCAAAATCACGGTTTAGTTTTTGTTTGACCTTCAGAGGATATGAAATACGAAACCGGACATAGTTATCAGGATTTAACAACAACCGAAACGGAACAATAACGATTTTATCGACTTCCCCATTGGGAAAAAATCGTTTTTGATAACTCCCCCATCCTACCATGGGATATATTTCTTTTTTAAACATTCGAAGGCGATGGGAAGGCAGAGGCCCTAAAAACTTGACCCCCAAAGGATTCAACCTCATCTCCTCAAAGCTTTCCCGAAGGCTGATCGCCATCATCAGTGACAGCCACCGGGCCTCTTCGGGCCTGTTTTTTTTCCACAGTGACCAGTATGGCCAACCCGACAGGGGCAGTCCCGGAAAGGCCATTATTTTGGCCAGGTGATAGTCCAAACACGGCGTAATCACCCCTCCGGGAAAACACAAGTCCCCTGACTGTGTTACTTTTTTGGATCTTTTATTAAGTACTATGGAAGCCTCCGGAGATTTTCCGTTCTGCGAATAATTACCGAGCAAAAACAACACCGATGACACGGTCGGCGACGAAATATGGTTTTCGGGAACAAACCGTTCTTCCCGATTTTTATTCTCAAGAACCCTGATAATATGATTCTTTAAGTCATGAGGTTTTTTTAAAAGATCCAAAATCATTCTTTGTTGAGCCGGTTTTTTTTAATATCGCGCCATTTATCAAGACGCTGCTTGATGGTCTTTTCATATCCTCTCTCAGTCGGCAAATACATAATGGTTCCCCTGAGCTTTTCCGGCAGATATTGCTGCACCACGTACCCCCCCTCAAAGTCGTGGGCGTACTTATAGTTTTTTGAGTATCCCAGATCTTTCATCAGCTTTGTAGGAGCATTTCTAATATGCATGGGAACAGGCAAAGATCCCGATTTCCGGGCAATATCAACAGCTTTTTTATAGGCGGTATAAACGCTGTTGCTTTTGGGGGCCACGGCTAAATAAGCCGCAGCATGCGCCAAAGACAGATCTCCTTCGGGAGAACCCAGAAAACGATAGGATTCCATGGCATTTATTGCCATGGTCAAGGCATGCGGATCGGCATTTCCGATATCTTCCGATGCAAACCGAACCATCCTTCGGGCCAAATAAAAAGGATCCTCACCTGCCGCAAGCATTCGTGCCAACCAGTAAAGGGCTGCATCAGGGTCACTTCCGCGAAGACTTTTATGAAATGCCGAAATAAGATTGTAATGCTCCTCACCATTTTTGTCATACAGCATCGCCTTTTTTTCCAGGACAGTTTCCACATCATTCAAAGTGATTTTTCCAGCCTGCTTTTCCCGTGTATCGGATTTTACCTCGTGTTCGTTTTTTTGTATCCAAACGGCTATGGCTTCAAGATTGTTTAAGGCCACACGTGCATCACCATCTGAGATAGCCGCCAGATAAGCCAGGGCATCATGTGCAACATCCAAATTGAGGTTACCCAATCCATTTGAAAGATCATTGATTGCACGATTAAGGATCTTTTGGATATTGTCATCTGTCAGTTGTTTTAATACGATGACCCTGCAGCGCGACAACAAAGGGGCAATAACCTCAAAGGATGGATTTTCCGTGGTAGCACCGATCAATGTGATCAATCCACTTTCCACATGGTGAAGAAAAGCATCCTGTTGTGACTTGTTGAAACGGTGAATTTCATCAACAAAGAGGATGGTTTTTCTTCCATGAAATTTCTGCTGGTCTCCGGCTTCATCGATTACGGCGCGAATTTCTTTAACACCGGCAAGAACCGCAGAAAAGTGGATAAAATAAGATTTTGTTTCACCGGCAATCATTCTTGCCAGAGTTGTTTTACCGCATCCGGGGGGTCCCCAAAAGATCATTGAAAATACCTGATCGTTTTCCATGGCCCTTTGCAACAGCGTCCCCTTCCCTACCAAATGCTCCTGCCCGATGAATTCATGAAGTTTTACGGGACGCATTCTTTCCGCCAATGGTTTTGCCGCCTCTTCAGCCCTTTTGGCCTGGTCCTGAAAAATATCCAATAATACTCCCTGCTGATGTTACTCCGATGTTTTAAAAAAACCATGTTTTCTTCAAACCGGCATGTTTTGAAATCACAATGAGTGAACCTTGGTCCAACATCGGGGTTTGTTTATCTTTTACGGCCCCTTTTCTTCTTTTTTGGATGTTTGTCGCCGAACTTGAAATCATCCAGACTGCCGGTTCGCTGTCTCAGGAACAATCGAATCGGAGTTTTATCAAGACCGGTGGCTGAACGAACCTGGTTGATAATGTATCGGGTGTAGGAAAAGTGAACTTCTGCCGGATAGTTGACAAAACAGACAAAGGTTGGCGGGCCGGAAGACACCTGGGTGCCATAATAAAATTTAATCCGTCGTCCTTTGACCAGGGATGGTTCATTAGCCCTGACAGCATCTTCAAGTATTCGGTTAAACTGCCCTGTACCAATACGGGTGTTATACTGCCTGTAAATTTCTTGAACCGCCGGGAATATTTTTTTTACCTTTTGACCGGTTAAGGCGGATATGGTTATAGCCGGGGCATAACTCATAAACTTTGACGCCTCACGAAGATCCGATAAGTATTTTCTTGCTGTCGCCCGGTCTTTTTCAACCATATCCCATTTGTTAAGCAGAAAAACACATCCGCAGCCTTTTTCATGGGCATAACCGGCAATGGTCATATCCTGTTCAGTAATTCCCTCGGAGACATCCAGAACAATCAGCGCCACATGACATCGATCAAGGCTTCTGATGGCTTTGATCACTGAAAATTTTTCCAGTTTTTGCCTCACTTTTCCTTTCCGGCGAATTCCCGCTGTGTCGATAAAAAGATATGACTGGTCATCCACCCGGCAAACCGTATCAACAGCATCTCGGGTGGTCCCTGCAACATCACTGACCAAAAGACGAGGCTCTCCCAAAATCCGGTTAATCAGAGAGGATTTACCGACATTGGGTCTTCCTATTACTGCAATATTTATCAATTCCAGGGATTCGGCAGCATCCTGTTCAGGAAAAACAGCAATCAGGTCATCTAAAAAATCAGGTACACCATATCCATGAGCTGCTGAGACCGGATAAGGGTGCTCGATACCCAACTGATAGAAATCATAAAGCTCCTCCTCCTGACTTGGGCCATCCACCTTGTTAACCACATAAAAAACAGGCTTTTGTACTCCCCGCAACAAATCGACCAGCTCGTGGTCAAATGGGGATGGTCCTGCTTTTCGGTCCAGAACCAGCACAACCGCATCTGCTGAATCAATGGCCTGGTTGACTTGAAAACGAATGTTTTCGGCAAAATCATCCGAGTTATCTGTTAAAAACCCACCTGTGTCCACAACAGTAAACTCAATGTCATCCCAAACCGCATCTTTGTAATTACGGTCTCTGGTAACACCCGGAAAATTATCAACCAAAGCATTTTGTGATTTGGTAATTCGGTTAAAAAGGGTCGACTTTCCAACATTAGGACGACCCACAATAGCAACAACAGGTTTCATGTTCCTCTGAATAGTGATCGATAAATTCCAACCAAGAGGGCCGGGCTCTCTTAAACCAGAATAATTTAAATCATTCTGACTATTTCGCAACTAATTCCCATGAAGGCACCAATTAGTCAACATAAAAAAGGTTTACCCATATGCAAATTTTTTCGTGGAAAAATAAGAAAAAATGATTATGGTTACTCAATATCGGCAACCGAGTTTTATAATTTAGATGCGCTTCACCCGAACCTGGCCGTACCCTAAACATTACACAGAGGGAATAAAAAATGACTTTTGAAAAAGAGCTTGCCGCAGCCATTAACGCCGTACAAAAAGCTTCAAGAATTTGTGTAACGGTATCCGAAGCATCTTCCCCCATCTCCTCCGTACAAAAAGAAGACCACTCACCAGTGAGCGTTGCCGACCTGGCAAGTCAGGCATTGATTACTCTTGCATTGCGCAAGCATTATCCCGATGACCCCATCGTGGGTGAAGAAGAATCAAAAACCATTCAACAGCATGAACAACTGGGGAAAAAAGTTTTGGACCTGGTATGCACAGAAATTGATACCATGAATCTTGAAACACTTTTGGAATTAGTGGATTATGGTTCAAAAACATTTGATTCCAACAAAAGGTTTTGGACAGTAGATCCCATTGACGGCACCAAAGGCTTCCTGAGAAAAGAGCAGTTTGCCGTTGCTCTTGCATTGTTGGAAAAAGGACAAGTGGTCCTCGGGGTTTTAGGCTGTCCGAATATGATGATAAACAATTCCGAACCCCAAAACCGGGGTGTATTGATGTATGCCGTCAAAGGTCAGGGAACATTCATAATGCCGTTAAATGGCCAAAACCCGCAAAAAGTAATTGTGGATTCGATCACCAGTGTCAACATGGCCAGGTTTTGCGAATCGGTAGAAACAAAACATGCTTCACATGACCAACACCAAAAAATTGCCGACGCTCTCGGCATTACGGCATCCCCCTGCCGGATGGACAGCCAGGTCAAATATGCCGCGCTGGCCCGGGGCGATGCCTCCATTTATCTCAGGCTCCCCAGAAATAAAGAATACAGGGAAAAAATCTGGGACCATGCGGCCGGATCCATCATTGTAGAGGAAGCCGGTGGAAAAGTGACGGATTTTAAAGGAAACCCTTTACAATTTAACCTTGGAAAAAATCTTGAAAACAATGTCGGCATTCTGGCTACCAATAAGCACCTTCACACCCAGGTACTCGACGCCATTGCCGAAGTTATCTGACCCTTTAACATTAAAAATAAATAAGGAGAATACCATGGCTAAAATCACCCTGAAAGGAAATCCGATCAACACCGTGGGCGAGTTGCCGAAAGCAGGCGATAAAGCCCCGGATTTTATTTTAACCAAAACTGATTTATCCGATGTATCTTTGAAGGATTTTGCCGGAAAAACGATTGTGTTTAACATTTTTCCCAGTGTGGATACCGATATCTGCGCCACTTCGGTTAGAAAATTCAATGCACAGATCAACAACTATGAAGATGCCGTGGTACTTTGTGCTTCACGTGACCTTCCATTTGCCCTTGCAAGATTCTGTGGTGCGGAAGGACTCGACAATGTCATCGCTGTTTCAGAATTGAGAAACCTCGATTTTGGCAATAGTTACGGTGTTCGGATTGTGGATGGCCCTATGGCCGGCCTTCTGGCACGATCCGTGGTCGTCATCGATAAAAACGGCAAGGTCATTTATACCCAGCAGGTGCCGGAAATAGCCGAGGAACCTGATTATGAAACTGCATTGGCCCAGTTGAATAAAAAAGGATAACGTTTCATTATGACACAATACAAAATTCATCCCATCGTGATGGGAACAAAAATTTTCGATAAGACCATGATGACCTACCAGTATGGTGGCGGGGAACGATATACCATCCCCATATATTCTTTTTATCTGGAAGGTGGAGATAAAAAAATTCTGGTGGATACCGGTGAGATGAACCCTATTCGATCCGAAGACCGGGAGAAAAGTATGGGGGGAAAAATTTATACTTTCGAGGAAGGGCTTGCCCGATGGGATTTACGACCGGAAGACATCGATGTGGTTATTCATACGCATTTACACAACGACCATTGTGAAAATGATTATAAATGCACAAATGCCACATTTTATGTACACGAAAAAGAAATAGAAAGTATCTATAATCCGCATCCTCTTGATTTCAGATATTTGGAAGACTTTATCACGGATGTGGACGAGGCCGGCCAAATCCAAAGGATTACGTCCGACCAAAAGATCACAGACGGCATCGAGGTATTGCACACACCGGCACATACACCTGGTGGTTTGACTGTACTTATCGACACTCCTGCCGGTAAAGCAGCCATCACGGGCTTTTGTGTCATCATGGAAAATATGGACCCGCCCAATTCAATAAAGGCAATGGAAATGGAGGTGATTCCTCCTGGAACCCATGTGAATGCTTATGAATCATATGATATTTTGCTTAAGGTGAAAAAAATGGCGGACATAATGATTCCGCTCCATGAACCCATGTTTGCGTCCATGGATACGATACCCTCATGAATCTAAAACTCTCGTTCCCGCCCGAAGCATGGGAACGAGAGAAAATGCTGATTTCCTTCTCAAGATAAGTCATTCTGGGGATACTGGTGCCGGGGTCGTGGGTCCGCACCTCAATTTTGCAATCAAAGCCCCACCCCTTTCGCACAAAGGGAACCTCCTGATTGGGCAACCACGAAAACATGAATATCGTATTTGGTACCCATTGTTAGGGGTTTGCCCGTTATTACACCCCCGCTGTGGTGCTAATCGCCGCGTGCATCGCCTTTATTCCACCGGTTGTAACCGGCGCGTCATTTCAAACATGGATTTACCGGGCAGGTAATCTTGGTCATCTCCTGCCCGTGTGCATTGGTGGTCAGCATCCCATTAGGCTATTTTGGCGGCATCGGAAGAGCATCGCGAAGAGGCATCCTGGTTAAAGGGTCCAATTTTATTGATGCACTGGCTGCAGTTAAAACGGTTGTGTTTGACAAAACAGGAACGCTCACAAAAGACGTTTTTAAAGTCCAGGAAGTGGTAAGCCCAAACGGTTTCTCAAAGGCTCAGCTTCTGGAATTTGCTGCCGCTGCCGAGTACCAGTCCAACCATCCCATCGCCACCTCCATTTTAACTTTATTTAAAAAAAACGGCAGTAAGATCGATACTTCGAAAGTATTTGATCACACAGGCTTTTCAGGTAAATGGGTGACTGCCCGTTATGGTGATCACACAGTTATGGTCGGAAACGATAAATTTCTGCATCATCAAGCAATCGATCATAGCAGATGCGATTTTGAATCAACGGTTGCTCACGTTGCCGTGGATGGAAAATACGCTGGGTATATTACAATAGGCGATGAAATCAAGCCCGATGCGGCTGAAGCGATCCGATCCTTAAAAGCGCAAGGTATTGATCATATAGCAATGTTGACCGGAGAAAATGCCTGTGCGGCTGAGGCCGTAGCAAAAAGGCTCAAACTTGACAGCTTCTATGCTGATCTGTTACCTGAAAATAAAGTCGAAATTTTTGAAAGGCTGCGTGAAGGCACCAGGAGGATGGAACAACCGCTTTTGTTGGTGATGGCGTCAATGATGCACCCGCAATTGCCCGAGCCGATGTTGGCGTGGCCATGGGAGCGCTTGGAAGCGATGCTGCTATTGAGATAGCCGATGTGGTGTTGATGACTGACTCTCCAATGAAAATGGCCGAAGCCGTTTCTATTGCGAGGCTGACACGACACATTGTTTGGCAGAATATCTTCCCGGCATTCACTGTGAAAGGAATTTTTCTCGTGTTCGGTGCCATGGGCCTCGCCTCCATGTGGGAAGCGGTGTTTGCGGATATGGGTACTGCTCTGCTTGCTGTAGCTTATTCTACAAGGATCATAGGCGAGAAAAAAAGAGAATGAAATGAAGGTTGATTAATATTCCTATGTCATGTTTACATATGGATCATCTCCACACTGACGTATTAAAAGATTTTATTTCGAAATATAGCGAAACAACTCTATTGTTGATAATTTTATTACAATGTGGCATATAAGCTCTATCAAAATGAGTAAAACAATGAAAAAAATGTTAAAAAATATCATCAAAGGCAGCACAGTGATCCTTATGTCCTGGATCGTTGTGTACGGAATCGTGTACGCGCAGCAGGAAGGCTGCAGCGCTACTATAGACGCCTGTATACCGACGTTCAGTAGGGTTTCAGATAGTTGTATTATCGACAACACTTGTAGAAGCTTGCCCCCGCTCCAATGTAATCGCAGACTGCAGCCGATTCACATTTATGAAAATTTTCTGGCAAATTGTGATGCAAAAAATACCTGCTGTAAAACCGACCGCCGTGAAAGATATTATGAATGCACGTTCATCAATCCTTTATTTCCCCAATACCTACATCCGCTTCAAAAGAACGTAGGCTTTTTTCATGTCAATGATCGTGAGCAAAGCACCTTTGAAGCATATATTCTAACAACATCCCTCAAAGCTGTACCAATTTACATTCTAACACAATCCATTCTCATCTGATTCCCAAGCCTTTAAGGTCAGCAGATACTCTACCCCTTTGAGCTTGTTTTTGCGATAATTGCATTGGGTTGCCAGTGTTTGTTTTCCTAATTTGTCCAATTTTAAACAATTGGCAGGAAAAAAGAAAGCTTCCACACGGAAGCATGTCCTCCTGTTTCAAGAATGATGTATAAAAGATATTTTATAAAAGCAGAAAGGCCGTGAGCTTAGACACATGAAAGAAGAAATTCAAAAAGTCCGAAGAGTAAACCCTCAATCCATAATATTAATTTTTCTAATTATTATCGGTGTTGGAATCATAGTCCTGCTTCAAACCAAAGATTCTTCTTTCAATCTATCAGGAAAGTCCGGGCTTAGGCTTATGAAAGGTGTGCCTGCGCCAAATTTCACTTTGCCTGACCTTGACGGCAAAATGGTCAGCTTGGCTGATTACAAGGGCAAAGTGGTCCTCCTCAACATTTGGGCAACATGGTGCCCTCCTTGTGTGGATGAGATGCCGTCCATGGAAAAACTCTATCAAGAGTTGAAGGGTGAATCTTTTGAAATCCTGGCAGTCAGTATTGATGTATCGGGGGCCAAAGCTGTGCTCCCTTTTATGATAGAAAACAAGCTGAGCTTTCCTGCCCTTACGGATTCTAAGGGAGATATAAAAAGTCTTTATCAGACAACCGGTGTCCCTGAAAGCTTTATCATTGATGAAGAAGGGATTATTGTAGAAAAAGTTATCGGCCCAAGGGACTGGGTTACACCTGGTTCTATTCGTTATTTTCGAAATCTAATTCAGATAAATTAGCGATCAATAATGATACGCCGGTTGCCGTTCATTTTAGGACAAAATTCATTGCTCATTTCAGGAAATAACAAATATGAATAATTTAGATCAAGCGTCCAATTCAAACTGGACTATCATTTTTATATGCTGGATAATAGCCAGTGTCTCAACACTGGGGAGCTTGTTTTTTAGTGAAATAATGGAATTCGCTCCCTGTGCTTTGTGCTGGTACCAAAGAATATTCATGTTCCCCTTGGTTTTAATTTTATTAGTCGGGCTCTTTCCATTTGATAAAAGCATTGTCAGGTATGCCCTCCCTTTAGCTTTAGCTGGATGGGGGTTCACTTTTTATCATTCCCTTCTGTATTCCGGAATTATTCCTGAAAGCCTACAACCTTGCAGCCAAGGTGTTTCATGCACAGAGACCTACCTGGATTTGTTTGGATTTTTAACAATTCCAATGCTTTCACTGATATCTTTTTCAACTATAGTCGCATTGCTTTTGATTTTAAAGAGGAGACTTTCAAAATGAGAAAACAAAATATAGTATTAATTTCTATTGGTGTTCTTATTCTTTTGTTTGTACTTGGCGTTTATATATATAAAAGCCAGCAAGCCAAAAAATATGGATTTATGGCTCGGGAAAACGCCTCAACCTTTGTTAGAGAACATTCACAAACGCTTGGCAGTGATGATGCAAAAGTCTATCTTGTAGAATTTTCAGATCCTGCGTGTGAAACCTGTAGCGCTTTTCACCCATTCGTTAAGAAATTGATGGCCGACAACCCGGGTAAAATCAAACTGGTCGTCAGATATGCCCCTTTTCATGATGGTGCAGATTATTTTGTCAAAATTCTTGAAGCGGCAAGAAAACAAGGAAAATATTGGGAGACTTTGGAGGTTATGTATAAAACCCAAAGCTACTGGGCAAGTCATCAAAATCCACAACCTCAATTAATATGGAAGTTTCTTCCGCATGCAGGGCTCGATTTAGAAAAAATTAGAAATAATATGAATGATCCTGAAATAGTAACACTGATCAAGCAGGATCTTGCAGATGCTAAAACGCTCAATGTCAGGAAAACACCTGGTTTTTTTGTAAATGGTAAGCCACTTCTTGTCTTTGGTTACAAACAATTACAAGAATTAGTAGAATCCGAAATTAAAGAGAATTATTAAATTGGAACAGGAATTGTCGTTACTAATTGTATTTTCCGCCGGGCTTTTGTCATTTCTGTCTCCCTGCGTGCTGCCGCTTATTCCGGGATATATTGCATTTGTGTCCGGCCTTTCTATTGATCAAATGGCGGAAAGTGGATGGACAGACAAAGAAATGACTTCAGCCATGCTCAATTCCGTCATGTTCGTGCTGGGTTTTTCTGTTGTTTTTGTGGCTTTGGGGGCCTCGGCGACTTGGCTGGGCGGGTTTTTAGTCCAGAGGCTACCGCTTCTAACAAGTATCGCCGGTGTGGTCATAATAATCTTCGGGCTTCAGCAGATTGGGCTGTTTAAGTTTGGTTTCATGCTGACCACAATGCAGGTTGACCTGCCAGTGGAAAAGCTGGGCTCATTTAAAGCTCCGCTGCTTGGAGTGGCATTTGCCTTTGGCTGGACACCATGTGTTGGGCCGATTCTTGGCGCGATACTGACTTACGCGACCACCATGGATACAGTGGGCAAGGGCGTGATGCTGTTGTTTGTTTATTCAGCCGGCTTGGGAATTCCTTTTTTGTTAACCACGGTAGCGATGAAGGGTTTTTTCAAGCTTTTTTCAAAAATTAAAAATCATATGAATCTCATCCAAAAAATCAGCGGCGCGATACTGGTGCTTTTAGGAATACTGATGATAACCGGAAATTTGACTTTAATAACAGCCAAACTGGGGTTTTTAAACGGATTAGTCTGGTAGCCGGGGATACAAACCATTTTCTTGACCTTTGCTTGCACTTTACCCAAGGACACATCGGAAATTGGCCAGTGGGGACATTTTAGAGAAGGTACCTTGAAACTGTAAATGGCGGCTATTCCTTTGTCCCATTTCTTCATTTTAACAAAGGGATTTCATAAATATGCTACCGCGTCCATAATATGTTTTCCTCATAGACAATTCTCGATGCCCCCGAAAAGTGTAAATGTCTTGCCTTAATGGAAACGCATAACCTTCCAATAATATTGTAGATTACCAAATGTAACCGTGAGTTTCAAACCCTGGAAATTAAAAAAAGCGGCTTATCAGATTTTAGCATCCGGTAGCCGCTTCGGTTGTAGACAGAAGGGGACGTTGGTGACAAGGAGGACAAATGGCGAACACCAAGAGCAATGCCGCAATTTGTACGAAACATCTTTTCGCTTGCACCTCACATCCGGGGCGTTGGAGAGGCATTTTATAAGGAAGAATTATGCGAAGGAAAAAACCATATCGAACTACATTGGATGAAGTTACCATCAGCAGGGATGGTGAGACTGCAATCATAACATACCGCGATCCAGAAGTGGTAACGACCCATTT
>JAABTQ010000033.1 GCA_011389745.1 Desulfobacteraceae bacterium | reverse complement strand
ACGAATCTATTGTCTGCTGCATCAAAAAGTTCTTCCAAACCAAGAGGCACATCTATGATTGTTCCATCATCCTGGACAACCTCAACTATACCCTGGTCAGGCACAAACTGAGCTACGTCCGGGGCGTCCGGGACCGGGGTAAGCCTGCCTTCCAGTTTCATGAGGGCCAATTCCACATAGGACAGGGGCAAGCCTTCGGCAAAGCCGATAGTGGGAGGAGCCGCGGCAAAACGTCCTAAGTCTTCATCAGTGGGGCGTACTGCAATGTTGTAAAATCCGACATCGTAAACCCCTAAACCGAGATCACCCATCTGCATCAACTCGAGAATTGCTTGGGGCACTGCCACGTTTTCCAGATCCGTAGGTCCGCCAGCCACCAATTGGGCCTGAGCGCTGCGCACCGTATGGTTCGAGCTTTCCGGCAAAAGATGGCAGTTGTTGCACCGGCCGGCACCCATGAAGAGATCCAGGCCCAGCTTTTCCTGCGCAGTCAATGCGGTAGGATTGGGAGGAATAGGCCCATTTCCCCTAACATTGGCATTGGCCCCCATAAACCGGTCGAATGGTGTATCATCGGCCACAAGGGTTCCCTGATAAAGCTGCGTGGCCAGGCCAAAGAAGAGGGAGAAGTTATGCTTCACCTGCTTTTCACCACCGTTCCACCACTCCTCCTTGAAAGCCTCCTGGATCAGTTCCAGATACGTTAGATCATCACCCGTAACAGGGTTTTTCGTGCCCGGTACGTTGTCAATCCTGCCGGTTGGCCTGCCCCTTTTGTTTAAGATAAAGGCCGCCTTGGCATAAGGCCCGAGAACGCTATCCTGAGGGTGCACCATCTGTTTCGCAAGCGGGTTTAAAGCGGAATAAAGAAGTTTAGCAGCCAGCTCCGGGAATTCACGAGAGGAGCCCGTCATCTCCAGTGTACTCAAGGGAGGCCCCACGGCCTGAGACGCATGGGCAGCAAAGGGGATGCGCACGAAAACATCCTCAATGACTCCATCTTTAAATCTCTGCACTTTTGCCTCAAGATCCCGGAAACCAAAGGGGTTGACGCCATTAAAAATAAAACTGGCCCGGCCATCCCAGAACATATCCAGATGAAAGATCGCATTAATCATGGAAGGCGCATTGCGCGGCTCCACCTTGCGCTGGTTAAAGTTCTTCCAGTTAAATGTGGGATCTGTCGGATCGGGGCTGTCACCCTCTCTGACACCCTGGGAGGACATGACATCGTTGGTATCCCGGACCAGAGTATCAAATTCAGCCACCGGATCTAATGGGTCAACCGCTTCAGTGGCCGGGAAGCGGGTATGGAAAGGAAAATCCGTCGACACCACGGTCATGTTGGGGGCAAAGTTGGGATGCCCGGGAGTTCCAGGAGGCACGAATTCAGAAGGATTGCCAAACTCTTCATCAATCGGCGTAAGCTGGTTTTTGGTTCTCACATCCGCACCGGCGTTGAAATGGCAGGAGGCGCAGGCCTGAACATCGTCGCTTCCCACCTGCATGTCCCAAAACAACAACTTGCCCAGAACGATGGCGATCTGCTTGGCCTCGGCCGCTTCTTGGGTTCCAGGATTGCCTTTAAGAAAGGCATAGAGGTTGGTGGGTTCCGGCACCTCCACGTCCTTCAATGAAGCAGGAGCCAGCGGGTCAGCCGGCGGGTCCACCACCTGTGCTCCGGTGAAACTCAAACTTCCAAGGCACAATAATCCAACAACTGCCGGAATCAATATCCAGATACTGTATTTTGATCTTTTAATGAAAGCTTTACCCATAAAAAATTCCTCCTTTTCTGATGGCGAGTGGGCCGGTTAGATTTATTTTAAATTTGCTTGTTATTTCCGTCATCATGCCTCCTTTCCTAATTGTGAATGCATCTCATCGGTTAGAATATGATGGGTTGGAAGATTTGGAAAAATAATGAACATGGATGTGGGCAAAAACCAACAGTTTTGGTTTAGATAAAATTCAAAATAGTCGTGGAAACCTTTGGGACAGGTTTTTTCAAAATATGTTTATAGTATATGCGGAAATCAGTGTTTGAATATTTCATATCAGAGCTTGTATGATATCTTTTTTACACTAAATTCGGCAGATGATCGCCCTAATCCGAAAATTAATCCATATTTATAGAGTGTTCAAATATCGTTCACATATACAAATTCAACATTACTATCATGGAATAAAGATTTCCTGCAATAATATTTTCAGGATTATTCTAAACCTTTAAAAAGATCAAAAAACATAACCATCAATTTAATTTCAATTAGGCATACTCGTTTCATCCGGCCAAAACCGTGGCCGCGCCCAAACCGGCAGATAAAAGTTTCACGTGTTGAGATGTCAGCATTCAGTGATTCCTGCATCATTATGGGAAAGGGCAGGATACTGATGGAAGCTTTTTTTTATTGCCATCTTACATAGGTTTAATTCGATATTTGAAAGCTTCTTTTAATTATGCTAAAAGAAAAAGATTAGTCGATCGGGACCCACTTGACGGGATAAGATTTTTCCCAAAGGAAACAGGGTTGTGAAAAGATCATCATGAACGTTTTAATTTAACTGGAGCCGGCGAGCGGAATTGAACCGCTGACCTGCTGATTACGAATCAGCTGCTCTACCGACTGAGCTACGCCGGCCAGCCAATTTGTGATTACTGGTTTTATGTTTCAAAATCAAGAGAAAAATTCACTGGGCCCTTTTTTGAATGTGGTTCACCAAAGGGACAGGGAGATCGAATGCCTTGGATTGACCGGCTCTCAAAGAGCTTATCTTGTATTTCGGCTCTATTTGAACCATCCGCAACCCATGGTAGTAGTTTTACCCAAAGCATCGGATGCGGAACAGTTCATATCTGATCTTGATTTTTTTTGCGGTGAATTATCATGGCCGATCATTTATTTTCCACCTTATCATATTTTACCGTTCAAATATCTTTCTTATCATGGTCAGACTGCTGCAAAGCGAATTCAAGTCCTTTATAAGCTTGTGGAATATTCCTTGTCCGCCCCGCCTCTGGTGGTAACCACATCCGGCGCCATAATTCAGAGAGTCATGCCCCGTGAATATTTTTCCGACTACCTTGAACTGATCATGGAAAATGAGGAGATCGAGACGGATCGCCTGATCGAAAAACTGAATGCCGGCGGGTATGAACGCACCATGATCGTGGAAGAACCGGGAGATTATTCTCTTCGTGGCGGAATTATCGACATTTTTTCTCCGTTGTATGATGATCCCCTCAGGATCGAACTGTTCGGAGATCAGGTGGATTCCCTGAGGTTTTTTTCGGCCGAAAACCAGCGAACCCTGAAACGCATATCCGATGCCGTTGTTTTGCCTGCTCGTGAAACAGTCTTAAAAAAATCGGAACTTACCGAGATAATCAGCCGAATCCGAGCCCAAGCCTCAAGGATGGAAACCTCTGTGACCAAGGTGAGGGAGTTGGTGGATCGAATCAGGGAAGAAGGGGTTTTTCCCGGAATCGAAATCCTGTTGCCATTGATTTATCCAAAGTTAGACACGTTCATGGACTATATTCCCGAACGTTCACTCTATATTCTTATGGAACCTCGTGACTTGCAAAAAGCTGCTGATGATATATTTGAACAGGCAAATGAAAATTACGCGGTATCCTTGGAAGAAAAATCTTTTGGTGTTGAGCCATCAAGTCTTTTTCTCACCTGGGATCAAGTACAAATGGGGCTTAAAAAGGAACGTCCCCTCTCCATTAAATCAATTTCCCTGTCCGGTCCGGAAAACATTGAAGACCAACCGATTCAGATGCATTTCAAGGTTGAGGATAATTCGGAACTGACAAGAAAACTGAAAGACCATCGGGACAGTGAAAGGCTTCTTTTTCCCTTTGCCGAATGGATCAATTCGAAGGCGGCTTTGGGCCTGAACACCATTATTGTGAGCAGTGCAAAATCCCGGGCACAAAAAATCGATGCGTTATTAAGGCCCTATGGCGTGCGTACGGATATTCTTGAGCAATTCCATATCAAAAGACTTTTAACCCAAGGTTTCCCAAAAACCGCTTTTTTATGTCTCGGCGATCTTTCCAAGGGTTTTGTCTGGCCTGAAGAATCTTTGGCCATCATAACCGATATAGAAATTTTCGGAAATAAAGGCCGCCATAAAAGAACACCCTCCCCCAAAATCAAAACCCAACTGCTGTCTTTTAATGAGCTTAAACAAAAGGATTTGATTGTCCATTCCGAGCACGGTATCGGACAATATCAAGGCCTGACCAAACTGAAGCTCAACGGGTCCATTAATGACTTTCTTCTGCTCTTATTTAAAGATGACGATAAACTTTATCTTCCGGTGGACCGTATCAGCATGGTCCAGAAATACATGGGAGTGGACGGAGTCACTCCAACACTGGATAAACTGGGTGGTAAATCATGGGAACGTGTCAAAGCCCGTGTTAAAAAATCGGTGGAAAAAATCGCATCGGAGCTATTAAAGCTTTATGCCTCCCGCAGGGTGCTCAAAGGACACGGTTTTTCCGATGTATCCGAGGAGATGAGGGAATTTGAAGCGGGATTTCCCTATGAGGAAACTCCGGATCAGCTTTCGGCAATCGATGAGGTATTCAAAGACATGATCTCACCGGTTCCCATGGATCGTCTGATTTGCGGAGATGTCGGGTATGGAAAAACCGAGGTAGCACTTCGGGCTTCTTTCCTTGCGGTGCACGACGGAAAACAGGTTGCCATACTGGCCCCTACAACGGTCCTGGTGGAGCAGCATTTCGCCACATTTTCCCAGCGGTTTCTTCAATATCCGGTTCGTGTGGCCTGCCTGAGCCGCTTTCGCTCTCCTAAGGAGCAAAGGGCCATCGTAGAAGATCTGAAAGCCGGCAAAATCGACATTGTAATCGGCACCCACCGTCTGGTTCAAAAAGATGTGGATTTTAAAGATCTGGGGTTGTTAATATTGGATGAAGAACAACGATTCGGGGTTAAGCACAAGGAAAAGTTAAAGCAATTTAAAAATACCGTGGATGTTTTAACATTAACTGCAACACCGATCCCGAGGACTCTTCATATGTCTTTACTCGGTGTTCGGGATATCAGTGTCTTATCTACACCTCCGGAGTATCGGAGAGCAATTATTACCTATATCTCCGAGTTTGACGACACTATTGTAAAAGATGCGATTCGAAAGGAAATGAAACGCGGCGGCCAGATTTTTTTTGTCCACAACAACATTTACACCATTCAGGCTATGGCCCGTCATTTACAGGAAAAGGTTCCCGAAGCACGAATAGCGGTGGCCCATGGTCGTCTGGAAGAATCAAAACTTGAAAAGGTCATGCTGTCGTTCATGAATCAGGAACTGGACATGCTGGTTTGCACGACCATTATTGAATCCGGACTGGATATTACCTCTGCCAATACCATCCTTGTCAACCATGCCGACCGGTTCGGATTGTCCCAGATCTACCAGCTCAGAGGGCGCGTGGGACGTTCTGTTGAGCAAGCTTATGCTTATCTGTTTGTTCCCGGGGAGAGTAAACTGACCAAAGATGCGGTTAAACGGTTAAAGGTGCTCATGGAACATAGCGATCTGGGCTCCGGGTTTCAAATTGCCATGAGCGATCTGAAGATTCGGGGCGGCGGGTCCATTTTAGGGGCATCACAATCGGGACATATCGCCGCTGTGGGATATGATACGTTTTTGCAGCTTATGGAAGAGGCCATGTCGGAACTTAAAGGCGAGCCTGTTCAGGATACCCTTGAACCTGAGATCAATCTCACCCTGTCAACATTTATTCCTGAATCCTATATGCCGGATATAGACCAGCGTTTATCCACATATCGCCACCTTGCCCGCATGAATTCGGTTAAGGAACTTTCGGAATTTAAAACTGAAATGGAAGACCGGTTTGGCTCTTTACCTGTAGAAGCATCGAACCTTCTGATTAAAATCATGCTCAAGGTTCTGGCTGTCGGAGCCGGCGTTAAGCGCCTGGATTTGAATGAGGACCAGCTTTTGCTGCATTTTTCAGAATCCCATCAGAAAAAACCGTTTGGAATCGTGGATATGGTTACTAACGAAAAAAACCAGTTTGCAATTACTCCGGACCATATTTTTATCGCCAATTTGTCCAGGGCAAGTGAGGTGAGCATGCTGGCCCAGACCAAAAACATCTTGAAAGAAATCCGTCAACGTGTTAACGGCTGAAGGATATATCCCTCTGATGAAAAAGAGAAATCGGGAAATGAAACGTTTGGAATGGGTATGGATTTTTCTGATTATTTTGTCCTTTGGGGGATGCCGGGAGAGATCACCGGGAGTCGAAGAACATTACCTGATAAAGGTCGGGAAAGAAACTTTTACTATAGAAGATTTTAAACAGTCTTTTGAACTGGTAAAAATGGCCTATCAGGATGAAACTCTATCAGATCCGGAAACCTTGTTGGACCTTCAGACAAGGCATTTGAGAGAAATTATCGAAGAATTAATTCTTCTGGAAAGGGCAAAAGAACTTCATTTGGAAATTTCCGACCAGGAGTTGGAAAATGCAGTATGGAAAATTCAAAAGGACTACCCTGACGGGAGTTTCGAACAGTTGTTGCTGGAAAAGGCCATGCGCTATTCTTATTGGAAAGAAAGCGTAAGGATAAAGCTTTTAAAAGATCGGGTAGTATTCGAGGAACTGGAAAAAAATATCGTTGTTATGAATGAAGAAATCAAAGAGTTTTATGAAAGCCATTTTAACAACACTTTAGTCAGTCCGGAGAATGAAAAAAGGGCTATGGCACTTTCACAAGAGATAATCCGGCAGCTTCGTAAAGAAAAAGCAAAAGAGCAATATTCTTCATGGATCAAAGGGCTTTGGATTCGATATGGTGTTGAACTTAACGATACTGCCTGGAGAAAATTTATGAATTATGAATCATAGGGAGCAGAAATGAACGAAATAGTCTTTATAAAAAAAATAAAATTTATCTTTTTTCTGGTATTTATAAATGTTTTTCTATGTGTTGGATCTTTTATTGCGAGCAAAGCAGAAAGCCGGGAAGTTGTAGACCGCGTTGTCGCAGTTGTAAACGATGAAGTCATTTTAATGTCTGAACTTAATGAGGCTTTAAATCCATTTTCAAACAGGCTTCAGGAATATCAATATTCTCAGGAGGAACAAGAACAGTTTTTATATAAACTCCGCGAAGAGATCCTGAATCAGTTGATCAACGAAAGGATAACCGACCAACAAGCCAAAAAAGCCGGTATTGAAATCACAAGCAAAGAAGTCGATGCCTCCATCGAACAAATGAAACAGGCACAGAGGCTCACGGATGAACAATTAAGAGCTGCCCTATCTCAACAAGGGTTAACACTGGAAGAATTCAAGGAAAAAATTCGGGAACAGATTTTAAGGTCCAAACTCGTTAGTCTCGAAGTAAAATCCAAAATCGTTATTACCAAAGATGACATTAAAAATACTTTCCAGAAAGAGACAGAAAAATACTCTGAAACAAAAAAATATCATCTTAGAAGCATTCTTATGAAAGCACCCGACGGCACTGATGGAACGAATAAAGAATCAATCGAGGCAAAAATGACGGCAATCCATGATAAACTTGAAAAGGGTGAAAATTTTGAAGAATTAGCCAGGATGCATTCTCATCCTTCACTCGCTTCTTCGGGAGGTTATTTGGGAGCATTCGACCCTGAAACTCTTGCACCCAATATACGCGAGGCAGTGGTGAATTTGAAACCAGGGGAGTTTTCATCGGTTCTGGATACGGATCAGGGATACCAAATCTTTTTTGTAGATAAAATCGAAAGCAAGGAAAGCAGATCTTTGGATGAAGCCTCGGCTGAAATAGAAGACAGGCTTTACAAAGAAATCGTAGACGAAAGGTTTAGTGCTTGGCTGCAGGAGCTTCGAAACCGTTCCCATATTAAAATCATCCGATAGTTGGGTTAAAAGAATGCCTGAACAAAATTCAAGTTTAACATTCGGACAGTATTTGAAGTCTAAAAGAGAAGAAGCCGGATTGGATCTGGAATATATTTCCATGAAAACCAGAATCGGCAAAAAAATGCTTGAATCCATCGAAAACGAAGATTATGGAAAACTTCCTGAGCCGGTGTATGTCAAAGGATTTATTCGTGCATATGCCATGGTCATAGGGATTGATGCGGACAGCGTCATCCATAGTTATTTGGAAAGCACACGTAATTACATTGGTATCAGACACTCAACAACGGAATTTAAAAAGAAAAAAAGAGGAGATATCTGGCCCCGCTTTATCATGGGAGCGGCGGTTATGGCTGCACTGATCGGTATTGTGGCCCTGGCCGTATCTTTTTATCAAGACCGATTTGGTTCCGAAACCATCGAACTGGCTGAACCGGCCGAAAAAATTATTGATGAGGATGATGCACTATCCACGACAATAAAAATTTCAGAACAACCGGACGAAACAGCCGTGGAGGCGATTGAATCTTTAACAGAAGAAAATGCCGGGGAACAAGAAGTTGAAATTCCGGAAAAAAAACCGGTAGTGTTAAATTTATCCATCGTAGCTACCGCGGACACCTGGATGAGAGTCATTATCGACGGGGATGGGGAAAATAAAATGGATTATTCGCTGAAGCCGGGAGATAAAATTTCCTTGAATGCCGCCTCCCAATACAATCTTTTAATTGGAAATGCAGCCGGTGTGCAGTTGAATTTGAACGGGCAACCGGTTCAAGTCCCTGGAAGAATGGGGCAGGTTGTTAATCTGACGCTACCTTGAAACCTCATAACTGCTTTATTGACATTTTCATCACCCCGGGTTCTGACTTATGCCAGGCTTTTCAACACCCGCTATTCTGATTCGAAGGGTAAATCACGGAGATGCTGATCTGATTTTAACTTTTTTGACCCTTGAGCATGGCAAAATATCAAGTATTGCTAAGAATGCAAAAAAAAGTGTCAAACGCTTTTCCGGAGTTTTAGAGCTTTTTTACATGCTTGATATTGTCTGTACCAGGAGCAGAGGTAAGCTGTATGTTTTAAAGGAAGCGTCTGTGCGGCATCCGTTTATAAATATCCGATCCAATATTGAAAAAACCGCCTACGCCAGTTATTGGGCCCAGCTTGTTAATGAATGGATGGAAGAAGGCCAGAAGGAACCGAAAATATTCGAGCTTTTTCAAAAAGTTTTGGGGGTTCTGGATGGAAAAACTATGTCACCCGAAGTTCTAAGCATTGTATTTCAGGCAAAATTTATCACAATTTCAGGAATTTATCCAAACTTCGATCAGTGCGGCCAATGCGGTCTTGCCTTTGATAACATTATCGGGGACCGGTTGATATTTCATCTTGGAAAAGGTGGTCTGATATGTGGAACATGTGCTTCCCGGTCTGAGCATAATGTGTTCATTTCAAGAGGGGCGATCAAACAACTGAAGTGGATAACCGAAAAGCCGGCGGAAAAAATATTCAGGATGCGGTTTTCCCCTCAGGTGCAGCGTGAAAGCCTTTCTTTTTTGGAAAATTTTGTACCTTTTCATTTGGGGATCAGGCCGAAAAGCCTGACTTTTTTGAGGCAGCTTCGAACCCAAAAAATATCTGAAGCAAAAACCATCATGAAAGACAGATAAAGGAAACAAGTTGAAACATCCTTTTTTTGATGACATCATCCGAGCCTCGGCCCCATGTCGTGTGGACATGGGGGGTAGTCTTGATATCAGTACATTTTATTTTCCGCTCCGACACCTCAAACCCTGCACGTTCAATGCCGCAATCCATATGAGAACTGAAGTCAGTCTTCATCCTTACCGTGACGGTTATGTCAGGGTCTCTTCAAAAGGATTTGAAAGTGCTGAATTTATGATTGATACAACTCCTTTTGATCATCCGCTTGGATTGATGTTTGCCGTAGCCGCCTATTTCAGAGCCGACGGTGTTCATATTCACATTGAGTCGTCATCACCGCCCAGAAGCGCACTGGGAGGGTCGTCATCGGCCGCGGTAGCCCTTGTAGCCGCATGTTATGCTGCTTTTCGGGATGAACATATGCCTCCGATGATTTCCAAAGATCAAGTCGTCTTTTTGGCCCATGCCCTTGAACAAAGTGTTGCCGGGGTTCCCTGCGGTTTGCAGGACCAGTTGGCCGCAGCCTATGGAGGAGTCAATGCATGGTATTGGATCCCTGACATGGATGGTAAAATCTACAGGAAAAAAAACATTTTTATTGACGCCCGCAAATCAGATTTCAGAAATCACATACTTATTGCTTATTGCGGGGTTCCTCATGAATCCAGGGATGTCAACAGCCGATGGGTTAAACAATTTATTTCGGGTATGCATCGCAGCCATTGGAAGGAAATTGTCCTTTGTACCCAAAGCTTTGTTGACGCATTGATGAAAGAAAACTATAAGGAAGCATCCTGGTGGATGAACCGTGAAACCGACATCCGATTCCATATGACCCCGGATGTACTGGATGATATGGGTAAAAAACTTGTTAATCAAGCTGTTGAGTCAGGGTGTGGGGCTCGCTTTACCGGTGCTGGGGGAGGCGGTTGTATATGGGCGTTAGGGGACAGGGAAAATATCGATCAGTTAAAAATAAAATGGGAAAATACACTGTCCGAAAGACAAACAGCATATCTTATTGATGAAGAACTCGATACGGATGGTTTATGGTGCAGCCACCTCTTGTTCAATCAATAATGGAATAATGTTCGGAAGTTTTGCGACAAATTTTTGATTTCGGTTGGGAAGGGAAAAAGCGATGAAATTTCAAGATGTCATTTCAAATTTAAACAAATTTTGGGCCGACAGAGGCTGTGTTATGGTTCAGCCATATGACATGGAAGTCGGGGCAGGAACATTTCACCCCACCACACTTCTTAAGGCCCTGGGACCTGAGCCATGGAAAGTGGCTTACGTACAGCCATCACGCCGGCCAACGGACGGAAGGTATGGGGAAAATCCAAACCGGCTTCAACATTACTATCAGTACCAGGTGATTTTAAAGCCCTCACCCATGGATGTGCAGGATCAATATTTAGAGAGCCTTCGGGTTTTAGGGATTGATCCTTTGGAACATGACATTCGTTTTGTTGAGGATGACTGGGAATCCCCGACCTTAGGGGCATCGGGACTTGGGTGGGAAGTCTGGCTCGACGGTATGGAAATTACCCAGTTCACCTATTTTCAGTTGGCCGGAAGCATCGAGTTAAAGCCCATATCCGTTGAACTTACCTATGGTCTTGAAAGAATTGCCATGTATCTTCAGGGCATTGACAACGTCTATGACCTCAAATGGAATGATACTGTCAAATACGGGGATGTTCACCATCAGCAGGAAGTGGAGCAATCCACCTACAACTTCGAAGAGGCTGATGTGGATATGTTGTTGGACCTTTTCAATAAATATGAATCCGAGTCTCTTCGGCTTATCAATAAAGGGCTGGTATTACCCGCTTATGAATACTGCCTGAAATGCTCCCACACATTTAATCTTCTGGATGCCCGAGGAGCCATCAGCGTCACTGAAAGAACCGGATACATCGGAAGAATCCGAAATCTGGCCAGGGCCGGCGCTGAAGGATACCTGAACCAACGCGAATCCATGGGATATCCACTCCTGAATCGTTAATCCTTTGGCACATATTTTGTCTAATATACGAGGTGAATATGAACACGTTACTTCTTGAGATAGGCTCCGAGGAAATACCGGCCGGATATATTCAACCGGCTTTGGATGCGTTGAGATCCAATCTTTTGCAAAAACTGACAGATGCCCGTCTTGGCCATGGTGAGGCAAAAGTTTACGCAACCCCCAGACGGATTTCAATCATAGTGGAAGGTGTCGCCGACAAGCAGACTTCCATAACCGAGGATCTGGTCGGCCCTCCGGAAAGTGTCGGCTTTGATGCCGATGGAAATCCAACAGTAGCAGCTGAAAAATTTGCAGAAAAGGCCGGAGTTGCATTAAAATCCTTAAAAGTCAAAAAAACCGGGAAAGGGAAGTATCTTTATGCCCGTAAAACCCAAAAGGGGCTTTCCGCAAAAACGGTTTTATCCAAAATTCTTCCTGATGTCATAAAGGCCATCCCTTTTCCAAAAACCATGAAATGGGCAGATTTGTCTCTGGTGTACACACGTCCCATTCATTGGATTGTTGCCCTCTTAGGGGAAAAAATTATTTCTTTTACCATGGAAAACATTAAAACCGGCAGAACTACATTTGGTCACAGGTTTTTAAGTTCCGGAAAAATAACCATCGGCCATCCGGATGAATACCTGGAAAAACTTCGGGATGCCTATGTATGGGCCGATATTAAAGAACGCAAGGAAGGTGTGGAGAAACAGATCGCTCAGCAGGCTGCTGATCGCAAAGGCAAAGTGCTTTTTGATCCCGGGCTGGTGGACACTGTGGCCAATCTCATTGAATTTCCGGCACCGGTTACCGGCACCTTTGAAAAAAAATACCTGAAGCTTCCTCCACAAATTCTGATAACGGCCATGCGGGAGCATCAGAAATATTTTGCGATCATCGATAAAAATGAAAACCTCATGCCTCATTTCATCGCTGTCAATAACACCATAACCAAAGATATGAATCTTGTGGCTAAAGGACATGAGAGAGTTCTAAGGGCCCGGTTATCCGATGCCGAATTTTTCTATGAAAGCGACCTGAAGGTT
Organism: Desulfobacteraceae bacterium; assembly: GCA_011389745.1. Taxonomy (GTDB): domain Bacteria; phylum Desulfobacterota; class Desulfobacteria; order Desulfobacterales; family SKZT01; genus SKZT01. The sequence continues at coordinate 26,299 of JAABTQ010000033.1, read as the reverse complement.
TTGGCGGAAACGCGGGTCAATAAGCTCAAAGGGGTTCTTTTTCAGGCCAGACTAGGTTCCATGTATGAAAAAATGGAGCGGATTACAGAGCTTGCCGGTTATCTGGCCCAATCGATCCAGAACAACCCTGAACTGAAAAATCGGGCTCAAAAGGCTGCCAGGCTTTGTAAATCAGACCTGGTCAGCCATGTGGTGGGTGAATTTCCAAAACTTCAGGGAATTATGGGCAAAGTATACGCCGGCGTGGACCAGGAACCTGAAGAAGTGGCCCTAGCCATCGAAGAACATTACCGCCCAACCTTTTCCGGAGGTGTTCTTCCTGAAACCACTACCGGAGCTATTGTCGCCATTGCCGATAAAATCGATTCCATTTGCGGATGTTTCAGTGTCGGCCTTTTGCCCACGGGTGCGGCCGACCCCTATGCACTTCGCCGGCAGGGAATCGGCATTATCAATATCATGCTGAATAAAGGGTTTTCATTCTCTCTAAAGCAGCTCATCGAAAAAGCGACAGGACTCTTTGCGAACAAAACTAAAGAGAATATTGCCGATACCTCGGAAAAAGTTTATGTTTTCATAAAAACCCGAATCTCCCGCATGCTTGAGGAAGAAGGGGTTTCCAGGGATGTGGTCGGCGCTATTGTGGATATTTCCATAGACCACATACCCAACACATGGAAACGGGCAAAAGCCCTTGACGCCCTCAGAAGCCAACCTGATTTTGAACCTTTGGCAGTAGCATTCAAACGCGTGGTCAATATTATTAAAAAAGCCCCGGCCATTGATGCTTCAGCAGTTGATGAGTCCTTGTTTGAAAATCCTTCGGAAACAACACTATTTAAAGAACTTATTAAAGTAGAGAAAAAGGTTGAAAACGAGCTTAAAGAAGGGGCTTTTGACCGCGTTTTGCATCATATGGCAACTCTCAGAAACCCTGTCGACAGCTTTTTCGATGATGTTCTGGTCATGGCCGACGATTTGAAAGTTCGAAATAATCGATTGTCACTATTAAAAAGAATTGCCGATCTTTTTGAAAAAATCGCCGATTTTTCAAAAATATCCGCATAACATAACTCTACGAGGAAAAAATATGCCGTTTGATCCTGAGAAGGATAAAGTACTAAAAAAATGGAAATCTGAAGAAACCGGTTTGCTGGTAACTATTAACCGATATGGGGAAGGTGAAGCTAAGCTTCAAATCGGCCCGCGCGTGTTTACGAGAAAAGACGGCCAGGAGACCCAGCGCAAGGCAGGTCGTCTCAGTATAGAAGATCTGGAGTGGTTTTATGAGATCATTGACGACGTTAAAGAAGAGCTGAGCCGCCGGGTAGAACCTGAATGAACCCCGATGTTGCATGGGAATTCACTCAGAACAATTGGATATGCTGTTATATAAGGGCTAAACTCGCTTTCTGCTGTCTCCAAAGTACCGCACCGATTGTGAATTCCTAAATGAATGGAATTTTATTGATTCGAGCCATTTAAAACATGCCGGCTTAAAGGAAACATGCTTATTGTTTTGCAACATCGGGGTGAATATGACAGATGAAAAGATTAAACAGCGTATTGAATCTTTAAGAAAGGAGCTTCATCGGCACAATTACCGTTACTATATCCTGGATGATCCGGAGGTGTCCGACGCGGAATATGATCGTTTGGTACAGGAACTCAAAAGCCTTGAAAATGAATATCCGGGCTTTTACAGTCCCACATCCCCGACAGTTCGTGTCGGATCACCCCCATTGGAAAAGTTCTCGACCATCTCTCACACAATTCCCATGCTCAGTCTTGATAACGCTTTTTCCGATGGCGACATTCTTGACTTTGATAACCGAATCAGGAGATTTTTAAAAAATACTGATAAAATCCTTTACACGGCAGAACCCAAAGTTGATGGCGTTGCCGTAGAGCTGATATATGAACAGGGAAATCTTATCACAGCCTCCACAAGAGGAGACGGATTGATCGGGGAGCTGATCACGGAAAATGTCCGAACCATTCATTCGGTACCCCTGGTGCTCATGACCGATGATAACAACAATATACCGTCCCGGCTGGAGGTAAGGGGTGAGGTTTTCATGATGAAATCGGCTTTTGAAAAACTAAACAGAAAAAGGGAGCAAGAGGGGTTATCCATCTTTGCCAACCCCCGAAATGCCGCAGCCGGATCTCTTCGCCAACTCGATTCCAAGATCACGGCCAAACGTCCGTTGGAGGTCTTTTTTTACGGATTGGGAGGCCATAGCGGCATCACGCCCGAAACTCACTGGGAAGCCCTGTGTATGTTAGAAAAATTGGGTTTCAGGATTAATCCGCTTATCAGGCATGACATAGATATATGGCAAGCGCTGCAATACTTCCGGGATCTCAACGCGATACGAAATGATCTTGAGTATGACATAGACGGTGTAGTGATTAAAGTCGACAACCTCCGGATTCAACAGCAATTAGGGACAACCTCTAAAAGCCCCAGATGGGCCATTGCCTATAAATTTAAAGCCATACAGGAAACCACGCGAATTTTAGACATTCAGATACAGGTCGGCCGAACCGGAACACTGACACCTGTTGCATATCTTGAGCCTGTCAATATCGCAGGAGCCATGGTCAGCAGGGCGACCCTTCATAATGAAGATGAAATTAAGCGCAAGGATATCCGTATCGGTGACACTGTTTTCGTGGAACGTGCAGGCGATGTTATTCCAAAAGTGATAAAGGTTGTAACCTCCAAGCGTACCGGAGGTGAAAAAATATTTCAAATGCCCGAACTATGCCCTGTCTGCATGACCCATGTGGTCAGGGAAGAAAACGAATCCGCCACAAGATGCATAAACGCGGCTTGCCCTGCTCAGCTTAAGGAAAATATCAGACATTTTGCTTCCAAACATGCATTTGACATCGACGGGATGGGTCAAAAGCTTGTGGAACAACTGGTAGATAAAGGCATTGTCTTATCTTTCGGAGATCTGTTTATCCTTGAACAAAAGACACTTCAAAATCTTGACAGGATGGGAGAAAAATCCGCCCGAAACCTGCTTAAGGCTATTGCGGGGAGCAAAAAGATATCCTTTGCAAGATTTCTTTATTCCCTGGGCATTCGGCACGTGGGACAACATGTGGCCAAGCTTCTTGCACATCATATCGGAAACCTGGAAGACCTTATCAGGGCTACTGTTGATGACCTTGTTTCAATTAAAGGGTTAGGCCCGATCGTTGCCGGAAGCATTTACAATTTCTTTAAGGAGGAAGAAAACCACAAAACCCTGAATCAGCTATTGGAAAGTGGTGTTGAAATCCAATATGAAACCGAAAATAAAAGTTCCGGATCATCCGTTATTGAAGGCAAGACATTTGTATTAACCGGTGCATTGGACAATATGACCCGGGATGAAGCAAAGGATTTAATTGAAAAGGCAGGGGGCAAGGTTGCCGGATCGGTTACCGGTAATACCGATTATGTCATAGCCGGACATAAGCCGGGCTCAAAACTCGATAAGGCGCAAAAATTAGGCATAAAGATTATTGATGAGGAAACATTTAAAAAAATGACAAACAGGATATAACTCCTGAAAAGGAGGTAAAAATGGCCGAACTTGTCAGGGCAAACGTAGTTATCAGCGGAAAAGTTCAAGGTGTTTTTTTCAGAATGGAAACCCTTGAGGAAGCTAGAAAAACCGGAGTTTCAGGTTGGGTGAAAAACAAACAGGATGGTACTGTTGAAGCTGTTTTCGAGGGTGAAAAGGCTCTGGTGGATTCCGTTATTCAATGGTGCAGGCAGGGACCTCCCGTTTCAAGGGTTGATAATGTCGACATTGAGTGGGAACCCTATACCGGCAAGTTTACCGGTTTTAGTATTCGGTATTGATTAAACAGGCGATATTGAAAACCGGCGGTTTCCCGCAATGACAGATCAAGGAAAGCCGCCGGTTTTTTCTTTTAAATCGGAATTACCATTAAACAGCGTCCCGAAGTTTTTTTCCGGGTTTAAACTTCACAACGTTCGCAGCTTTAATTTTGATTGGTTCTCCGGTCTGCGGGTTACGCCCATTTCGTGCTTTTCTGCGGGTTTTTAAGAAAGTTCCAAAACCAACCAAAGTAACTTTCCCATCCTTTTTTTTCAGTGCACCCATGATGTTATCCATCATAGAATCTAATGCCGTCTTGGCCTGAGCATTAGTAATACCTGCATCCACAGCCATCGTCTTAACAAGTTCGGTCTTTGTCATGATCGCATTCCCCCCTTTGTTGTTGTTGTGTTAATGATGGGCTATCAACTCTTGACGAATATAGCAGCAACGGCGCTGTGTCAATGAATTTTACGAATTTACCTAACTTTTTTTGCTGTTTTTCCCCCAGGATTTCTTCGGCGATATGATCTTGCGACAACTTTTTAAAACAGTGCATCCACAAATCGATCAGCAGAAAAATCCTGAAGATCCTCAATCTGTTCCCCGATTCCGATATATTGAAGTGGAATTTTCAAGTTGCTGCATATGCTGACCACGATTCCTCCGCGGGCAGTTCCATCCAGTTTGGTCAAAGCCATCCCGGTCACACCGAGAGCTTCGTTGAACAAATTTGCCTGCGATATAGCATTTTGGCCGGTAGAGCCATCCAAAACCAGAAGGATTTCATGAGGTGCATTAGGAATTTTTTTGGCAATTGCCCGTTTAATCTTTTTAAGCTCTTCCATAAGGTTGATATTTGTATGAAGCCGTCCTGCCGTATCGATTAAAACAATATCTATGTTTCGCGCGAGAGATGCTCCGATAGCATCGAAAGCAATTGCGGCGGGATCCGCCTTGTCCTTGCCTCGAACGAATTCTGACCCTGCCCTGTCGGCCCAGATACCGAGCTGTTCTATTGCAGCCGCGCGAAATGTATCAGCGGCGGCTATCAAAGTCTTTTTCCCCTGAGCTTCAAAACGCGCGGCCAGCTTTCCGATCGTTGTGGTTTTGCCGGTACCGTTTACACCCACAACCATTATCACGTGAGGTTTTTCAACTGATATTTCCGGTGGATCGGACATATCGCGCATAATAGTGAGAATTTCTTCTTTCAATACTGCTTTGAGCTGTGCAGTGTCATTGACTTTTCCGGCCTTTTTGGTAATACATTCCATCAAAGCCATGGTGGTCTCTACTCCCATATCTGATGTGATGAGAAGGGCCTCCAGATCTTCTAGTAAGGACTCATCGATTTTTTTCTTACCAAAAAACAATTCATCGATATCCGTAGTTAAAATCTCCCGGGTTTTGGACATCCCATGCCTTAGCCGTTTAAAAAATCCCTTTTCAGAATCATGAAAGGAACTGGTCTTGCCGGTCTCTTGCATTTCAGGCTTGTTGCTTTCTATGGTAACATTTTCTTCGTGGGGATCATCCCCGGATTCAACGGATTGAACCATCTCCGTTTCGAATTGAGGTTCAGCGATTTCATGTCCGCCTTCCCCTTCTTTTTCAGTATCTTTTTTCTTTTTTCTAAAAAAATTAAACCCCATATTTTTTAAATTCCTCTATACCTTGTACTTTTAATTTAAATTCTGATTTTCCAAAACGTTTTTCTGCTGGTTCCCATATCCACCCAAATTAACCGATACGAGCTTTGAAATTCCTTTTTTTTCCATGGTCACACCCAAAAGTCTGTCTGAAAACTCCATGGTTCTTTTGTTATGGGTGATCATGATAATTTGTGAACTTTCTCCAATCATTTTCAAAAGATTATTGAATCGGTATACATTTGCTTCATCCAGAGGAGCATCGATTTCATCCAACAGGCAAAAAGATGTCGGTTTGATCAAAAAAATAGAAAAAATAAAGGCGATTGCAGAAAGTGCTTTTTCACCTCCGGAAAGCAGGCTTAATCGTGTCAGTTTTTTGCCGGGCGGATGGATCATAAATTCAACCCCGGTTTCCAGAGGTTTATCAGGCTCAGTAAGAACAAGTTTTGCACTGCCTCCCTCGAAAAGGCGCGGAAAAATTTCACCCATCCTTTCATTGATGGCTTCGAAAGTGCTGATAAATTTTTCCTGGGTAATTCGATTGATTTTACGAATTACCGTATGCAGGTCCTGGATCGCCTTTTGGAGATCTTCTCTTTGTTCAATCAAAAAGTCATAACGGGTCTTTAACTGCTCATACTCTTTGATGGCTCCCATGTTGACATCCCCGAGCTTTTGAAGTCTATCCCTATTTTGCTCCAAAGCGGCTTCCATTTCTTCAGAGGCAATATTGGAATTTTCGAGCATTTCACGAAACTTTTCATAAATTCGACCAAATTTTTGATTGTAACGTTCTTCAATGCGACTGATAATATTATCCCTCTTAATTAGCCGCTGGGATTGTTCCAGCTCCAGATAACGAAGTTTCTCAAGCGATTGTTTTCGTCTGTTTTCGATTTCCGATTTAACATCATCATTTTCTTTCAACCGGGAATCGATAATCCGAAAATCGGCTTCGATACTCTCCAACTGTTGATCTATCAAATGAAAAGTATCATAAAGCCCGGCAAGCAGCTTTTCATTGCTTTCAATTTTGAGTTGGTCTTTCTTTTGCTTTTCAGCCTTTACGGAAATATCTTCGGTGATGTCTTCCAGCCTTTTGATACCATCTTTCTCAAAATCCTTTAAGCGTCTCAGAGTATTTTGACTGTTCTCGAATTTTGCGGTGAGTGATGTGAGGTTTAGCTGAACATCCACAACCCGCTGATTGCGCGATTCTAACTCCACGGAAAGATTTTCGATGCTCACACTGGTTTTTGCCACATTATTTTGAGCTTCCTGAACTGCCTGTGTGGTTTCCATACGTTCTTTATCGTATCTGGTCATTTCATGGTCAATATCGTTTTGCTCTCCATATAATTGATCCTGCTCCAACTGAATTATTTCCAAATTACGCCGGGCATTTTTAAGTTCCTCACCTATTTTGAAAAGGGACTTTTCCGCATCCGTTTCCATGAGTGCTGCGTGGTTTTTTTCCTGAATCTGGTGTTGTAAATCCGCTTCAAGCTGCCTTACATGAATTTCCATCTGTTCCTGGTTTTTTCCGGCTTGTTTGATTTTTTCTTCCAGCAGTCCCAGGCTCTTTTGCAGGTCTTGTATCTCACGCTTTTTTTCAAGAATGCCCGAAAGCTTATCCTTGCTTCCACCGGTCATCACTCCCTGTTCCGAAATCAGATGACCGTCGGTGGTAACAATGCTCTGAACCTTACCGTTATCATTCCAGATCATCAGGGCTTCCTTTATATCAGAAGCCACTACAACATTTCCCAACAATGACTCCAGGGTTTTTTCAAATCCCTCTTTGACTTGAACATGACTTAATAGCTTTGACGATTTATCAGGATTTTGTTCAATGAAAGTCAACGGTTTTAAGCAGGACAAAGGGATAAAACCGGAACGTCCTTTATTTTGATTTGCAAGATAGTTGATGGAATATTCACCAACATGCTGGTCTTTAACAAGCACATATTGCAGTCCCTCGCCAAGAACCGCTTCAACGGCTGTTTCAAAGCCTGGCTCAGCAGTGATGACATCAGCTACAATACCGAAAATCCCGCTTTCACTCTGTACCCCTTTGGAAGCTGCATGCTTGAGGATCGCCTTGACACCATCTTTGTACCATTCGAAATTTTCATCCATTTTTTTCAAAGCATTGTATTTGGACCTGGTTTCTTTTCGTGACAGCTCTAATGTTTGCACAACTTTTACCTGGTCCCCCAATTCTCTTGATTTTATATCAAGCTCGTCACGAAGGCAGCGGATATTCGAATCAATCACCACCAAATTTTCACGGCATTCGGCAAGGTGTCTGCGTCCTGCCGTCTCGCCGGCGGAAAGCTGGTTAACCTTTTTTTCGGCAGTGACCGATTCTTCATCAATTCTTTTAAGACGCCTTTCGATGCTCTCCATATTTTGGGTGGTGGTCTGGAAAATATTATTGATCCTGGCCTCTTGAGCTACCAGTTCCATGAGTCTTTTTTTATATTGCTCAAGCTTTTCGCTTAAAGGTGACACCTGCTTTTTCATTTCAATGAGACTTTTTCGTTCATGTTCCAGTGTTGCTTTTAGGATGACAATTTGTTCGTCTAATTGGTCAAGTTCACTTTCACTCTGAACGACTTCATCGGCGACATGGCGATTTTTTTCTTCCAGCTCAAATTTTGCCGATTCCAGGTCATTGATTTCCTGTTCCCGCTGTGCAAATTGTCGCTTGAGATGCTCCATGTCGTTTTCCAGTGTATCAAGCCGGCGTTGGGTCTCATATCGTGTATTTTTATATTTCTCGATCTCGTTGCTCTTCTGTGATCGCTCCAACTTGATTTTTTCAACAACAGCATCCAGTTTTTTCAGCTGTGTCGAATGGGCAAGGTCTTCATCTTTAATGGATATCAACAAGGTGTCGGTTTCATCGATCTCCCGGGAAAGCCGCGTGAATTTATCAAGGTGGACAAGAATATCGAGTTTTCTCACTTTATCCTGAATTTTCTGGTATCGATCTGCTTTTTTTGCTTGCCGGTTTAATCCTTCCATCTGATGATGAACTTCTGTAATGATATCATTTAAACGAAGCAGATTCTGATTGGTGGCATCAACTTTTTGAAGTGCTTCCTTTTTCCTTGTTTTGTAACGGGATACCCCGGCGGCTTCTTCTATAAAAACCCGTCTTTCTTCAGGACCAGCCTCGGTAATCGCACCGATATTTCCCTGCTGTATAATCGCATACGATCGGCTTCCCATTCCGCTTCCTAAAAACAGATGGTGAATATCTTTTAAGCGACAGGCCCGTTTGTTAATCAGGTATACGCTTTCTCCGGAACGATACAGTTTTCGGGTCACCTGTATCTCGCTAAAATCTTTGAACTCTTCCGGTGATGTCCCGTTATTATTCAGAAGGGTTAATGTCACCTCCGCCATATTCAGGGGTGGTTTTCCATCAGCCCCGGAAAAAATGATATCCTCCATGGATTTTCCCCGGAGTTGTTTAACACTTTGTTCTCCCATTGCCCAGCGGATGGCATCGATCACATTGCTTTTGCCACAACCGTTGGGCCCCACAATAGCTGAAATACCCTGAGGAAAATCAATTTGGGCTTTATCCAGAAAGGACTTAAATCCAATAACTTCAAGCTTTTTCAGCTTCATCCGGGAAAAACTCCAGTCTTAATAGTGCTTGAACGAAAACTCCCCTCCCAGTGGGAAGGGCTGGGGGGCAAAAGATAATATGTCAATTCAAGATATATTAATTATGCTTCCCCAAAACTCTTTATAACATTTTAATATCAGGTTCATATAACTTTATATAGAAAAAATCAAGAATTGAGGCTATTAATAAGCGTGCACCATTATTTTAATTGCATAAAAATATTGACCAGGCAGTGCAATTCTAATTTTGACCATACTAACGATATGAAATCATAATTTTATTGCACAGCCTTATGCGCTGAAGGCGCAAGACATATCAGCCCAGGGCAACGCCCTGGGTTTGATACACCCTATGATTTTAGCCCTGTAAGGGCGTGACATAAAAGGTTTTTTACTGCAACAATTCTGATTTAATGTTACGCCCTTACAGGGCTGAATTAAAAATACAAACTACCCAGGGCGTTGCCCTGGGCTGATATGTTAAGGCCTTTCAGGCCTGACCATATTACATCCATAGCAGGGATTGATTTTATTTTCCATTTTCAACTCCTGGGCGTTGCTATTAAACTTTGAGTAATTGACCTTTTCAAAATTAGAATTGCTGGACCAGGGAGTATTAAATTGACAGTCAAATTAAATTCTTCAGAAATCATACATACCGGTCGTGTTTACAAGCTTGTCCGGGAAAATATTACTCTGCCAAATCAGATCAAGGTAGATTTAGAGGTGATCAGGCATCCCGGAGCTGCAGCTATTGTAGCACTGACCGACAAGAAAGAAATCATAATGGTTCGCCAGTATCGTCATGCAATTGGTGACTTTATATGGGAAATTCCGGCAGGCACACTCGATCCAAATGAAAACCATCTGGCGTGTGCAAAAAGAGAGCTTGAGGAAGAAACCGGATTTTCAGGCAAAAATTGGAAAAAACTGGGAGAAATCGTTCCTGTACCCGGTTATTCTGATGAAAGGATTTTGTTGTATCTGGCAACCGAACTATACGAAGTCGGAGGCCATCCGGAACAAGATGAGTGTTTATCGGTTCATATGATCTCATTTGACCACGTCATCGATATGATCTATAAAGGCGATATTTGTGACGCAAAAACCATCTCCGGTATTTTTATGGTCATGAGGCTATTGACAACAATCACACCAAAACAGGCATGAAAAAAGGATAAGATCTTATGAAATCCGAGGAGGAAATTCGAGAGGAAATACAACGCATTGAAGCCTATATTAAAAAATGGCCCTGCTCCAAATCCGTTGTCAGGGAAAGTGAGTTGATGATTGATATGTTAAAATGGGTTTTGGAAGAGGATTCACCAAGCAAATGAAAAGATTGTTTCGAATTTACGCTGTCTCCGACATCCATGGCAATGCGGACAGTCTGTCCGTGGTAGAAAAAAGTGTGACCGAATTAAAACCTGACCTGCTTATTATACCAGGGGATATCGCCGGTTTGTTTTCCAAAAATCAGACATTAAAAAGGTTAGGAGCCCTTGATATCGAAATAAAAGTTTTGCATCCGAATGTTGCCTGATTATTTTTTTTTCCGGACTCTGATCTTGCCCCTGATATCTGAAAGTATTTTTTTTGCAGCAGTTGTTTTAGTGGAAAATACCTTTTTAGCAAAAGCGGTTATGTCAGATTTTACAGTGTCGACTTTGGGAAGTTCAGGGTATTTTTCAATATTGTAAGAGTTTAATTTTACAGGTTTAAATTTCATATTCCTTTCAAGATCATCGCATCCGATATCCGAAAGACCTGTGCCGGCAATATGCTCTTTTTCGATGGTTTCAGGCTTGAACTGGCGGGTATACTGAAGCGTACAAATAGTAGATCTCTCATTAACTTTTTTAATCTTCTCGTTGATCATCTGACTCATATTCAGCAACAAGGCATAATTAACCGATTGTTTTTCTTCATCTTCACTGTCATTTTTATAACCCATAAAATTATTACCACGGGCGTATTCGCGGCAAGCCTGTTGTAAAGACTCGTAAGCAAATAGAAATAACTTAGTAAATTCGCCTTTTTCTGTAATGCTGAAAGGCAATTTATCAGGTAATACTTTTTCTGAATATGTATTTTTGTCCGTGAGATTTTGGGGGTCCACTTTCAGATTAGAATAAAACTCAGCAATAGTTTTTGAATCTATTAACAGGGAATTCAGCAACCCCGCTCTGAGAGAAACACCTTCGGCATTTTTTTTTAATTCTAACACGTACTCTTCAAAAAGTTCCAGCATGTCATCAATTTCTACCCTGGAACCAAAAAAATTCTCCGCCATGTCACACATGACTTCTTCGACGAGCGCATCGCTCAGATCATTAGGTGGCTTCATAAAATACCCCGTTTGATAACTTTTGGTGATGGATTCCAAAAGGAACTGTAACTTTAAAAAATAGTCTATTCTGTGATTCTTTATAGTTTTTTAAATTGAAAATATAAAGTATCACTTGATTTAAAAATGAGCAAGGCCTATTATTTTAAAAGGTTACCTGTGGAAAAAAGCTTTCTTAGTCATCAAACCAAGGAAAGGAACCTATTATGGAAAATGAAAATAATGAAAATGTCGATGCTTTATGCCCCGAGTGCGGACATGCATTCAAGGCATTTGTGGATCGAATTGTCCGGGATGCCGATGAAGACAAAACCGCTGTGCAATCGATGGATTGTCCTGTGTGTGGATGTGGCGATTGTAAAATCGAGAAATAATAAAAAGAACTTGAAAATCTTCTGTTCAGCTAAACCCGCCCCGCAGGCACTGCCAGGCTCAAAAAAATGCCATTTTCTTCGAACATCAATTTTTTACGGGTCATCACGGTTAAAAAGGAAATGAGCTTTTCTTCATTCAATGTTGGGAATTTTTCAAGGATTTCGCCGGTTGAGCGTGCATGATTACAAAAAAGATATATGGAGCGGGATGTTCCTTTCAGGCGATGATTCTGGTGATCGCCCTTAATTCGGCGTTCCCGGATAATGATAAACTCCCGTCCGTCACTGTAGCTGAGAATAGGACCGGATCCGGGCTTTTCTTTTAATTTTTCATAGTTTTTTCTCCAGGCTGCAACCGCTTCAATTACAGGACGCCACAGTTTTCGCAGCCTGCCTTTATCCCCCCTGTAATCCTGGATCAAAAATTCAACGCGTTTAAAAATTTCTGATGGAAAAAGCACCCGGTAATTAGGGTGGTTAAAAACAGTACTCAAGCCGAAGGCCTTATAATTTTGATAAACCGGACTTTCCAGGCCCAGCCAGAAAGATACAATTTTAAGCGGATGAAACGGTTGTAAAAACGTTATGGCTTCAAGAGTTTGAGCCACATCTTGTTCATCACTTCCGGGAAAGCAAATCAAAATATTCGATATGTCTTTAATGGATAGTGCTTCGCAATGTTTCATGATCTCGATATTTTGAATCGCCATGACCCCCTTGTTCATTTTTTTTAACAAATCGGTACTTAATGCTTCGATTCCCACTTGCACTTCCTCAACACCTGCCTGCCGGAGAACCCTTAATTCCTGTTCACTGACAGAAGCCCTCAATTCACAAAACAGATGAAAATCCTTCTTCAGGGATGACAAGGCATTGAAAATGGGAATTATCTGTTTCGGGGGAATCACGTTGTCTGTAAAGGATACGGTTAGAAGCCCGTAACGGGAGGTCATATCATCAATTTCGGAAACCACCTGTTCTGTTTTTTTTGTTCTGTAACCTTTCCATTGCAGATTCAGATTACAAAATGCGCATCCTTTTTCTTTTCTATGTCCTTTTTTGCCCCTCCACCAGCATCCCCTGGAAATTTCCGCAGGAAGTATCGGGAAAAATCTTTTTTCAGGGACAAATTTATTCAACACATCAAAATATTCCTGGTAATCCGGCTGCGGAATTTCAGTCAGAGTGGCTGTTTGATAAAAACATGCCGCGGGTTGATCGGATCGATGGCGGGTTACGACTCCGTTGATGAAAGGCAAATTTGTCACTGAGTCGTCTTTTCTCAGATGTTCCACCAGACCCACCAGCGGCCTTTCCCCCTCTCCCACAATAATGGCATCGATATGGGGAAATTGCTCCAGCATGGCTTTTGCAGAGGAGGCGGCAAGCAGTGAGCCGCCTGCCACTGTCACAATTTCAGGATACCTGGTTTTGATTTCCCGGATAAAATACAGCGATGAGGTTAACTGGCAGAGGCATACCGAAAATCCGGCCAATCCACAACTGTTCCAAAAATTTTCTGAAATAAAATTTTTCGAAGTATTTTCTACCTGTTGAACAAGCTGGTCGAATTGTACATTTCCAATTTCTGATTTATTGCGGGTTTGTTTATAAAAAAAGTTTTCAATCCTTCCAAAGTTTTCCGGATAAAGCATGGCAGCATAAATGCTTTCAGCAATCCAGGTGCGTTCACTCAGAACCTTATAAACATCGTAACCGATAGATTCAGCCAGCTGGAGATAAAAATGGTGGGCCACGATCTCCATGTTTGGAATTTGTTTTTTAACATAGGCTTTCAACGCACCCAGTTGAATGGAAGGCCGGTTGAAAACAGGCCATGGAGCTGAGATAAGGGCTATACGGTCATTGAACATTTCTTTTTCTTCAGATAATTTTTGCCCCTGAATAAATTTCCATGAGGTCTTCATCCAGGCCCTGCCGGTCCAATTGCATGGCCATGGGAAGGTATTCTAAAATATCCTGGGCGGTCATGCCGTCTTCACCGATTTCTTCAGCCGCCAGATCGCCGGCAAAACCGTGCATAAAAACACCTTTACGGACAGCATCTTCTACGGATAAACCCAAACCATGCATGGCGGCGATTGTTCCGGTGAGCACATCTCCGGATCCTGCTGTTGCCATTCCTGAATTTCCGCTCATGTTAATATAAACAGTTCCGTCCGGACACCCGATCAGAGAATGGGCGCCTTTGAGCACAATAAAAGCGTTGAGTTGCCTTGAGGTAACCTGGGCAATTTCCACTTTGTTTTGATTGATCTCGGCCACGCTCACCTTTGTTATGCGGGACATCTCACCAAGATGAGGGGTCAGTATCGTCGGCGCTTTTCTTGATTTTATGATCTCGGGATTTCCGGCAAGAGCTGTAATGCCATCACCATCGATAACAACTGGTTTATCGATTTTTTCAACCAGTTCCCTGACAAGTTGCTGGGTTTCTTCAGACAGAGAAAGTCCCGGTCCGATAACCACAAAATCCATTTTTGAGATCAGCTCCAACAGGGATTGCTTATTTTCAAGGGATATACTTCCTTCGGCATTCTCTTTCTGGGGTATAAAAACAATTTCACTTCCTTTGTTTGCGATAAACGGCGTGATCGATTTTGGCGCGGCAAGCCTGGAATATCCACCACCGGCTTTTAAAAATGATAGTGCCGAAAAATATGGGGCCCCGTAATAGCCCGCAGCTCCGGCAATAAAAAGGGTTTCACCAAAATCTCCTTTATGACCGCTGATATTTCTTTCAGGAATAACTATGGGTTTATTGACTTTTACCTTGATGTCATCAACCATGGACGGCGGAAATGATATATGGGTCACATAGAGCCTGCCGCAACGCTCAGAGCCGGGGTAAAGCATATTGCCTATTTTGGGAAGTCCAAATGTCACAGTATAATCAGCCCATACCGATGTGCCCATGATTTGGCCGTTATCGCCGTTGACACCTGATGGTATATCCACACTGATGACAGGTTTGTCGCAGGAATTGATCAGCTCGATAATATCCGCATATTTTCCTTCCACATTACGGGTCAATCCTGTACCGAAAATAGCGTCGACAATCACATCACAGTGAAAAATATCCGACTGGACCGAATCTTTTTTTTCAACTATTTTTATAGAGACAGGAAGCTTTCTGAGAATATCGTAGTTTAATTTTGCCGCACCACGATATTTGTCCGGACTGCCCATCAAAAACACCTTGACCATTCCGCCATTGGAATGAATTTTTCTTGCAATTACAAATCCATCCCCTCCGTTGTTGCCTGCCCCTGAAAACACCAGAAAACGTTGTTTTTTAATCCCGATATTTTCAGACAGCACCTGGTAAACGGCAAGCCCTGCATTTTCCATAAGCAACTCATCGGCAATGCCATATTTTTCAATAGCCATCTTATCCAGATTTCTCATTTCTTCGACACTGCTGACTTTCATATAAATCCTTTTCTTTGGGAAAATAAAACCAAATAATAATTTGTCTAACAACATTTTTTTAACTTGTCAAAATTAAACCCCGATGCTATTGAAAACCATCTGTCGTATATAAATTTAAATGAACAATCCTATAAGTTATTAAAACAGGATTCAGACATAATTATTGCACCACAACAATCAGCCCCTCGCCCAAAATCATGAAGACAACAATGCACCCAATCAACAATACCAAACCAAATATCCTGGTGGTGGGAGGCGCCGGTTACATCGGTTCCCACATGTGCAAATTTCTGGTAAGGCACGGTTACACCCCTGTTGTCCTTGACAGCCTGGTTTACGGACATAAGGAAGCGGTCAAATGGGGTCCTTTTTACAAAGGATCCATGGAAAACAAGGACTTACTCGGTCATATTTTTCAAAAGCATAAGATTTCAGCGGTCATGCATTTTGCCGCTTATTGTTATGTCGGTGAATCCGTCACGGAACCGGCAAAATATTACCGAAACAATGTTTCTAACACGGCAATCCTTCTTGAGGAAATGATTAAATACAGGATAAACAATTTTATATTTTCCTCATCATGCGCAACCTATGGAGAGCCCGTTGATATTCCCATGAAGGAAGATCATCCCCAAAACCCGGTGAATCCTTACGGAAGAACCAAGCTGATGGTCGAGCAGATGCTGGAAGATTTTCATCATGCTTACGGGATCAGGCACATTTGCCTTAGGTATTTCAACGCGGCCGGAGCAGATCCGGAATGTGAGATCGGTGAGGACCACCGGCCTGAGACACATCTGATTCCTCTGGTGCTGCAGGCAGCCCTTGGTAAAAAAGAAGGCATCAGTATTTTCGGCGATGACTATCCCACAGCTGACGGCACCTGTATCCGTGACTACATTCACGTTTATGATCTTGCCCAGGCACATCTTCTGGCACTTGAGAAACTTCTTAATGGGTTTTCCGCAGGGCACTATAATCTTGGTAATGGTGAAGGGCACTCGGTAAAGGAGGTCATCAGGCATGCCTCAAAAATAACCGGACAGGTCATACCGGTTCAAATTGCCGGAAGGCGCAAGGGTGACCCGGCGGTGCTGGTAGGATCGAGTAAGAAAGCTATAGAGACACTCGGATGGAAACCGCAATTTGCCGATCTCGAAACCATTGTCGAGACAGCGTGGAAATGGCACAAAGCGCATCCGGAAGGGTATGCAACATAGAATATCAGGGGAATAATCTTGAATCCGGATACTATTTTTCCAGCCTGGCTTATCTGGTTTTTATTGGGAATCGGACTTGCTTTTTTAGAACTTTACATGCCGGGATTCATAGTCCTGTTTTTTGGAGTTGGTTGCTGGATCGTAGCGGGGACTCTGATGATCCTGGACTTGACCATCACACAGCAAATCTTTGTCTTTATTGCTTCAACCATTACATCGATCGTTCTTTTGCGCAGACTGGTGATAAGAATTTTCCGTGGTTTTGCCGTTGGTCATGCTCGCAATGATTTCGACGATTTTCCTATGGGAGTGCGCGTCAAGGTGGTTCAGCAAATCACTCCCAATTCCAATGGACGTATCCATTACCGTGGTTCATTTTGGGATGCTGCTGCGGATGAAGAAATCGGTGAAGGTGAGCTGGCTGAAATCATGAGCTTTGCAGACAATTCCCGCCTGGTTTTTTTTGTAAAAAAAATGGATGGTTCCGAAAAAAATTCCACGCCGGAAGATGAAAGATATAAAGAAATTTGAGCATATTGTTTCAAGTGTTGATGAATTTATTGCCATGAGTAAGATTTTACGGAGCTGTTAACTTAAAATATCATCTGGAGCCCTGTCATGAATGCAACGCTGATCGCCATGGTGCTTTTGGCCGTACTTGTTGTCGTTGTTATTTTTAAAACCGCTGTGATCGTCCCTCAAAAAAGCGAGTACATTATTGAAAGACTTGGCAAATATAATAAAACTCTCGGCGCTGGTTTTCATGTTCTGTTTCCATTCCTGGACCGGGTGGCCTACAAGTATTCACTGAAAGAAGAGGTGCTCGATATTCCCAGCCAGACATGTATCACCAAGGATAATGTAACGGTCGAGGTTGATGGGCTGATCTATCTTCAGATAATGGACAGCAAACTGGCTGCTTACGGAATAAATGATTATCGACTGGCATCTTCGCAGCTTGCGCAAACTACATTAAGATCCTGCATCGGAAAAATCGACCTGGACAAAACTTTTGAGGAGCGTGAAACCATAAACGGCCAGGTTGTCGCCTCCATTGATGAAGCTGCGCAGGCATGGGGTGTCAAAGTCTTGCGCTACGAGGTTAAAGACATTATACCCCCTGAATCGGTCAAAAAGGCTATGGAAGCCCAAATGACGGCGGAACGGGAAAAACGGGCGGCGATTGCCAAATCCGAGGGGGAAAGACAATCCACGATCAACCGTGCCGAAGGAGAACGTCAGGATGCCATACTGCGATCCGAAGGTGAGAAGGAAAAACTAATCAATGAGGCTGAAGGTCGGGCAAAGGAGATTCTGGCAGTGGCCCAGGCTACTGCGGAAGGCCTGAAGGCCATTGCTGAGCAACTTCAAATGAAAGGCGGCCAGGAAGCAGCCAACCTGCGGGTTGCCGAGCACTATATCGCTGAATTTGGTAAGCTGGCCAAGGCCTCCAACACCTTGGTCATCCCAAGCAATGTGAGTGATCTGGCCGGGATGGTAATAACATCCATGACTGCTTTGCAGAAAGTCAAAACCGATATCAACTAAGGCATTATTTTTCATACCAGGAAAATAAACAAGGGCGGTAATTATTACCGCCCTTGTTTACTTGAAGGAATGCTCTAAATGACGGAGGCCATCCGATTGAGGGAATCCCGTTTTTAGTGCTGGGAATGACCCAGTATATACTTGAGAAATTTCTTTTCAGCTTTTTTCAAATCTTCGTCAGAATAGTAATCCAGATTTTCCGAGATTCTGAATTTTTCACGATATTTTCTTATTAAAAGCTCCAATCCTTTGTTTCCACTCGTATCCTTATTCATCATCTCTCACCTTTCCATCCTTTGATTTTGGGTGATTAGAAACCATATCTTTTACTAATTTTTTAATACAGTTTCCGTGAGTTGTAAATAAGCAATAACCCTGATTTTTATGTTATCCAGCCCTGAGATCATTGGACCGAACATACGGCATTGGCAAGTCCCTCCCGGTCGGCCCAGAACGGAGACATTTCCCGCAGCCGGGAAATAACCGGCGGAAGTTTTTTGATGATAAATTCAACCTCTTGGTCTGTGTTATAAGTACTGAGACTGAACCTGATTGAACCGTGAGCGGCCGTAAAAGGCACACCCATGGCCCTGAGCACGTGAGACGGCTCCAGAGAGCCCGATGTACAGGCAGATCCTGATGATGCACAAATACCCAGCTCGTTCATCATCAATAATATAGCCTCTCCTTCCACATATTCAAAGGCGATACTTGTCGTATTGGGCAGACGCATTTCCTGATCACCGTTGACCATGCTGTTGGGAATTCTTTCCAGCAATTCTTTTTCCAGTCTGTCCCGAAGCGCCCTGACGCGGGTATTGACTTCTTCATGACGCTCCAAAGCCAGTTGTGCAGCCTTGCCCAATCCGATTATGGATGCAACATTTTCAGTCCCCCCCCGTCGGCCTTTTTCCTGGTGGCCACCCATCAGAAACGGCGAAAACTTGGTTCTCTTTCTGACATATAGCGCACCAACACCTTTTGGAGCGTGCAATTTATGACCGGATAAAGAAAGCATGTCTACTTCGACTTTTTCCACATTGACAGGCAATTTTCCAACTGCCTGAACAGCATCGCTGTGAAATACGATTCCACGGTCACGAAGGACAGGAGCAATCTCCTCAATAGGGAAAATCACGCCGGACTCGTTGTTGGCCCACATCACACTGACTACCGCCGTGTCATCAGTGAGACTCTCATAAAAAAAATCCATATCCAGACGCCCTTTACGGTCTACCGGCACAAAAGTTACCCTGTAACCGTTTTTTGCCAGGTATTCTGCCAGGTTTTTAATTGCCGGATGCTCAACCCGTGTGGTCACAATATGTTTTTTGCCGGGGTTGGATTTAAGGGCTGCCCAGATTGCCGTATTGTCACTTTCGGTGCCACAACTTGTAAAGATTATTTCTTCAGGCTGCGCGCCGATCAGGCCGGCGACATTCACCCTGGCCTCTTTCAATTTAATACCCGCCTGCCCGCCCAATATGTGCATACTTGAGGGGTTTCCATAACTTTCCATAAAATATGGTATCATTTCCTCCACCACCTGGGGATCAACTTTGGTGGTGGCATTATTATCCATATATACAATATGCATCATTGCACCTCCTCAACCACCAGTTCAGGGGCAACAAATTCCTGGAGTTTGTTTTCCACATAGTGCTTTAAGGTGACCTGAGATGCTGCGCATTTTGCGCAAGTGCCCCGAAGCTTGACCAAAACCTGGTTGCCATCGACATCGATCAGCTCGATATCACCTCCATCCTGTTTCAGTGCCGGTCTGATCTCTCGCTCCAGCGTCTCCTCGATTAATTTGATTTTCTGTAAATTGGTCATGCCGACCTTTTCTTTTCTTTTAGGTGTTTCTTTGCCTGTAACCGAATCAATAATTTCCTGTATCTGGTCATGACACTGGCCGCAACCACCCCCTGCTTTTACGTAGTCGGTAACATCCTCGATAGTCCTGAGATTGTTTTCCCGAACAGTTCTCTCAATCTCCAGATCAGTAACACCGAAACACTCACATACGATGTTACCCTCCTGCTTTTTTTCAGACTCACCCCGATAGTAATCGATTGCCTTTTCAAGGGCATCTCTTCCCATTACCGAACAGTGCATTTTTTCTTTGGGCAACCCGCCTAAAAACTGTGCAATATCTTCGTTGCTTATTTTTTGAGCCTCTTCAAGGTTCATTCCTTTGAGCATTTCGGTCAAGGCCGAAGACGATGCTATTGCACTGGCACACCCAAATGTTTGAAATTTGGCATCGATGATTTTTCCGTCTTTATCCACCTTGAAATAGAGCCGAAGCGCATCCCCGCAAGCCAGTGACCCTACCTCTCCCACACCATCGGCATCATCTATTTTACCGACATTTCGAGGATTCAAAAAATGGTCCTTTACTTTATCCGTATATTCCCACATGTAACTACCCCCTTTTTTCCAACAGAGATTAAGATGATACGTAATCTTTAAGTCTATATTCACATCTTATTAATTTAATGATCAAAATTTTAGCTTAGAACTTGCAACGCCCCTAAATAATATTTTAATTTAATCATCTTTTTTATCAAAACAAATATTCCTTACCTTGGGAATGGTGCAATATTTTGTTATGTGGTATTTTGGCCCTTCCCCAACCGCTTGACATGCCGCCAGGATTGCCACAGGGACCATGGGCCTGCCAAATGGCCTTTAATTTCACACAGGATTAATTGCAGAGGATATGGCTGGGGGCGTCTTTTGATTGCAAATTTGATATATCGGTAAAGTTGTCGTAAGTGCCAATAAGGTAAGGTATACAGGATCCTCAAGATTGCACGAAAATCCATGTTACGACAAAATACCAGTAAATGGTAGGCAATATGTCCCTTGCTGTAGTTGTATATCTGCTTTCTCAAAGATGCCATATCCTTTCGGTGCTTATGCCAGACATAAGCTGAAGGCTCGTATTTAATAATATACCCGTTTTTTAAAACGTTGTAAAAAAGAAGTGTATCTTCACTGCAGCCTGTCGGCGTTCCTGCTCCCAGCATTAAATCAAACATACCGATTTCAGGGTGACTAAAGACAGTGGAGCGAAAAGCTGCATTGGCTGTTGCTCCTAAACGCCAAGTGGGAACGGCATCCCATTTGAAAGATTCAAACCATTCAGGCCCTACCGCCATTTCATTAAAATTTCGTCCCAGACCTCCATAGCGTTCAAACAAAAGTTGTGCTGTACTTTTTAGTTCATAAGGCAAAACGTTTCCGGTCACGACCATGACATCATTTTGTACAAAAGGTGTGACCAGTTTTTCAATCCAGTCCGGAGGTGCTACAACGTCATCATCGGTTGTGGCCACAATATCCGCAGCACTTTTTAAAATGCCTGTGTTTCTGGCATAGGACAATCCTTTTCGTTTTTCACTTACAAGGGTAACCCCGGAAAATTCCGAAACCACCGGTGGAGTCAATCCGGATGCCGGGTTGTTATCCACAATGATAATTTCAACTTTACGATCCGTTTTTTGATTCACCAAGGATTGCAAACATTGACGGAGATCTTCGGGCCTGTCATAGGTTGCCACCACTACAGAAAGTGAAATATCGTTTGAAAGACAATTTTTTTCTTCTTTTTCATCGGGCATATATCGTCGATAGACTGCGCTTAAGGCTTTTGCCCACTGAACGTCTAATTTCAATTGATGAGCATTGTCAAATAGGTTCAATCCAATATTTTGAACCACAACTTCCGCCAGAAGTGTTACAGGGATTGAGTGCCCATTGTTTTTAATGGCTACGCATCCATATAGTTTTTCATTCGATAAAACATATAGTATAACAGTGTTGAATTCACCGACATCGGTAATTGGTAACAGCGGCCGGTTCAGATTTAAAGATCGGACAGCTGTGCCGTGGGATGCCGATTTTTTGAGAGAAATGGCTTTTTTTTCTATCGTGGTGGAATAAGCCTTTTGTTTTTCCGATTCAAACGACAATGCAATATTAAAGGCATTACGTCGTGCTTTGAAATATCGTCCCAACCCGATAATGGAGCCTATCAATTCCGCCCAAATGAGATTGCGCGGCAACCGCATGGGATACCACAATGACAACAAAAGTCTCCTGATGCTCCACCAGCAAAACCACCATAAACCAAAACGGGCTGCGGAAAACTTTATTTCAGGATAAGCAATTGCACTTCGAACCAGGAAAGAATAAAATCCGATTCCATTATTGCGAATTTGATGTTTTAATGAATCATAATCGTGTCGATGACGATGACGCACCATGGCACGAGGTTCATAAACAAGTATAAAACCCTCCTTGAGCACACGAAAAAACATCTCCAGGTCACCACCGCCATTGGTGACCGTTCCCACATCAAGGGCCGGATCAAACAACCCAATCAAATCAAACAATGACCGACGGTAAGCCATGTTGGCACCGGTTCCAAACTGACCTGTCCCGAAAGGAAATTTTTTTCCCCCGATATCATTGACCAATTGTGTCCATTTTCTTTTGAAACCTCTATCGAATCCTCCATAGTGTTCAAAAAGATTTTGTGCTTTTGTTTCCAGCTCAAAAGGAACAACCAGACCTGTAACCGCCATTACTTCCGGACATTTAACAAAAACATCAACAATGGCACGGATCCATTGCTTGTCCACGATGACATCATCATCTGTATAAGCAATGATATCTCCCTTAGCTTCGCGTACAGCCCGGTTACGAGCCCAGTTTAACCCCGGACGATCTTCACAAACATATCTTACATTCGGGTATGATTCATTCACAAGGCGTGCAGTATCCTTGTTGACCGGAGCATTATCTACCACCAAAAAATCAGTATTCGGATAATCTGAAAGAAGTAATGAATCAAGACATTGTTTAAGGTTATCGGTGCGGTCTCTGGTACACACAACCACCGTCACCAGTGGAAGGGACAATTGAGAATTACCGGGTATTCTATTGAACAAATCCTCAATACCCTGCCATTCATCTAATGGTACTTCAACAAGCCTGTTTTGCATCAGTTGCATCAAGATCGCGTTGCCATGCTTTTCCAAAATGTTCTTTCTGATCATGGTGGCCGTGCATTGCCCGTTTATTACCGGCAGTGAAACCCAACCCAAGGGAATGCCGTGAATTCTTGCCAGAATTTTGACCCCGGCATAACCTTCCAAACCCTCAACAGTATGAGGAGGATCACTGAGTTCTTCATCAATAACTTTTATGCGATCATACATTTTTCTGATACCTGAAAGAGTTTTGTATTTTCAAAAGAATCCAATTTATAAGGAGTAGTTAAAATAATTTCTTAATGTTGTATGGTCCAGGACCAGGCGTGCGGGGGAGCCAACATTCCCTTAAAAGAATAATTTGATTGGACCTTCAAAGGATAAACATGCCAGTGATAATCGTATGCATATTCCCAGTTTTTTTCATAGATGCCCACGTCGACAAAATATTCACCTCCTCTCAAATCCAAACGCTCGATGTCAAGAATTATAACCCCTTGTTTGCGCGAACCTTCCAGCTTAAATTGGTTCTTATCCATCATCATTTCACAGCAAATCTGACCATCCTCCCTGGATAGGGTAACGCCGAATGTGGGCGAATTCGACGGTTTATGAGCCTTATAGCCTATTTCTATTCTGAGAGGTTCTCCACTGTTTATTTTATGAATCTGGTATCCATGAGGGTTAATGATACGGACAACTGAAATTTCGACTTCCATTGATCCAAAGCGGTTTTCATTGAGTTTCAGAAGGCTGCTTTTACCGGTTTTGTCATCCAACTGGTTTAATGGAGTTCTCTTTCGAGTTTCAGAGGACATTTCTTCCTCATAGGCCCGTATAATTTCCTTGGGTGGCCCGAAACCATTGACTTTTCCATTTTTTAACCATAAAACCGAATCGCAGATTTTTTCAACTTGCCCGACATCATGGGACACCAGGAGCATGGTGCAACCTTTATGCTTGAATCGATTAATTCTTTCCAGGCATTTGCTTTGGAAAGTCAAATCACCTACGGAAAGAATTTCATCGATGAGAAGAATATCAGGGTCGATATTGGTGGCCACAGCAAATGCCAGCCTCATTCTCATGCCGGAGCTGTAAGTTCTCATGGGATTGTCCAAAAAGCTTTCCAGATCAGCAAAAGCAACGATTTCGTCAAAGCGCTCCGAAATTTGCCGGCGTGTTAACCCGGCCACTACACCGCTGATATAAATATTGTCTCGTCCGTTAAGATCGTTATGAAAACCGGCTCCCAAATCCAAAAGGGCGCCGATTCTGCCATTGACCTCCAAAGATCCTTTATCGGGACGTCCCACCCCGCCGATCAATCGAAGCAAGGTTGATTTGCCGGATCCGTTTGGACCGATGATACCGATCATCTGTCCCTCGGGAACTTCGAAAGTGACATCATCCAAACACCAAAAGGATTCATATTTTCTTTTAAAAATCCTTCCTGTAAATAAGTGCTTAATTTTAAATGGACCTTCTGCAGAATTCCGGCGAAATTTTTTCCCCAGGCCCTGAACAGAAATCACTGGTGTTGTCATTGTTTCTCCAAAGGGAATATAGGTTTTTCTCTGTAAAAATATAGATCAAAGAATTCAAAAATCTTGCAATCGTAATATGAATGGAAAAGTATGGTTTTCAAATTTTTTGTAGAAATACCAATGTCGCCTCCTACAGTAAAATGATTTTCTATGCCGGCCGGGCAATACCCGCTTTTGAGATAACTGCTGCCATGTCACGTGCTTTGGTTTGGTCTGGAAGTTCATGGATGAAAGGTGGATTAACAGCCTTGCAAATGAGAGTCTGGGCAAAAGGTTCAGTATCCCTCTTCTCTATGCGAAAGCCGGCTGTTTTAACCATTGACTCCAAACAGCTTGGTGTCAATCCCCAAAACCAGTTGCCATATCCTTCTGCCGGTTCGAAACCATCGGTAATTCCTACTTGCTTGGAAACACCCAGTCTCGACAAATTCCATAAGCGGCAGTCCTTTGCGTTGAGGAACGGAAAATAAACGGCTGCGTTCGGAAGATTATTAATTTCAGGGATGGTCGAAGTGCGAAGGATTAGTGTTTGCCCGCACATTTGACGTAGGGCCACCAGCAGATCAAAAGGGCTGGGGTGATGATAAAGTACCCCGGCACAAAAAACAACATCCATGACTCCCACTTGGGAAATTGTGTCAGTACTGCCGGCATCCCCCAAAATAAAGTGGACCTTAGAGCCTCGATCAGCCTTTTTCTCTTCAAATTCCGGAGTCGGGCCAAACACATCAACTCCTTTAACTATGGAAGCTCCTGCTTCTTCAGCCAGAAAAGCAAATTCGCCATTGACTCCCCACATACAACCGATATCGACAAAGCTTCGTCCAGGTGCAAATTGATTAATATAGTTGGGAAGATCATGGTAGTTACCCACAAAGTGACCTTGACGGGCATACCAATGTCGCCACAGACGGTTTATACATGGAATTTTCAGCAGGTTGACTTTCAATTGATACCACATTAAACGATACTCCTATTGGGTAACTATTCCAGTATCATTCCGATCCGGCACTTTCCGGTGCGGAGAGAATGTGCTCTTTATTCACAGCTAAACCCGACAGCAGGTTATCAAAATAGCTGATTGTTTTTTTCAATCCGTCCTCAAGTTGAACGCGAGGTTTCCAGTTCAGTTCCCGCATAGCCATTGTGATATCGGGTTTTCGCTGTTGTGGATCATTCTCAGGCAAGGATTTGAATAGTATTTTGGATCGTGATCCGGTTAGAGTTAAAATCTTTTCCGCCAGCTCCAGGATGGTAAACTCAACCGGATTGCCAAGGTTGACAGGTCCGGTAAAATCATCCGGGGTGTTCATTAGTCGGATAAACCCCTCGATCAAATCATCGACATAACAAAAAGATCGGGTCTGGGATCCATTTCCATAAATGGTGACGGATTTTCCCTGCAATGCCTGCATAATGAAATTGGATACCACACGACCGTCGTTGGGGTGCATTCGCGGACCATAAGTATTAAAGATTCGGGCCACTTTAATTTTCAGGTTGTGCTGACGGTAATAATCGAAAAAAAGCGTCTCCGCACAACGCTTGCCCTCATCATAGCAGGAACGTTTACCGATAGGATTCACTTTGCCCCAGTAGGTCTCCGGCTGCGGATGCACCTCGGGATCACCATATACCTCCGAAGTGGAAGCCTGGAAAATCCTG
>JAABTQ010000032.1 GCA_011389745.1 Desulfobacteraceae bacterium | reverse complement strand
TAGCTACTGCTTCACCAAATAAGCGGGCTTCAATGTCAAGCCCGTGTTCCAAAGGTTTTGAAAGCCCCCGGAGCATAGCCTTGATGGCCAATAAGGGGGCAGGATAGTTACCATATGTTTTTTTAAGCACCTGCTGCCTGGCGAAAGTCAGCGTAATAAAACGACCGATAAAATTTTTATCGGTAATAAGTTCCAAGATACCCCGTGCCTTTTTTTTGCGGGCCGCAATATATTTTACACCTTTTGTACGGATGACTTCTTCGGCAAATTTGACTGCATAGTCATTTAATATGTCATCAGGGACCACCTTGTCCACCAGACCACAGCGAAAGGCTTTTGAAGCATTGTAACCTTTTCCGGTCAGGATCATATCCAAAGCACTGCGTAAAGAAATAAGTCGTGGAAGGCGCTGGGTACCTCCCCATCCGGGAAAAATTCCCAGCCTGACCTCCGGAAGGGCAATATTGGCCTTTTCTCTAGCGGCAAGCCGAAAATCACATGCCAGAATCATCTCTGTTCCTCCGCCCATGCAATGGCCGTTGATGGCAGCGATGGTCGGAATTTTAAAATCGGCGAGTCTGCAAAAAATCCTTTGACCTTGCTTTGCCGCCATTTGTGCATCTTCTGCAGTGTTGATTTTTGCCAATTCATTTATATCGGCCCCGGCGATAAATCCGGTTTTTTTTGCCGAGCAAATCACCATGGCTTTGACATGGGGCTTTGCTAAAACTTCGGTTAGAGTTTCATTGAAAGACTTTAAAAAGGATGTGCCCAGAACATTCAGCCAAGTGTCCTTGTTGTCCAGTTTAATGACTGCAACACCAGTTTCGGTTATTTCAAAAGATGTGTGTAGATTCATGATTTTTCCCTTTATTGTCGTTCGATAATCATGGCGGCTCCCTGACCACCGCCCACACATAGGGTGGCCAAACCGTATCGGCAGTCCCGACGTTCCATTTCTCTGGTTAAAGTCAGCACAAGCCTTGTTCCTGAAGCACCGATCGGGTGACCCAAGGCAATAGCGCCTCCATTAACATTCAAAATATCCCGGTCAATTTCTCCGATGGGTTCCGACCGGCCCAGATTTTCCTGAGCGAACTTTTTGGATGAAAATGCAATCTCGTTAGCAATAACCTGGGCGGCAAATGCCTCGTTAAGTTCAATCAATTGGATATCTTTCATGGCAAGACCCGCGCGATCCAAAGCAATAGGTGTGGCAAAAGCCGGTCCCAATCCCATGGTTGACGGATCGTTTCCCGCATATCCCCAGGATCGGACAAAAGCTTTGGGTGTGTAACCTTCAGCAAATGCGTATTCTTCATCCATTAAGACCATGGCAGCGGCACCATCGGTAAGTTGGGAGGAATTTCCAGGAGTTACGGTTCCGAATTGACGATCAAAGTAAGGCTTTAGTTTGGCAAGGGCATCCATTGTCTGGTTTGTGCGATGGCCGTTGTCTTCCAAGATTATATCAGGATTGCCGTCCGGATTGAAAACGGTCATAACTTCATCTTTATAAAGGTCCTGTTCCCAGGCCGCAGTCACCCTTTGATGGCTTCTCAATGCAATTTCATCCTGTTGAATTCTGGTTATGCCATACTTTTTGGCAAGAACTTCGGCGGTTTCACCCATGTTAAGACCGCAATATGTGTCGGTAAGTCCCAGTGCAACGCCTATGACCGGTGTAAAATCCCGGGGACGAAAAGAAGCTGCGATTTTAAGTTTTGTCCAAATGCTTTTGGCACGCGACAGATCGGTCATTTTATTCTGAAAGGATTTTTTAAAAAACAACGGGATATTGCTCATGCTTTCCACGCCCCCTGCAATGGCAACTGTAGCATGGCCCATTTGGATCATCATACAGGCTTCTGTTATTGCCTGCATGCCCGCAGCACAATTTCGCTGGACAGTGTACGCCGGGACAGATTCAGGAATTCCCGCTTTCAGGGCAGATGTTCGTGCGATATTCGGTGCATCGGCGGGCGGTCCCCCGCACCCGAAAACCACGTGATCAATCCTTTTGGCATCGATTCCGGTTCGTTCCATAACCTCTCGTATGACATATCTGGCCAGATCGGAAGCCTTGATATCTTTTTGAATGGTGTTAAATTTGGTAAATGGGGATCGAACACCATTAATTATGGCGATGCGGGGCATGGGAATCTCCTTAGTTTTAATAACGCCGGGTTTTAATGATATTATAAATCAGCCACAAACCTGCAACAGCCGATATGATATAGCCAATCATTCCAAAAGCAGGAAATCCGAACAAAAGCGGTTTAACACCTGTGGTGATAATCATTGAGGAGCCGATGATCATTGCGGCAATAATAATCCCGAAAGTCAAGCGGCTCGATATATTCTCAAGAGTATTCCTAAGTCCTCCCAGGCTTTTATGTTCGAACCTGATATTTAGCTCTCCGCGATCGACTTTTTCTATGATCCGAACAAATCGCCTGTTGAGGTCACCGCGATAAGTCAATATTCCTGAAATCGCGTTTTGAAACTTTTTCATCAGAAATCCGGGGCTGAAACGTTTTGCAGCAGCCTTTCTGAGAAAAGGTTCGGCCTGAGACACGACATCCAGTTCCGGATAAATCAGCCTGGCCGTTCCTTCGGCGGTGATCAGAGCCTTAAGCATGACAAAAAGATCCGGCGGAAGACGAAGGCGATATTCCCGTAAAAGGTCAGTAATCTCCAGGATCAAAGCCCCCAGGTTCAGGTCTTTAAGGGGGGTTGACAGATAAGAATCCAGAATATCCATCAAATCCCGCTCCAATCTTCGGTGATCTATCTCCTCTTCGGCTTTGGTGATAACCAGAAGAGCATCTACCAGCTTTTTGCTGTCCTGATCGACAATTGCATACAGAAAATCAATTAAATCGAAACGTTCACCTTCAGTAAGACGTCCGACCATTCCCCAATCCAGTATGCACAAAACATGATCTTTCGTAATCAGCAGGTTGCCCGGATGGGGGTCGGCATGAAAAAAACCATCTTCAAGGATCTGCTTTATGGTAAGCTTCAAACCCCTTCTGGCAAGAGGCTCCGGATTTTCCAGATTCTTTAAATCCAGTTCTTTTAGCTTGTTACCTTCGATCAATTCCATGATCAATAAAGAGGGAGTGCAAAGATCAATGAAAGGCTTGGGAATATAAACGCCCTTCATTTCTCCCAAGCCGGCTCTCGCAATGGTCATATAGCGGGCTTCGCGACTAAAATTGAGCTCACGCTGTATATTTCGCCGGGTCAATCGCACAAGGCCTGGAAAATCATAGATCTTGTATTCGGAAAGACGATCGTGTATCTGATCGGCGATGGTTTCCAAGATATTCAAATCCGTTTCGATGGTGTTTCGTATATTTGGCCTTTGGACCTTGACAGCTACCGCCTGTCGGCTTTCTTTTAAAACAGCCCTGTGAACCTGAGACAGGGAAGCTGCTGCTATGGGTTTTTCCTCAAATAGTATAAACAGCTCTTCCATGGGATACCCGATATTTTCCTCTATGACTTTTCGAATTAAGGAAAAATCTACGGGAGCAATTTCATCCTGAAGTTTGCCAAGTTCTAAAACCAATTCCTTGGGAAGCAAATCTGAACGGAGGCTCATTATCTGGCCGAATTTGATAAATGTTGGTCCCAGATCCTCAAGTGCCATTCGAAAGCGTTCATAGGTGCCAAGTCTCCTGTCGACATAAGAAGACCCTTTTTTTTCATGCTTTCCGGGAAAATCCAGATGTTCGACCATGCCTCCGAACCCATATTTGATGAGTGTAAAAACAATGTCTTTAAAACGGCCCAGATTGGCAATGGTTTTAATTTTCACTATGATGATAACCCTTTCTCTTTAGGCACATATCCAACAGCTTCCAGTAAAGTCAGTCTTTTTTCAATATTTTCCAATTTATCTTTAAGCAAGGTTAAGTCATTTCTGCTTCCGATATCAAGACTTTCCATTGTACCACGGACAGTATCTTTAAACATTTTTTCGAAATCACCCCACTGTCTTTCTCCAGCAAGATAAATCTCATCAGCGAGTTTTTGAGCATCCTCTTTGCTCATTTTGGTGTCTTCAACAAACTTGCGGCAAACTGTTTCAATTTTTTCCCGTGTCAAAACTACCGCTCCCAAGCCAGTCATCAGTCCTTTACGAATATCTTTCAACATTGCACCCTCAAATTTTAAGATTGTTTCTGATTGTTTAAAAAGTTTTTCGATAACGCCTTTATTTTTTCTCATATAATAATGTTTTTTGGTTATAAAGATAAAATTAGTCTATGAAATTAAAGGCTCATTCGTCAAGAATTGATATGCGGAATACCATGGAGTTATGGAAGGTAAGGTGTTATTGTTTAAAACAATCAGAACAGGAAAAATCCCCGGAACATTGCAGACATTATAATTTCGCTCTTGGTTGATTGAGTATGGTTGAGGCCAACTGGGTTAAATCCTGTGCTTTGCAATCCAGTTTGGAGAGAAAAAATTCCGCCCCGCAAATGCCTGCCTTTTGCCTGTATTCAGGTAAGTCGTGGTTGGTAAAAATGGCAATAATTATATTAGGGTGTTTTGCCTTTATTGCAGAGGTTAGCTCCAAACCGTTTTCTTCCGCCAGTTTAATATCCATAAATATGAGATCAGGAAGCTGATCATTGAAAATTTGCCACATGGTTTCGCCCGAGAATGCTTCGGAAATGATCACTGCGGGAAACTCAGCTTTTAAAATTTCTTTTATCGTTTTACGGAGCAGGGGATTATCATCTACAATCATTATATGTCTTGTCATTTCTTGGAAAAGCCTCCCCCCAGAGCTTTTTATCACGGTTTGGTTCTCATTGGCCTAACGTTCTAGATATATTGACATTTTTATTTGACTCTAAAATCTGTTCAAATCAAAAGAAATAGGGTAAACGATGTATATTGGTAATAATAAGACGGTACATCAGAGTTTAGCACGTTATTGATCCGCAAAACATATTTCGGTAAAATTAATGAGTTCAGAACATATCGATATAAAACCTGTACCTTTGAAAGACCTTTATCAATTTGCCAAGGGCTATGCCGATTCGAGTGGTTTTGAGCGGATCGTTCCGATCACGTTATCCCGTGCCAGGGCCCAAATGAAAAATCCATATGCACAACCTGACGATATCGTACTTTTTGTGGCGTTAAAAAATAATCAGGTTATTGGTTATATTGGCCGGTTCCCTGGAATATTGTCATTTGAAAGTAACCATTACCGGGTATTTTGGGGAAGCACCTTTTATCTTATGGACAAATACCGGGGCAAGGGTATCGGAAAACAACTTTTGGATAAAATAATTTCTTTGAATCAGGATTTTGTGGTCACACGGATTACCCCTCAAGCCGATAAGGTGCTTAAGTGTTATGGCATGAAAGCTTTAGGATCTCTGAACTATTTTCAATTTCGTGTTGAAAGAGTTCACTTTTTCAAGGAATTTTTCAAGGTCTTCAAAAATATTGATAGCGCTTTTGGCAGCAATAATCAATTTGGTAAGCATTTGATAAAAAAGGTAGAGGATGGCTTTTATAAGCTGGAAAAACTTTTTTTTTATGCGGCAATCAACGGTCTTATCAATAAAATGGCAGGCAATTATAAGGCTTGTATCACCTATGACATCAAAGAATCCGATTTTTATCAACAACAAACTCACCAGCCTTTTTTTTATCGAGGCCCGGAATTGATCAATTGGATGCTTCATGAAAGATGGGTACTTTCCCAATGCGGTAATGTGCCGGAAATATCCGGATATCATTTCTCGGACATTCGGGACCTTTTCAATTTCTTTGCACTGAAAATTTATTATAAAAATCAGCAAAATTATAGCGGATTTATTATACTTTGTGTTTCTTCTCACAAAGGAAAAACCGTGTTAAGGGTATTGGATCATTTATTGAAAAGGACCGATGTCATTCCTGCCGCATGTGCCACTGTATTAAAGTATGCAAGAAAATACCAGGCGGATCGTGTGGAATTTTCCGATAAAATGGGATGCTATTTAAAAAGCCGGATCTTTTTCAAAAGATTTCTAAAAAGGCAAAAACGTGAATATCTCTACTTTCCTGCGCATGAAAAGAGTCCTCTGGAACGGTTCAAAAAGGAGATCCGATTGGATTATTGTGATGGAGATACGGCATTAACCTGATCAGAAAACAGGCAACAGAGAACAGTGAGCAGAGAGCAGAGAGCAGCAAGCATTGATAAGGGAGAAGTAGGGAAGAGGAGACGGATTGCGAACCCATAACCCTTCGCAGTATCACGCCTTTCTTTCCTCCTGCTCTCTGTTGTCTGTTGCCTGTTTTCTGCTTTCTTACTATTAGTCCTCAAAAAAATTATCAATATCCATACGGCTGAATATTTCTTCATTATCACCCGATTTGCCGTTATAAAAGCGCTTAAAACCATAACTTTTTAAAATTTCGACCAGCACAGGCGTATATTCGTTAAAAGGAAAACAATATATGGATGGTTGAAATCTCAGGTATTTTTCAAACCACTCGAGGCATGATTCAGTATCATATTTAATATAATCCAGCCATTCGGTCATAGAACGTTTTACCAGATTTCCCCCGGAGTACGAAAATCCCTGGTAGGCCAATTTGGAACGTCGGTTCAGGGAGGAATCATCGTTATATTGCAAGGATAAAGGCAATAGATGTAGCTTCCATTGACTCAGTTTTTTTTTCAATGGGTGTTCAGTGAAGATGATATCATGAAAATGGCTGTGAGCCCCGATGATCACATCTTTTTGATCGGCAATAATTTCTAATTCCCCAAGTCTCAAAAACTGATCGAATTTTTTTTCCACAAAAGCCTCATACATATATTTTCTGGATTTTAGATGAGGCAAGTATTTTCCATCAAAAACTTTTCTGGCTTTACCCTGCTGTATAAGTCCGGTTATGATGAAAAAAATTCGAGGGGTGTGATTCGGTTTAAAAAGTGAAAAATAGTAGTATTGGGAGTATAAGCCGTCGTCAAAGGTCAATTGATAATTAGCAAGGTCAAGGTTAAAAAACTCTTTTTTGATGTTATGGATCATTAATTTATCCATTTTTAATTCCAACCATAGCCTGTGTAACACTTTATCAATTAAAAGGATTCAGTCTTTTCAAAAAATCGCCAAGCGTGTTAAAAACACCGGTTTCTTCCTCACTGATCTCAACACCTTTTTGAGCCGCTTCAATGGCCTCCAAACAAAAATTTTGGGAACCTCCCCCGATTTTACCGGACAGCAATGCCGCTGCAACTCCGGCAGGTCCGAACAAAACAACTCCCCCAATAGCTTTTCCCAAAGTGACAAATGTCTGGGTAGAATCAACACCCACACTAGGATTTGCCAATGTTCCTCCCAGGTAGAAAACCCTGGTAAGTTCGGAAAGGGACAGGTTGAATTTGGCCACCCCTCTAGCACCAACTCCCTCCTTGGAAATCGGTTTCACATAAATATCAACTTTTTCACTTGAAAGATTAATGTGACCATTTGCAGCGATAGTTGTCTGTGGGGTATCCAAAATAAAAGCTGTGAGATTGGCTATTCCCTTTCCAACATCAAATCGCATCACAAGGCAGTTGATGCCTGATGTTGCTTCATTTTTTCGTAATCCGGAAGGAATACCCAGAATATTGACAAGGCTCG
The DNA here is from genome assembly GCA_011389745.1 of Desulfobacteraceae bacterium. GTDB lineage: Bacteria > Desulfobacterota > Desulfobacteria > Desulfobacterales > SKZT01 > SKZT01. Next base: position 32,361 of record JAABTQ010000032.1, on the reverse strand, counting down.
ATATTAAATTAATTTTAAAAAGACCCAGAAACCTTAGATAGTTCCTGTCAATCCTTCCCTCACCCATTAACAGGCTGGCACTTCCATCAAGATCGGCCATTAGTTCCGACATGGAAATCCCCTCTGCATTTAAATCCAGTCTCATCTCAATCATGCCCTCACCCTGAATATCCATTTCCATATCTTCCAACATCTGGTGTAGAGCCATTTGGTCAATATTCAACAATGCTGATACGATAAATGTCTGATCAGAAGGTTCTATTTTGAGATTTCCGGCCAATCGACCACCTCCGAGGTCGCTGGATAGTGAATCAACGGTAAAGCCACCATCTTTAATACTCGCTTGAAGATTAAAATTTTTAAGTGCCATATGCGGTAACAGCATTTTTTCAGCGAGTAACTCCAGTTTCACATTCAACGATTTTAAGGATTTCATATCAAAAGGCTGATCAGAAAATACTTTCATCTTTTGGGTTGAATCTGTTGCCTCATCTTCAAAAGTTTTTTCCAGGCTATCATCTTCTATTGATATATCATTGCTCAAAAGCACTTTGCGCAAATCCAGATAGGAAGAAAAAAAATTCGCTGTAATATATGGTTGACTTTGTGAAAAATCCATAGTACCGGAACCTTTGACTTCACTTTTTCCCATCACCAAATGAAGGTCTGATAATTCAAACTTCAATGGTTGCGTATCCCTTAAAGTGCCTTCGAATACAAAAGGGTCCACTTTCGGTAGATTTTTTCCGAACATATTTTCAAACCCCTCCAGGTTTTGTCCGGAAAGCATAAATTCCAAATCAATACCTTCGATTTTATTCAGATCATTGATTGTGCCGCCAATGCTTAATTTTGCCCCTGCTGTTTCCAAGTTCATAAGGACTGACCATTTTAGCTTCGGATCAAGGGCCTGGGCCAATGGGCCCAAATGACCGGTTATCTTAAACGGAGTGTTTTCCATCATTCCTTTAATTTCAACCTGAACAGCCCCTCCTTGTTTATCGTCAGTCATTTTTAAGCCATTCATTGATAAAAATGATCGCAAAACAGCTCCATTTTGAGTGAAATCAAACGGTTCGGCTTTCATGGGCATAGCAATGATTGATATGCATATAACCCATCTGATCAGTGCATTTTTAAAATTCATTCTATGCTTAACCTTTAAAAGTTTCCTTAAAACTTATAATTTTTAAAAATTTCTTGAAAAAATAAATTGTTTACCATAGTATTCATTAGAAAAATATAATTTAAAAGTTTGGGTTCCGGAATTATAGAGAATAATCCGTGATTCCATGAAGATTATTCATATTTGTGAGATCTCCTATATCTTACATTAACTTGATTTCAGGTTATTTGTAAGTTTGGGCTCGACACGCCGAGTGGGACGCTTACAACTTAATTACTTTTACCAGAAAAGGAAAGAAGTTAATGAAAAGAGCGGCCCCAAAAAAAATTATAAACTGTTTGAAAAAAGGAGGATCAACATGAAGCATTCTGCAACAAAGATTTTTATGTTAGCATTGTTTTTTGCGTTGGCAATGATTTTGGGCTGTGGTGAAGAAAAACCACCAGAAGCAACAATTCAGGAAAATCAGGAAGAGGCTAAGGAAGAAATTCAGGAAATCCAGGAAGAGACCAAGGAAGAAGTTAGGGAAATCCAGGAAGAGGCCAGGGAAGAAACCCGAGATGTCCTTGATTCCAAAACCGAATTTACAATTGAACAGAAAGAAGAATATACCGCCAAAATGAATGAACAAATGTCGGATATGGAAGAAAAAATTCAAGACCTTAAATATGATGCTCAGGCCCTTGAAGGTGAAGCTCGGGAAAAAGTGGAGCAACAAATTGACAATCTTAGCGCAATGTATGAAAAGGCAGCAAACGAATTTTCAAATCTCAAAGCCCAGGGCATGGATACCTGGTCTGAAGCAAGGCAAACCCTCGATTACACCATGAATCAAATGGAACAGGCCTACCAGGATGCAAAAGCGAATTTTGAATAAACAGATCGTTGTTAGTCGGAAGTAAGCATATATATTACAATAACGGAAATAATAATGGCGGCATAGATGCCGCCATTATTATTTGGTTTAAAAATGTCTTTAATAAAAAATTGGCTTGATTTTTTCCCCGTCATGCAATCATTTTTTCGATAATGATTTAATGTGACGAATACGCTTTGGCTTCCTCATCACTGAGTAGTTGCATGTCTTCTCCACAGCATACAAGAGCGCCTCCCCCTGCTTCCAGCACCAGGACTACGTTTCCGCAAAGTTCACACTTGTAAATTTCTCCTTTGTCTGGCATAAAATACCTCCTTTACATAGTTTTTTAACGATTAGGATTTCTATGGACCTGTAACAAAAACCTTGTCATTATGAAATGGGTAAAAAGATGTATTTTTCATATCAAACAACCTAATTCGTTTTAATATCACTGATTATGTGGATTTTGCGAAAATAGCTTAGTAATATTTTTTTCCATGAACTCTTTGGGAAACAATCTGAAGGAAAATAATGCAAGAGGATAACCTGCAAAGACCATCAATGAGCGTTAATAAATCCCTATTTCATTATGGTTGGGTGATCCTTTTAATCGGTACTCTGGTGGTTTTCGGCTCTCTTGGTCTTGCCAGATTCGGGTTTTCCGTGTTGCTCCCTGAAATGCAAAAAAGCCTTAACCTGGATAATACGCAAGCCGGTATAATGGCCACATCCAATTTAGTGGGCTACCTTACCCTTTCTGTTCTGGGGGGCGCCATGGCTGCGCGTTTTGGACCAAGAGCAGTTATTACCAGTGGATTGTTAACGGTTGGAATTACCCTGATATTTACCGGTATTGCAGAAAATTTTTTATCCGCGACCCTATGGAGAACCTTAACCGGAATCGGAAGCGGCGCAAGCAACGTGCCGGTCATCGGGTTGTTGGCATCATGGTTTACACCCCGTAGAAGAGGATTGGCAGCGGGAGTTGTGGTTACCGGATCATCTCTTGGGCTCATTTTTTCAGGACCTATTGTGCCATGGATCATATCCGCATATAATCCGGATGGATGGCGAATCTGCTGGTATCTTTTCGGCGGATTAACCCTTATGATCGCGGTTGCAGGTGGTTTTTTCATAAGAAACCGGCCTTCCCAAATGGGTTTAAAACCTGTGGGACCGCATGCCGGATATTCCCTGGACAGCCCCGGAGCCCAGGCTTTAAGGTGGGCGGATGTTTATAAATCTCCAACCCTTTGGCACCTGGGTATCGTATATATGGCTTTTGGTTTTTCGTATATCATTTATATGACATTTTTTGTTAAATATCTTATGGTTGAGGGAGGATACACTTCACAGGCAGCCGGAAATCTTTTCATGGTCATGGGCTGGTGCAGCATGCTATGCGGCCTGATATGGGGTTCACTTTCGGATCTTATTGGCAGACGACCGGCCCTGATCCTGGTATATTGCATGCATGGAATGTCTTTTTGTCTTTTTGCCATCTGGCCGGTACCTATGGGTTTTATTGTTTCCGCTGTCTTATTCGGTTTTTCCGCCTGGAGTATTCCGGCCATCATGGCGGCAACATGCGGTGATGTTTTTGGTCCCAGGATGGCACCGGCAGCGCTTGGTTTCATTACTTTGTTGTTTGGTATCGCGCAAGCGTTCGGCCCTGGCATTGCCGGTGCCATGGCCGATAAATCCGGTAGTTTTTCATCGGCATTTATCCTGGCCTCTGGTGTAGCATTTACCGGTGCTTTGGCCGCGTGGCTTCTTCGTTCTGAATCCCTTGCCGCCAAAAAATTTTAAAAAGACTCATCAGGAAAATCCTGGCCAGCGTGACATTGAATCTGCAGAACGGACAATATGCATCCCTGCATCTGCAAATTTTTTAAAAGCTTCATTGGCCTTTTGTGTGTAATCGATCACATCAGGTATAACCACCGGTGACGTGCAGTCTTCCAAAATATATACCTTTTCAGCAAATTTTGGAGAATTACGTTCGTAGAGGTCCGTTAAGAGATCATCGGTAGTCCAGGCGACGCAATGACTTTTGGCCTGTCCGGCAATGATGATCACATCATGTTTCAATAGCTTATCAGTCAGAGCCTGATTTTTTTCACCAATTTTTTTCCCGCTTGGATCTGAAGTCACTTCCGGACTTAAAACAGAATAGTTTTCCGTAAAAGGATTTTTTCCTTTAATAACAAAATCAGACTGCGTGCTTCGAGCAATTCCGTGGAAAAACACGGCTTCTTCCACTGAAGATACTACTGCGTGCCCGATCCCGCCAAGCATGGCGTGGTATGGCCATATGGTCAAATCATACTTGCCACTTAACGCCAATCTTTGGGTATAATGGAGCAAATATTCCTGTCCATAGGACGGGTCGTCGATCCCGAGTACCGAACTTATTTTTTTGTTGAATTTCCAGACACCTTTTTCTATGTCTTTTGCGGTAACGGTGGTAAAAGGTTTTGGGTGCTCTCCCTGATCGTCAACCAAAAAAATACCGTGAAAAATCTGCACTGCCTGGTGGGTGTCCATCGTATAGCAAATTTGGGTCAACCGATGAAGATTTCGGTATATAAATTCACATAGCCTTTTATTATCTTCGACCGCAGCCATTCCAGAACGACCGGCTACGAAAAGTTCAAATCCGGGCGTGCAAAAAGTATTTTGAACATCCACAAGCAACAATAAAATTTTTTTTTTATCACTGCCGGAAGGTTTCAGCTCATATTTTTCTTGCCATTTTTCAGCATTCCCGGCAATTTTTTCGTAATTAACCTTCCATACCTGGCCAACTTTTTCGGGGTCGTAATGCGATGGTATCGGTATTTCTTCTGAATTCATAAGGGTACTCCTTGATATGGTGTCTAATTTAATCAAAATATAATCGATCATAAATTGGATTTCAAGGTATATCCAATTGCCGGGCACCCATCATTTCCCCAGAGCAAAGGAATACCATGTTCCAACTATCGTGTTTACGCTATTCAGATATTATGGTATGGAAACGAATATCAAATTACAAGGCATATGGTGGGATTGTGAAAATCCCCTTAATAAAGAAATCGATTTCCGTCCCAAATTTATTCCCTTTTATGGTTTACAGGTTAAGATTTCAGTAGCCTATTTTTAGAAAAGGAACCATCAAATGAGTGAAATACGAATGACAGGTGAAATCAGAACGGATTATGATTGTGAAACAACAGGACTTCCGGCGGAGCGCTGGGGCGAAGCTGTATTTAAGGTCGGCGATGAAGAAATCGTTCTTGAAGTCAGTGTTGAAACTAACACGATCGTCGCGATTATGGTCGGCGATGAAGCTTCCTGGAAAGGTACACTTGAAGGGTTTAAAAAACTTTTAAAAGGAGAGATTCAGGGACGTTGAATGAATTAAAAATCCAATAGAACTATTTAACCCCCATTTCAACACTAATAGCAAGGGCGTGCTGAAAAATGACCGGGAAAAAAATCCTCATTTTAGAAGACGATGACATTGTCAGCGAAATAACTGCGGAGATTTTATCACTCGAAGGATATGAAGTGACATGCTCCTCAAACGGTGAGGAAACATTGACGATTTATAAAACCGCTCTTTTGTCCGGCAATCCCTTTGATGTCGTTTTCATGGATCTGAATATTAAGGATGGCATGGGGGGTTGTGACACCATGAAAGAACTTCTAAAGCTGAACCCGAATCTCAAAGGTATCGTTTCCAGCGGTTTTCATGATGACCCGGTCATGACTCATTACTCTAAACATGGTTTTACCACATCAATTTCAAAGCCATACACCTCAAAAGAACTTATGGAAGCAGTTGAAAGAACCTTGAAATCCGATTAACGGCTTTTGATTTTTATTTAAACCCGGCCAGCTTCTGGTGTGAGACAATATATTCACCGATTTTTTCCGCTGAACTTCCAAAAAGGTCTTTCATGTCCACAAGTTCTATTAACTTATTTTCCCAGGGTACGCTGTTTTCCTGAACTATGTTTTTGATTCGTTTGTACTTACCGCCCAAAGCCTTTATTTTGAAAGCAAGGGGAACATCATCCTTGAAAGAAACATTCAACAAAAGTAAATATTCGATGACATTTGTTTTTGCATGTGAACTCGATGTAATTGGAGTGACAACAATACTGCGGTTATCTTTGCGGCCTTTGCCGATATAGACATTTTTTTCCTCAACAATAATACGCTTGCTTCCTTTCAGGCGGTTGTCACTTTCAACTCGTGAAGGAATGGGTTTTAACACCCCTTCTTTTTTGATGATCTCAATGGTGGCTTTATCGGTCACTTCTCCCATCAAATCCAGTCCTTTGATTCGGTATAGTATGGCGCCTTTGACCGCGGAAATTATCTCCTGAACATTTCTCAATACGATAATATTATTTGGTGTTAACTGTGCCAGAGTAAATTTATGGGCTGCTAGTGCATCAAACAGGATACCGGTTTCAATTTTTTCCGTGATTCGCGATGTACCAACGGTTACGGTTTTGGCCTGGTGTTTGATGGCATCGATAGGTCTAGTCATGGAGTTAATTGCATTTCCGATACATTCGTAAAATTTATTGATCATATTATACGGTGTACCTTTGATCCCAAAATCAATTTCAAAATCAGTTAGGGGAAGTCTCCCGGAAAGGTATTTGAGTAAAAGAGAAAGATCCGAAGCCGCCTTTAAACCCATACCTGTGGGAAACCTGTTGTCGGCCATTTGCCTTCTGAATTCAAGATTGAATTTTCCAATTTTTTCTCTGAAAGATTTTTCCAATATGACCTCATAGAGATCCATCCCTTTTTCAGAAAATTTTTCAATTGTCTTTTGAATGTTTTCGCGAAAGACATCCAGAAATTTGGAAACATCATTTATGGAAAGTGCCGCATAATATCCCCACAGATGTCCGACCAGGGTATTTAAGATAGGGGCAAGATGTTCACGGACCCTGGGTACATGAAAAACATCTTCAGCATTGGCATCAAAACGGTTTTCACCTTCATTGGCGATCACCACAGGTGAAGCCTTATGGGCTTTGAAGATGGCCGTATCCTTGATAAGGTCGCCAATTACGCCGTCACCGGCTCCTGCGGCACACACCAGGATGAGGGGCTCCGAAGAAAGGTCGATATGTTTTTTGTCTTCCACACTGTCTGTGGAAATGGTTTTATAACAAAGTTCACTGAGTTTGATCCGAATCTCATCGGAGGATGCCTTGTTAGGACCACTTCCAACAACAGCCCAGTATGTTTTTGTGACAGCCAGACGTTTGGCGGATTCCCTGATTTTATCTTTCATTGCAAGAACTTTGCGCATATGCCCTGGAATTTGCAGAAGCTGCCTGACTTCATCAGTAATAAATTCGGCAGATCTTCGTTTTTTTAATCCGGCCATAAAAAGCCCAAGAAGGACTCCTGCCACAATTTGTGAGTAAAAAGCTTTTGTGGAAGCCACTGACATCTCCAGGTCCCGGCCATTACTCGTATACATGACACCATCTACCTTGAACGTAACATCTGAGTCCCTTCGGTTTACAATGGCAATGGTGTGCGCACCTCGTTCACGGACCATGTCAACAGTCCGATTGGTATCTGTGGTAGTACCGGACTGGGTTATTGCAATGACCAATGTATCAGCCATTGTTTCAGTGCCTTGGAATTCAGGAAGTTTAAAACCGCTCAGTTCCGAGGCTTTCATGGCCCTTATCTGAATGTGTGGGTCATCAAGATAATGGTCAATGATGTCCCCACAGGCTATCGCTGCAATACCGGCCGTGCCCTGACCAACAACTAAAATTCGTCTGATCCGATTTTCAATAAATGCTGATTTGAGGTTTTCGGGAAAAACCTGTTCATCAAGAACAACCTTGAATTTGGTATTGTCATCATTGCTAATTTTCCAACGATTCAGAAGAGTTTTTTCCACCGAATCCGGAGATTCGGAAATTTCTTTTAGGAAATAATGAGAAAAATCCTGACGGTCGATATCCCTGGAGGTAATTTCCGTATGCTTGATGTCTTTGGTTGTCAGGCTAATTGGGGTGCCATCGTAAAACATGGCACGGATACCATCAAGACCACCCCTGGAATCCCGATCTATGATAAAAATCTGACCATGATCCCGTACTTTTTTTCCATCCACGCTTTTTTCACCGTCAAGCTTGATATAATCCTGGGTTTCCTCCACAAAGCCATAAACCTCCGAGGCAGGCATATAATGATCTTCTGCCAACCCCACAAAAATGGCTTGTCCGCTTCCCTTCTGAGAAAGAAAAATTTTTCCCGGCGCGATATCCGTATGAATAGAAATGGCGTGTGAGCCTTTAAAATCGTTAACAGCCATTCGAAAGGCCTCTTGCACATCATAACCCTGGCAGATATATTTTTCGATCTGAAGGGGAATAATCTTGGTATCGGTCGTTATATCGTCATGAATTCTGCCTCCGTTTCTCTCATACTCAGCTTTTAGTTCGTGATAGTTGTCGATATCACCGTTTAAGCAGGCGTGTATGATTCCGGATTCCTGGGTAGCTGTGATCACAAACTTGTTGTCTGTCGGGTGGCAATTGGCTTCGGTAATGGCACCTACGGAAGCCCACCTGGTGTGGGCTGAAACCGTATGATGCATATGAGAAAAAGATGTTAGAAGATTTAAGATCGAATCGTTGGTGATCTCCTTTCTTAAAAACTCAATATTGTCCCCAAGGCTTCCGATCTCCGAAGCGATTTTATAAGTGAAGATGAGTCCTGTTTGAGGAAGGCCTTTGCGGTTTGTTGTTTTCCTCAAGCTTATATCTCTGTTTAAAAGAACATCCCTGCCAATGCGTTGATTAAATTGAGTCAAAAGAGTGTCAGATTTTTTTGCGGACGATAAAGCGTCCTGAAATTTTTCATACTCGCTTCCATCTAGTACAAACATCAAAGATATTCCCGCGGAATCCCTTCCCCGGACTTCCAGACGATCCAGGCTGTTTAGAACCGAATTTATCATTTTATATACTTTAAGGCGGTTCAGCCCCGGTTCGTTGTCATGATTTGACATAAGATTCCGTACTTTTTTCACGTTACCGAGAATTTCCCAATGAAGAATCCAGGCCACATCTTTGGCTTTTTCGATTCTTTCAACCATGATTTCAACATCTTTCGATCCGAGATATCCCATGTGATCAGATAAGCATTTTTTTTCCCGTTCACTCATTTCAGCTAAACGTGCAGCATTGGAAAATATTCTATTCTGAATTTCATCACTGTTATAAATCTGGTAAAACGCATTGGACACTTTCCAGCTGCGAACTAACGCCAAAAGTTGCCCCATATGATCTTCTCCCCCCAAATAATGTTCTGACAGGGAGAGAGAATCCTGACGACATAGATCAAACAGCCTTGATGTTGTTTTATCAACCATTTGGTCAAGCATGTTGACATGGATCGGATTGTGCGGTGTTTCTTTCAATTTCAAGGCTACAATTCCGGCAAGTCCGCAATTCATGGTATTTGCCAGGTATGGGAAAACCACGATGCTTCCTTGAGGTATACTCTCAGGGTCTTTTCCCAGATAAATATCTGATCTTAGCAGATTTAAAAAACCACGGAAAAAATTTTTAAGAAAAAAAAGTATCATAAAGCGAAAGTTAAAAGCCATCTGCATTTGACTACATCCTTTGGTAGAGTTCCTTAATTTTTGCCCGGGTCATCATGGCTTTCCATTTTTTTCCCAGAGCGTTTTCCCAAAGCGGCTCCAGCACAAGCGAAACATTGATCATTCTTTCGAGACTTTCCGTTTCGACTTCTGCTGCCACATTTTTAGGAAGCTGTATTTGATTGATATCCATCATCTTACGAAATTCATCGACACCTTCCGGGTAGTATTCATCCAGGACATTAAAAGCGATGCAATTACCGACTCCATGGTGAATTCCCAGAACAAATGACAACCCATAGGATAATGCATGACATATCCCCACCTGAGAATATGCAATACTCATACCACCACAGTATGATGCCATCATAAGGTTTTCCTCGCTTTCAAGGCCGCGTTTAGGGCCATCTTTAATAAAAACTTCCCGACACAATTGAAGAGCCTTTTCCCCATAGGATTTACTAAATGCATTTAAAAATGTGCCGGATAAAGATTCTATGCAATGGATATAGCAATCCATACCCGTGTAGAATCGTTGTTGGGCCGGTGCATCCAGAATAAGCTCAGGATCTAAAACGATTTGATCAAAAACAGTATGATCGGAGTTGATTCCAAGCTTTTTATCGGGACCGCAAAGTACCGTAGTCCTTGAAACTTCAGCACCGGTTCCGGATAATGTTGGAATTCCGGCATGATAAATGCCCGGATTTTTGACAATGTCCCATCCCTGGTAGTTCGCAGAAGATCCCTTGTTGGTTACCATCAAAGACACCGCCTTTGCCAGGTCCATGGTGCTTCCTCCCCCGATTCCGATGATTCCGGCCGGAGGATTTGGGGAAAAAGAACGAACTTTATCGGTTAGTGTGTCTACATATTCTGTGGTGGGTTCTTTGTCGACATTGACCCAAAGCATCAAGTCCCCGTCGTCAAAAGGAATTTTTGGGACAAGTTCTGATGAATTGAAAACGTCATCCACCATAAATACCATAAAAGACCCATTTAGTGTTCTTAGTGCTTGCAAAATGTCTCCAAGTTGACGGAAACATCCCTGGCCAAAAATCACTCTCGACACCATTTTGAAATTACGAAACATGCTTTTTCCTCATTTGACACCCCAACATTAATGGGGAGATGTAATTAACGGAATGATGGAATCTAAAGGGAATTAAGCACACGAACCATCTTTTGTCCACGCAGATCAACCTCTTTTTCACCCCAGGAAAGTTTGATCAGCATTGAGATGTTTCGCCCCATGATTTCATCCGAGCGGGGTAAAAACACTTTGGAATAATCAGGGCAATTATCTGAAAGCATAATGGGTGGTTTAGAAGCAAAAGAGAGATTTTTAAGATGATCCCACTGTCGGATGTAGTGCCAGTTGTTATCATACCAATAGAAACAGCCGTCCACGCCTTCTTTAGCCAGAAGGTCTGCGGCTTTTCTAGTCATATGTTCATCCGGAAGGAAAAAAGATAAAAAGGTGGCGGAGTCCCCTTCCGGATCTGGAATTTCCCGGAAAGAAATTTTTGTGCAGCAGGTTAAAGCATCTTTTAGAACCTTTTTATGGGCTCGTTGTTTTTCCAGAATGCTATCAAGCTTTTTTAGCTGAGCAAGGCCTATGGCAGCATTGAGTTCACTGATCCGGTAATTTGCTCCGATAATGGAGTGCCCCTCCAAACCACGATCATCTCCGATATGATCATGGCCGTGATCTGAAAAAGCTTCAGCGATTCGATACAAGTTTTCATTGTTGGTGACAACCGCACCACCTTCACCGCACGTAATGGTTTTTACCGGATCAAAAGAAAAACACCCCATTCTACCGAAAGTGCCCAGGGCTTTTCCTTTATAGCTTGACCCAACGGACTGGCAGGCATCTTCCATGAGAACCAGACCATTTTTATCGCAAAATACCTTGATGGAATCGATTCTCGCCATGGAACCACACATATGAACCGGCAAGACCGCACGGGTTCTCGGTGTGATAACATTTTCCAATACAGATGGATCCAGACAAAGGGTTTCATCGATTTCCGAAAATACCGGTACGGCACCCGCGTTAAGCAGTGCCTCTATGGTAGCAATAAAGGTAAATGGCGGAACGATGACCTCATCACCGGCACCAATACCGCAGGCAGCCAATGCGATGGTCAATGCGGCAGTTCCACTTGAACACAGATGACAATATTTTACAGCGATTCGCTCTGCAAATTCTTTTTCAAAACTTTTGGCTTTCCAGTGTCCTTTTCGGGCCTGCTCAAAACCATAACGGAAAAGGACACCTGTTTTGAGAACATCGTTTACCTCTTTTCGTTCCTCATCTGAAAATATTTCAAAACCCGGCATAGGAAACCTCTTTATTAGGAGTTAAAGATCTGGTGAACTTTTTCCTTTTTATGAACATTTTTCATCACAATCCTGCCTAAACCCAAGCGTATCATCTAAAGCCCGCTCCTTCATTTTTTCCTTTTGAGCAAAGTAATTTTTAAAATGATACGTTATACCCATCCGGGCATAGGTACCTGCTCGAACACCGATGTATTCCTGATGAGCAACCACAACGGACACAGCAATCTTTTCACGACCGTCTTTTTCCTCGGCAAATCCAACAAACCAATCTACACGGGCATCACGGGATTTATTATCAATAGAGCCTGTTTTACCGCCAATCTGAAGCTTGGAAAGAGTCTGGTCTTTTGTGTAACCCTGAAAAGCTCTTCGGCTGGTACCTGAGCTTATGGTAGCCTCCATCAGCTGACGGATCACCTCTGTGGTTTCAGCCTTAACAGCTTTTTGGATCATTCCTGGATGACTCCCATAAAGTTTTTGTCCATTTTCACTGAATATTTGTTCAATAAGCACCGGTTCGGGTATTTTTCCATTGTTTAATACAGCAGAGATCATCAGTGCGGCATGAAGAGGCGATAAAGAAGTCTCTCGATTGAAGCCGGATGCCAGCTCAGCCCAATTGTAAGGCTCATCAGACACTGTAATATGGCTTGGCTGTAATGGTAATTCAAAGTCAATCTCTTGATTGAATCCGAAAGCATCGGCATAAGAAATTAAAAAATCTTTTTTGAGTTTGAATATTCCAAGTTTACCAAATATCGGATTGATTGATTCCGCAAAAGATTTTTGGAAAGTTACCGTATGAGAGTATTTATTTTGCTGTTCATTTAATTGAGACTTATAAAGCGTATATTTTCCACCGTTATAAACAAGGGGGGAGTCTTTTTTCATGCCGAGTTTTTCGATGGCCCCTGCCGCCGTTACGATTTTAAAAATACTTGCGGCGGGAAAACAGCTTTTCAGACAGGGATTATTTGTATCATCGTGCTTGTCATATCCGACCATGGCGCGAATTTTACCGCTTTCAGGTTCCATGACCACAATGCCGATATAACGTGCATGTGAAACATTCATAATCTTTAACAGATATTGCTGCAAATCCATATCCAAAGTCGTATCCACCCAAAGTCGGGTTTCTCCAACCATAACCGGAAAAAGTTTTTTATCCAGATTCAGAAAAGAATGTCCCTCCAATAACTTTTGAACGGCTTTTTTTCCGGCAAAATGTTCCTGCATGAATTTAGCTGACGGTACATTAGATTCTTTTTTCTTTGTTGAGTGTTCTTTGGATAAATCGCCGATCTTTGTACTGATACCGTACAGAATAAATACCATGACAGAAATAGCTAAAATTATTCCTAAAAACTTTTTTCCCCTGCTTTTTCGCTGGTTCTTCCTCTGAAGTCTCTTTTGATAGGTGCGCCAGCTATGATTAAAACGAACAGATATCGGGATATCAATATGTCCCGGAAGAGGATATTTCCCTTGATTTTTGTTCATCAGACTCATGAGATATGTAAAAACCTATTGTTATCGAAGTGACGTTCCGGGTTTAACTTCTCTGTCCAAAGTTGCTACCGAACTCTTACCATCCTCAACGGCAGCCAGTAACATCCCGTTTGACAAAATGCCCATAAGTTTAGCCGGTTTTAAATTGGCTATAACAATTACCTGTTTGCCCACCAGATCTTCAGGTTTATAATCATTGGCAATTCCGGCTACGATGGTTCTTACTTCTCCTATATCCACTTCAAGCTTGAGAAGCTTTTTTGCCCTGGGAATTATTTCCGCTTTAATAACTGTGGCAGCCCTAAGGTCTACCCTGGAAAGATCTTCCAAAGTAATATCAGGGAGTTTTTCTTCTGCCAGGACTGAGGCAGCAATATCGGCGCGCTCTTTTTGAATTTTTTCAAAGTCGATTCTAGGAAACAAGCTAATTCCCTTTGGAAGTTTCGTTTCAGGTACTATGGTATTCCAGGAGCGTAAAAGATCAAGGGTATAAAAAGGGGTCTCAGGGTCTAAACCTAAATGCTTCTGCATGGTTTTGGCTGTGTCCGGCATCACCGGATAAATGAGCCCTGATACAATTCTCAGTCCCTCCAAAAGGTTAAAAATGACGGCTTCCAACTGCTTTCGCGTCGATTTCTGTTTAGCCAATATCCACGGGGCGGTGACATCAACATATTTGTTCATCCTGTTGATAAATTCCCAAACTGCTATCATTGCTTTGTGGAAAGAAAAGTTTTCCATAGATGATTCAAAACATGAAACTGCGTTAAAAGCGTCTTCTTTCAGACCTAGTTCCATCTCTTTTTCCAAAGATAAGTCCACATTAGGTACAACAGCTTTGAAATACTTATGTACCATAGCGATCACCCTGGAAAAAAGATTACCCAAATCATTGGCCAGGTCCGAATTAATGCGCTGTACCATAGCCTCCTCGCTGTAGTCCGAATCCAGACCAAATACCATATCCCGTATCAGAAAAAACCTGAAAGCATCCGTGCCGTAAATATTTTTCATTTGTAACGGCTCCACCACATTGCCGATGCTTTTGGACATTTTGCTATGATCCACATTCCAAAAACCATGAACATTCAGGTGTTTATAAAGCGGTATGCCGGCTGATTTTAACATGGTCGGCCAGTAAATCCCATGAGGTTTCAGGATATCTTTTGCCACAATATGCTGTACATGAGGCCAAAATTTTTTATACGTCTCCCCGTCAGGATATTCAAGCGCGGAAACATAATTTAATAGTGCATCAAACCAGACATAAGTGACATAATCTTCATCAAAAGGTAAGGTTATACCCCACTTAAGACGGGATTTTGGTCTGGAAATACAAAGATCTTCAAGAGGTTCTCGCAAAAAAGAGAGCACTTCATTCTTGTAACGTTCAGGGCGGATAAAATCCGGATTTTTTTCAATATGGTCCAGAAGCCATTGTTGATATTTGCTCATTTTAAAAAAATAATTGGACTCCTTGATCACTTCCGGTGCGGTGCCATGATCCGGACATTTGCCGTCAACAAGCTCACGCTCCGAATAAAATCGCTCGCAACCAAAGCAATATTGCCCTTCGTATTCAGCAAAATAAATGTCTCCCGAATCATAAATTTTCCGAAGTATATTTTCAACGACTTCAACATGAGATTGATCGGTGGTACGCACAAAATAGGAGTTTTCGATATTGAGTTCAGGCCATAAATTTTTAAAAAGCGAACTGATCTTTTCTACATATTCTCTGGGGCTAAGATTTTCCTTTTTGGCAGCTCTTACGATTTTGTCCCCGTGTTCATCGGTTCCGGTGAGAAAGAAACACTCCTGTTTTTTCATTCTAGCGAACCGGGAAATGACATCCGTGACGATAGTAGTATAGGCATGCCCCAAATGCGGCCTGTCGTTTACATAATAAATCGGAGTAGTTATATATAAAGGTTCGATCATTGTATCTCCTGTTCCTGCTTTGTCGAAAGTTCATCCAACCGAATTTCCATCTCGGCGCCACTTTCCAAACGGACAGTAAGTCGCGAGCATATGGGATTTAATCGAATTACCTTTCCTTGGCCATGTTTTGTGGTAACCGTTTTTCCCGGACTAGGAAAATCTTTTTTTAATAGTCTGTATGTTTCATTTTCGAATGTCAAACAACACATTAATCGTCCGCACTGCCCTGAAATTTTGGTGGGGTTAAGTGACAAGCCCTGTTCCTTTGCCATGCGAATAGAAATGGGTTCGAATTTTTCCAAAAAAGTGGAGCAACAAGTCCTTCGTCCGCATCGCCCCAGTCCGCCAGTCATCTTTGTCTGATTCCGGATTCCTACCTGACGCATTTCAATACGGCATCCAAGCTCTCTGACCAGCATTTTCACCAGTTGGCGAAAATCGATTCGTCCATCAGCAGTAAAGAAAAAAGTCAACTTGATTCCATCAAAAGTGCTCTCAACGCTGAATAGGTTCATCTCAAGCTTTAGGTCCCTGATACACTCCAAACAGAAAGCATAAGCGATGTTTTCTCTTTCTTTATTTTTTTCAATTTCCTCGAAATCTTTTGCAGTAGCCAGCCGATAGACTTTTTTAAAAGGTTTTTCCAGGCTTGAATCATCATAGGGTTCCGGAGGGACGACAACTGATCCGAAACTCATTCCCTGCTCTGTTTCAACGATAACATAATCTCCAACGTTTAAAACGAATGCACCGCTGTCAAAGTCATAAACTTTTCCAGCCGATTTAAATCTTATTCCAACTTTTTTCATAAATTTAATCAATATCCAAGGGCGTTTCAGCCAAGGTTAAGAACAGGTTTTCCAGCACAAGCCTTGTGTTCACATTGGCATCAATTTCTTTTTGTGCCCTTTGAACGGCCGATATTCGGTTCAATAAAGTGTTTTGATGATACCGCTGCGAAACATTTCGAACAGTTACCATCAAGTCTTTATTGATAATTTTATCCGGACAATACTTGGCAATCATTAAATCACGATACCAGGTTTTAATCATCTCCAATAGATCCTGGGTCGACTCCTTGTCTTTGTTTTTACCCATTTTTTCAGCCATAGCTAGAATGACTGCTACAGAGGAAGTATCCATGTTTTCGATTTCTTTTATTATCCAGTTGCGACGAAAAATCCAGTCGGTATTTTTCAATGCCAACGCTCGGGAAAAGCTTCCATTGGCCATTGCGGCAATAAATTCAGCTTCTTTATGATCCATTGTATGTTCTTGCGTAAGTACAGCTGCTAAAAGTTTTACCGGAATGGGATGGAACCTTATGTGCTGACATCGAGACACAATGGTCGGAAGAAGATCGGATATCCTCGGAGTGATGAGAATCAGAATAGTCCTGTTTGGTGGTTCTTCGAGGACTTTGAGCAGCGCATTTGATGCCTCCTGATTTAAGGTGTGTGCTTTACTTAAAACGATGACACGCAGTCCTGCTCCAAAGGGTTTCATCGATATTAATTGACGAAGTTCTCGAATCTGAGCAATTTTTGTCACCTGACCTTCCGGATCTATGCGTATGAAATCAGGATAACTGCCGGAATCAAATTGCCGGCAGTTTTTGCAAGTACCGCATGGCTCAGTCGGGAATATCTCATCTTCAAAATTTAGACCTGAACTTTTCTGGGGGGACTTATGCTTCCCTGCACAGTTTGCTGCCATTGCAAATGAAAGAGCAGCCATTTTTTTTCCCACACCTTCCGACCCGGTAAAAAGCAGTGCGTTTGGGATCATTCCCTTTTGTAAAAGAATAGTTAGAAACCGCTTTGGTTGTTCCTGACCGATTATTGAATTGAAACCTGACACAAATTAGTAATCCACCCGTTCTCTCAATTCTTTTCCGGATTTGAAAAACGGTAATTTTTTGGGTTTAATCGTTACTTTTTCTCCCGTTTTTGGATTTCTGCCGGTGTAGCTTTTATATTCTTTTACATAAAAACTGCACAATCCCCGAATTTCAACGCGTTCTCCTTTAGTCATAGCATCGGAAATATAATCAAAAAAGATCTGGACAACCTTTGCAGCATCCATTTTGGAGATATTGGCCTCATTTTTCAAGGCATTAACCAGCTCAAGCTTGTTCATTGAACCTCCCGTTAATATCAATTACTATTAAAAAAATATGAGTATTTCTAATTAAAAACAATGGACAAGTCAAGCATTTATGACATAATATCAGGTACTTTTTCAATATCACCCTCGCTGACATCCACACCGGCACACTGCCCCAGCACTTCGATATTCACCACTACCCGTCCTTTGCCTCCATATCGGATAAACTGACCGACTACGCCGGTGAAAGGGCCGTAAACGACTACCACACGATCGCCTTTTCTATACATTTCTGCGGTGGATATGACGTCGTCTGCCCTGACCATGATCATCAGGGATTGCACTGCTTCATCAGGCACTGGTTTAGGTCCGCCGGTGCTTCCGATAAGACGAACAGCCCCCACTGTTTTTAATATTTCAAGATGCTCCGAAGGATTCAGATCGGTCTTAACAAAAAGATACCCGGGAAACAGTGGAACCCGAATCATCTTTTTACGATCCATCCGTTTACTCCTGACCAATATTTTTGGAAGAAAAACTTCGATGGACTTTTTCATTAGCCCTTCGTTAACGACATTTTCGAATCGACTTCGCGTGTGTAACACATACCAGGATGGATCTTTTATTATTATCATATTAACTAAATGTATATTGTTTCTATATAATGCCTGAACGAACCGCTCCTTCCCTTATTGAAGGGATCGGGGTGGAAAACAAAAGAATTTGTGTACAGGTAAACAGTTATTTTATAATCTATTTCAAAAAATCTATTGTTTATGATACTCAGGAAATTGCCTGCTTTCAAGGACCAATTTAAAAACCAAGAATTCTATGCGGATGAAAATGATTTAACGATATGCAAAGGGATTTTCGATCTTGCTGCCGGCGTAAGCTGACCCCAACCCGCCCAAACCATAAAGATTGACCATGAGCGCATACCTTTTGTCTCCTTCTTCATCGGCATACCCGATATCCAGTGACCAGCAGGAAGCCATATACAAAAAACCGACGCCATACAACAGAGTTTTTCCATCTTTTATATTTCTCTCATATTCAGTGAACATGGCAATACGTTCATGGAGATTTATAATTGCATCCCCGTAAAAAGTTTCTGTGAGATCCTGAGTGTAACGATGTTCTAAAAACAAACGATCTCCTCGTTTATCGGTTAACCTTAAGGCAATATTGCGGGTCAAAAAACTACTGTCATAGGTAGACCACTGGGCATCGGCATTCAGAGAGAGTAACCTTCCGACTATCAAATCAAGCCTGGCATAAATGGGTGAAAAGGGTTCGCCTTCGATGGTTTCGTTAAAATCATAACTTTGCTCAACCTTGAATCGGCAAAAGGGACGGTAGGCATATGCCGGTTCGCTATCGTCAATTTCGGTGTTGTCCGTAGCTCCCATTTTTAAGTTATGTTTCGTATTTTCTTCAGGGAGTCTGGACCTCAAAGAAAAGGTGTTGGTAACAGAATAAGTGACCGCACTTATCTTTTCGATACGATCCACTTCATCAAATTCCGGCAAATTATCCTGGGATGTCGGGGGTATAAAGTGGTAAATAACCTGAGGCCTGACCATATGCTTGATCCGATCAGCGTTTGTTGAATTTAAGACATAAGAGCGAGACAGGTCAGTTGACAAATCAAGCTGGGCATCCACAAGCTCTCTGCTCATAGACTTGCTGTTGTTATCTGAAAAACCCTCCTGGTCGTCGAGATACCATAAAGTTTCGCGGAGACCCACCGAGGGCTCTACAGAAAAATAATTTTTATACCTCAAAGGTAAATACAACCTCGGATGAACGTCAATCCGGTGCCCCGTGTAACTGTCTTCGCGAAAAAAATAAGTATATTCGGATTCAAAGTCATAAAAAAAAGTCGGGGATATCAGAGGCTGGCGAAGTGAATTAAAACTTATAAACGGAAGCCTGTGCAGTGTGGTGTTTCTATCTTCCTGCCTTCTTTTGATAACATCATCATACCATTGGGCTTCTGCATTTAACGAGTAAAGGTTCCAGTTTTTGAAAATGTTTAACCGGTTAACCCTCACAGGATCATTATAGTCATCTATTTCTCTGCCAAATTCACTCAGGAAATATCTCTCTGTTTCATCAAAGCCGCTGTATCCCTTTTTAAATTCATTGAGGTAATCCTGATCACTGACGATATCCAAATCCAGCCTGCCCGAAAAACCGGACGGAAGTGCCTGGTCATGTTTCATCCTGAACCAATAGCGATCTTTGTTGGGGCGAAGATATTGATCATCTGTATAACCCCAGTCATCTGAATTATTACCGATGCCGTCATCGACTTCTCGATCGTTTAAAATATCCGCCATCACAGCACCTTTGGTTTCAGTGTTGAGCATGTACCTGTATTCAGCTCCCAGCTTGTTTCCTCTATTGCCCATGTAGTGTTCGTAAAAAGTAGCGTCAGAACTCTTATCAATAGCCCAGAAAAACGGCTGAACATATTCAACTCCTTTTCTGTCCGAATATCCGAGCTGAGGAGTTAAAAAACCGGTTTGACGATTACGTTTAACCGGAAAAAAAAGGTAGGGTGAATAGAAGACCGGTACATTCTTAGCCCAGAGCGATGCATGCCGGGCAGAGCCATACCCTTCAACGGTCACTTTGACATTTCGGGCGTTTATTTTCCAGGCAGGCTTTTCTCCATCGCAACTTGTAAGGCTGGCGCGTTCGGCCTGATAGGTGTCCTGGCCGGTTTTTTCAAGACGGTTACCTCTTATATAAAAATGATTTTGCTCAATGAAAATCGTCCCGTCAAATACAACCCCGATTTCCTTGTTCAAATCCATTTCCATGCGCTCTCCTGTCAAAATATCCTTGCCGGATATCAGCATGACATGACCATCGGCGAAAATCTCCATGGTATTTTGCTGAAAATGAACCCGGTCGGCGGAAAGCTTCAGATTCTCTTTGGAAATAATCACATTTCCTGAGGCAAAATACTGATCCGTACTTTTATCATATCGAACTTCATCGGCCACGACGTGCCATGGTGTTCCCCTTTGAGATCCGGCCAAGCCTTCTGCTCGTACCAACCCATTAAAATCATTTAAAAAAAAGACAAAAAGGGTCGCCAATAACACTGCGAACCTCAGACAAGTTTTAATCTTATAGTTGAAATAATTAAAAGAAAGGAAATGATTACGATCTGTATTTTTCTTTTTTTCAGCCATTTTTTATCGTCTTTTTAATGTAGGTGGAAAATACATATTTACGGCTTAAAATTTGCATGGTACTATACTGCTAATAAATTAAATTATGCAACTAATACCGACTCACTGAAAAATGTCAAGCTGAAGTTCTTATGAATATATTATTAACTAACGATGACGGAATTTATTTTGAGGGCATTTGGTCCCTTCAAAAAATATTAAACAAAAAACATCATGTCACGGTTGTGGCTCCGGATCGGGAGCGAAGCGCTATTGGACATGCCATTACACTTCATGCACCCCTTCGTGTCATTAAAATGTCTATCAACGGATCAGGCCCCTGTTGGTCGGTTAGTGGTACGCCAGTAGACTGCATCAAGCTGGGTATTCTGGAAATCCTTAAAAAAAAGCCGGATATGGTTATTTCCGGCATCAACCCCGGGGCGAATGTCGGTATCAATGTCAATTATTCGGGTACGGTATCGGCGGCTAAGGAAGCGACTCTCTATGGTATTGCGGCTATTGCGGTATCTATGGAAGGTAACGAAACCATTCACTATGACCATGCCGCAAAATTCATCGAAACGTTGGTTGAAAAAGTGGCGCATAAAAAGCTTGCTCTGGGAACATTTTTAAATGTCAATTTTCCAAATTTGTCTATGGCGGAGATATCAGGTGTAAAAATCTGTCGCCAGAACACAGCATTATACTCGGAATTTATTGAAAAGAGAATTGATCCCAGAAACAAAACTTATTACTGGCAAGGTTTTGATGCCATACCCAGTGACAACGACTCTGATCTGGATAGTACAGCGGTAAATCAGAATTACATTTCAATAACACCGATTAAGTGCGACATGACTGATTATCAGACTCTGGAGAAACTCAAGGATTGGAATCATGATTTTTAAAGCAGTAGTAACCCTGCAAGGCAATTGAATTGACATTTGCCTTGCAGGGTTAAGAATGATATATAGGCATCAACCACCGTCTGTCTGCGGAAAGGCTGTATTGGCGTATAAATATTCCATTTTTTCCTTGTGCCTGAGTTCCTCATTGGCCATCTTCAGCAATAGTTCTTTAACCTCGCTATCCGGATGAAGACCTGCCAGTTCCGTATAAAAATTGTAGGAACGAAGCTCCCTGTGAGATGCCACCAGGTAAACATCCTCACTTTTCATATTGCTTTTAATCTCAGGCTCCTCCTGGTATTCGGCGATTTTATAATAGGTGACATCGCTCATCTTTAAGTTCTTTGGACTCCATTGCTCGTCACGATATTTAACCAGGAATGCCTTATGCTTTTTCTCTTCCTCTGCAATTTCTTCAATGGTTTCTATTACATGGTCTTCATTTATTTTCCCGAGAATTCCCATGTAAAAGTCAAATGCCTCTTCCTCCCTTTTAATAGCGGTGTCGATAAGTTGCATTAGTCGTTGGTCTGACATAGGATGATCCTCCATTGATAATATATTTCGTTTCAAAACAAACAAGTCAAATTACAATAAATTATGGTTTATCATTTGTCTTTTCCTGAAGTTTGTCAACATAATACATGGCGTGAAAGCTTTCTTTTTGACACATTGATAAAATTCCCTTATGATTTGGGTCAGTTCACAAAATTCCAAAAAACATGTTTGGTCCAAAAAGCATTTTTTTATAGATATTGCGACTGCTATTCATTAACTGGAGAAAGAACTTGCAAAGTTTAATTCTTTTTCTGAAAAATTTCGGTTCCATTTTGAAAAGGATGCGCGATTATGAAGGAAGTTGTGATTGTATCAGCTTGTCGAACAGCCATCGGAGCATTTGGGGGAAGTCTGAAAAAAAGCAATGCACCGTCCATTGCGGCATGTACCATGAAAGAGGCTATAAAGCGAGCCGGAATTGAAGCCGGAATGATCGATGACGTTCGATACGGATGCTGTATCGAACCCATGGATGCCTTTAATGTCAGTCGCGTCGCGGCGCTTTTATCGTCAATTCCGGAATCTGTCATCGCTGCTACCGTCAATCGTGTTTGCATATCCGGTATGGAAGCAGTCATTTCCGGTATGGCCATGATTCAGGCGAATATGGCCGACATTATTCTGGCCGGCGGGGTTGAGCACATGTCAGGTGTTCCCTATTATTCGGACGATGCCAGATGGGGATGTCGATTTCAGGATCATGTCTTGGCCGATGCCATGGTCCATGCACTCCATTCCGGATCGTTTTATCTTCCTCACCCCGAACAGGGCCCGGTAAACGCGAGTGACCCCCCATTAAGTTATTTTAGAGGAAAACCCTATCTCATGGGACACACTGCGGAATTTGTCGCCCAATATCTGAACATATCGAGAGAAGAAATGGATGAGGTCGCTTTAAGAAGTCATCACAATGCAGAAAGAGCCAACAATGACGGTTCCTTTAAAGATGAAATCGTACCAGTTGAAATCATGCAGAAAAAAGGTCATGAAGTTGTTTTTGACAAAGATGAGCATTTCCGCCCGGGCCTGACCATGGAACAGCTTCGGAAACTGCCTCCTGCTTTTGTACCCGAAATCGGTAAGGTGACTGCCGGTAATTCCAGTGGGATTAATGACGGTTCAGCCGGCTTGGTCATTATGTCTGCTGAGAAGGCAGATGAATTGAGAATTTCTCCCATGGCAAAAATCAAGGCAGTGGGAAAAGGCGGGTGTCATCCTTCAGTGATGGGTCTTTCCCCGGTACCTGCCGTAGGGGATCTTTGTAACAAAAGTGGTCTCAAAATCGAAGACTTCGAACTTATCGAAATCAATGAGGCTTTTGCCGCGCAGTATCTTGGGTGCGAAAAACAGTTGAATCTCAAAAGATCAATAACCAATGTTAATGGCTCGGGAATCGGTTTGGGGCATCCTATCGGTGCTACCGGCGCACGAATTATTGTCACCCTTTTGTATGCCATGAAAAATCATGGAAAAACACTGGGACTCGCCTCCTTATGTGGAGGAGGAGGCGTTTCAATGGCTTGCGCTCTGGAAATGATCTGATTGCAGCAATCCTAATTTGCCACAGATCCGAATTTTGGTATCATTAATTTTATTTCAACCTGATTAAACTTCTTCCGACTTTATCATTTGATTGAGTCGAAGAATCTCGTTTTAGAAAGGAGCAAGATCGCTATGAAAATAAGAAAAGCTGATTTTGCCGGAAGTTGGTATCCGGGCAGCGCCTCGGGTTGTGAAAAAGAAATTAATAAGTTTTTAAAAGAAAAATTTACCCCCTTATCTTTAGGTCGCAATCCGGTGGGTGGAATTGTTCCTCACGCAGGATGGTTTTTTTCAGGAAGTATCGCCTGTAATGTTATCAAAACACTTGAAGACCCATCTCCTGATGTCATTGTTCTTTTCGGCATGCACCTTCATCCGGGATCTTCATGTTACATTATGCAAGAAGGTGCCTGGGATACGCCTTTTGGCGAACTTCTAATCGATGAGAACATTGCAGGTGAATTAGCGGCAAAATTTCCATTTATTATCGAAACTGCGGATAAATACAACCATGATAACACCATTGAACTGCAGCTTCCTTTTATCAAATATTTTTTCAAAGATACAAAAATCGTGCCTATAGGTGTGCCTCCAACAAAAAAAGCTCTTGAAATCGGAGCGTTCGCAGCAAAATTGGCCAATCGTCTCGGGGTACGCATGAAAGTTATCGGATCCACAGACCTGACCCATTACGGTTTAAATTATGGATTTACACCCAAAGGAACAGGGAAATCCGCTTTAGATTGGGTCCGCAATGAAAATGATAGAATCCTGATCGAAGCGATGCTGACCATGGAACCTGAAACAATCCTGCAAGAGGCGCTGACAAGACAAAACGCCTGTTGCGCTGGGGCCGCAGCAACGGCTTTGGCCGCCGGAAAACAGTTGGGATCTCAGCGCGCCCAGGCTATTGCCTATTCCACCAGCTATGAAAAAAGTCCGGGAGATAGTTTTGTAGGCTATGTGGGAATTCTTTTTTGACAAATTGCTTTTTGACCATTGACGTGAAATAAAATTTACTATAAATAATAAAGTTTTGATTTATTTATTTTTCATATAATCCCAACATTTTGCATAAAATACCACAGGAGAAGATTTAGATGCCAATCTATGAATTTAAATGCCTTGAATGTGAAAATATTTTTGAATTCCTGTTAATCAATCCAGGCGAAACCCTTGAAATGAAATGCACGAAATGTAGCTCTGAAAAGATTGAAAGGGTATTAAGTACCACCAATTACTCGGTTGGTACATCCGGGGCAAACATGTCACCAAAAGCTCAGACACGAAGTTGTTCCAGCGGATCTTGTACCACTATAGACCTGCCCGGATATAGCCGTTAATATTGGAGGATCGGAATTTTTACATGCCCTCATGATACCTTACAGGGAATTACACTTAATGTACGCTCTTTTAAACACAGCAACGTTCAAATACATTGCCGTGATACCGTTTCGGTATTATTTTATATTATCATATTGAATGAGTTTTGCCGGAATTAAAACTGAAAACCAAAAATTATTGGTCATACATGAAACAGATTCATCAGCGGGAAAAAGATCAATTCAAAACACTATTTGAGCAGGAGCACATTGACAATATCGATGATCGTTTTGCAGTGCTGGAAATTTTCCTCCAGACAGAGAGCCACATTTCCGTTGACATGCTGCAGGAATTGCTCAGGCAAAAAGGATACGATTTCTCTTCCGGATTCGTTCGTGACACACTTAAATTATTATGCCGATACGGTTTTGCTCAAAAAAATAAATTTGATAATGGCATAGCCAGATATGAACATCGCCATCTTGGTCAACACCATGATCACATGATTTGCACCAAATGCAGAAAAATTTATGAGTTCCAAAATGACGACCTTGAAAGGCTTCAGAAAAGAATTTCATTAATCCATGGTTTTCACATGCTTCAACACAAAATGGAGATTTATGGAATTTGCAGCCAATGTCTCAAAGAACGAAACAAAATCATACCGTTGGATATGGCAAAACCAGGGGAGTGCCTTATTATCCAAGATATTATCGGAGGCGCCAGTGCAAGGATGCGACTGCTGACCATGGGTTTGCGACAGGGAGATGAAATTGAAGTAATTACCAACAATGGCCAGGGACAGGTAGTCATTGCCGTGGAGTTTCAAAGATATGCGCTTGGAAAGGGACTTGCCCAAAAAATCCTGGTACAAAACACCAATCATTAATTGTTCTGAATCTAACAAAATAAGCCAAACCAAAATGGATACACCTTTCCTAAAAAACACCACCGAAATAAAACTCAGTGAATTAAGAGAAAAACAAACCGGTCGAATTGTCCGTATAGGAGGACATGGCCATCTTCGCAGAAGGCTTTTGGAAATGGGCCTGATAAAGGGTACTCGCGTGTATGTCGAAAAATACGCCCCATTAAAAGACCCCTTAGAACTCATTGTCAAAGGCTACCATGTGTCATTGAGAGTGGAAGAGGCAGCGCAAGTGATATTAGACGAGGTTAGTCAGGAACTGACTGATGGGTCCTAAGCAAATTAGAATTGCACTGGCGGGAAATCCCAATTCCGGCAAAACCACAATTTTCAACAGTATTACCGGGACCCGCCAAAAGGTGGGCAACTGGCCCGGAGTAACAGTCGAAAAAAAAGAAGGCTCAATTCACAAATTCGGGTACCATCTAAAAATTATTGATTTGCCGGGCACTTACAGCCTTACTCCCTTTTCAATTGAAGAAATTGTCGCCCGTAATTTTGTTCTGGAAGAACACCCGGATGTCGTCATTGTTATAATTGATGCTTCTAACCTTGAAAGAAGTCTTTACCTTGCCACCCAGATCCGCGAGCTGGACTGCAAGGTCATATTTGCTCTGAATATGCAGGATGTTGCCCGCTCCCGAGGCATCAAAATCGACGCTGATAAAATGTCTCAGCTTCTGGATGTACCGGTGGTATTTACAGTAGGAAACAAAAATGAAGGAGTCGATATCCTTCTTGAAAAAGCCATCGAACTGGCAGAATCCGACATAGAGCTCCCCCGCACCCGTCGAGTTAAATACTCAAAGGATATCGAAAAGTGTATTGAAAATTTCAAAACTTACTTAGAAAAAACGATTGGTGATAATCTTTCGTATAACCCGCGCTGGATAGCCATTAAACTTCTTGAAGATGATAAAATTTTAAAAGACAGAGTTATTGAAAAAACAGGAGATAAAGGTTCGGAAATACTAGAGCAAGCCCGAATTCATCGTTCTCATATCATGAATATTTTTGATGACGACCCGGAGATTACTTTTACTGATGAGCGTTACGGTTTCATTGCGGGTATTGTCAAAGAAGTCATGACCACATCCACAATGCAGCGGATCGATATCTCCAGAAATATCGACATGGTTCTCACCAACCGATTTCTGGGTTTTCCTATATTCATTTTTTTCATCTGGGCCATGTTTCAGCTGACATTTACACTCGGCGCTTATCCGATGGAATGGATTGAGACCGGAATCGGTATGCTTTCAGGCTTTATGGGGGCACGACTTCCGGACAGCATACTTAAAGATCTTCTGATAGATGGCATTATCGCGGGAGTGGGCAGCGTTATCATTTTTCTCCCTAACATCCTGATCCTTTTTTTCTGTATCGCGATTTTTGAAGATACCGGGTATATGTCCCGAGCTGCCTTTTTAATGGATAAAATCATGCACCTGATCGGACTTCACGGGAAATCTTTTATCCCCATGCTGATGGGTTTCGGGTGTAATGTTCCCGCCATTATGGCGGCACGAACCCTGGAAAGTGAAAAGGATCGAATACTTACGATCCTGATCACACCATTCATGTCATGCTCTGCCAGGCTGCCGATCTATATTGTTCTGGCAGGCACATTTTTTCCCAGAAGGGCCGGGACTGTTATTTTTTCAATTTATCTTGCAGGTATTGTATTATCCATTTTAACAGGGCGCCTATTTCGATCGACGCTGCTGCGTGGAATGGATGCCCCTTTTGTGATGGAACTTCCGCCTTATCGAATACCCATGCTTAAAAGCCTTATGATCCATATGTGGGACCGAAGTAAAATGTTTCTAAAAAAAATGGGCGGTATCATATTGATCGGATCGGTCATTATCTGGACCCTGTCATCTTTTCCCAGTAATATTGAATATTCGGCCGATTATGCCATCAAAATGAAGGTTGCAAAACAAACCTTTGAAGAACAAACGACCCTGGTTCAGGAAAAAGAATTAGGGCAACTCAAACAAAAGTATGAAGAAGAGACAAAAGATCTTAAACGGAAATTGCGCACGGAAACAACTGAAAAATCATACATTGGGCACATTGGCAAGTTCATGGCACCTTTTTTTGCTCCGATAGGTATTGATTGGAGAGGAAGTGTCGCATTGCTGACAGGATTTGTGGCCAAAGAGATCGTGGTCAGCACCATGGGAGTTTTATATGCTGTTGAAGATGATGAAGCTGATGCCCTGAAACATGCTTTAAGAGAATCCGGGATGACACCTCTATCTGCTCTTGGCATGATGTTTTTTGTTTTGCTTTATGTGCCCTGCCTGGCAACGATAGCGACTATCCGAAAAGAAACCCAATCATGGCGATGGGCTCTTTTCAGTGTCGCTTACAGCACACTTCTTGCCTGGGGAGTGGCTTTTGCCATTTACCAGGGGGGGATGCTCTTGGGATTTGGGATAGCATAATTATTATAATTCATTAAGGCTTTTAAAACGTCAGATTGTTTGGAAAAGTAACATATTCAGGATAGGAAGTTTGATGATGTCGGATTTTCAGCCATCTTATATTAAAATTTTCGAAAATGGCTTATTGAAAGAAAAAGCTGAAAAAACGTACAAGTTTTTAAAATCTTGCGTGTTATGTCCACGAAGCTGCAAGGTCAATCGGTTTTTGGATGAAAGAGGGATTTGCAAAACAGGAATACAAGCCGAAGTGTCAAGCTTTGATGCCCATTTTGGGGAAGAAACCCCTTTAGTGGGAACCAATGGGTCCGGCACGATTTTTTTCACACACTGCAATTTGTTGTGTAATTTCTGCCAAAACTTCGATATCAGTCATCAGGGATTCGGTAAAGAGGTTGATGACAAACAATTGGCTCATATGATGCTGACCCTGCAAGAGGGCGGATGCCATAATATTAATTTTGTCACCCCATCCCATATGGTCCCGCAAATACTTTCTGCTTTGAAAATTGCTGTCCCAGAAGGTTTGAATGTTCCGCTGGTATATAATTCGGGCGGATATGACAGTGTGGAGACTTTGAAAATTCTTGAAGATGTTTTTGATATTTATATGCCGGATTTCAAATTCTGGGATCCTAAAATATCCGAATTAACCTGTAATGCTCCCGACTATCCGAAAATCGCTCGCCAGGCATTGACCGAGATGCACCGCCAAGTCGGAGATTTAATTATTGATGAAAACGGTATCGCTCAAAGAGGCTTGATCATAAGGCATCTTGTACTACCCGAGAATCTGGCCGGAACCCGTGATATTATGAAATTTATTGCCGATAAAATATCCAAAAACAGTTATGTCAATATTATGGCTCAATACAGACCTTGTGGGAATGCTTCCCAAGTCAGAGACCTCAATCGTCATCTTGACAGGAATGAATTCAAGGAAGCACTTCGGATAGCTCAAGAAGAAGGCATTAACAGGCTTGATTTTCCCAGGCGAGTCTTTAAACTGTTTTTTTAAACATTGCCCATTGTAATAACGTAATGACCGAGAAATTATATGCTATAGGAGATATCCATGGGTGTTTTCAAAATTTAAAATCACTCATGGCTCAGATACCATTTCAGCCGGATTTTGATACGATTGTATTCCTGGGGGATTATATTGACCGGGGCCCGGATTCTTTTAATGTTGTCTCCTATCTGATTGATCTGAAAAATAGCTGTAAAAATGCCATTTTTCTAAAAGGCAATCATGAAGATATGCTGGATGGTTTTATTTCCGGCAACAATCGGAACCTATTTCTGGCCAATGGCGGTGAGCAAACATTAAGAAGTTATCTAAAAGTACAAAATTTTCCGTCATCATTTCCTATCCCTGCCGAACACCTCGATTTTTTCCGGTCGCTTCTGCCATATTATGAGACCGAAGATTTCATTTTCGTTCATGCCGGATTAAAGCGGGATGTGGATCTTAAAGACCAGAATCCACGTGATCTTTTCTGGATCAGAAAACAATTTATCAATTCGGGTTATGATTTCGGCAAAAGGATTGTTTTCGGCCATACGCCATTTCCAGAGCCTTTTATATCTCATAACAAAATAGGCATAGACACCGGTGCCGTGTATGGGAATAAACTGACCTGTGTCGAGTTGACCCGAATGGTTTTTTTTTCCGCTTAGCTGTAATCGCTTCCTGCAATAATTGACATTTCCTTTTAAAAATGGCACATAAGCACATAAAATTGTGTTAACAATACTTTTGGATGGTAAGGAAGGTAACATGAAAGATTATAAAAAACTTTTAATTATACTGGTGATATTTTTGACAGCAGGAACTGCTTTTGCCGAGCGACTGGCGGTGTCCGTACCCAAAGCCAATATTCGTTCCGGACCCGGAAACCAATATGAAGTTATTTGGAACTGTGAAAAATATTACCCTGTTCAGGTGCTTAAAAAAAATGGAGATTGGTACCGCTTTAAGGATTTTGAAGGTGATGAGGGATGGGTCCACAACTCTATCGTAGACAACACCACGACTGTTATTACAAAAAATGAAAAATGCAATATTCGAAGCGGTCCGGGAACTCAATTCGACATTGTATTTACCGTTGAAAGAGGTGTCCCTTTCAAGGTTATTGAAAAAAAAGGACAGTGGCTTCAAATCCAACATGCGGACGGTGACAAAGGATGGGTTTTTGAAACGCTTGTATGGTAGAAAATACGATTAACACACTGGGGGGAAAATGGCTAAAAAGGTCTCTCGCAAACAACTGCTAAAAGAACCGGATGAATTTATTACTTTCACCGGCAAACTGATCCGACTCGTCAGCACCTACCAAAAACAAATTACTATTATTCTTGGTATTGTTGTCTCCGTATTTTTGATCATTTCAATTGTTAAGTTTTATACAAACCGGATGGAAAATAATGCTTTCACTCTATTAAACCAGGCAAATGATAAATACAGTGCGGTATTATCGAGCCAGGATGCATCAGCAGCCCTGAAAGAAGTCGAAAAAGATTTTGAATATATTCTCAGCGAGTACTCCGGATATCAAGGTGGCAAAATCGCAAGGGTAAATTATGCCGCTTATTGTTATCGTGCCGGTGAGTATGACAAGGCCTCCAGTCTATATACAACGGCCTTAAAAGATTTTGGAAAAAATCCTTCTTACCAAAATCTCATATTAAACGGTCTCGGCTATTCCTATAAAGCCAAAAAAGATTACGAAAATTCCGTTAAATATTTTGAAATGATAGCCTCATCGAAAATCCCTATGCTAAAAGATGAAGCTCTTTTTAACCTTTCAAAATTATATCTGATTCTGGGAAAAAAGAGTAAAAGCATCGAGGTGTTGAACACAATTGTTTCAGATTATCCGGAATCCATCTATTTTGAACTGGCTAAAGCTCAACTCTCCTTATAAAATCAAGGTAGTGCGTCATCTGCAGTTTCATAGAGAACTCATTGATGGTTGGTTAATAGGCGTTCGGAGTCAAAATGAAGAATAGGACCAAGGGCCAATTGGAGGCCGAAATCTGTGAAGCCATTATAAGGTTCGAAAAAGAGTTTATGGGCCGGGGTCCTTTGGAAACAAAGGCCTACATCATTGAGGACATGGTGCTGGTAAGGCTCCGAAAGGTTCTCACGCAGGCCGAATTGAAGCTGGCCGGTGTGCCCGAGGGCAAGGACGGACGGGAGTTGGTCAAACGCATTCGCATCGCGCTGTTGGAGCAGGGCCGGCCGTTGCTTGAAGAGGCGGTGGAAAAAATATTGGAGGTTAAGGTGAAGAGCCTGCATACGGACATAAGTACAGTTACGGGCGAAAGGGTGATTATTTTTTCCTTAATGTCAATTCCGTCAACCCTTTCAAAGCAGTAAGATATGAAATTCCGCTAATCCTATTTCTTCTTTTAACAACTTATTCCCTCCTAATTCTGTTTTTCCAATAATGCCAATTGAATGTCAAGAGAACGGGTAACTTCTTTAAACCTACTGCCACCATTTTTTGAGAAGTTACGAGAATGGAAAAATTGTGCTTGACAAACATGGAAACAATAATTTATAAAGGCTGATGATCTGCCGAAACAAAAGGTGCATGGAAATTCACAGTTTTTTTCGGGGGATAGGGAAGATAAAACAATAAGACCTTAGAGTTGGAACGATCCCCTTCGACGTTTTAGAAGGGTGCGTGATAAATATAAGGCCGCTGCTCGTTTTTTTTAAACGAGCAGCGGCCTTTTTTTATGCTAAAAGGAGAATTCTTTGTGAAGACAAACAGGTATTCATTTTTGCGTCAAGGCAAAGTCCGGGATGTATATGCCGCTAGTGACGACGGCTACTTCCTGATCGTCGCCAGTGACCGCATTTCAGCTTTCGATCACGTGCTGCCCAACCCTATACCCGGCAAGGGAAACATCCTGACGCG
>JAABTQ010000031.1 GCA_011389745.1 Desulfobacteraceae bacterium | reverse complement strand
CCACCCGCAAAATCGAAGAACTTTTTCTGGAACTGAAACCCCGATATACAATTCTGGCGGTGACCCACAGTATACACCAGATGCGCCGCCTGGCGGACAGGGTATTGGTCATGAACCAGGGACGGGTAATAAAGGATCTCGACAGGGATTTGATCAAGGATCAGGACGCTTGCGAAAGGCTTTTTGATGATTTGTTTTAAAACCTTCCTCTAATACGTCATCTCCTGCTTATTTACCTTGGTTTTAAAGAGGTTGTAGGCCCAAATCTGATAAGCCAGTATCACAGGGACAAAAATCACCACAACCACCAGCATGATTTTCAGTGTCAGCGGACTCGATGAAGCATTGAATGCCGTCAGGCTGTATGCCGGATCCAGGCTCGATGGAAACAAGTTGGGAAACAGACCGATAACGCCGAAAAATATTGTTCCGACAATCGTCAGTGCCGATGAAAACCAGGCCTTGAAAAATTCCTGTTTGGCCATAAAAATCCGGCTTCCCAAAAGTCCGGCCACAGTGAGAAGCACGACCAGAAGCAAGACAGGATTTGCCAGGTAGTTGTCATAAAGATTGGTTGCGAATTTGGTGTATACCAAAAAAATCACTGCTACCGATAGAAGTATAGGCCAGGTCTTCCTGGAAATGCGCATGGCGTTTTCGTGCAGGTCTCCATCGCTTTTGATGGTAAGCCAGATAGCACCATGTTGAACAAAAAGCATCACAAACAGCACACCCCCTAAAAGTCCGTAGGGATTGAACAGTGCCAATACGTTTCCCTGGAAAATACCATTCTCATCAATGGGAATGCCCTTAAAAATATTGGCAAAGGCCACCCCGAATAATAGCGCAGGAAGGAAACTTCCGACAAATATGCAGGTATCCCATATTTTTATCCAGCGGGGATTATCTATCTTACCGCGAAACTCAAAAGAAACTCCTCTGATGATCAGGGCAAAAAGTATCAACATCAGCGCTGTATAAAGGGAAGAAAACATCACCGCATAAACAATAGGAAATGCGGCGAAAGTCACACCACCTGCCGTAATCAGCCACACCTGGTTGCCATCCCACAGAGGTCCTATAGCATTGATCATTACCCGCTTGTCTTCTTCATTTTTACCAAGGATCGGGTAGAGTGTGCCGATACCGAAGTCATAACCATCGGTCATGAAAAATATGGCCCAAAGAAGGCCCCAGAGGAAAAACCAAATTGATTGCAACTCCATATTGTCCTCCTAAATAGTGTCCTGTTGGTGTTAGACATATTGCGCCTTCAATGGTTCATGCCGCAGACGTATCAAGAGCGGCTCCGGGCTGAATGTCCTCTTCGCTATCATCTGAATCCGGACCTTTTATGGCATATTTCGCGATCAGCGAAAAACCTGCAATACCCAAAAGGCTGTAAACCACAATAAATCCGATAAGGGATATGGCCACCTGGGAAGTGGAGATCGGTGATACCGCATCGGAAGTTCTTATAAGGCCGTAAACAATCCAGGGTTGCCTTCCGATTTCAGTGAGTAGCCATCCCAGTTGTACAGCCAGATATGGAAGCGGGATTGAATACATCATAATTTTTAAATATTTCGGATTTTCCAGCAGTTTGTTTCTTTTGAACCATCCAACCACGGTCAAAAGGATAAACACACAACCTAATCCTACCATACCCTTGAAAGCGAAACTGGTAATGAATACGGGAGGACGTTCATCAGGAGGAAAATCTTTCAAACCGCGAACTTCAGCGTTGATATCATGTTTGGTTAAAAAACTCAGTGCTCCGGGTATGGCACCGATTTCAATGGCATTGCGTTCATTTTTTTCATCCGGCCAGGAAAACAGGTAAAGCGGCGCACGGGTCTGGGTTTCCCACTGGGATTCCATGGCCGCAAGTTTTGTGGGTTGTTTTTCAGCCACAACCACACCGTTGAGATCACCCAGGATAAACACCACCAGAGAGGATACAAGCCCAAATGTCAGGCCGGCTCTGAAAGAACGGGTAAAAAACTCAATATGCTGTTTTTTCAGCAGATGATAGGCGCTGATGCCCATTACAAAAAAAGCGGTCAGCACATATGCCGCAGTAACTGTATGGATAAACTTCACGATGGCAAATTTCTGAGTGATCACCGCAACAAAATCGACCAGTTCGGCACGACCGTCTCTGATGGTAAACCCGACCGGGCTTTGCATCCAGGCATTGGCGATGAGAATCCAGACCGCGGAAAGGTTTGATCCGAAGGCTATCAGCCATGCGACTCCGGCATGGGCCTTTTTGGAAAGCTTATTCCATCCGAAAATCCACACACCGATGAAAGTTGATTCGAGAAAAAATGCAGCAGTGGCTTCGATGGCAAGAAGTGAGCCGAAAATGTCGCCGACATATGCCGAGTAAATGGACCAGTTGGTGCCGAATTGAAATTCCAGGGTGATGCCGGTAACAACACCGACGGCAAAATTAATCAGGAATAGTTTTCCCCAGAATTTGGTCATTTTCAGGTAGGTTTCATCACCTGTTTTCACATACCGGGTTTCCATCCAGGCGACCATGATGGAAAGCCCAAGTGTCAAAGGTACAAAGAGAAAATGAAACATGGTGGTTGCGGCAAATTGAAGCCTTGACAGGAACAATGCGTCCATATACGCCTCCTTTTTGGTAGGACGTTTATTAAAGTCAGTGTCGTTTTTTTCAACCCAACCGGTTCTCAGCCGATTTCATCAGGTCTGCGATACAGGTGTTTCCGGCCATGAGATCAATAAAGCGGGCTTGGCGCAATGTTTCCCGCAACTGCTCCCGGGCTTTTTCCCAAACCAGGTGTACGGTACACGACGGACTCCGGTAACAGCCATCCGGATTGGCCACGCAGTCGTTGAGAACAATTTCACCAATGACCGCTTCGATTACCTCCAGAAGGGTCAGCTTTTCCGGTGGTAAGACCAGACGATAACCGCCCCCTGCTCCCTGCACGATTTCGATAATTCCTGCATGGGAGAGCTGTTGGGCAATCTTAGCCAGAAACTGGTCGGGAATGTCCATGGTTCCGGCAATATCTTTACGTTTGGCCAGTACGCCTTTTCCCGTTAGGGAAAGATACAGAACGCATCGTACGGCATACTCTCCGGCTCGGGTCAGTCTCATGATATCCTCAATATAAACAATTAGGATAATTTTAATCCGATATATCAACTTGTCCGGTCTGTCAAGCGATTTTTCAGACCATTTTGCTCACTAATTTGAGGTAACGGTTATTGGCCTGTATAAGGTCATGGTGGGACCCTGAAGCGATTATACGACCCTTGTCCATGAGAGCGACCTGATCAATTTTTTGAAAATCCAGGAGCCGGTGGGTGATGATCAGTACGGTGCGGTTTTTGGCACATTCCATCAGTGATTGCATCACTTCCATTTCAGTGATTTTGTCCAATCCCTCGGTGGGTTCATCCAGCACCCACACGGGTGCATCATGCAAAACAGCCCGTGCCAGGGCAAGCCTTCGGGCCTGGCCTCCGGAGAGGCAATGTCCGCTCTCACCAACCCAGGTGTTCAGACCTTGGGGCAGGGAATAAACAAAATCCGCCAGGCGTACCGTTTCCAAAGCATGGAGTATGTCCGATTTACCGGCATCAAGTCGGGCAATTTTCAGATTGTCGGCCAGTGTTCCGTTAAAAATGTGTGCCTGCTGAGAAATGACGGTTATGGATTTGCGAAGCTCATCCTGGGTTAAATCCTTCAAATCCAGGTCTCCGATACAGATACGGCCTCTCGTCGGATCCCATGTGCGTGTCAGCAAATGAACCAGGGTCGATTTGCCACATCCGGTTTCCCCTACCAGCGCTGTCCGCCGGCCGTGAGAAATCTTGAAATTAAACCCGTCAAAAACCGGTGGGTCTTCAGGATGATAGTGAAAACGGATATTTTGAAAATCGATATCATAGGTTTCAGGATCACCCTTGGACTTTTCCGTAAACAGAACCGCAGGTGGTATCGAGATGATCTCGTGGATACGTTCGGCAGCTTCCCGTGTACGCCCCAGGTGCTGAAACGCATGGGCCAGAGGAACGGCTGCTTCAAAAGCCGCCCATACTGCCAGTACCAGGCATGCCAGAAATACTCCCGGCAGTTTGCCGGAATCCACAAGAGATACTCCGATAAATAAAAGTATCCAGACGGCAGATCCGGATAACAAGGATATGGAGGCGTTACTCAACCCCCGGAAATGACTCATCTGTCGCTGAAGTGATATCATTTGCCGATGATAGCTGCTTAATCGTTCCAGGTGCTTTTTCATGGCTCCGAATACGATCAGATCGGTCAATCCCTGGATGCCCTCAATAATATGGGTGCGAAGTATCCCACTGATTTTGGCCAGATTTTGTCCGATGCCCATGGAGGAAACTGAAGCTGCCCAAGGCACAACCACAATGGCGATTATAAGAATCCCGCATGCTGCTGCTGAAAGGACGGCATCAAACATGCTGAGGAAAATACCCAGGAATATGACGATCAAAAATGCCGACACAGCCGGAGACAAAATCCGGATATACAGATTGTCCAGAGCGTCAATATCTGAAACCAGGCGGTTTAGAATTTCTCCGCTTTGGTATCTTGACAGGCATGCAGGGGCAAGCGGCTCAATGCTTTCATAAAACCAGACTCTAAGGGTCTTAAGAATGCGAAAGGTGGTATCATGGGCAATAATGCGTTCACCATATCGTGAGATAATCCGGGTAAAGGCAAACAATCGCACTCCCACGCTGGGATAAAAAAAGTTGAATGTCTGGGCGGTGGCCGAGGTCAACCCGGCAAAAGCGGCAGCCGAAAGAAACCATCCGGATAAGGAAAGCAGACCCACAGCGGCAGCCAGGGCGATGGCCCCTGAAAGTGTTCCCAGGAACATCCGGTAAAGATGGGGACGGAAACGTCGAATAAACGGAAAAAGGGTACGGAATAACTTCATGTGCCCTCCGAAAAAAGAACCCCTTCATTCAGGGATGTTAAAAATTGTGACAGCAAACCCCGTAAATGAATCAGTTCTTCGAAAGTGCCTTGCTCGGCGACTTTTCCGTTCGCCAGCACCACGATCTGGTCTACCTCATGAATGCGGCCAAGGCGGTGGGTCATGAAAATCAAAGTTCGACCTTTGCAGAACCTGAATATGGCATCCATAATTTTAGTTTCAGTTTCACTGTCCAGACCGGCTGTGGGCTCGTCAAGTAAAATAAGGGACGCATTTTTTAAAAAAGCGCGGGCCAATGCCACCTGTTGTGCCTGGCCCCGGGACAGGCCTGAGCCATGTTCCCCGATGGTAGTATCTATTCCGTGCGGAAGGCGATCAGTAAAAACATTGACGGAAGCGGCAGTTGCTGCGGCCTCGAACTCTTCTTTGGAAGCATCAGGATTGCCGACCCTGATGTTTTCCCGAATGGTTCCGTGAAACAACACCGGGTGTTGCCCGATCCATGAGACGTGTTTTTGCCAGGATTCCGGATCCAGAGTGGAAAGATCGACGCCATTGATTAATATCCGACCGTCAGAGGGTTGGCCAAAGGTGAGCAGCAACCGGCCGATCGTTGTCTTTCCCGAACCGCTTGCACCAACAATTGCCAGTCGTTTTCCAGATTGAATCTCCAGGTCAACATCGCAAAGCACAGCATTTCGGCCACCATCAAATGCGTAATGCACATTTTCAAAACGGATATTAAGTGGATGTCCCTTCTGCCAGGTAGGAATAACGCCTTCCTGTTTTTTCACTGGAAGCGCAAATACCTTTTGGATTTCCCCGGCTGCTCCAACGGCTTCCGCCCGGACATGAAAATGGCTTCCCAGGTCCCGCAGTGGAAGATAAAAATCCGGGGCTAGAATCAAAATGAACAGTCCGTCGGCAAAAGTCAGAGGTGTGCCGTAGGTTCCGAAATTGATGTAACCCAGAAAACTCATTCCTAAATAAATAGCCGTCATGGCGATGGCAAAAGAGCTGAAAAATTCGAGCACGGCTGCGGATAAAAAAGCGACCTTCAATACTTTCATGGTTTGCAGGCGGTATTGCTCGGAAACCTTTTCGATAGATCCGGTTTCAGCCCGGCTTCGACCGAACAGTTTGAGTGTTCCCAGGCCCTGGAGAATATCAAGGAAATGAGCACTCATTCGGGAAAGTGCCTGGAAATTTCGCTGGCTGATACTTTCAGCACCCATTCCAATCAGCACCATAAAAAGGGGAACCATTGGGGCTGTGGCCAGCAGCAGAGCTCCGGCCGCCCAACTGATGGGAAAAACAAAAGCCACCAGGGTGATTGGGACCAGAAAAGCAATCACCAACTGTGGAAGATAGTCAGCAAAAAAGCCGTGAACTGCCTCAACCTGTTCTATCGCAACACTGGCCAAAGCACCGGCGGGTCTTCCGCCAATGCCGATCGGCCCTGATTCAGCCAGGTGTCTTAGTATGGACATTCGAAGCTTTTCACGGACACGTGCTCCTGCCTGAAACCCGGAAACCTCCTTCGCCCATTGAAGGAAAGCGCGGATAGCTATCACTATGGCCAATAAAGTGAACATGGGCAAGAGTTCTTCGCGTGGCAATCGATCCATAAACGCCCCATGAATGATATCGGCAATCAGGCGGGCTTGTAAGACAACAAGCAAACCACCAAGAAATGCAATCCCAATGGAAAGAAAAATCCAGAGGCAAACAGATTTTGCCTGTGATATAAGCCATCGAACCAAAGGGCGGGTATCTGTTGATGAAGGAGAATTCATGTCTATAATCTATCCGGTAATCAAAACAGATGGTTTATAAAAATCATAAACTTCGTCTTTCCGTCGCACTGTTAGCATGTCATTCTCTAATACATGGTCAACATCTTTTCAAACAGATTCTCAGGTTTTGTTAAGATAAGTGGCGATAACATGGGTTATTGACGCAAGGCAGTTATCAGGCAGGCAAAATTATACAGGGCTGAGATCAAATCCTTATAGCGCTATATAGGAGGGAATTCTCTATAAAAAAGCATGTGGAAGGGATACCTTTCGAGTGTTGAACCTGGTTTTTGAACTCTTGATCTGCAATCGGAACAGGTGTAATTAAAAGATTCGGGCGAAAAACTGGAATTCGAAGATCAACCCCGATGTTGCATTGGAATTCACTCAGAACAATTGGATATGCTGTTATCAAAGGCTGGACTCGCTTTTTGCTGATTTCAAAAGACTGCACCGAATGTGAATTCCTGAATGAGCGATAAATTATTGATTCAATCCTTTAAAAACATGCCGACTCGAAGAAACATGCTTATTGTTTTGCAACATCGGGGTCAACTTATTGATAATTTGGATTGTCGGGCATTTAAACATTCAAAGAAAGGATTAAAAAATGAAAAAGGAATTAAAGCCGGTTGTTTTGGCGGACATGGCGGAATATCAGCATGAGGCGATTGTCAGTAAAACAATCGTTGAGAAAAACACCGGGACCGTGACGTTATTCGCATTTGATCAGGGGCAGGGGTTGAGTGAGCATACGGCTCCGTTTGATGCCATGGTCCAGGTTCTGGATGGTGAGGTGGAAATCAGGATATCCGGAAATCCGTATCAACTTAAACAAGGTGAGATGATTGTCATGCCGGCCAATGAACCTCATGCCTTAAAGGCGGTTAAGAGATTTAAAATGTTGTTGACTTTAATCAGATCCAAATAAATGAAGAGTGAAGAGTGAAGAGTGAAGAGTAAAGAGGCCGATGGGATTGAAACTGCAGTAAAGGACCGGAGAAAACATCAATGATACTACCCATTGTGGCTGTTGTCGGCGGATTGGTCGTTCTGGTATGGGGTGCGGACCGGTTTGTTGAAGGTGCCGCCGCAGTGGCTCGTTATTTAGGAATGCCACCGCTTCTTATCGGTATGGTCATTGTGGGGTTTGGAACCTCTGCACCTGAAATGGTGGTTTCTGCCCTGGCGGCTTACCAGGGTAATCCCGGCCTTGCCATGGGCAATGCCTATGGTTCCAATACTGCCAATATTGCCCTGATTCTGGGACTGACCGCATTAATCAGTCCGATTGCGGTCAGTTCACGGGTACTGGCCAAGGAACTGCCGATTTTGTTCGGCGTCACCTTATTTGCCGGATATCAGCTTATCGACGGCAAATTGACAAAGACCGATGGGTGGGTTTTGCTTTTGATTTTCGGTGCACTCATGGCGTGGACCATTATTCAGGGATTTCGTAGTCGTAATGACAATTTAAATGCTGAAATGGAAAATAAACTCGATGCTTATACAATATCCTTGAAACTGGCGCTTATTTGGCTTTTGGGCGGGATTATCCTGTTAATTGTCAGTTCGCGAATTCTGGTATGGGGGGCTGTGGAAATTGCACATGGTTTAGGCATAAGCGACCTGGTTATCGGTCTGACTGTTGTGGCCTTAGGGACATCCCTTCCGGAACTGGCTTCATCACTTGTGGCAGTCCACAGAAAAGAGCATGATATTGCCCTCGGCAATGTGATTGGTTCCAATTTGTTCAATACCCTCGCTGTTGTGGGCATTGCCGGGGTGATTAATCCGATAATCATTTCTCCGGAGATTCTGTCTCGCGACTTTTTGTTCATGACCATTTTGACTTTCTCGCTGTTTGTGATCGGATACGGCTTTCGTGGTCCGGGCAGAATCAACAGGTATGAAGGTGCGATTTTAGTGACTTCATACGCAGGTTACCTGGTATTTTTAATAACCTCGGTCATGCATGCTGCCTGACACACGTGATACGCTTTTATCAGAAGAGATGCTTAAGCGGGCAGTTTCCTGAAAAACTGTAGTTATTAAGTGAAAACACCGCGTGCTTATTTTAATTTGATCCAAAGAAGTTTTGCAATGCCGGGACCCGGATTTTTCCATTGCAAAGGCATCTCCGAAGTCAAATAAATCACATCTCCGGGTTTGACGGTAAAGGATGTTTTTTCCATTTTGAGCGTAAGTTTGCCGGAAAGCATATAGCCCATTTCATCACCTTTATGGATAAAAAAGTGAGATAAAAGGGTTTCTTTTGGAGGGATTTCAATAAGGAATGGTTCTGCTTTCGGATTAAAATCCACCGAAGTCAGTCGCTTGGTGTGAGCACTTTTTTTGGGAATTCCGGGTAATTGAAAATCCAGGGCTTCCGATGACGGAAAAACAACGTGGTTGGTGATTTTGGGTGAATCCTGAAAAAAGGAACTGACATTTACTGAAAGTACTTCGGCAACTTTTAAAAGGGCCGGAAGGGAGGGATAAATAAGGTTGCTTTCAATCTGTGAAATACTTGAGGGTGTCACGCCCACCAGTTTGGCCAGCTCAGTCTGGGAGAAGCCTCTTTTAATCCGAAGCTCTTTAAAACGCATACCCAGGTCTATTCCGCCCGTGCTTTTTTTTTCCGGGTCAAACGTAATCGTTAAATCCTGAGTCCAGTATTTGAAAGGAGTATTGATTGTATCTATTTGTCGTTTTTCTGCTTTTATAATGCTCAAGGTGGTTTTACCTCTTTTCAGAGAAAGGTCGATAGCCACTTGTGCCACCTGATTGATTTGTGCTCTGAGCCTTGAGGAATGGGCGCGCTTTTCGATAATCCAGTAAGCCACGGTGTTTAATTCATAAAGACGGGGGCAGGAGTGAGAATAAAAGTTTAGGATGTCTTCTTCTCCTGCCCAAAGTTTTTGCATTCCGGTGAGGCTTTCAAAAACGAACCGGACATCACCTTCAAGTGTGGAATGTACCCCGTAAAAAGCATTCATGGTTTTTTCCACACTCCGTGGATTTTCAACCGCTATGATGCGCCCGGCTTCTTTAATTTTTGTGTTTTGATAAAATTTTAAAAAAACCTCATTGCTTTCACCTTTGCCATGGGTAAAACAGTCTAAAATGGTTAGCAGCGGGTATCGTGCCAAAGGTCCCAGCGTTTCCAGGAGATTTTTTGGACTTCTGTCGAAACTGACATAAATAATGGGTTTGTTTTGTGACTGGGACGTCTGTATAAAGTTGAGGCAAAAAACAAGAGCAAGGCTTCCGGCATCGTCGTACCAGACAACATTGTCACCGATAAATAAGCCGCCAAGAAGCCGGTCAAGTTCACCAACCCCGGATGAAACACGCAGTCGATCCCCTGTCATAATTCCTCGTTTTGTAAGTGTTAACAATTAAAATATCAAAATTCTATACGCCAAAATGGTTTGGAGCAAGGAAAAAATGATTCACTTTAAAAAAAATAAATTGTCTTCATCGGCTAAAAATATGCTTTACCCTTGACAAATTTAATGAACTCAGATGTTATACAAAATTTATCTTACTATTAAAAATCGTTATAATTTTATCTGTATAAATATCTGATTTTGATAAAAATTTCTCAGGGGGTTGAAAATGAAAGTATTGGTTAGCGATAATCTCGGCGAGGAAGGAATTAAGATGTTCCAGCAGGAAGAAAGTATTCAGGTTGATGTTAAAACCGGTCTTTCTCCTGAGCAATTAAAGGAAATCATTGGTCAATATGATGGTCTGGTAATCCGAAGTGCCACCAAGGTTACGGAAGACTTGCTTAGTGCCGCCGAAAATCTGAAGGTTGTCGGCCGAGCCGGCATCGGCCTTGACAACGTGGATATTCCCGCAGCCACAAAAAGAGGTGTGGTCGTAATGAATACACCTACGGGCAATGTGGTGACCACAGCCGAGCATGCGATCGGTATGATGGTTTCTTTAAGCAGGAACATCCCCCAGGGCACTTTGTCTTTAAAGGCCGGACGTTGGGATAAGAAAAAACTTCAGGGCAAGGAACTTTTTAATAAAGTAGTCGGCTTGATTGGTTTCGGAAAAATCGGTTCTATTGTGGCTGACCGTGCGCGTGGTTTGAGAATGCAGGTGATTATTTATGATCCTTTTGTCAACCCGGAACAAATTGCAAAAACCGGATTTGAAAATGTAACCCTTGAGGAATTGTACCGTCGGGCAGACTATATTACCGTGCATGTCCCCAAGTTGAAAGAAACTGTCGGCCTGATCAATAAAACGTCTTTTGAAAAAATGAAGGACGGCGTGATGATTATCAATTGTGCCCGCGGGGGGATCGTTAAAGAAGCGGATTTGTATGAAGCAATCAAGTCCGGAAAGGTAGCCGGGGCGGCACTGGATGTTTTCGAAACCGAGCCTCCGGGGTTGATTCCGCTGCTTGAACTGGATCAGGTGATTTGCACTCCTCATCTGGGCGCATCAACTAAAGAAGCACAGACCAACGTGGCTGTTCAGGTTGCGGAGCAGATTATCGATTATTTAAAAAACGGTACCATTCGAAACGCGGTCAATGTTCCCTCTGTTACTGGTGAACTATTGAAAAAGCTCGGGCCGTATCTGTTTTTGGGCGACCGGATGGGTTGTTTGCAAGCTCAGCTCATTTGCGGGGCATTGCAGGAAATTTCAGTGGAGTATGCCGGGGATTTTCAGGGGCTTGATCTTGCTCCGGTCACCACTTCCGCCATAAAAGGAATTCTGACGCCAATCGTCAAAGACGATATAAATTATGTAAATGCGCCGGTCCTGGCTAAAGAAAGGGGAATTAAAGTCACCGAGACCAATAAAGCGGAGCCGGAAGATTTCATTAATCTGATCACTTTAAAGGTCGTGACCACGGAGATGACCAGCACGGTATCAGGTACCATATTCGGCAGAAAAGATGCCAGGGTTGTCAAAATCAACGATTTTCGTTTAGAAATGAATCCTGTGGGCCACGCGGCCATCATTCAGAATTTGGACCAACCCGGAGCTATCGGCAGTATCGGAACTACCCTCGGAAAGCACAATATCAATATTGCCCGTATGACAGTGGGGCAGGAAGAAGAGGGTGATAACAACATCATCTTT
This sequence comes from Desulfobacteraceae bacterium, assembly GCA_011389745.1. Lineage (GTDB taxonomy): Bacteria > Desulfobacterota > Desulfobacteria > Desulfobacterales > SKZT01 > SKZT01. The sequence goes on along the minus strand of JAABTQ010000031.1, from coordinate 28,449 downwards.
CTGCGCACCGATACGCCCATTACTCCGGATGCGAAAGTAGCATTAGAGGCCTTGCCTCTGGTTAACTGGGTGCTGCCCCTGGAACTTTAGAAAGGCGAAGCGAAAAAAGGAGATGGATCATGTCGGAAGATAAAAAAACATTTGTGGTAAAGGACCGTCGGAGGTTTTCTTCCGAATCCCAGGAGACCGGGCAAGATGAAGTTGGGGCAAAGGAAAAGCTGAAAAACGCAGAACCCGAAAAGGAGCCCGGCAAAGCCAAAACCGAAGAACCAGAAGCCCGGAAAACTGACAAAAATCAGGAAAAAAGCGGCAGGCAGGAAACACATTTTCCAAAAATTAATTTTCAGACGTTTGTTCTTTCGCTCAATTCCTCTATTTTGGTTCAACTGGGAATCATCGAAGATCCAATGACCGGTGTTAAGGAAAAAAATCTTCCTTTGGCAAAGCAGACCATTGATATCCTGGGAATTCTGGAGGAAAAAACCAAAGGCAATCTCGATAAAGATGAGGAGATGATGTTGAAAAATATCCTCTATGATCTAAGGATTATGTATGTGCGTGAAATGAGTTGATATTATACGGAGCTGCTATGTTTTCAAAAAGGGGCACAGTACTTTTGTCCCTTTTTTTAATAATTTTGCATTTGTTTAACCATGGAAATATTATCACCGGCAAAAATCAATTTATTCCTGAAGGTTCTTAAAAAGCGTCCGGACGGCTATCACGATATTTTTTCCCTGATGTGTCCTGTCAGTCTATACGATTCAATGTCATTTGATTTTACTGGTCATGAAATATGTGTGTCGTGCAAGCATCCTGGTGTGCCCGAAGACAAGACAAACCTGGCTTTCAGGGCGGCCTCTTTATTTTTCGAGAAAATGGGGGACCGACCATCGGGACTTTCAATAAGAATCGACAAAAAAATCCCGGTTGCAGCAGGACTTGGGGGTGGATCAAGCAACGCCGCCACAGTTTTAAAAACATTGAATAAACACTATGCGAATAGATTTTCACAAAAGCAGCTGCAAAAAATAGGACTTGCCATTGGAGCTGATGTTCCTTTTTTTATATTGGATAAACCGGCCATTGTCAGAGGAGTTGGTGAAAGACTTACTGTTTATGACGGTTTGGCTGATTGTCATGTTATTCTCATATGTCCTGATATTAAGGTATCCACGGCGCAGGTTTACAAAAATCTTAATTTAGGATTGACAAATTGTAAAAAAAAACCTAAATATCCAATTTTTAAAAACCGGAATTTTGATGTTAGAAATAATTTGTGCAACGATTTAGAAGTCGTGGCCACTTCATGGCATCCGGAGATTTTGGAAATAAAAAATGCCCTGTTTCATCATGGAGCTGATAATGTGTTGATGTCCGGAAGTGGTCCGAGTGTTTTTGGACTTTATAAAAGTGAGAGCCAAGCCTTGGAGGCTATGAAAAAATTAACTGAAAATAAATTGTGGAAAGTGTTTTTAGCGAACCTGTTATTGTAATGTTAAGGTTAAATGCAAATAGCGACCAATAAGATCGGGCTGATTTTTTAATGGAATCGGTTTTTAAAGTACGAATTGCGATAATGGGGCGTCGTCAAGCGGTAAGACACAGGATTTTGGTTCCTGCATTCGGAGGTTCGAATCCTCCCGCCCCAGCCAAATAGGCTGAAAGACGGAATGCCCTTTTTTTTTAATTGATCACCGGTGTGTTAATGGATGAACTGATTATATTTTCCGGAAACTCGAATCCTGGCTTTGCAAAAAAAGTGTGTGACTATCTTGGTTCGCCCTTAGGTAAATGTATGGTGAATCGTTTTAGCGATGGAGAGGTTCGAATTGAAATTAATGACAATGTGCGGCTGAGAGATGTTTTTATTATCCAATCAACCTGCGCACCGGTCAATGATAATCTTGTCGAGCTTTTGCTCATGATTGATGCCCTAAAACGAGCGTCAGCCACCAGAATTACAGCGGTCATGCCATATTATGGATATGCGCGCCAGGATAAAAAAGTAGCCCCCAGGGTTCCCATCAGCGCCAAGTTGGTGGCCGATCTGCTTCAAAAGGCCGGTGCAAAAAGGATTATTACCATGGATTTGCATGCCGGCCAGATTCAAGGGTATTTTGACATTCCGGTTGACAACCTTTTTGCAGCTCCAAAAATCATCGAGTATATCAAAGAAAATTTCAAGGGCAATCTGGTCATTGTTTCACCGGATGCCGGAGGCGCTGAACGAGCCCGTGCCTTTGCCAAAAGGCTCAATGCCAATCTTGCTGTTGTTGATAAGCGCCGGGATGCTCCGAATATTTCTCAGGCAATGGCCGTTATCGGAGATGTGGCAGATAAGGTGGCAATCATCTTAGATGATATGGTGGATACTGCCGGAACCCTTACGGAAGCTGCCCACGCTATACTGGACAAGGGAGCAAGGGAAGTTTATGCCTGCTGTGTTCATCCGGTGCTTTCGGGGCCGGCTGTAGACAGGATATGCAGCTCAGAGTTACGCAGTATCATTGTAGCCGACACCATTCCTGTTAAACCTGAAATTCTGGAATGTGGCAAGGTTGAAGTATTGTCCGTAACAGAACTTTTTGGTGAGGCCATTATTCGAAGCCATAGGGGAGACTCAGTGACTTCCCTGTTTGTATAAATTTATTGTGTATGTAAGGAGGAAACTTTTTGGAACTGTTAGAACTTACGGCAAATGTTCGAAAATCAACGGGTAAAGGGATTTCCAGGGCTTTAAGAAGACAGGGGCTTATACCCGGTGTGCTTTACGGCCCCAAAAGCGAACCGATCCCTATCTCCGTTGACATGTTGGATATTGAAAAGCTTTTGAAGCATAGCGGAAGCAACCAGGCCCCTTTGAATCTGACCATAAAAAACGGTGAGTCCGTCAAAAAAACCGCGATGATTAAAGATCTCCAGCTTCACCCGGTTTCCAGGCGCTTTTTGCATATTGATTTGTATGAAGTGGCCATGGATAAAAAAATCCAGGTCAAAGTTCCCATAGTGCTTACCGGGATGGCCAAGGGCACCGAAGCAGGAGGAACTCTTCAGCTAATCCGAAGAGAAATCGATGTGCTCTGTTTTCCTCTTGATATCCCTGAGTTTATAACAATTGATGTTACTGAAATGCAAATCGGAGACTCAATTCATATAGAGGAAGTACCGGTTTCCGGCAACATCGAGATATTAGCCGACACTAATTTTACGGTGGTTACGGTTTCAGGTGCTATGATGGAGGAAGAGGAAGAAGCTCCGGAGGTTGAGGAAGAAGGCGAGGAAGGTGAGGTTTCCGAAGAAGAGGGCGGGGATGAAGAATAACCCTGGATTATGCCGCAATCTCATTTAAAACTTGTCATCGGCCTGGGAAATCCGGGAAAAGAATATGCTATGACCCGACACAATGCCGGCTTTATGGTGGTGGAAAGATTGGCGGATGCTTTTCGGATTTCAATGGACAAAAATAAGTTCGATACGATTTACGGAAAAGGCAAAATCCAGGCAAAAGATGTCATGTTGGCCAAACCACAGGCGTTTATGAATCTTAGCGGTCCGCCGGTACAGAGGCTGGCGGGTTTTTACAGGATATCATGTGAGGATATGTTAATCATTCATGACGACATAGACCTTGCATTCGGAAGAATAAAAATTAAAGAGAAAGGAGGGGATGGGGGACATAAGGGGATCAGATCCATTAAAGATGCCTTTGGCGGAGGCAATTTTACCAGACTTCGTATAGGTATCGGGCGTTCCGAGGCTGGTGCGGACGTGGTTGATCACGTTTTAGGCCGTTTTAATCCGGAAGAAAAAGCTCTGCTGGATAAAATAATCGCCACGGCTATGGACGCTGTATTGACAATCCTTTGTGAAGGCGCAAAGGAAGGGATGAATCGGTTTAATCGTTTGAAAACCATTAATTAAAGTAAATTTTCAGATGGAGGGAAAAGAATGGACTTTTTTATGAGCAATATACCTTTGGTATGTACACTTATCGGTTTGGTGGGTGTAATCTATGCCATTTTGATTGCAGGGATGATTAAGAGCGCACCTGCAGGTAACGAAAAAATGCAAGAGATTTCAGGTGCTATTGCAGAGGGTGCTATTGCCTACCTGAACCGTCAGCTTAAGAGCGTTGCTATTGCCGGCGTTGTTATTTTTATTATTATTTTTGCCACCATGGGCATGATTGCAGCCATTGGATTTGCTATCGGTGCTGTTGCTTCTTATGCCGCCGGTTATATCGGAATGAGAGTATCGGTTATAGCCAATGTCAGAACAGCCGAAGCCGCAAGAAAGGGCCTGGCCGCTGGTTTGTCACTGGCTTTCAAGGGCGGTTCCGTAACCGGTATGATGGTTGCCGGTTTGGCTCTGACCTCTGTTGCAGGTTTCTACTTTGCAACCAACGATGTTGTGGCTCTGGTTGCTCTTGGTTTTGGTGGAAGCCTCATTTCTATTTTCGCCCGACTTGGCGGTGGTATTTTCACCAAAGGCGCTGATGTCGGTGCCGACCTTGTGGGTAAAGTCGAGGCTGGGATTCCTGAGGACGATCCAAGAAACCCGGCTGTTATTGCTGATAACGTGGGCGACAACGTGGGTGACTGTGCCGGTATGGCCGCCGACCTTTTCGAGACATATGCGGTAACCGCTGTAGCAGGTATGCTTCTGGGGTCTCTGTTGTTCCCTGAAAACCCCATTGCAACCCAATTTCCGCTGGTGCTTGGCGCTATTTCCATTCTGGCTTCTATTATTGCGGTCTTCTTCGTAAGACTTGGCAAAAGCCAGTATATCATGGGCGCTTTGTACAAAGGAATGTTCGGCTCAGCTATCCTTGCTGCTATCGGTTTCTACTATGTGACCATGAAGATGATGGTCGGAATTCCCGGTATTGAACCCATGGCGATTTTTTATTCAGCTCTGGTAGGTCTTGTCCTGACCGTTGTTATCGTTATCATCACTGAATATTACACCGGCATTTATGCACCGGTTAAGGCTGTAGCGGAAGCTTCTCTCACCGGCCATGCCACCAACATCATTGCCGGTCTTGCCGTCAGCATGCAGGCCACTGCTGCTCCGGTTCTCGCTATTTGTGCCGCTATTCTGACTTCCTACTATTTTGCTGGGCTTTACGGAATCGCCATGGCCGCCATGGCTATGCTTTCCATGACCGGTATGGTTATTGCCATTGATGCTTACGGTCCCATTACCGACAATGCAGGTGGAATCGCCGAAATGGCCGGTATGGACGACAGCGTACGCGCCGTAACCGATCCGCTGGATGCTGTTGGTAACACCACCAAAGCCGTAACAAAAGGCTATGCTATTGGTTCTGCAGGCTTGGCCGCTCTGGTTCTGTTCGCTTGCTACATTTTTGAATTCCAGATTCATGGTGGCGAGGGCGGAGGAATCGAGTTTTCACTCAGCGATGTTAATGTCATCGTTGGTCTTTTCATCGGTGGTCTTCTTCCTTACCTGTTTGCCTCTATTACCATGAAAGCTGTCGGCGCTGCCGGTGGTGCTGTTGTTGAAGAAGTTCGTCGTCAGTTCCGTGAAATTCCGGGAATCATGGAAGGCACAGCCAAACCTGATTATGCGACCTGTGTTGACATCGTCACCAAGTTTGCACTCAAGGAAATGATCGTTCCGGCTTTACTTCCGGTTGTTACGCCTGTTCTCGTTGGCCTCCTGCTCGGCAAAGTCGCTTTGGGTGGTCTATTGATTGGTAGCATTGTTACCGGTCTGTTTGTCGCTATCTCCATGACAACTGGTGGAGCTGCATGGGATAATGCCAAAAAATACATTGAAGATGGTCATCTGGGCGGCAAGGGAAGCGAAGCTCACAAAGCTGCCGTTACCGGCGACACCGTAGGCGACCCCTACAAAGATACCGCTGGACCCGCAGTTAACCCCATGATCAAAATCCTTAACGTTGTTGCTCTGCTTATGGTTCCGTTCCTGATGTAAGGAAATTGTCGGGACAGAGTATATTTTGGCAGTAGTAAGCTGAATTAAAAAAGGATTGGTGTTGCGAAAGCGCGCCAATCCTTTTTTCTATTGATTGTTCAGGGTAAAATTGGTATATATAGAGAAACTTGCCGTTTTGCTAACCCTGTAACGATCATACTGGTGAATATATGACAGAAAAAGAAACCGCCAAAAAATCCGACATTCCTGAAAAAAGTGTCCGGGAATTTCAGATAGGGGACCTTGCAGTCTATCCCGCGCATGGTGTGGGGCGTATCGAAGCAATTGAAAGTAAAGTGATCAGTGGTGAAAAACATGATTTTTATATTATGAAAGTATTGGAAAATAATATGGTAATCATGATTCCCACGTGGAATGTGGACTCTGTCGGCCTGCGGGATGTTATCAGCGAAAGTGATATCCCCAAGGTTTACGAAATTATGAGAAAAGACCGTGACTCACCCATTGACAGCCAGACCTGGAATCGCCGTTACCGGGACTACATGGAAAAAATAAAAACCGGATCATTATATGAAGTGGCTGAAGTTTATAGAGACCTGTATCTTCTAAAACTGAACAAGGATCTGTCTTTTGGGGAAAGAAAACTTTATGATACCGCGCAGTTTCTTTTGGTCAAAGAACTGTCAACGGCGATGAATTCAGATGAAAATACCATTTTGTCGGAAATCGAATCTTTATTTCCTTCCAGGGAGCAGGCATAAATTAGCGATGCCATGGTAAAAGAGGGCGCTTTTACCATTTATGCTGATGAAAGTAACATCAATAATCGTCTTGATATTGTTGTTGCAAATTATATCGAAGATTGTTCGCGATCATTTGCCGCCACGCTAATTAAAATCGGTACCATAAAAGTTCAGGACTCCCCAAGAAAAGCCGGTTATAAACTGAAGCCAGGTGATATCATAACCGGTTTTATACCCCCACCCAGTCCGGTAAGTTTTTCCCCGGAGCCCGTGCCTTTTCGTCTCCTGTTTGAAGACCCCTACCTGATGGTTGTGGATAAACCCCCCGGACTGGTTGTTCATCCGGCACCCGGTCATCAGGGTGCCACACTGGTAAACGGGTTGTTGTTTCATTGTCCTGATTTGAAAGGAGTTGGAGGAGAATTAAGGCCTGGAATAGTGCATCGCCTTGATAAGGATACTTCAGGCATTATATTAGTCGCCAAATGTTCACTTGCCCATGAAAAGCTTGCTAACCAGTTTAAAGAACGAAAAGTTAAAAAAGAATATCTTGCACTGGTTTGGGGCCATATGCCGCTAACAAGTGGGAGTATGGATTTTTCTATCGGAAGACATCCCAAAGACAGAAAAAAAATGTCGGTAAACAGCTACAGGGGCCGTCATGCTTTAACCCTGTGGAGAGTCAAAGAAAATTTTCCAAAAGCCTCTTTGCTCCAATTGGACCTGAAAACCGGCCGCACTCATCAAATCAGAGTACATTGCGCAGCCATCAATCATCCGATATTAGGTGATGAAACTTATGGAAAAAACAGACAAAATACCGTCAGAAAAAAAGATGGCTCTATAAAAAGAATTCCAAGACAAATGCTTCATGCATGGCGGATTCGATTTGAACATCCTGTTGAAAGAAAAGAGATGGCATTTGAGGCAAGTATACCCGATGATATGAAAGATATCATGGATTCTATAAGAGATCCTCGAGAAAACTTATAATCATTATTTAACATTTATATTTAAGAAAGCGCCACAAACCGGCAATCTAACGTCCGACTTTGCGATACACCATAATACCCCTGACGTTGGATTTAACAATCTCATTGCTGTTTTCAAATTCAATCATTTTTTTCAGATCATTGTCATTTATACCGGGAATGGCAACAACAGGACGGATGCTTCGAAATTTGTGTTTAAATAAGCCGGTTTTTTCCAACTCATCTGTTTGCATAATGCCTAATAGACTATAGTGGGCATTTGCCGAACCAATAATATCCATCAGTTCAGAATCACATCTAAGTTTGTTTAGAAATAGATCAAGGGGATTGCGGGTCCATCGCGTACTGAAAACCATCTGACTCAGTTTTTTATGGTATCCTTCCAGGCGCCAGTGCTCAACTCTTCGGTTATTGAGGACAGCCACAGCGGAAAATTCAATGCTCTTGTTTTCTTTTGCATGAACATAGCGGTTAAAGCTCAAATATCGTAAATTTTCTGTTTTTTCGGGCATACCACCTACAATCAGAATCTCCTTAAGCAAAGCAATATCCGGGGTGACGATGCGGTTCAGGGCGCCGATCAGATCATTGATAAAGTTGTTACTCATTGAAAAATCCTTAATTTTTGAATCTTTTTGAATCTGTACTCAATAAAAAACAATTCGGTATTAATTACTCCTGCCACGTGTTCTCTGCCGTAATTAAACCACCCGGTTAATATTTCATCTTATTCTAAAAATTATTGGTTAGTAAAGGGGTTTCATTTATTATTTTCATATAAAATATATTTTGGTAACTCAGGATAATAAGCACTATGTAATTTATGAGGATCGTAATTCCTTATCATTCCGACCGGTAATATCTGCTTTTTTTTTAGTGACAAGCCCTGTGATTTTAGATAATTTTTTATAAAGGTTAAGCAACCTTACGTCAAGATTTAATCGAAAGTAACGATTTTCAATTTTGAATAAAAAGGGACGAAATATGAGAAAAGAAGAATATATTTCGCTGGAACAGCTTTTGGGTGCCCACAATTATAAACCATTGGATGTTGTTTTGAGCCGGGGGGCGGGGGTTTGGGTTTGGGATATTGACGGTAACAAATATCTTGACTGCCTTGCGGCATATTCCGCGGTAAATCAAGGGCATTGTCATCCGAAAATTATGCAGACTATGATTGAGCAGGCAAAAACACTCACACTTACTTCCCGGGCCTTTCGAAACGATCAGCTTGCCTTATTGTATCGAGACCTTTGCCATTTGACCCATTCTCACAAGGTCTTGCCCATGAACAGTGGTGCTGAAGCAGTCGAGACTGCGATCAAGACGGTACGAAAATGGGGTTACACGGTTAAGGGCGTACCTGAAAATAAAGCGGAAATTGTTGTGTGCCAAAATAATTTTCACGGAAGAACCATTACCATTGTCAGTTTCAGTACCGATGAAAACTCCCGAAAAGGATTCGGACCCTTTACTCCGGGATTCAAGGTGATTCCCTTTGGGGATGCTCAGGCATTGGAAAGTGTTGTTTCATCAAACACAGTGGGATTTTTGGTGGAACCTATTCAAGGTGAGGCGGGAGTGGTTATCCCCCCTTCAGGGTACCTCTTGGATGTCAAAAAAATATGTGAAAAACACAATATTGTTTTGATATTGGATGAAATTCAAACGGGGTTGGGCCGAACCGGGAAATTTCTGGCGGAAGAACATGACGGTATTGAGGCTGATCTGACCCTTATCGGAAAAGCCTTATCAGGGGGGTTTTATCCCATTTCAGCAGTTCTTTCCAATACTGAGGTCATGGACGTATTACAGCCAGGGGAACATGGTTCCACATTCGGAGGAAATCCACTGGCTTGTGCAGTTGCTCGAACAGCCCTGAAAGTGTTGACTGAGGAAAAAATGATTGAAAATGCTGAAAAGATGGGGAGTTATTTTCTTAACCAATTGAGCCGAATAAAGAGCCCGATCATAAAAGATGTTCGCGGGAAGGGCTTGATGATCGGTGTAGAGCTTTATCCTGAAGTCGGCGGAGCCAGAAAATTTTGCGAAAAATTGCAGGAAAAAGGGCTGCTATGCAAGGAAACCCATGAAAATATTATTCGGTTCGCACCACCTCTGGTGATAAACAGGGATGAAATCGATTGGGCCCTGGAGAGAATTGATTCTGTTTTCAGAAAATAATATTTTGGGTAAGGAATTTAAAGATGGCTTTAAAAACCGAAAATGTCATTATTATGGGTGCTGCCGGACGGGATTTTCATAATTTTAATATGTATTTCAGGGATAATGAACGCTACAGGGTGATTTGTTTTACGGCAACACAAATTCCGGACATTGACGGAAGACGGTATCCTTCTCAACTGGCTGGGAAATTATACCCGCAGGGAATTCCAATTTACTCCGATAAAAATCTGTTTAAACTTATCCAAGATTACCAGGTAGACCTGGCGGCTTTTTCATATAGTGATGTCAGGCATACGGATGTGATGCACCAGGCAAGCATCGTTACAGCTGCCGGTGCGGATTTTATGATAATCGGTGTATCTTACACCATGCTTAAATCCCGGAAAAAAGTCATATCCGTATGCGCCATACGCACTGGATGCGGTAAATCGCAAACGAGCCGGGAAGTTATTAATGTTGTGCGGAAAATGGGCAAAAAAGTGGTCGTGGTCAGACATCCCATGCCTTATGGTGATTTAACCCGACAGGAAGTACAACGTTTTTCAGTGTATGAAGATTTTGAAAAACATAACTGTACCATCGAGGAAAGGGAAGAATATGAGCCGCACGTAAATGATGGTATTGTCGTATATGCCGGTATCGACTATGAAAAAATCCTCAGACAAGCTGAAAAGGAAGCAGATGTTATTGTCTGGGATGGAGGCAACAATGATACGCCATTTTTCAAGCCTGATATTCATATTGTGGTTTTTGATCCTCACAGGGCAGGGCATGAGACATCTTATCACCCTGGCGAGACCAATTTAATCATGGCCGATATAGCGGTGATTAACAAAGTGGACAGCGCTGAACCTGAAAATGTTGAAAAAGTTCGAAATGCTATTATAAAGAACAATTCCCGTGCCGGGATTGTACTGGCGGATTCAGAACTTGTGGGAGAAGGTGTTGAAAAGATTAAAGGCAAAAAAGTTCTGGTCATTGAGGACGGTCCGACCCTGACCCACGGTGAAATGACCTATGGGGCCGGGGTGATTGCCGCCCGGCGTTTTGGGGTCGCTCAAATGGTGGACCCTCGTCCCTATCTGGTAGGATCTTTGAAGGAAACTTTTAAACGATATTCTCAAATCGGACCTTTGTTGCCGGCTATGGGATATGGAAGGCGGCAGATGAAAGACCTTGAAGAAACGATAAACAGCGTGCCTTGTGATATTGTAGTGATTGCAACCCCGGTTGATCTGACGAAGCTGATTTCGATCAATAAAGCAAGCATTCTGATCCAATATAGATATAAAAATCACGGAACGCCGACACTGGAAGATGAGCTTGGTTTGCTCTGGTCAAAATGGGAATAATAGGATGGTGAAATTATGTCAAACAAATCCAAACCTGTCCTTTTGATCGCTCTTGGAGGCAATGCTTTGATAAAGAAGGGACAGGAGGGTACTATCCAACAACAGTTCGAAAATTTGAGGGTGCCGATTCGTCAAATTGCAGAGCTTTCTGAAGAATTTCGGATTGTTATTACCCATGGAAACGGACCTCAGGTGGGTAACATCATGTTGCAGCAGGAGTCGTGCAAAAAAGTACCTAAGCTTCCTCTTGAAATCCTGGTTGCACAAACTCAGGGTCAGATCGGATATATGATTGAATCGGCAATTGATGAAGCCTTAATGGAAATGGGAATTAACGACAGGCTTCTGGTTTCATTGATTACCTATGTGGTGGTGGATAAGAACGATCCGGGTTTTAAGAATCCTGCCAAGCCGATCGGGCCTGCCTTTTCCCGACAGGAAGCATCTTTTCTCGAATATCCGACAATGGTGACACCCAAAGGATACCGGCGTGTGGTGGCATCTCCGGAACCGTTAACGATTGTGGAAAAAAGAGAGATCCAAAGTCTGATCAAAAGGGATTTTATTGTTATCTGCTGCGGTGGAGGTGGCATTCCGGTGATTCGCGAAGGCAGAGCTTTCAGCGGAGTCGATGCAGTCATTGACAAAGATCTTGCAAGTGCGCTTCTTGCTGAGGAAGTCGCTGTGGACATATTTATTATTGCAACCGATGTTGCCGGTGCCATATTAAATTTTGGAACCTCTGATCAAAAATTGATTCGGCAACTGACAAAAGAATCGGCCGACCAATATATTCATGAGGGCCAATTTGGAGTCGGTTCCATGCAACCGAAGGTGGAAGCGGCTGTCAGATTTGTAAACCGGACAGGCAAAAGGGCTGTGATCACTTCAATAAAAGACATTAAAGAAAGTGTTGTTTTAAGAGCGGGAACCGAGTTTATATAATTTTATGGAAGGAAATGCAAAATAATCTGATTCCAATGGTATCAGTTATCTTTTTCCAATGGTATCTGTTATCTTTTAAAGACTAAAAACATCCGGTAATCGTTGACAAAAAATAAGATTTTCTGATAGAAATAATAACTTTGTATACAGAGGGTATCCGATCCGCTGTTTTGTTGATTTTTTGCGGGACGAATACCCTTATTGTGTTGCGGCAAAACAAAAGCTAAAGAGATTGATATGAAAAATAACTTTAATTGGAGTGATGAACCGGGACAGACTGCATTTCCCGTGGCAAAGGCCGGGTATCATTTTGTTTTTGCAGCGGCCTTTACCACAGCCGTCTTTGCTTTGCTCGGGTTGACAACGCTTTCGCTGATCGGGCTTTTGGTGACATTTTCAATTTGTTTGTTTTTCAGAGACCCTGATCGGGTTATTCCGGCGGATCAAAATGCTATAGTGTCTCCTGCGGATGGAAAAGTTATTTTTGCCGGACATGAAGGGAAGAGCCCCTATTTGGAAGGGCCATGTATGAAAATAAGCATTTTTATGTCGGTTTTTAATGTCCATATCAATCGAGTTCCCTTTGAGGGAGTTGTAAAAAATATCATCTATAACCCCGGTAAATTTTTTAATGCTAGTTTCAACAAAGCTTCCATGGATAATGAACAGAATGCGGTGCTTTTGGAAACTGCAGATGGGAGAATCATTTGTTTTGTCCAGATTGCCGGTCTTATTGCCCGTCGTATTATCTGCAATATCCAGCCGGGAGACCCGGTTAAACGCGGACAGCGAATGGGTTTGATATGTTTTGGTTCCCGTGTTGATGTCTATCTTCCGGCTCAAACCCGCTTGAACGTCGCTAAAGGAAACAAAGTCAAAGGCGGGACCACGGTATTGGGGTATATTGACAATGAGCATAAATAAAAAATATGAGAAAAAATTTTCCCGAAGGGGAATTTATGTACTTCTAAAGTTTTTAATATTTTCAAAATCAAGGAGTGATGATGGCCAAAACCTATCAAATTGCAGTAATCCCCGGTGATGGTACCGGACCTGAAGTTGTTGCGGAGGGCCTCAAGGTTTTGGAGGCTGCGGCAAAAAAATTCGAATTTCATTTGAATTTTACCCATTACAACATCGGCGGAGATAATTATATAGCTACCGGACAGATTCTCCCCGACGACGTGGTAGAATCCCTGGAAAAAGTCGATGCCATTTTTCTCGGAGCAATAGGTCATCCGGATGTCAGGCCGGGCATTCTGGAAAAGGGTATTTTGCTGAATATGCGGTTTCATTTTGACCAGTATATTAATCTGAGGCCGGTCAAGCTTTATGAGGGAGTTTCGACACCTCTCAAAAATAAGGGGCCTGAGGATATCGATTTTGTTGTCATCCGGGAAAATACCGAAGGATTATACGCAGGAGCAGGGGGAGTGTTAAAAAAAGGAACGCCCGATGAAGTGGCGGTGCAGGAATCCATTAATACCCGAAAAGGTGTGGAAAGATGTATCCGTTATGCTTTTGACTATTGCAGAAAACGCAACAAAGGTAAAAAAGTGACCCTGTGTGGAAAGACCAATGTGCTCACCTTTGCCTTCGATCTTTGGGAGAGGGCTTTTTATGAAGTCGCCAAAGAGTATCCGGATATTCAAACAGACTATGCTCATGTGGATGCTACTTGTATGTGGATGGTTAAAAACCCGGAATGGTTTGATGTGATTGTTACCGACAACATGTTCGGAGATATTATCACCGATCTGGGGGCCATGATTCAGGGCGGGATGGGTATTGCCGCCGGCGGAAATATCAACCCTGAGGGTGTTTCCATGTTCGAGCCCATTGGCGGTTCGGCACCCAAGTATACGGGTATGGGGATTATCAACCCCATGGCTGCCATATCTTCGGGGCAACTGATGCTTGAAACCCTTGGCGAAACCGATGCTGCATCTCTGATTGAAAAGGCTGTGATTAAAGTACTTCGTGAAGATTTAAAGGATATCGCTGCCGGAAAGATGGGGTATTCCACCAGTGAGGTGGGAGACCTGGTTAAAGAATTTATAGAGAATCAACCATGAATTAGTGAAAGGATGTATATAAGGTGTCAGAAAAACGAGTGAATGTGGCTGTTGCCGGAGCTACGGGTGCGGTAGGCAATCAGATGCTTGCCAGTCTGGCTGAAAGAAATTTTCCGATTCGTTCCTTGAAACTCCTGGCCTCTAAAAAGTCCGTAGGACGGATGATCAGGTTTCAGGGAGACTTGTTTCCTGTGGAAGAACTCAAAGAAGATTCTTTTAAGGGAATGGATATTGCTCTTTTTTCAGCGGGAACCGGCACCAGCGAATATTTTGCACCCTTTGCCGCAAAAGATGGATGTGTGGTTGTTGATAATTCCAATGCCTGGCGCATGGATCCGGATGTTCCTTTAGTCGTGCCCGAGGTCAATGCTTACGCCATAAAGGACTATACTTCCAAAGGAATTATCGCTAACCCGAATTGTTCCACCATTCAGATGGTTGTGGCTTTATGGCCGATCCATCAAAAATATAAAATCAAACGTGTCGTGGTGTCAACCTACCAGGCGGTGTCAGGCACAGGGAAAAAGGCGATTGATGAACTGCTGGATCAGACCCGTGCCATGATCAATTTTTTAAAGATCGAGCGAAATGTTTATCCCCATAGGATCGCTTTTAATTGTCTTCCGCATATCGACAAGTTCCAGGAAAATGGTTATACAAAAGAAGAAATAAAGATGGTACGGGAAACTAAAAAAATTATGGGGGACGATTCCATTGCGGTAACTGCCACGACGGTTCGTGTTCCTGTTTTTTACGGGCATTCCGAATCGGTCAATGTTGAAACGCATGAGCCGATCTCTGCGGAGGATGTCAAAGCATTATTAAAAGCAGCATCCGGTGTAAAAGTTGTGGATGATCCGGCAAACAATGCTTATCCTATGGCCATTGATGCCGCAGGCCAGGATCTGACACTGGTGGGGCGAATCAGGGATGATGAATCGATCCCCAATCACGGGGTCAATATGTGGGTTGTCGCAGATAATATCAGAAAGGGAGCTGCCACAAACGCCATACAGATTGCCGAGATGCTCATTAAGGATTACATTTAAACAAAAGGAAATTCAGCGGTGTTGAGAAAATCTTCCCGTTGATTTGATCAGGCAATAACCTTATAAAAAGAAAAATGGAGTTTTGAATTGGAACGAATACCTTTCACCAGAGAAGGATATGAGACTCTGAAAAAGGAACTGGAGCAGCTGAAATCCGTTGCAAGACCGGAAAACATTCAAGCAATAGAAGAGGCTCGCGCTCACGGAGATCTGTCGGAAAATGCCGAATTTCATGCGGCCAAGGAGCGTCAGGCTTTTATCGAGGGCCGTATGAGCGATCTGGAATACAAACTTGGTAATGCTGATGTTATTGATCCTGACAAGGTAAACACGGACCGGGCTGTATTCGCCTGCCGGGTTTTATTGGAAAATATCGACACTGGTGAAAATGTGGAGTATCAGCTTGTGGGGCCCGAAGAGTCGGATATTTCCATGGGGAGAATATCGGTTTCATCTCCTCTTGGACAAGCCATTGTGGGTAAGAAGACCGGCGATGAAATTGTGTTAAATGCACCCGGAGGAAAACGTCACTATGAGTTGGTCGATATTTTGTAATACCCACAAGACATTGAAGGGTGCTGATCTGTCAACAAACAAAACCTTTAAACGAAATAAGTATTTTTGGAGGCATCATTGGCTCGAATTACCATTGAGGATTGTTTAAAGCAGATAAACAACCGTTTTCTGCTGGTTCATCTGACTGCCAAAAGGGTACGTCAAATTCGGGAAGGTTCCGAATATCTGGTTTCTTCACCCAAAAACGAGGACATTGTTGTTGCCCTCAGAGAGATCGCTGCAGGTAAGGTTTCTTTAAAAGATTTGAAAAAAGCGTCGTAACGTATTGGAGAAATGTATATTCTTTGCCCAAATATAGTTATACATACAAATTGCTCAACAGGGTTTTGGGAAAGGCTATTCACCGTTATGACATGATTTCTGATAAAGATCGCATAGCCGTGGGGCTGTCAGGCGGAAAGGACAGCCTCACCCTCATGTGGTTTTTAAATGAACGTTTGCGTCGCGTTCCTGTTGACTATATGCTCTTTCCCATATATATCGATCCTGGGTTTGAAGAAGGATATTCCGATTCCCTTTCCCGCTACTGCCTGGAAATGGGGTACAAACTGATAGTGGATTACACGGACCATGGTGTTATTGCGCACAGTCCGGAAAATCGCGAAAATCCGTGCTTTTTATGTGCCAAGCTCCGTAGAAAACGTATTTTTGAGATCGCCCACCGCCTGGGATGCAACAAAGTGGCCTTGGCCCATAATAAAGACGATCTTATCGAAACGCTTTTTTTAAATATGTGTTATGCGGGTGAAATCAGCACCATGAAACCCGCCCAGTCTTTTTTTAAAGGAGAATTTTTCCTGATAAGGCCATTATGTTTTGCCGATGAAAATTTAATCCGGAAATTTGTTTCCCAACAGGGTTTCCCGGTATTTAACAATCCCTGCCCTACGGCAAAAGTTTCCAAGCGTAAGGAAATCAAGGAACTTTTAAATAAGCTTTATCACAGCAACAAAAAAATTAAGGGAAACATTTTTAGATCCATGCAGCATATTAAACAGGATTATCTTCTTTAAACAGGCAAATGAGAAGCAGGAGAAGATATTATGTTGTTATTCAAAGGCCCTGACCAGGTAACCTGGAAAATGAAAGATATCCAGAATCAGCGGGATTATCGACAGATTCCCATCGACAAGGTGGGGATAAAGAATCTTCGTTATCCTATCCGGGTTCTGGACAAAAAGGATGGCTACCAGAATACGGTTGCATCCATTAATATGTATGTTGACCTTCCCCATAAATACAAAGGCACACATATGAGCCGTTTTGTGGAGCTTCTTCATTTGTTTCGACCAGAGGTGTCACTAAAAAGGTTTTCGGCTATTTTAAGCCGGATGAAAGAGCACTTGAACGCGGCATCCGCGCATATTGAAGTTCTTTTCCCGTATTTTATTGAGAAGAAAGCCCCGGTTAGCCGGTCGCCCGGTCTTATGGATTATACATGCCGGATTATCGGTGCCAGTGATCCCAACGGCAAAGTGGACCTGATATCCGAAGTGATTGTTCCCATTTCATCGGTATGTCCCTGTTCCAAGGAGATCAGTGAAGCAGGGGCGCACAATCAGAGGGGGGAAGTTCGGCTGAGTGTCCGGTTTAAGAAGTTTGTATGGATGGAAGACATGATTGACCTGGTGGAAGAAGCCGCATCATGTGAGGTGTATTCCGTGTTAAAGCGCGTGGATGAAAAGTATGTCACGGAAAAAGCCTATACGAACCCCAAATTTGTCGAAGACATTGTCAGGGATGTCGCCAAACGAATCAAGGAAGATGAAAATATCACGTGGTTTTCAGTGGGTGCGGAAAATTTCGAATCTATCCATAACCACAGTGCTT
This sequence comes from Desulfobacteraceae bacterium, assembly GCA_011389745.1. Classification (GTDB taxonomy): domain Bacteria; phylum Desulfobacterota; class Desulfobacteria; order Desulfobacterales; family SKZT01; genus SKZT01. The sequence goes on along the minus strand of JAABTQ010000031.1, from coordinate 10,775 downwards.
ATGCCCAGATCACATGCGGAGAGCCGCCTCGTATCAGTTCACCTTCCGCATAAGCATCTCCATGAGCGGTATTGAGGATTTTCCGGCTCTGTTGATGAAGATGACAAATGGATAAAGCCGGCCGTTAGCGTTTTGGATAAAGCCTGCAAGGTTGCTGACACCGTGAAGGGTGCCGGTTTTATAAAAAGCATTTTTTTCTTTTTTCATCAGATGGTAGTGGGGTCTGAAAGCTTCGAGAATCTTTAACATGTTTTTTGCACAAATCCGGTTTTTTCTGGAAATTCCGGAACCTTCAACAAGAGCCATCTGATGGATTCCGAGTTGGTTTTGTGCGTATGATTTTACAGCATCCACTCCATTTCTCAGGTTTCCGGGAGAACCGTATTTTTTAGCTCCCATGGCAACCAGAAGCTGGTTGGCGATAAAGTTGTTGGAATATTCCAAAAGTTCTCTGCTTACTTGCTCTACCGTAAACCCGGACTCATACGTCAGAATAAGTCGCCCATTTCCTATGCTTACCTTTCCAATATGAACATTGCCATGGATGTTCACACCATTTTTTCCCAGAAAATATCCGAATATGTGCCCTGCATACAGGCTGATGTCATTTTGATGGTGGGATAAAACGATCCTGTTGGATTGGTGCCCGGGTTGTTTGATACGTTCGAGAGCAAATGGCAGCAACGGTGTTTGGGGTTCGGCACTGATCCAGGTACCGGGGACAGGTCCCTGTCTGAAATGAACCGTGTTGAAATTGACACACAGCGCACCATTGGGAGCATTATACGGTCTGGATGTGGAAGATATGCCCGGAATGGTCAGCGGCTGGGAAAAATGACTGTCATCAACAAGCAGATCGTTAATGGCCGGCAAAAGCAAGGGCGCTGACCTTGCGGCAATTTCATCCACTATTTCCGAGATGAGCAATGGGTCGCCGAATCCTTTGATCACCAGATTTTGATGGTTATCGAGATAAAATTCCGTTTTAAACCGATAATCTTTCCCAAGAAAATGAAACGATGCCAGGCTGGTCAATAATTTTATCGTGGATGCCGGAATCATTTCCTGATCGGCATTTTTTGAATATAATATTTTTCCATCAGGGCCGGCCAATAAAATGGATTCGTTGTCTCCGATAAGGCTTTCAAAAGATTCAAAGCTATGGGCGGTCACACTGGATGATGCCACCAGGAAAAACCCGGAAAGAAACAGAAAGATCTTTAAAAGCTCAAAATATATTGATTTGATCGGCATTAGACATCCCATTGGAAAGACCACCCCGGCCATCAATTATTCAGTGGAGAAAAATGCCCTATAGGCTTTGCAAACCATGAAAAGGTCGGCCTTGCTGGAAATTTCAAAGGGTGAATGCATGGACAAAAGAGCAGGCCCGCAATCGACAATTTCCATGCCATAGACCGCAAGAAACTTAGCAATGGTGCCGCCGCCGCCCTCATCCACTTTTCCCAGTTCTCCGGTTTGCCATACAATATGATTATCGTTGAAAATTTTTCGGATTGTTCCGAGATATTCCGCTCCGGCATCGCTGGAGCCATATTTTCCGCCCGAGCCGGAAAATTTGGTAATGCAAACACCATAGCCAAGTCGTGCGGCATTTCTTTTTTCGTGGACTTCCTGATAATCCGGATCAAGTGCACCGTTTACATCTGCCGAAATTGCCATGGAATTGAGCAGCGCCCTTCGCAGATTTCGGTCAGTATCGTCCTCTCCTGTTTTGGCCAGAAGGTCTGATACGAAATTTTCCACAAAATGAGATTTGGCACCGGTATTGCCGTCGCTGCCGATTTCTTCCTTATCGAAAAAGAAGGCCATTGCCCAGGATTCAGGCTTGTCGATTCCTAAAATGGCATGTAAAGCACTGAATGCGCAAATACGGTCATCCTGCCCGTAGGCCCCGATCATGCTTCGATCTAGACCGATATCTCTTGCTTTGGCCGCGGGAACCACCTCGATTTCCGCACACGTGAAGTCTTCTTCCACCAAGCCGTACTTTTCATAAAAAAATTGCAGTACACTCAATTTAAAACGATCTTCAACTTCTTCCCCGCCCAGGGGATGGCTTCCGATAAGCACATTCAGCTTTTCCCCTTCAAAGGCTTCGGAAAGTTTCTTTTCACTCTGCACTTTTGCGGCAAGATGGGGCAACAGGTCCGATACTGTGAAAACCGGGTCAGTCTCGTCCTCACCGATGACAAAATCCATGGAAGAACCGTCGGCTTTGATGATTTTTCCATGAAGTGCCAAAGGGGTTGCCATCCATTGATATTTGCGAATACCACCATAATAGTGTGTTTTAAAAAATGCCAGGTCAACTTCCTGGTAAAGTGGATTTTGTTTTAAATCCAGCCGGGGGGAGTCGATATGGGCTGCGATAATCCTGGCCCCGGCGCTCAAAGGGTTTTTCCCGACAACGGCCAGTGCAATACATTTGTTTCGAAAGACACGGTAATATTTTCCGGAGCTGTTTCCTGAATCTTCGATATTTTCAAAACCACTGGCCTCTGCCTTTTTCGTGGTGACGGCAACAGCCTCTCTTTCTGTTTTTGCCTGATCTAAATAAAACTTGTAGTCATCGGCTAACTGATCAACCTGTATATTCTCCTTATTGGTGAGCACATCCCAGACCAGTTTCGGTTTTCTGACCGTGCGCTTTTTGAAATCTTCAATCTGCTTTTTGTTCATGTCTTTAACTTTCCACAATCAAAGTTACAGGACCCTCATTGATCAAATGGACATCCATCATGGCTCTGAACCTTCCGGAATGAACCTCAATGCCCCTATCCCGAACCTGTTCCATAAAATATTCATAAAGGGCATTGGCCATATCAGGTTCAGCCGCATCTATATAAGAAGGGCGCCGTCCTTTTCGACAATTTCCTAAAAGCGTGAATTGGGAAACCACTAGCATCCGGCCACCCGAATCCAAAAGGGAAAGGTTCATTTTTCCGTTTTTATCTTCAAAGATTCGCAGATTAGGAATTTTTTCAGCAAGAAAATCCGCTTGCTTTTTTGTATCATCCCTGGCAACGCCCAAAAGAACCAACAGGCCCCGGCCGATTGTTGCGACTGATTGTCCATCAATAAAAACCGAGCTTTCCTTCACTCTCTGTATAACTGCACGCATGAGTAATTCTTTCGAGTGTAACCTGTTTGTGTGAAAAGACTTGTGCTCAATTGTAGGTGCGAATTCATTCGCACAATGTGAACCCCGTTGTCCATTATACAGTCTATGGTTTGATCACAATCATTTGTTGTTTTTTCCGAAAAGATCTGCAAAAGGATTATTAAACGGAGCAGGGGCCTTTTGTTTTTCATTGTTTTTGCTTTTTTTACCGGATTTTGGCACGGATATGGGGTTTTTAGGGTCTTTGATTTTTCGTAAAGAATCCTGGACGCCCGGATCCTGTCTCATGGAAAGTGCGATCCGTTTTCGACCAATATCTACTTCAAGAACCTTTACCCGCACTTTCTGATGAACCCTAACCACATCCGAAGGGCTTTTTACAAACCGATCCGCCAGCTCGCTGATATGCACTAAACCGTCCTGATGCACCCCAATGTCGACAAATGCTCCAAAAGCCGTGACGTTGGTGATGATTCCCGGCAAAGACATGCCTGGTCTCAAATCCTGAATTTCCTGAATTCCCTCGGCAAATTCAAAGCTGTCGAATGACTCTCTGGGATCGCGTCCGGGTTTGGCCAATTCCAGCATGATATCGGTCAGGGTAGGGATTCCAATGGTTTCCGTAATATATTGGCTGATATCAATCTTATCTCTTAAGGCTTTGTTTTTGATAAGGTCAGCGACGTTGCAATCCAAATTTTTAGCCATTGCTTCGACAACAGGATAGGATTCCGGATGCACCGCACTGGTATCCAGAGGATCGATACCATCCTGAATTCGCAAAAAGCCCGCACATTGCTCAAAAGCCTTGGGTCCTAAACGGGCGACTTTTTTCAATTCTTTCCTGCTGTTAAATGCCCCATTCTCATTTCGAAAAGTAACAATGTTTCCGGCAAGTGATGGTCCAAGACCCGAGACATACGTCAGAAGTTCGACACTGGCCCTGTTGATATCAACACCCACGGCATTTACACAGCTTATTACCACATCATCCAATGAGTTTTTAAGGTCGGTCTGGTCCACGTCATGCTGGTATTGTCCGACGCCGATGGATTTCGGCTCAATCTTGACCAGTTCAGAGATAGGATCCATAAGTCTTCGTCCGATAGACACCGCACCCCTGATGGTCAGATCCAGGTCCGGAAACTCACGGCGGGCAGCCTCGGAGGCCGAATAGACCGAAGCACCAGCTTCGTTGACCAGCAATACAGGCATGGAATCAATCCGGAGGTTTTGAACGAATGCCTGGGTTTCTCGTCCTGCAGTGCCGTTTCCCACAGCAATGGCTTCGATGTCGTATTTCCGGCACAGTCTTTTTATTTTTTCGGCTGATTCCCGTTCTTTATTTTCAGACATGTGAAGATATACCGTGTCATGGTGAAGAAGTTTTCCCTGACGATCCATGCAGGCAATTTTGCATCCGGTTCGAAAACCAGGGTCGATACCCATGACACGTTTTGGCCCTAATGGTGGCGCCATAAGAAGGTGGCGAAGATTTTCCGCAAAGATTCTGATAGCATCCGCATCGGCCCGTTGCTTTGTTGCAAGCCTAAGTTCTGTTTCCATGGATCTGGAAAGCAGTCGTTTGTAGGCATCATGAACAGCCAATTTGATTTGTTGGGCATCGGGTCCGTCCGACTTGATAAAAAGTTTTTCCAATATATCAATGGCATATTCTTCGGAGGGAGAGGCGCTCAGGTTTAATATCTCTTCCTTTTCACCACGTCGCATGGCCAGAATTCGATGGGAAGGTGCTGTTGAGGCTTGCTCCTGCCATTCGAAATAGTCTTTGTATTTTATGCCTTCTGTTTCTTTTCCTGAAGCCACGTTGCTTGTGAAAAAGCCTTTTTCGAAAAACAACCGTCGAAGCTGCGCCCGTGCGGTTTCATCTTCATTGGCCATTTCAGCAATAATATCCCGGGCTCCTGCGAGAGCGTCATCTTCGGTTTCCACTCCTTTTTCCGTGTCAATATAATCCCTGGCCTTTAAAACCGGGTCAATTCCTCTCTGTTCCAGAATTTGGAGCGCCAGAGGTTCAAGGCCTTTTTCGCGGGCTATGGTTCCCCGGGTTCTCCGCTTGGGGCGGAAGGGAAGGTATATATCTTCTAAAACGGCAAGAGTCGGAGCTGCGAAAACTTTTTCCTTAAGCTCATCAGTGAGATGGCCGTTTTGTTCAAGAGATTTCAGGATTGCCGATTTTCGGGTGTCAAGCTCTTCCAGTTGGTTCAGACGGTCACGGATGGATGTAATAACCACTTCATCAAGACTTCCGGTCACTTCCTTACGGTATCTTGCGATAAAAGGGACCGTAGCTCCCTCAGCAATAAGTTTTGCCGTACCTTCCACTTGAAAAACCTGAACAGCCATTTCTTCGGCGGCTTGCAAAATGTGCTGCTGATTCATAAATATTCCTTGCCTGATGCCCTTGGAAGGGTAGATTCCTATGGGCATATTATTGAAGATTGTTTTGTTTTTCAGTGTATAAAAACCGATGGATAAGTTATTGGATACGCCGGAGTATTTTTGAGGCGAAATTCATGTTGGTATGCATCGTTTCATACAAAGCAGTCAATACGTTGGTGAAGCTTTCGAAAAACAGGCCCTGAAAGCGCCTGCTATCATCAACTATTGATTTCCTGAGCTTTTCCATGACGGCCACGTTTTCATATAAGAGAAATACGCCTGCAAAGGGTGCTTGGAAGATATCCCCGGCAATCACGGATTCTTTTGGTTCGGGATCTTTGGGAGCATTGGATTTAATGGTTCGGGTTCGGGTTGGAATGCCGGGGTTAAGTGCATTTAGTTGTCCGGCAATATCGACTTTTTTCTTTTTAGTCATTGATTATCTCCTCGGAAAGGCTAAGAAAATCCTGAGCTCCGGTACTTTTCGGGTTGAATTTGAAAATCGATTCATTGGCAATTTGGGCCCGCACCAGATCAATATTGACCCGGATGGTGGTCTTGAAAAGAGTATCCTGGAAATTATTTTTCAATGTTTCGATCACCTGGTCCGATAATGTTGTTCGTTTGTCGACCTTGCTTGCCAGCACCCCCATGAGATAAAGAGAAGGGTTGAGTTTCTGTTTGATTTGATCGATCTCTTCAAGAAGCTGCTTAAGGCCCAGGATAGCAAAGTAGCCCACATCTACCGGAACGATGTATCCGTCAGAAGCCACGAGTCCATTGATTGTAAATATATTAAAACTGGGTGGACAGTCAAAGAGAATAAAGTCATAATTGGATTCGACCGGGCCAAGACACCTTTTGAGCTGATCAAAAGTTTCATTTTGTGACAGGTCTTTTTCAATGTCTTTTAATGAATTGTTGGATGGAATAATATCCATAATATCGGTGGAAACAATATAGTCTAAAGGATTGGCTTTTTCGGATAAAAGCTCTTTTAATGTAGAAGTATCTTGTTCAAGAATCAACCCTATAGCGGCCGAAGCATTTCCCTGGGTGTCCAGATCCACAAGAAGCACTTTTTTACCTTTTATCTGAAAAGCTGCAGCAAGCCCCAGCGCTGTTGTGGTTTTGCCGACGCCCCCTTTTTGGTTGGTTATCGCAATTTTTCGGGCCATTTTTTAATCCTCCAGAATATTTGCGTGGAGTTGGTGATGGCAACATCATAATCGGATGATGGAAAAATAGCAATATTGTGTTTATGGTTTTTTCTGAAAAAAGGGCTTCCCAAACGTCAATACAGATTTTTCCCTATGCTTTTTGCGCTTCCAGGTCCTTTATACCCATAAAGATTGTATCAAAAAGTTCCTGCAAGTTCTCTTCATCAACGCAGGAGAACGCAATCCGCAAGTCTGTAGGATTGATGGAGATGGTTCCCACCCGGTATTTATCCAGAAGATGTACCCGAAGGGTTTCAGCATTGACGGTTTTCATTTTCAGGCACATGAAATATCCGGAATTAAACGGATACATTTCCCAGGCATCATCATATTTTCGATCTGCCAGAATTTCTTTGATTTTGTTGGCCCGGGATTTTAAAATCAGAATATTTTTTTCCCGTTCGCGGTCCAGTTCATCAGGATGAAGCATGGCACGCAGCACAATGGATTGGCTCAGGTGGCTGGCATTTGAAATGGAACCCCGGATATCGCCGGCGGTTTTTCGTTCAAGAGCCTCATAAAAAGGAATCGGGTCACCATCGACCATGGTGTTATAGGTGATAAAACCGACCCTGAGACCCCAAACGAACATTTCTTTTGTGGCTCCGTCAAGTTTGACTGCAAGCATACGCGGATGCCGATTGCAAAGATGAGCAAAAAGGGATTCCTTTAAAGGCGTGTCTTCATAGCGTAAACCAAAATAAGCGTCATCGGTAACGGCAATGACATTGGTGCCTTCTTCAGCCACTTTTGTCAGAATGTCAACGATTTTTTGCCCTTCCGCCTCGGTAGGTGTGTATCCCGTAGGGTTGTTGGGAAAATTTAAGAAAACAATCACCTTGTAGTTGTTATGGGCATGCATTCGCACAGTTTTTTCAAATCCGGCGATGTTAAAACCACCGGCACTGGAAAACAGGGGATAATGGTTGATTTCCGCATCACGTCTGACAGACATGATCAGAATGTTATTACCCCACATTTTATCGGGAAAAATGAGTACATCATCAGGATCAAGGAACATGTCGGCAAATACGCTGATCCCGTGAGTAATACCGTTCGTGACAATGGGAAGGCTGATTTGTTTGTCCTTCAGGGTCGGGTTTTTTTTGATCATGGCATCTTTCCAGGCCTGTCTAAGCCCCGGAATGCCGAAAGATGGCGCATAGGTAAGCGTATCGCTGGTTCTCAATCCCTGTATGCTTTTCATCACCGATGGAAGATGCATGGTGTGAAGATTTTCCGTGGCGATACCAATGGTTGCATTGAATTTATCGTATGCTTTTTGCCGGGCTTCAGCACTCTGGGTTAAAATACCTTTGGGGAAAAAGAGTCTTCTGCCGGTTTTGGATAACATTTCCATCAAGTGGGAATTCCCGGATTTGATGATTGCGTTCAGTTCCTGTGCCAATGGGTTGATGCTCATGACATTTCCTTCCTGTATATATAAGATTAATCCGGTTCATTTAGTATAATGGCCGATTTATTTAATGATTTTGAAAGAAAAATGCAAGGATAAAAATGTTTGTGAGGATACGAAAAAATTTCACAGCTATTTACATTATATTCTTTGACAATGAATCAGGCTTGGTTCACAATTATTATAAGACAACCGGTTAAAAGTTGAAGTCCAACGATTAAATATAAGGAATACATATTATGAAAGCCGGAATATATTTCACTGGGACGGGTCCCATATTGATTTTAACCACATACGAGTCTTTGGATGATCCTGAAATTATCAAAAAGCTGTCGGCCAAAGGCATAAAAAAGTTCATCGCTTATGAAGTGCCGGAAAAAAGGGTAAAAGAGTTATACGGTGCTTATTATACGATGATCCTTGGAGATCTTCGGCCCGAGGACGACTTTCGCGTTCTCGATTATGACGGTCACAAAGTGTTCTACAATTTTGCCTTTGATGACTTATCCGATCCCATTTTTTTTGAACCGCCGGCAGATGTTTCATGATTTTTGAAATTTATACTGAAATGTATCAAATTCTCCAAGAGTGATAAAAATTAAAATAACTTTCCGGCTTTCAATTGTGTCATCACCTTGCAAAGTACTTCTGATCATAAGGATAAAAGATACCCATTTTTGCAAATCTCCGGGGTCTTTTAAAATTGAGTTCAGTTTTTGAACCATCTGTTCTATCTTTTCAGGCGTGAAGGTTTCATTAATAAAATTTTCTATGCCGGATATCACGTGCTTTTGTTTTTTTTCAGCCATTACGGAAAAGAAAGCATTTGCATCTTTAAACTTACCTGGATCCGAAAATCCAAGGGACTTGACGATATGTTCGGATAAGTTTTCCAGTTCCTCCGTGCTTAAAAAACCGAAATGCAATTTTCCTTGGAGAACTGCATCGACACCTTCATTATAATTTTTTTTTGTTTGGCGATTGAAAAAATTGATGAGTCTGGGATTGGCATCTATTTTTGAACATGCTTTTTTCAGGATTTCATATCTTTTTTGATTGTCCGATTTCAGCAAATCTTTATTTTCATTTAAGATTTCATTAAAGCTATCCTTGATTTCCAGGCCAAGAGAGATGCTGTTGTGGGCAATTCCAAGCAACAGGCCGATTTTGGGCCATATGGGGTTGTTTTTATCATCTTTTAATACCAGTTGAAGCGCCGCTGCAATGCCCGCCTCCATCTTTTCCCCGGATCGTTTTTTTCTTAAGCGATAAAGGTTTAATCCGTCAAGAATTTCTAATCGCAATGATTCGGTAAGAAACTGCCGGATGGTTTCTTCCAGGATCTCAAGCCTGATGGATGCAGCTATTTGGGGTGGAAGATTACCGAATGTTTCCCAGTTAACATCCATTTTACTGATGGTCTCTGAATATATTAAGGTACAACTGATGGGGTCTCCGGTAATATCATCGAATTCAGGTTCCATGGCGATTTTTTCAGTCGGCAATACAGCTTTGATTAAAGTTTCAGTAGCAATTTGCGGACTTCTCATGGCATCGGGGGAAGATCTGAAAAAATACACAATATCTTCGGTTATCTCGCCCTGCAAATCACTCAAAGGTTGTGTCGAAGATTCCAGGCCGGTTTTTTGAATATGGCGGTTTGGTGCTGTTTTATTTTGCTTTTTAGACTTTTTCTTTTTTTTAATTCCCATTGGGTTTCCTTCAAGTTTGAATTCACAAAAGATTTGGTGTATGTTGCCCATTTAATTACACCAAGTGTTTCGGGTAATCAATATGAATTCAATCCGGATAAAGTCAGAGGTGACATATGAACATCAGAGAAAAATCCAAGCTTGCAAAAAAAGCTTCCAATTTAATGGCTGCCGTAAAAAGCGAGGCCAAGAATCAGGCCCTGAAAAATATTGCGGATGCATTGAAAGATAGTCAGCATGAGATAATCGCGGCCAACCGAATTGATCTGGAACGGTCGGAAAAGCAAAACCTTGCGGCACCCTTGCTAAAAAGGTTGAAATTCGATGAAAGCAAGATTGAAGAAGCATGCAGCGGACTCAAAAGCCTGATCGGCATGAAAGATCCTGTGGGTGTACCATTGCGTGCTATGGAGTTGGATGAAGGCCTTGAACTCTACAAGGTAAGCTGCCCCATAGGGGTTATAGGTGTTATTTTTGAGTCCAGGCCTGATGCCCTTGTCCAAATATCGGCGTTATGCTTAAAAAGCGGAAATGCGGTATTGTTAAAAGGCGGAAGCGAAGCATCTGAAACCAACAGGCTTCTTGCGGAAATTATCACCAGGGCAAGTATGGAGTCTAAAATTCCTCAGGGTTGGCTGGCATTGCTGGAAACCCGCACAGATGTAGCTGAAATGCTGGGTATGGATCAATATATCGATTTGATTGTTCCACGGGGAAGCAACGCTTTTGTCAGGCATATCATTGAAAACACTCATATTCCCGTATTGGGTCATGCCGATGGTATATGCCATGTTTATATCGACAGCGCAGCAGATGCGAACATGGCGGTGAAAATTTCCATAGACAGCAAATGTCAGTATGTAGCGGTTTGCAATGCT
>JAABTQ010000030.1 GCA_011389745.1 Desulfobacteraceae bacterium | reverse complement strand
ACCCCCTTAGCCATTTTTTGTGCAGCACTGTATACCATCGTCACTATTACAATATTGCCAAAGAACGTGGTCTGATGCTTCCTGAAGAACCGCCTGGGTCCGGCATGAGGCGTGAATGGAGTTCAGGCAAATAGGTACGAGAAAAGGTGGCATGGGCCCCGGAGATGGACGTAGCCAATGATATAGGTATGAGGTTTCACGTGTTCAGGTGTCAGGCTGGGTACCAGACAAGTGAATCGGCTCCCTGAACACTGAACACTGAACACTGAAACCTTTTTTATTAAAAAGAAAGGATCAAAAATGACATACGAACACATTCTTGTCGAAATATCGGAAAAATTTGTCGCCACCATTACATTGAACCGTCCAAAACATATGAATACATTTAGCAGTGAAATGGCAAAAGAGCTTTATAAAGCACTTTTGAACCTGGATGCCGATCCTACAGCCAGGGTGTTGGTAATCAAAGGCGAAGGTAAGGTTTTTTGCGCCGGCATCGATGTCAATGAACTTGAAGGCAAATCTACCTTGGAATACCGGGAGTGGATTGAAAGAATGGAGCGTCCTTTGATGGTTATTTCAAAAATAAAAAAGCCTGTGATCGCGCAAGTTCACGGTGTGGCTGCTGCAAACGGCATGGGCCTTGTCGCTGCGGCAGATCTGGCTATCGCGGCGCACAATGCCCGTATGGGACTTACAGCCATAAATGTCGGGTTGAACTGTGTGGGGCCTGTTATTCCTGTCTCAAAATCAATAGGACGGAAAAAAACGCTTGAGTTATTGTTATACGGAGACCTGATCAGTGCAGAAGAAGCTCTTTCTCTGGGGTTGATCAACAAGGTATCGCCTTTGGATCAACTTGAAGCGGATACCCAAAAATGGGCCGAGACTTTGGCTAAAAAAAGTCCCATTGCGGTTCAGATTGCTAAAAGCGCGTTTTATACCTCTGAAAACATGGACTATGACAGGCAGTTTGAGTATATGAACGAGGCTTTTGCCCGTTTGTGCTCAACTGATGACGCCAAAGAAGGAGTCAAAGCTTTTTTTGAAAAGCGAAAACCCGTGTGGACCCTGAAATAGTATTTTTTCTATTTCCCGGGTGGCTTTCAACAAGAGGGATAATTTTATGAAACGCCTATCCCCAATAATACCATCCAAGTGCCATGGCTCCCAAAAGCCAGCAGTAAGGAGAAAAATAATAGAGGCGCCCTTTTCGCACAAGTTTAAGAAGAACTTTAAGGGCAAAAAAACCGGTCAGACCGGCGGCGACACTGCCTGCAAAAATTCCCGCAGCCGGTATGGTTGAATAGGCGGCCGGACTTTTAAGGCTCAGAATCAAAGCCCCTGTTATGGCCGGTATGCACAACAGAAAGGAAAACCTTCCGGCCACCTCCCGATCTATACCCAAAAAAAGGGCTGCTGAAATGGTGGCACCGGAACGTGATATACCCGGAAGAATGGCCAGTCCCTGGGCTAGACCAACACCAAGAGAGTCAGATACTTTCATCTGGTTCAATGGTCTTCCGTGAACATTTGTCCAGCGTGTCAGCCACAAAAATGTGCCGGTGATCAAGAGCATGATCCCGACAAGTTGTACTGAGGAAAATATCTGATCTGCTATTTCGTGAAAAAGCACACCCAAAATGCCGGTGGGAATACTTCCAATGATAATCAACCCTGCCAGCCTGACATCCTGGTTTTCCCTGAACATGGATGCAAGCCCTTTGTGTTGCCGGTAAAGGCGGGGAAAATTCATCAGAGTGGTCAAAATCGAGAGAATCTCTTTATAAAATACAACAAAAATAGCCATGAGAGTTCCCACATGCAGCCATATATCAAGCAATAATTCAGGTTCGGTCAAACCGAAAACATTTTGAAACAGCACCAGGTGACCGGAACTGCTGACCGGCAAAAATTCCGTAAGCCCTTGTATAATGCCCAAAGCAATAGCGTAAAGAGTTTCCAATAATTTACTCCTTTTTCTGTTTTTTTGGTATCCTGACCATTTACGGGCTGGAAAATATATGGACGGGTCATGAAAATCAAGGCAAATTGTCATCATATTTCCAAAACTTACATTTCCGGCGTCATTCCAGCGAAGGCTGGAATCCAGTATTTCTAATACTTATAGACTCCGGCCGTCGGCGAAGTGACGGAACCTTATTACTTTGAAAAAAGAATTCATGGCAACTATACATTTTTTATTATTGACACAACATTTTATCAGGAATAAAAATTTTTGATTATCGCGTTATTTGTGATCAATTTTATTTATTTTCTTTTTTAGAAGGGAGCGACTCGCAGCGGTTTGATGCCGGCGACCGAAGAATCTAACGCCCCAAGGCTGTAACATCAGACCTGACCTTGAGGTGGTAACTGGAAACATCGGGCTGCAAGAGCGAAAGATTCTTCGTCGGCCGGAAATATAGTACCAACTGATAAACTTTATTATTGGCCGCCTCAGAATGACAGGGGTGAATACTTGTTCCGCGCATAACTTGACGCCAAATTACGCTGCAATAAGGCATTCAATCTAAAAAATTTTAATCCCAAAAAGAATTCGAGAGAGGAAAAAATATGATTTTGGTATTGGAAAAGACTATCACTCCGGAACAAAAGGAGCGGCTTAACCAGGAACTACGCAAGGAAAACTGTATCATTAAAGAAATTATAGGGGTGGAAGAAACCATTCTGGGTGTTGTGGGCAAGATCTCAAGGGATATCCGTTATTATGAAACATTTCCTGGGGTATCCAAGGCTATTCCCATATCCAAACCTTATAAACTTGTCAGCCGGGAACTCCACCGGGATGCTTCGGTAGTGATGGTGAGGGATGTGGCGGTGGGGGGAGATCGCCTGGTGGTCATTGCCGGTCCTTGTGGTGTTGAAGATCGAACCCGCACCCTGGATATCGCCCGTGCAGTCAGGAAACATGGAGCAGTCCTGTTTCGGGGGGGTGCATTTAAACCCAGAACCTCTCCCTATTCTTTCCAGGGACTTGGTGAGGAAGGATTAAAAATCCTTGCTGAGGTTCGTGAAGAAACCGGGTTGGGTATTGTAACGGAAATCGTGGCTCCCAGCCAGGCGGACCTTCTTGTAAAATATGTGGATTTATTACAGATCGGCGCCCGAAACATGCAAAATTTCGAACTATTAAAGACAGTCGGTCGCCTTGGAAAACCGGTGCTACTTAAAAGGGGCCTTGCCAATACAATCGAGGAATGGCTTATGGCCGCCGAATATATTTTGTCCGAAGGCAATGAACAGGTTATTCTTTGCGAAAGGGGTATCCGAACTTTTGAAACTTATACGAGAAACACTCTGGATCTTACTGCGGTACCTATTGTTAAAAAACTAACCCATCTTCCCATCATCATAGACCCCAGTCATGCTACAGGAATCCGGGAAAAGGTCTGCCCCATGGCCAGAGCTGGAGTCGCGGCGGGTGCGGATGGGCTAATCATCGAGGTTCATACCGAACCGGAAAAAGCCCTTTCCGATGGCCCCCAAAGCCTTTATCCGGACCAGTTCGAGCAGCTCATGCGAGACTTGTACGTCATTGCCCCTGTCGTGGGCAAACAGGTGGATTTCAGGTATCTCGAAAAGGCGGAGGCTTTACGAAAACCCATAGGAAAAGCGCAGTCCCCTGCAAAGATTTTATATCACGGAGTACCCGGCACATCAGGTCATAAAGCCTGCGCACAATATTTCGGTACACAAACCCCCATGGAAAGTTTTACATCATACCGAAATATCTTCCAGCAAGTCATGGAGGACAGCGCCTGCCTTGGAGTTGCGCCGGTGGAAAATTCCCTTACCGGAAGTATCCATGAAAACTACGATCTTTTGTTAGAATATGATGTTAAAATCGTCGGCGAAATCGCTCTGCGCATTGTCCATAATCTCATTGGTTTTCCTGATGCAAAAATTGAAGGTTTAAACAAAGTTTATTCTCATCCGCTTGTGTTCGAACAGTGCCGTGAGTTTTTTAATCAACATCCGTCATGGGATCTGATTGCCGTCAAGGACACGGTGGCCGGGGTGCTTCGTGTAAAAGAAAACAATGACCCAAAGGAGGCGGCCATTGCCAATCAGGAAGCAGCAGAGTTATTTCATATGTCTATCCTAAAAAAAGGTATCGAGACAACCCCAAGAAATTTTACACGTTTTGTCGTCATTGCCCGTGAAGACTTTTTTACAGGGCCTAAGGATAAAACATCTGTTATTTACTCTGTGAGTGACAATCCCGGTGCCCTTCATGAAACCTTGAAAATCTTTGCTGAAAAACAGATCAATATTGTCAAACTCGAATCCCGTCCTGACCCTAATAAACCCTGGCAGTATTTGTTTTACATGGATTTGGAAATGGATTTGGAAAACGAAAATAATCTGGACATTCTCGAAACCTTGAAAAACAAAACCGAATTTTTTAAATTACTGGGAAATTATCAGAAAGGTCCCCAGGCCATTACTTGAACATGGGGGGGCAAATTTGCAATTACGATGCAGATATGTTATCGAAAATAAATTGCTTACAAGTAACTTCCCACAAGTCCCCCTTTGAATAAAAGGGGGATTTAGGGGGATTTTTAAAGTGGAGCATTTAAACTCACGAATCACAAAGCGTTGAAAAATTTCTTTCAGCAATTTCAAAAGGAGGTAAGGCATATGTTCGGTATGGACTTATTTTTTAAATCGGCTGCAGCCGGCATGAAAATAGCTCAAATAGGGTTGGAAAGCATGTTAAAAATGATGGAGCTTTTTGCAGGATTTTCAGGTCAAACAAAGAAGCCCACAGCAAAAGAAGGTCCGGTCATGAAAAAAACAACGGACACCCCCCAACCACCGCCTGTTGCAAAAGCACCGACAGAGATATTCGAAAAAACCAAAGCAACCTCTAAAATTAAAAAAGAGCCACTTTCAAAAAAGGTTATGGTTCCTTCTGAATCGTCACCGGTACCTGCCTCTCTCCCAAAAACAATTCCCTTTAAAAGCGAAAGAAAAAAAGAAAAAAAACCTGTTTCTCCGCAAAAAAGCTCACCATCAAAGAAAATGTCGTCCACAGCCATCGACGAAGTTCAGGCATTTATAGCACTACAAAAACAAGGCGCCTCTGCCAAAGATGTTATGAAAGCTACCGGATTTAAAAAGAAAAAAGTTCAGGATATCCTCTATAAACTCAAAAAACGCGGAATCCTCAAATCGGAAAAAGGCCTATATATTAAAATGTAATCTCATTTTTTAGTGACGATGACCACCTGAGCCATTTTATCATTTTTTAGAAACTTTTTTGCTGTTAAAACAACTTCATCACGTGTGATGGAACTATAATCATCAATGATGCTTCTCGCCCAATCGAGCTGTTCCGGGTGTGACTTTGAACCTGAAAGCACACTCCTTAACCAGTAGTCATTTTTCCGACGCATTTCTATTATACTTGTCAGGGTCGGTTTTAATGCCCTATTCAGTTCATCATCGGATATGCCTTGGGTGGTGATATCGGAAGCAATCTGTTTCATCACATCGACAAGACTTCGGGCTTCCTCAGGTCCGGTAAAAACGACTTTACGAAATACACCGTAGCCGGGATACGCCCTGCTTGGCCGGTTATAGGCATATTGAGAGTAGGATGCCCCCAGCTTTTCTCTGATGGTCACCCGCAACCTTTCATTAATCACACTGGCCAGAAGGGAAAGCCTTCGGGTCTGGTGAATATCCCAAAAATCATCGGTAGGATAAGCAACCATGGCAACTGCTTTGGGAATTTCCGTATCCACTTCAAGTAGTAATGATTCACCTTCCGGAAATTTTGGTACTACACCGCCCTGTTCCCTGTCAACTTTTGTCTTTTTGGAGGGCAGCCCTCCAAGGTATCTGGATACCATTTCAACAAGAATATCCGGATCAAAATCTCCCACCACTGAAATTTCGATCGGATAATTGTTTAAAGCGGTTTCAATCCATGAACGAACATCGTTTAAAGTGAGTTTGCTGTAGTTTTCGTAGTCCGGAAGTCCAAACCGTGAATCACCGCCGGCAAGAAACTTTTCAGCGTGAAGTTTCATGGCTCCTTCCACCGTGCGGGTATCCTGCATATATGAAAGCCTGTAACGTTCCATTGCCAATTGATAAGTTTCGGACCTGAATGCCGGATCCTTAATACGAGCGTAAAGAAGCTGGAACATCAGCTCCAGTTCATCAGGAACTGTATTTGCCCTGAATAAAAACCGGTCCTCATCAATACCAAAGTCAACGGTCGTGTTTTTACCGGCCAGCGCGCGATCTAAATCTTCCATGTCCAAAGGACCGACTCCGCTTTCGTTAACAACATTCCGGGATAGTTCCGAAAGACCGGGCTTTTCATGGGGCTCACCGGCTTTGCCCGGACCAAAGCCAAGTTCCGCGACAATTTCTTTAGCTTTAAAATCCGTCTTTTTGTAATTTAAGCGAAGTCCGTTTTCAAAGTCTATCCGAACAATGCCCAAATCGGAAAATTCCTTTTTGTGAACAATCTTTCCGGGATTTTCAGGTTCAGGAAGATAAGGAAATACCACCGGGGTCTTTTCCTCCGGCGGTAATACTACCGACTGGCGGCTTTCGTTAAAAACCGACAATATATAGGATTCCGGGTTGCCGGCATTTTCCGGAACAACAGCGTTTCCCGTGACAAGCACCAGACGATGATCTTTGTCCCAGTTTTCGGTAAAAGCTTTATGAATCTTATCAACAGTCAGATCTTCAAGCATGGGAACATAGAGATCCCTGAGTTGTTGTGGAGATTTAAAAACCCGATCGGTATTGATGGTCCGGATAAGCTGCCTCACAAGCTCTCTGGTGTCCCGTGTGGGTGCTTTTTGCACCGCGGTTTCAAGTTTGCTGATATAGTCTTTTTTAACCCGTTCAAACTCGTAATTTGTAAACCCGAATTCAAGGGCTTTTCTGAGCTCCTGCTCAATCACGAACAGAGATTTTTCCCAGTTTTCGGAACTGCTTGTTGCAGAAATCTCGGCATAAAAAAAACGATTAAGAAAAATACTTGACCCTACCGACGCGCTCGTAAAAGGAGCAGTTCCTCTTTGAATCATCGCATTAAGGCGATTTTGAACAATAGCGTTGGCAATGTCCCTTCTAAGCATTCGCTTCTTAAAAGCCTTGGAATCAGGCTCATGTTCCACCATTTCCAGCACTTCAAGGCTAATGGATGCATCCCCGATTTCTTCTTCAAAATGATAAAAAGTACGAATCCCCTGATGCCTTACTTTTCCAAGATCAGGCAGAGAACGGGCCGAAGCCATGGATTTCATATCCGAAAAAGTTTCTTGAATGAGCGCCCTGGCCTCATTTAGATTAAAATCACCCACCATCACCACCATCATGTTTTCAGGCCGATACCAGGCATCGTAAAAACCTTTCATCAAGTCCCTGTCAACCTTTTTTAAAACAACCTCATCACCGATAGGAAGCCTTCGGGGAAGGATCGATTCCGGGAATTCAAAATTCAGTGTTGCTTCGAAGGTTCGATAGGAAGCCGAATCCCGGCTTTGTTTTTCAGCCAACACAACTTTCCGTTCGCTTTCAATTTGCTCTTCAAGCAGCAATGCCCCATTTGCAAAGTCTTTCATGACAAGAAGCCCGTCGCGAATACTTTTGCTATTGCCATCGGGCAGGATAATATCATAAACAGTCTCAGTGAAACTGGTATAAGCATTGGCATCCGGGCCGAACTGCATACCGATGCTCTGGAAATACTTGACAAGCTCTCCGGGTTCAAAATTTTCAGAGCCCTGGAAAAGCATATGTTCCAAATAATGTGCAAGGCCACGTTCATTTTCATTTTCATGAATAGCCCCGGCCTGAACATTCAGATGCATGCTGACACGGTCCCTGGGCTGGGTATTTTTCATTAAGACATATCTGAAACCGTTGTCCAGCTTTTCCCAGACAACATCCGGGTCAGGTTTCAGGTCACTTTTCTCATGGGGCCAGACCGCAATCGCGCTTGCAGAAGTAATGTAAAAGAAGATACCCAAAATGGCGCCAATACAAATAAACGCGGACTTAACAATCAAACTTCTTTCTTTCATGGAACCTTCCTTTCGGTAACTTTTCGAAAATCATGTTTATAGCACCTTTAAAGACAGAAAAATAAAGCACATATACTGAGATGGCAAATTGATGGGCACACGTTTTTCTTAAATTTCCCTTACCCATTTTTTGGATTGTCATATTGGCTGTGTCATGATATGAGCCCTAACATAAATCTAATAAAAAACTTTAAAGTGTCTAAATTCTTTGATAATCCGGACACTTTTTTCTTTTTAACCGGATTTAAAAATAATGGATACATTTGGGATCACAACCTTTTTTGTTCAAGCACCAACATAGCAACAACCACAACGATAAATTATGGGTTATGAAACTTATATCCTGGTAATCGGCTACATCTTTGGTTTTTATATGACCTGGAACATCGGAGCAAACGATGTGGCCAATTCAATGGCATCAGCCGTCGGGGCAAAAGCCATCACATTGAAACAGGCTGTTTTCATTGCCGGTATTTTAAATGTTGTGGGGGCGACCTTTTTAGGCTCGCATGTTACCGATACCATTCGTAAAGGGATTGTATCCACACATATTCTCGCAGATCCTAATCTGGCTCTTATCGGGGCATTGTCGGCATTGTTGGCGGCTGCACTGTGGGTAAGTTTCGCCACCTGGAAATCATTGCCGGTTTCAACAACCCACTCCATTGTTGGAGCCATGATCGGTTTCGGGATTATGGCCGGAGGGGTTTCGGTAATTAACTGGGCCAAACTGGGCGGTGTGGTCCTAAGCTGGGTCATCTCCCCTGTTTTCAGTATGATGATTTCATATCTGATGTTAAAAATCATTATCCGCTTTGTCATTTCTGCGAAGGATTCTTTTAACAAGGCATTGAAGCTTTCGCCTATTTTTATCAGCCTGACCTGTTTCATAGTGGTGTTATCATTTTTGTTTAAAACGCCCTTGGGGAAAAATTTATCACTAAAAACTCATTCGGCCATAATAATTGCTGTAATTGCCACGGTTTTGATGGGATTTTTGGGAACCCTCCTGGTAAAACATCTTGTCAAAAAAGTTAATAAAAATCGCGGGGCGGAAGAAATTTTTCGCAAAATTCAAATCGGTACATCATGTTATGTAGCTCTCGCACAAGGTGCAAACGATGTGGCCAATGCTATCGGCCCCCTTGCGGTCATTTATTTTCTTGTCAAAACCGGAACTGTTGCAGAGACAATTCCTGTACCGACTTTTCTTCTTCTGTTCGGCGGTGTCGGCATTGCATGTGGTATTTCCATGGCAGGCTACCGGGTGATGGAAACTCTCGGAACAAAAATTACAACCCTGACCAATACACGCGGCTTTTCCGTGGATTTTGCGGCCGCTACAACCGTTCTGATTGCTTCCAAATTGGGACTTCCGGTATCCACAACCCATGCGGCGGTGGGCGGGGTGATGGGTGTAGGCCTTGCAAGAGGCCTGGAGGCCGTAAATTTTAGAATTGTGCTCAAAATAATGCTTTATTGGGTACTCACAGTGCCGGCAGCAGCAATTACCAGCATGGCCATCTTTTGGCTGTTAAAATTAATCTTGTAAATGTAATATGACAAAAATTATAAAATTATTATCCATAGTTTGATATTAAGGAGTTATCCATATGCGTATACCTTTTCTGTCCATTTTTATGACTTCTCCCTTTGACGGCCTTCAGGAACATGCCGAAAAGGTCAAAGAGGTGGCCTGGGCTTTTCAACAGGCTATGGAATGCTATGTCATCACCCGATGCACAACCTTTGAAGGTCTTCGCAAAGAAGTAATTGAACTGGAAAGGGAGGCCGATGTTATTAAAAGGCGAATACGGGGCCATATTCCCAAAGGGACATTGATGGTTGTCGACAAGTTTCAGCTTTTCCGCTATCTGCGGGAGCAGGACAGTGTTTTGGATGCCGTGGAGGATGCTTTGGACTGGATTTCCTACAGACCGGAACCGGGAGTTCCTGAAGAAATCCAACAGGATTTTTTTATGCTTGTGGATGCCACGGTAGATCCTATCGAAGAATTGGCTAGAATGGTAATGGAAGCCCGGAAATATTTTGAAAATTTTTCTGATAAACAGCGAAACGTGGTCAAGGATATTATCCGGACACTCAGGCGCATGGAACACGATGCTGACAGGTTGGAAGATACCCTGAAAAGAAAAGTCTTTTCGCTGGCCAAAGATCCGGTTTCGGTTTTTCATCTGGTCAGACTGGCCGAGACCATCGGCCATATAGCGGATCATGCTCAAAATGCCGGGGACATGATGCGGGCAATGATAGCAAAATAGAAAATAATTCCGTTTTATGAGGGCTCGGAAAAATACTCAGTTTCATAGGTTTGAATTCGTGTTGTTCTATTTTTCCAACAATCCTTATCCATGCCTGCCTTTATGCAAAGATGCTCAAGAAATTTTTCCACATCCGGCAATTGCTCCCACACCTGGGGCAAAAATGTGGCTTTATGCCGACCGCTTGACAATATAACGCCGTGAACCCCTTTTTTAAGCTTCCTTTTCAAATCATCTTCATCTTCAAATAACAATTTCTGAGGTACGCTTAAAACGCTGACCTCAATGTTGATATCCTTAAGTTCTTTTTCTTCAAGAGAAGGAAACCTGGGATCCCGAAAGGCGGCATTCAGAGCATTTTCCTGCACACTGTCCACAAGCGGCTTTATTGCCTCAATGGTTCCAATACATCCCCTTAATGCTCCATCCTTGTGAAGAGTGACAAAACAGCCTCTGTTTTCTTTCAAAGCAGATGTTATTTTGGAAGGCCGTATGACCTTCATTCCTTTTACCAGCTCCGCTTCAATAGTGGATCTGGCAAGTTTGAGCAAAGCCGCTTGATCTTCATCGGTTATGGTGGCCATATATTTTCCTCATATTTTTGATTGAATTCCAAAATGTTACTTTCTAAAAAATGCCCACCAGACATAGACAAAAAACGCTGTCCAGGCAAGAATTGCCGTAATGTATGCTTTCCAATCAATGCCTTTTTCGGCAAACCCCGCGTTATTGACTGCGCCCACCCGTTTTTTGCACATATCACACTTTTTAGCACCCAATTTCAGCATGGTAAAACAATAAGGGCATTTTTTCATTGAATGTAACTTGGACGTATCGCGGTGTTTTTTAGACTTTAACATAAACCATCCGTTCTTATCCTGTAACAACATTTTCTCTTATCGAGATATTACTGTTGTTTCGGATTTGTGTCATCCAATCCTCAAAAGTTTTCGTTTGTTTCTGAACCATCAAGCGCTGACGGATATTTTCCTTTTCATTTTCAAAATCTCCGGTATCAGGTTCTTTACGATCCTGGAAACCGATAATATAATAGCCATCACGACCCTTCAGGATTTTTTCCGGATATTTCTTCTCTTGAGATAAATCGAATGCGGCATTTGAAATTTCGGGTTCATAACCAAGATTGGGTATGGGCTGATTTCTTTTGAAAAAATCACTTTCTGAAACAACCACGTCGAATTCTTCGGAAATTTCCTCAATCACACTTCCGGATTTTACCTTTTCCAGAAAGGATTCAGCATCTTGCCGAGCCATTTCATCCTGCTTTTCGAGAGTCCAATTGCTGACTACTTTTTCATTAACTTCTTCGAAACCCGGAATTCTGGACTCCTGAATACCAACCAGTTGAATGATGTAAAATCCATCCGAAAATTCATTTATTTCGCTTATCTCCATATCAGAAAGCGAGAATGCGATTTCGGTGAATTTGTCAAGGGGCATAACGTTTTTGTCCTGAGAACCTTCATCCGTAAAAAAGTCTGTTGTTTTAAGTGAAACACCTAATTTTTCAGCGGCGTTAACCAAATCATCACCTTCAAAAGAATTTTGATAAACTGCCTCGGCAGCATCATATGCCAGAGTTTTGGAATGAGTTTCATTAAGCCTTTTTTCGATTTGTTCTCTGGATTCTTCAAGTGTCAGTGTTTTGGCCTCATTGACATTTTCCACCTTAATAATATGCCAGCCGAACTGGGTACGAACAGGATCACTGATTTCTCCTGCTTTCATGGAAAAAGCAGCCTCCTCAAACGGCTTTACCATGGCACCCCGACCAAAAACACCCAACTGCCCGCCTTGTTCCCTGGATGAATCTTCAGAGTATTTTTCAGCAAGTCCGGCAAAATCCTCACCCGCGCGTGCTTTTTCCAGGATGCTCAGAATCTCTTGTTTTTTATCTTCCCAAACCTGTTCTTCGGCATCATTGTCCACGTTGATCAGAATGTGACGAGCCTCAACTGTTTCTTCCGTGGCAAATTCAACAATATTACGATCATAGTATTCTTTTATTTCCTGATCCGATAAAATTACCTTATCTGTGTAATCTTTTGGGTTGATATGAACATATCGGACCTTCCGCATGGGTTTGAACCTGAAAACCTCTTTGTTTTCTTCAAAATAAGCTTCTAGTATTTCAGAATCGGGTGCGGCAATTTCATATTTGCCGGGGTCAAACATGGCGTATTTTATCTTTACAGATGCATTAATCCATTTGAAAAATTCCATGGCTTCATCGTCGGACACGTTGACATTGCTGACAATAAAATCCCGCAGTTTTTGAATCAACAAAGACGTTCTCTGTTCCTGCTCAAACTGTTCAGGTGTGGTTCGAATTCTTGTGAGAATTTCCCGATACATTCTGCCGTCAAAAACGCCATCATTTTGAAAGGCTTCCACATTACGGATATAGTCGGCAAGCTCCTGATCCGAAACCCTGAAATTAAGTTTTCCGGCTTCCAATTCCATCAGTTTTTGATTGACCAGAGAATCCAGTGCCTGTTTTCTAAGCTGTAACATCTCGATAAGCTCGTCATTAAGTTGCTCCCCGTATTGCTGACGGTACCTTTCCAAAAGATTGTTATACGCCAGACGATATTCATCTAATGTAATGGCCTCACCATTAACCAATGCTACCCTGCCGGACCTGTCAGACTGAAACCCTTCAAAACCCCAAAAGACAAACACAATAACGATAAGACCCAGAATCACCTTGATTATTCCGGATGCAGCATGTTTCCTAAAAAGACTCAGCATTTAATGACCTCTCCATTTTCAAGTAACGCTCATTATTGATTCACATAATTGCACAGATCAGGCAATAATCGCCAAGGGCTTTTGCTGCCGATCGATCTTTGTTCCCAAAGATTCAGCACAATTTGCGCATCGATATTCATACTTATCACCATCAGGTAAAATAAGCAAAAGGCGTTTTCTGACCGGCATTGCCTCCTTGCATTTCGGGCAATAAAGCTCAGTGGCATCGAACTCCTTAAAAACTGCGGAGTCCTGTTTCATGCCGGAAATCGCTTTAGATCTGATATTCCTATAATCCATTTCATCACCTATCCTGAACCTGGCTGAAAGCTTTTTTAATATTTATCTTAACCATTTAAATTTTTTTAATAAATTATCAGAATTTTAAGTCATTATTGTATTTTCAACAAAAGTTTTTGTCAACATTTTAGGAATTTGAACATTTTCGGATTGAAGATAAACCGGCGACTCTTTTGAGCCTATTTAAAAATAACGTTGACATCGATCATAAGTTTTGTTAAAAATCATTTCAAATTTGGGGCTGTAGCTCAGCTGGGAGAGCGCATGACTGGCAGTCATGAGGCCAGGGGTTCGAGCCCCCTCAGCTCCACCAAACAATTAAAATAAAATCAGAGGGTTAGCTGAAGCATTGGTTAGCCCTCTTTCGTTTTGTCACCCACTGTGTGAGAATCCGTGTGAGACTTTTCTCTTGCACGTTCGAATGCTATCATGGCGTCTTTTTCCAAATCACCAATACTATGAAGATAAATCTCGGTGGTTTTTCTATTCTCATGGCCTATACCATGCCAAAAGGGCTAAATTACGAACTGCTTCTATGGTCAGATTGTTATTTTCAGACAGTAGCCATCTCGCTGGTTTCAGCATTCACATTTGTTTCAGAAACACCCAAAATGAGCTGGAGAACTTTTTCCGTATCGCTGATCACTTTAATACAGGCTTTGTGTGGGGTCATTTTGATTTGACCGGCATATTTTTCAATGTAGCGGTAGGAAGTTCCCAGAAATTTATCTCCGCTTTTTCCTACCATTAAACACAGGCACTGGCCTGCGAGTTGGGCGACGATTTCCTGTAATGGTCCTTTAGCGTCCTTTAATAAAAGGTCTATGATGCCTGTGAGGATCAGCTCGGTGGGCTGTTTTTCATCGGTATAAAGTCTTGCCATCAGAGGTAATTCGATGGCGACGATCTCAAAACCTGTCATGTCAATATTTTCGTAAAACACTTTCAGAAGATTTTTTCCTGTTTCGATGGCAGACTTTTTGTTCGGAGTTTCTTTCTTGTAAATGATAGGGACTTCTCTTTTTTCCAGATCAGCACTCAGGCTGTCTTCGAATACCTCCAAAGTAAAGTTGATTAAAAAATACTTGTATCACGATCACAGGATAGTTTTCATTCTATTGTGTATTTATTTCAGGCATATTTCCGGGGTCATTTTTCGGTTGTCATTACGATACCAGCGCTCGAAATAGCTGTTCTTGATTCAGCCTAAAACTCTTCATTTCCAAAGTTTTCAGAACGTAGACAAGGTGGGTTTCAAAAATCCATTTGGAACCGGAATATTTTTCTAAACTTTTTCGATGGATCTGCCGAAAAAATAATTAACGTTCCGATACGGTGAAACTCCGTACATAAGGTCCTTTAATTTGAGCCCCCTTGAGTACAAAATTAAGGGGGCTTCTCTCTTTGTGGGAATTTTTGAAATTCGGCTTGGTTTGCGCCTTAAAAAGTTTCTCAAACGAGAAGCAGGTCATTGATAAGGCTCCGAGACCAGGGCCCCCGCATTGATAATGAGCCTGCTATTTTCATCGATTACCTGGTTTATTTGGAGGCCATCCTGCTATGATTTGTTCTGCCTGAGAAGATGCGGTGCCCGAATTTTTATATAAATTCAAGTCACGAATCGTTTCGGTATCCTTTAGAAATTTGAGCCTTGATTATTCAGGTTTCGGATAATTATTGTGAACGCCCAGCATCACCGGCCCGGAAAGCCGTCCACCACTTGACCAAGGCGAAAGCCGCTGTTCGCCTAAATCTTTGAAATCGCGAGCTTTCCGGGTCCGAGTGCATGCTGTTGTTATATTATTAATTTTATTCTTTCTCTCGTAAGACTAAAAAAATCAGGCTTTTGTGTATTTATGTGATTCTCAAAATTTGACCAACCGTATTTCATGCAGAATGCTTGCTCTTCCGGATAGATAGGGATGAGCCATGCAAAAATTAAATTTGGTTCATCTTCTATTAACTCAAAATTTTCAGGCATATGCCTTGCATTTGTACAATAAACTGCACTGAAAGCAAATTTTTCAAAAACACCTCCCTTCCACGGAATTACCTGATGATTAGGAATGGGAATATGGCGATCTAAAAAATCTAATGATAGTGAGGCTAATTTATCTTCTGGTTTGTTTTCAGCATATTCTTCCCAAAAGGTAAACATCAATTCTTGTCTTATTTTCTTGCCAGAAGTTTGAGTTAAAAGATGTCTTCCTAAGCCTACAGTGATATAGGAGGATGAATATTTTTGTGGTTGATTATCGTATTTTAGAATCCAAAAACCTTTTTCCTTGTATGACCAAATAGATTGATTCTCTTGTATACCAAGAGTGTCATCTAAGTGTTCGATTACATTTGGGCCATGATTATCCATATTAATATAACGCTCCGCTTCAGTCGCGCGAGGTACGAACGTCGGCTGGAAGCGATGGTTCGGCGAACGTCTTGAATTTTAATCTGCAAATTCTGGGTGATATTTTTTTAAACATTTGTCGCAAATGCCGTGGCTAAATTGGACCTCTGAATGTTCCGAAATGTATTTTTCAAGTTGGTTCCAATAGCCTTTGTCGTCCCTGATTCCTTTGCAATGCATACAAATCGGGATAATTCCTTTGAGTACACGGAGTTCTTCTTCTAGTTTAAATTTTAAGGCTTCCTGAGCTTCGACTCTTTGAGTCACATCAATACAACTGCCGATATAACCTGCAAATCCTCCTTTATCTTCTTGATATGGCACGCCTCTATCAAATATCCATCGATAGACTGCATCATGTCGCATGAGGCGGTACTCCATCTCGAACACCTCTCGCTTATTAAAACTATCAAGAAAAATTTTCAGGCAACGATCAAAGTCTTCAGGATGCACACCTTCGGCCCAACCATTACCGTACTCTTGCTCCATCGTACGGCCTCTGAATGCGAGCCAGCGATCATTAAAATAATCACAGAGGGCATCTGTATTGGCTCTCCATATCAGTATTGGCGCCTGTTCAATTAATGCGTGATATTCTGATAGTGTTACCATTTTCATTACCTTGTAAATATTAAAATACTTTGATTAAACAACTCTGCAGTTCGTGTCTCAAGTGGATTTTTACGCGCTTTGATCCTGAACTTTTTTTCGAGTCGGTCATAGATAATCTTTCGCAAAAATACCCTGGATTTGATCTGCCGGCAAAGGCCGGCTAAACAAGTAGCCCTGGATTTCGTCGCATCCATGCTCCTGCAAAAAGGATAACTGCTCCTCTGTTTCCACGCCTTCTGCAATGGTTTTCATATTTAGGCCGTGCGCCATAACAATTGTTGCCCTGACAATAGCTTGATCTCTACTGTCGGACGCTACACCATCGATAAAGGACTTATCGATCTTCAAAAAATCCAGCGGCAGCTGTTTCAAATAGCTCAAGGATGAATATCCCATACCGAAATCATCAATTGCAAGCTCTATGCCCAGGGCGCTTAGTTCAGTC
This sequence comes from Desulfobacteraceae bacterium, assembly GCA_011389745.1. Lineage (GTDB taxonomy): Bacteria > Desulfobacterota > Desulfobacteria > Desulfobacterales > SKZT01 > SKZT01. The sequence continues at coordinate 24,058 of JAABTQ010000030.1, read as the reverse complement.
AAAATCTGAAGTTCTCTTTTAGTGTTGCCCATAATGGCGCTTTCTGTTATTTCCAATCCCAGGCAGTTCGGATAAATCATCGTATCCTGCAAGGCCGCCTTTATTATGCCTGCCAGATCATTTTTCTCAAACTGGTGGTTCGACACGTTCAGGGCAACATTGATCTGCTTGTAACCGGCCTCCTGCCATGTTTTGATTTGCCTGCACACGGTGCGTATGACAAACTCTCCGATGGGCAGGATGAGACCGCTTTTTTCGGCTATGGGGATAAACTGCATGGGTGGAATCAAGCCCTTGCCGGGATGATTCCAGCGTATCAGCGCTTCCATCCCTGTGATCATTTTCGTTGCCGCATCTACCTTCGGTTGATAGTAGAGTACAAGCTCTTTTCGCTCAAGTGCTCTGTGCAGGTCGTTTTCCAGCGTCAAAAATTCCAGGACAGCGGAATGCATGGATTTTGAGTAAAAGTAAAAGTTGTTTATCCCTTTGCTCTTCGCGTGTCTCATTGCCCTTTCGGCGTTTAACAGGAGCTCGTCAGCATCCGTTCCGTCATCAGGATACAAGGCAATACCCATACTGGCCGTTATAAAAACCTCGCGGCCGTCCAGATTATACGGTGCGGATATTTCCTTAAGTAATCGGCCGGCTACTCTTGCGGCGTCCTGAGCATGGTGCAGATCATGGGTCCATATTATAAATTCATCTCCGCCCGGCCGGGATATGACATTTTTTATTTCACCTTCAACTGATCTGGCAATGAAGTCGCTTTTTCGTAAAAAGCTGGTAAGCCTGTCAGCAACGGTCTTCAGCAGCAAATCTCCGATACTGTATCCGAGTGTGTCGTTAATCCGTTGAAAACGGTCCAATCCAATATAAATATTGGCTGCTGTTTTATTATAACGGCGGGCATGTGCAATTGTTTTTTTTATAAGCTCTTTATGAAATGTAAGGTTTGCTAATCCTGTCAGGCTGTCATAATAAGCCATCAGGTGAATCTTTTCCGCCGCTTTCCTGCTTTCCGTGAGGCTTTCAATGATAATCTGGCCGTAAGGTATGTTGTCCTCTTTATCATGGATGGCAGAAAAGGTGATACTAACCCAGAGAATTTCGCCATTTTTTCCGACATACCGCTTTTTAAACCGAACCACAGGGGTGCTGCCTGTAAACAATTGTCGTAAAAATTCCCTGCTCTTTTCATTGTCTTCCTCATGGGTTATGTCAGCAATGCGTTTACCAACAAGTTCCTGTTCGGTATATCCCAATAAATTACACAACACCTTATTCACCGCGATAAAAGTAGAGTCCGGTTTCACTAAACCCATTCCGAAAGGTCCTTCGTCAAAGATGCTTCTGAACCGATGTTCGCTTAATCGCAACTTTTCTTCCATCTGCTTGCGCTCGGTGATGTCTTCTATGGCAAGGAGGATAAGCCGCTCTTTTTCAGTCTTTCTTTGAATTTCCCGGGCATTGAAAAGCATGGTGCGCTTGCCGATGTCGGCAAATTCGTGTTCAATTTCGTAGTCATCAAGAATTGTTTTTCGGGGAAGGAGGTTTTCGAGCAGTTGCCGCAGTTTTGGGATATCCCACTGTTTGTTGCCAAGGTCATAGATAAGCCGGCCCAAAGTCTCTTCAGGCCTTATCTTAAAGTCGACATAAAAGGAACGACTGGCGGAAATCACCCTTAAATCATGATTCATAACGATTAAGGGTTCATTGATGGTGTCGATGATACTCTCTGCGTATTGGTTCGCCTCCTCTTCGGATATTTTAGAATTCGCCATTTTTTTATTCCTGTAAATTTTCTCCCGTAGCCTTAAACAGATTTTACGTGGGGCTATCCTTTTGTTACGTATTCTTAAGTCAGTGCCGGGTATTTACAAATAACCTCAGTATTTTTAAAATGCGTTAATTTGCCATTTGTTCCGGATACATTTTTTTCGGTACGCGGCAAATGGCCACATCATCCTGATTCTAAAGAAAAAAAAAGTTGAAGAAACCGAGTATAACATTTCCAATACGCATAAGTTAGGAAAATGCTTTTTGTCAAGAGAAGTATGAAAAATTATTTGAAATATGATATATGCTCCGACTCTGGCCTGTAACATTTGATGATTGTCGGAAATAAAAATTTTTGTATTTCCAACAATCATGTTTTCCTCAACTATCTGATCAGGCTGAAAATACCGTATAAGGGCGTTTCCAGCATAAACAAGCCAGGTTAAGGAGCGACAGAGGCTTTGACAAAATTAGACATGGATAAAACTAGCCTTTTTATACTTTCTCCTCTGAAATAAGCCTGTTTCAAAGACGGCGCCGGAACGATATTGATGTTGTAGAAACCCCGCTGGATGAGAAAGTTGAGAGCGGTTCACTTTTCTATCCCGAACTTCAGGGCGCTGCCTTCATTTTCAACAAATTGTCTGAGCACCCGGGCTTTTTTCAGCGGGCTTGTGCCGTCAATGGACATCCGATGGGAAATAATCAGCTATAAATATACTGTGTGACGGGGGATGCGGACGTGATAAAGGGCGACCCCATGCCCCATCTATGTGCCCCTAATAAACCGGACCACTACCTGTACATTTTAAGGAATTGGGAGTTGTCATAAAGTTTTCCATTTATAAAGTGTTTTTAATTTTTTTCCCATAGTTATGTACTAAATGTGCAGATAATTCAAGTTTCGAATCAAAAAGGTATCTTTGACATTTTTGAGTCGGGAATATTTCCGTTTTGGATAATGATCCTGAAGTCAGCCGATCCCCCGGATATAATTATGATGCGATATGCGGCAACGCATCTTAAGATCATTTTGACATTGAAAAAAAAATGATTGGCGTTTCCAATAAATCGGTGTATAAGCAAGTATTCAGTTCCATAAATGCAAAAAGCAAACATTTTAAGATACAAGGTAATTTCCGTTTTCCGTTGTCGTTTCGCGGAAAGATTAGCAACTCCGTAACTTTTTTTTAGTAGATGGATTTGGGCAAAGGTTGCCCGACGAATGCACCAGGGTATGGCCAAAACTGTTTGGAAAAAGGCTCTAAGAGTTGATATTCGCGTTCTGTAAATAGACGGCATTAGAAGTAATAATCTTGTGTTTCTTTACTTCTGTATAAAATATAAGCTATTCTTTTTTTCATAAGAGAGTTTCTGGCCTCTGTTTTTTACTTTAACCTCAATAATACAGTCGAGTAACCTACGTTTTTGTAGTATCTGGCCTTGTAGATTATCTCTGCAATCTTCACTGGTTTTCTATAATATTTATAGAAGGCCTATTTGAAAGCAATAGTCAACACAAGGGGGCCATTATGAAAAAAGAAAAATCGAATTCACTGGAAAATCGCTTGAAAATGACTCGGCGACAGGTTTTAAAAGCCGGGATCTACGCCGGCGCGGGAATGATGTTGCCGTTGAGATTTTTACCGGCGAAGGCGTTTGCAAATAACTGGGGACAGGCATGCGAAATATTGGGTTGCAGCAATTTTGGATTATCCGATCCGTCATTGCAGCCAAAGTTCGTGGAGCTGGCGCCGAACGCACTTGATCCGGGCTTCCTGTATAAAGATTTCGGCGGCACGCCATCCCCAAGGCCGAACTTCAAGATTAAGGCAAGCAAGACCAAGCAGGAGACGGGGCTGATTGATCCTGCCACCGGCAAAAAGTTAAAGACAAACCTTTGGGGCTACGGGCAAAACACAGTTTCATGGCCCGGGCAGACAGTTCAGGTAATGAGTTCATTGGGGAACCCGGAAGCCGCGAAAGAAACCGTAATCCAGTGGGACAACAAGATTCGGGACAAGTCGCACCTGCTCCCCCTCGATACCAACCTGCATTGGTGCTATTCGCTGCACGGCGACAGTTCGGCCAACGGCGTCGACTACCGTCAGTTCTCGCTCGAGAAGGACGGAGTGCCGATCATCACCCATCTCCATGGAGGCAATTCCGACTTTCAGTTCGACGGAAACCCTGAATTCTTTTACAGCCCCAACAACAAGGTCATCGGTCCGCAATGGGACTCCGTGCCCGGAGGCTTTACCAATGTTTTTCGGTACAATAATGCAGTGCAGGCCGGAAATCTCTGGTATCACGACCACGCACTCGGCATTACCAGGTTAAACGTCTACGCGGGGCTCGCCGGGTTCTATTTTGTCCGCGACTTGGATGATACGGGCATGCCGGACAACCCTCTCGGCCTGCCGGCGTTTCCCTACGAGTTGGCGTACGCCATTCAGGACCGCATGTTCACCGACAAAGGCGCTCTTTTCTATCCGGCATTTCCAGGTGATCCGGCTTGGGCGGATTTTATCACAGATGAGGGACTTGCCGATTATGAAGTGCCTCAACCCTCGGTATTGGCCGAGTTCTTCGGTGATTATATGGTAGTTAACGGAAAGATTTGGCCAAAAGAAAATGTGGAGCCGCGCCACTACCGAATGCGACTGCTGAATGGCTGTGACTCACGATTTTTAGTAATCCGTTTCCGTTCGGTAACGATGGGAGCAACTATCCTTTTAGAGGCAGGTACTCCAATAAAGTTTTACGTTATCGGGAGTGATCAGGGATTGGCATCCGAAGCTCATTTTGTTGATCAACTAGTTGTAGAACCGGGCAGCCGTTACGATATCGTTTTCAACTTTGATGGTCTTAGTGGAGAAAGGGTCATAATGGAAAACATCGGCGGCGACGTACCCTTCGGCGGGGATATACCGGGGGAACAGATATTTAAATTCACCAACATGGTGATGGCTTTCGACGTTAATCTTGCTTTTGGAGAACTTTCGGACGTCACCGATGACTTCGACCCGGCTAAGATCGATCAATACTCCGGCAATAAAAAGGATGTTGACAAAGTTCGCCGGGTGGCACTCTTCGAGGGCAGAGACGAATTCGGTCGCCTCCAGCCGCTGCTAGGAACAGTTGCAGACGATCTCAGCACGGCGACAGCCTACGCATGGTTTCAAGAAACCACTGAAAAAACGACTGTCCATACCACCGAGGAATGGGAAATATACAATTTTACTGGAGACGCGCATCCCGTTCATCTTCATTTGGTGAAATTCCAGATATTGGGACGTCACGAGATAAGCTTCGATGAGGACGAGGCCAACCCCCAAATGGTTTTGCAGCACAATGGCCAATATGGTACCGTAGCGGCGATTTCGAATATAACAGTTGGCAATGGGGTGAATCTTGGGCCAAGCGACGGATATGTCGAGAACTCTCCAAAGGATGTTGTAACCGCTTTGCCAGGACAAAGGACCAGAATCAAGGCTACGTTCGATAAAGAGGGACGGTATGTCTGGCACTGCCATATTCTCTCCCACGAAGACCACGAGATGATGCGTGTTTTGCAGGTTTTACCGAAAGTAACTTGATGAAGCATATACTTTCGGCTTGATTTCAGAATTTTTTTCCGCGGGATCGTGCAAATCATTATGACGATCCCGCGCACTTAATATGCTCTCGTAGCGAAAAATCGATTTGCCTTCATTTCTTGCATTCGGCCCGAGAAAGCCGTACAGCACTTTGAGCTATACCCCTCCCGAAATAGCCGTCGTGTATAATCGGCATTATTTAGAAGTGAAGGATAACTTGCATAATGCTTGAATATAGTTAAATTCAACGATAGTATCAGAAAATTATTTACTGCCAGAATCTTCTTTTGTTTATAGGAGCCATACATTCAAGTGTTTCATTCAGTTCAACGTAAAAGATTTTCATTAAGAATTAATGTTTGGCCTTTTTTATCTACCAATAAAAAGAATTTTAAACGGAAGTGGAAAGCTGGATAAAACGAGCCAGAACTGAGTTATTACTCAAGACCTCAAAAATCAATAACAAATTTAAATGGATATTGCAAAGATAATTTCGCTCGGATTTCCTCGATTCAAAGGGCACAAGCAAAAAAATATTATTCTTGTTGAACGGTGGTGTTCACCTATAATTGGTAAACACCTTGACCGTCCATTTTTTCATCTTTCTATAGTCTCATCTATAAATCGTGATTTTTTAATCGATCTTCCCATATAATTTTGTGGATACGTCAGATACAGCATTTTCATAGCTCTTGACATGGCCACAAAGGCGATTCTCCTTTCTTCTTCAATCTCGCCCTGTTTGTTGGGCATCACTCCCTCGATCATTCCCATCACAAATACCGCTGGAAATTCCAGTCCCTTGGATTTGTGTATGGTCATTAGAGCAACTCCGTCTTTGTTGTTTGCTGATCTCCTCTTTAAATGTCTCGGTATAATTTAACAGCGATGCAATATTTTGATACTTGGCCGCAACAAGCTGGAGCTGGTTGATGTTTTCGATCTTGGAGTCATCCGGAGTCGGCAAATCATCATCGGATATGAACCTGTCATAGTCAAGCCCGTCACGAAGGATCCGGATGATCCGGAAGGCTCCAGTTGTTTTGCATCCTTGATCAACGGGTCAATTAATGTGATAAACTTTCTGATGTATTTTCTTTAAACTGATACCCATGGGCCTCAGTCAGTGATTTGATCTCGTTTACAATCCCAATGGCTTCGTCTTCTTAGTTGGTGGCTTCAATGATCATTGCCTTTGGTCCGGTGGGATTTTGTGTCTGCAGCAGCTTGTCAATTTTTTTGGAATTGTGATTGATCTAAAGCTGACAGCAATTTAATATCTACGGAGTTGATCGGTAGTTAATATCCAGGATGAATACTTTTCCTTCCTGTCTTAATAGGTAGTGACAGAAACTGTGAATGGTGGAAAGTGTTACCCTGGATGCAAGATCTTCCAGTATGGGTAGCAGCTTTTCTCTCATTGCAGAAGCTGCATTACGGGTAAAAGTCAATTCTGATTTAAAATCTTGACAAAAATATGTTTTTTGATTCAAATGTTTTGGATAATCAGCAGAAACTAGACCATCAAAAAAGGGCGTGTCAGCATGACTGATAACCAGGGTGACAATCAGATACTCGCGACTCCGGATCAAATCCACCTGATGGACCTGGAGAGGCAAAGTGAGCAGCTTCACCGTACTATTGAGGATATGAAAGAGAAATTAACCGGGCTCTACGACTTTGCTCCGGTAGGTTATGTTACCATCAATAAATATGGGGTAATTCTTGATTCAAATCACACTTTTGCCACACTGACCGGAAGATCCGGAGATTCATTTATCAATGAGGCTCTGATAAATCTAATCTCGCCGGAGGATCAGAATGTCTATCGTCTCTTTGAAAAAGATCTTTTTGAAACAGGCAAAGAAACATTTTGTGAATTACGTTTATCAGACTCCCTGTCATCCTGGGTAAGCTTGAAAGGAAAACTATCCCGGGACAAAAGCCGTATCATGGTCAGTGATATCAACAAGTACAAGAAGACTGAAGAATCTCTCAGGGAAAGCAGAGACAATTTAAGCCGGATACTGGATAATTCTCCAGTGGTGATCTACAGCAAAGATCTTGATGGAAAATACACGATAATCAATAAGAAATTTGAAGAGCTATCCGGATTAACAAAAGATAAAGTCATTCGCAGAACCGATTTTGAATTGTTTCCTGATGTGGTTGCCACCCAGTCGATGGAAAATGATCAACAGGTTATTCAAAATCTTGCCCCATTGGAAATAGAGGAGATAGCTCCGGTAAATGGAAAGTTGAAAACATTTCTAACTGCAAAGTATCCTCTGATCAATTCAACCGGGCAACTGTATGGCATATCCGGTTTTTCCATTGATATAGAAAAACGGAAACAGGCCGAAGATGCATTAAAGCAAAGTGAAGAAAAATACCGCTCACTGATGGAGCAGTCTCTGGATATGCTTTTTTTGCAAGATCTGGAGGGTAACTTTTTAGATGTCAACAAGGCCGCTGTTGAACAAACCGGATACTCCGAAAATGAGCTGCTTTGTTTGAATATTTTCGATCTTATCCATGAAAGATATGACCGAGAAGAAATACTTGATATCTGGGAAAGCTGGAAGCCCGGGCAGCATGTCACTCTTGAAGTTGAATATCTGAAAAAAAATGGAGATGTCTATCCAGGTGAAGTTACCACAGGTAAAATTTCTATCGGCAACATTGAATATATCCTTGCTCTTGTTCGCGATATCACCCATCGTAAAAATGCTGAAAGAGCATTGGAAAATGCCAGGAATCAGTGGGAAGTAACTTTTGATGCCATTACGGATTGGGTGGCGATCATCGATAAGGATTGTAATATTATTCGTTCAAACAAAGCATCAGAGACCTATTTCAAGCTGTCTCCACAAGATATTGTTGGGAAAAAATGTCATGAAATTATCCACTGTACAGACAATCCTCCCTTTGAATGCCCAAGAAAAAGATCCATCCAGCTTAAACAGCGAGAAGATTTTGAATGCCGGACTGAAAATGGTCGCTGGTGGCATTTTTTTGTAGGTCCCATAAAGAGCATTAACAAAGAAGATGGATTAGCGGTGCATGTTGTGAGAGATATCACCGATAGCAAGATCAGGGAACAAAAGATCATCAGTGCCATGAAAGCAGAAGCTTTCAGAATATGGGCCGGCGGTCTTGCCCATGATTACAACAATCTTTTGACCATCATATGGGGCAATATTTCACTTTTAAAAAATGAAATATCCGGCACAGTGGCTCATGAGTTTTTCAAAGAGACAGAAAATGCATGTGAGTATGCAAGGTCTTTGACACAAAACTTTATCACTCTTTCAATGTCAAAGGGGGCAGCGCTCAATAAATTTGAATGTGATATAAAAAAGGTGTTGACTACCGCTGTTGAACTTTCAGCAAAAACAAAAGACGTCAGTGTTTCCTTTGATTATCCTGCTGACTTGCCGATGCTGGAGCTTGATTTGGAACAAATGCTCATCGTATTTCAAAATATTGTTGTCAATGCCATTGAGGCAATGCCCACGGGTGGATCACTGGATGTACGGATCAAAATTGTTTCAGCCGAACATGGAAAAGACATTTTTCTCGAAATATCCTTTGAAGATACCGGAACAGGTATTGCTGAATCTGATTTGCCAAAAGTATTTGATCCTTATTTTACAACCAAGCCGATGAGCTCCCAGAAAGGAGTGGGTTTAGGTCTTGCATCTTCGCAAGCTATTGTTGCCAGGCATGGAGGAAACATTCACATCAATTCTGTTGTTGGTAAAGGAAGTACTGTGATTGTTTCATTACCAGTATAGGGGACCTGCTTAAATAAGCTGATATGCTTGTAGTTTTGCTTGGCAATAATGCCACCGTTTATTTGATCACCGATATTCAGGACAATTATCAGATTCATTTGACAGACTTGTAACATGGGGAAATTCAAGAATATCCGGAGACCTAAACCGACATAACCTTCTTGGAATTGACTAATTTGCGCTTGGATCGTGTGAAGGCTTACAATTCCGAAAGGCAATTTATTTGCATTCGGATGGCGATTCTGAACTCCAGGCAATTAGGATTTTTGAGCGTGCCAGACAAAATTCACACACGGATTCACACACGTAAAAAAAAGGGTTATAACCTGATGGTCATAACCCCTTGATTTTATTGGTACGCCCGGCCCGATTCGAACGGGCGACCTACGGATTCGAAGTCCGGCGCTCTATCCAGCTGAGCTACGGGCGCATAAAAAAGATTTGAAATTTGACCCGTTGATAAGATATACGAGCGAATCTGTCAACGATTTCTTTGAGAAAAGTAAAATATTTGGAGATTTGGTTGAATAAATTATGATGGATACTCATGAAAAATGGATGAACTGGGCACTGGCCGAGGCTAAAAAAGCAGGGCAGAAGCAGGAGGTGCCGGTGGGAGCTCTTTTATTGTCCGAAGAAAACCAGGTTCTGGCGTTGAGCCATAATCTTTGCATTACAAATATGGATCCCACTGCGCACGCTGAAATCATCGCCCTGAGAACAGCCGCGCAAAAGATGCAAAATTACAGGTTGTTAAACACAACGCTCTATGTTACCGTCGAACCTTGCTTTATGTGCATGGGTGCCATTATTCATGCTAGAGTGAAAACGGTGGTGTTTGGAACACGGGATGAAAAATGGGGTGCTGCGGGCTCTCTATACAATCTTTCAGAAGATACACGGCTCAATCATCAGCCTGAAATCGTCGAAGGGGTTCTTCAGAATGAGTGCATGGAGTTGATTCAGCAGTTTTTTCAGGCAAGAAGGAAATTATCGGTTAAAAATAATTTAATACACACTGGTTAACCATTAATAAAAACAGGACCTGGTCCGTTACAAAGGAGTTTCACGTGGCAAATGTTGTAATTGTCGGGACACAATGGGGGGATGAAGGAAAAGGTAAAATTGTCGACCTTTTGGCAGAGCATGCGGATTTTGTGGTCCGGTTTCAGGGGGGCAACAATGCCGGCCATACCATGGTAGTCAATGGCGAGCAGTTTATCAGTCACCTGGTGCCATCGGGTATTCTTCAGGGAAAAACCTGTTTTATCGGCAATGGTGTGGTGGTGGACCCCGAAGTGCTTCTCAATGAAATTGAAACACTTAAAAACAAAGGAATTTCAATTTCCCCGGAAAACCTGATGATTAGCGAAAGAGCCCATGTGATCATGCCTTACCATAAACAGGTGGATCATGCCCGGGAAAAAATGAAAGGGGATCAAAAAATCGGCACCACAGGTCGTGGTATCGGACCGGCATATGAAGACAAGGCTACAAGGCGAGGGATTCGTTTTGTGGATTTGCTCGATTCCAGGTCTTTTGAGGACAAGGTCAGGTCCATACTGGATGAAAAAAATTTTTACCTGAAGCATTATATGAATTCGGAAACTGTAGAACCGGAGTCAGTTATTGAAGCTTATAAAGATTATACTCAAAAATTGGCGCCATATGTGACCAATATTTCCATAGTTATTGATGAGGCAATTAAAGAAGGAAAACAGGTTTTGTTCGAAGGCGCTCAAGGGACACACCTGGATATCGACCATGGCACTTATCCTTATGTGACATCTTCGAGCACTGTTTCCGGAAACGCCTGCTGCGGATCAGGGGTTGGGCCCGGCACTATTTCCGGTGTTATGGGAATTGTCAAAGCGTATACCACTCGTGTGGGTGCAGGTCCTTTTCCGACAGAGCTTTTTGACCATGTAGGTGATAGAATTCAGGAAAAGGGTGTGGAATTTGGGGCCACAACCGGAAGAAGGAGAAGATGCGGATGGCTGGATAACATTATTGTCAGAAATGCCGTAAGGCTAAATGGTCTCACCGGTCTGGTGATTACAAAACTCGATGTTCTTGGTGGGCTGGATCCCTTGAAAATTTGCACCGCATACGAATATCAGGGCAAAACCATGAATCATTTTCCGGCGGACCTGAAGGTGCTGGCAAAATGCAAACCCGTTTATGAAGAGCATCCCGGCTGGAACGAAGATATTTCAAAACTGAAAACTTTTGAAGAACTTCCTGAAAACGCAAGAAAATATTTAAAAAGAATCGAAGAGCTTAGCCAAACGCCTATAGAAATTGTGTCCGTGGGACCGGGCAGGGATGAAACCGTGGTGTTGAAAAATCCTTTTGCATAAAAGCCATGATTTTTCATTGACAATTAAGGGTAAAAGGCTTAAAAATTCACAATGATTTTGAGTCGGGAAGTGGCTCAGCCTGGTAGAGCACAGCGTTCGGGACGCTGGGGTCGCTGGTTCAAATCCAGTCTTCCCGACCAGCCATACAATTCATTTTTACTATCGGATGATAAAAAAAAACCCTGAAGAATATACTCAACATTGGGTCCATTTTTCAGGGTTTTCATTTTAAAACGTCAGCATCTTCTTCCCTTTCAAAAAGTTACCAATAAATTACCGGCTCCGAAATAACAAATAGGCGACTATGGCGATACCTGCCCCAATCGCAATGGCATGGCTATAGGGAATGGAATTCAAAAAACTCTGTATTTGGCCAAAAGCGCTAATTATTATATCGGATGATTTTGACGCCAGAATTCCATATTCAACCATTAGTTCCTCAATCTTTAAAAGAGTATATGGGATATGCAATCACCTGGTTTGCAATTTTGGGAATAATACCAGACCATTTGAAAAGAATGCAACTGATAAACGGCACGATGTATCAAAAGTATTTACAAATTATCCGAAACTTCTTAAGATCCTAAAAAATGACTACAAAATGTAACAGCCCTTTTAAACAGGTGATGCACTCGTCGCCATGGATCATACTCGGTTCTGTGGCGATCCTTCTGATTACGGTGATTGTGCTGGCCGTTCAGAATTACAACCGTGAAAAACTGTACATGTCCCGTATTCTCAGCGAAAAAGGGGCGGCATTGATCAAGGGCCTGGAAGCCGGTTCCCGCACCGGAATGATGGGAATGATGTGGGGCGCTCAGCAAATTCAGACCCTGATCGAAGAAACCGCGCTGCTTCCGGATATCCTCTACATTATGATTACCACCCGTGAGGGCCTGGTATTAGCCGGCAGCCACAGAAACTTTATCGGCACTATGGCAGCCCGTCCCTATTTTGGTAAGAATGATCTAAGCGATGCAATCCATTGGAAAATGATCCAGACGGAAAACAATCAGCGTGCCTTTGAAGTTTATAAATATTTCAAACCGATATCCGGCCGGGATAACCGGATGAACGATCACATGCGCCAATTTATGCGCAGGCGGGGCATGATGCCGGGTTCCGACAATGAATGGTGTTTTCCCTCGTCAACATCCGGCCAGGAGCAGATCATACTGGTTGGACTGGATCCTGCTCCGTTTGAGGATGCACGCAAAGAGGATATTCGTAACACGGTGATCATATCCGGCGTGCTGGTTATACTGGGGCTGGCCGGCTTTATTTCCATGTTCTGGATGCATAGCTACCATGCCACCAAAAAATCGCTTCAGGATACCAGTGCGGTTGCCGATGAGGTTGTGACAAGCCTTCCGGTGGGATTGATCGCAACGGATAAGGACAAAAAAATTGCATTCTGCAACAGCGCTGCAGAGCGTATCACGGGCCTGGATTTATCACAAGCCCGGGGAAAATATCTGGAAAGTATTTTTCCGGGACCTATTTCCGGACTCAGTGAATCCCTGGATCGCGGGGAATCCATCATTGAAAAGGAGATGGAATGTGAGTTTATCAAAAAAAAGGTTGTACCCGTGAGTGTCGGTGCTTCGAAAATTATTAATGAAGAAGGACAATTTATCGGCCAGGTGCTTATCATTCGTGATTTAAGGGAAGTTCGCCGGCTTCAGGAAGAGATTCGACGGAAAGAAACACTGGTGGCCATCGGAGGACTTGCTGCCGGTGTAGCCCATGAGATCAGAAACCCTTTAAGTTCCATAAAAGGTATTGCCTCATATTTTAAGGATAAATTTGAAGACAGTACTGGTGACAGGGAGATGGCTGGTGTCATGATCCAGGAAGTGGACCGCCTGAACCGGGTCATTAGTGAACTGCTGGAGTTTGCCCGGCCGACGGATTTAAATCTCCAAAAAACGGATATGAACTCCTTGATAGAGCATTCGGTCAAACTTATTGAAAAAGAAGCTTCGGCCAAAGGGATATCCCTAAAAGTAGACCTGTTGCAGCAATCCCTGATGGCGAAATTTGATTCCGACCGATTTTCCCAATGCCTTCTCAATTTATATCTGAATGCGCTTCAATCAATGGAAAAGGGGGGCCGGTTGAGTATCTCGGCAGGTTTAACCAATAAAGATACCATCGGTATAGACATTAAAGATACCGGTTCGGGAATTCAGCCTGAAAATTTGAAACAAATATTCGACCCGTATTATACCACCAAGAGTAAGGGTACGGGGTTGGGCTTGGCCATTGTCCATAAAATAGTCGAAGCCCATCACGGGCAAATAAAGATTCGCAGTGTGCCCGGACAGGGTACCACCGTGACGGTTGGGATTCCGGTGAGCAATATTTGGAGGAGGATATGAATATCCAAAAACCGTTTCAAATTCTTGTAGTTGATGATGATCCCAGCCATCTGAAAATCCTTGCAACGATCATACGGAGCTGGGGTTACGATGTTTCCGACGCAGATGACGGAACCAAAGCGGTTGAGACGGTCAAAGAGCGGTCGTTTGATCTTATTCTGATGGATGTCCGGATGTCTGAAATGAGCGGCATAGATGCGCTAAAACAAATCGGAGATTACAATCCCTCCATTCCCATCATTATCATGACCGCCTATTCTTCCGTGGACTCGGCAGTGGAAGCCCTGAAAGCCGGGGCATATGATTATCTGACCAAACCTCTTGACTTTGACGTGCTGAAACTGACCCTTGAACGCGCCCTGGAGCATGCGGGTTTGAAAGTGGAAAACAAGACGTTGAAACAGCAGCTCACGGTCGGTTATGATTTGAAAAACATTATTGGAAAAAGCCCGAAAATGAAGGAACTGATCGATATGATGGCAATGATCGCCCCTTCCGAAGCCACCGTTTTGATCACCGGTGAAAGCGGAACTGGGAAGGAGCTGATTGCCAAATCGATTCATTACAACAGCAGTCGGAAAAACAATCCTCTGGTGGTTGTAAACTGTGCGGCCCTGACGGAGACACTTCTGGAATCCGAGCTGTTCGGCCATGAAAAGGGCGCTTTTACAGGAGCTGACAAGCGCCGTGAAGGACGGTTTATGCTGGCAAACAAGGGAACCATTTTTCTGGATGAAATCGGAGAAACATCCCCGGCAATGCAAGCCAAACTTCTGCGGGTCATTCAGGAAAGGGAAATTCAACGAGTGGGGGGGGATGAAACATTCAATGTGGATGTCCGCATTCTGGCGGCTACCAATAAAAACCTGGAAGACGAAGTTGAAAACGGCGGGTTTCGGGAAGATCTCTACTATCGTTTGAATGTAGTAACCCTTAAAGTGCCGCCGTTGCGTGAGCGACAGGAAGATATTGCTCTGTTGGCGCAGCATTTTTTAAAAAAATATGCAGAAAAAAATCGCAAAAAAATTCAGGCTTTCACGCCGCTCGCCATGGATATGCTCCTGAAATACGATTGGCCCGGCAATGTCAGGGAGCAGGAAAATATCATTGAACGTGCCGTGATTTTATTAACCGGAGATCATATCACCGAAAAGGAAATACCTTCCAACATCACCGATATTTACGCGGAAAGAATCGACCTGATTGAACAACAAAAACCCGCTGGTATGGGCAATCGCCCCCTGGAAGAAATTGAAAAGGAGGCAATACTCACCACCCTTGAAGCTGCCGGAGGCAATAAAAGTGAAACAGCCCGAAGACTTAGAATCAATCGCAAAACGCTCCACAAAAAACTGAAATATTATGGAGTTGATTGATTTCAAACAGGGTAAATTAGCCCCGCCATTTCCTATTGTCCCATAAAATTTGGGTATTTAATACCCATATTTTCGATGGAGTCATGCCCGCCACATCTAATTTCCCAAATGGTCAGCTTTAATATTATTAGAAAATCGGTAGGTTATCATGAGTGATTGATATTTTATCAAACCTGGCATGATGGTTGCTCTATAGAATGATTAAAGGCGGTTATTTATCAGGGCTGAACGGAATTTAGAAGGATGTTCGATTTATAAACAAGTGGAAACATGATGTTTTTGGAATTTTTAGAAAATATTTCAGGGAATTTCCCTGGAAAACTGAACGGAGGTACTAAAATGAATAGGGGAATGAAAGCAATCATGGTATTAACGGTTGTGGCGATCTTTGGTATTACTACCATGGCATTTGCCGGATGGGGCAGGGGCCCCGGTCAGATGATGGGACCTGAGGGTCGTGGACCGGGTTGGCATCAAAGAGGGGGATGCGCTTATGGCCAGGGTAACCTTTCTGAGGAGGAATTTGCAAAGCTTGAGGAGCAGCGTGCTCAATTTTTTGCAGCGACGGAAGATATAAGACGGAAGCTCTATGAAAAGGAACTGGCGTTGCAAAGCGAGCTGGTTAAAGAAAATCCTGATCGTGCCGTTGCGATGGAATTGCAGAGCGAAATATCAAAGCTTCAGGCAGACCTTGATCAAAAAAGGCTGGATTATGACATTGAGACCGGAAAATTAATGCCCAACTACAAACGTGGTTTTATGGGGCATGGTATGATGACGGGTCGCGGCTGCGGCGGTGGCGGATATTGCATGCGGTAAATCCGGACAAACGTTGCGCCCGTTGCGAGAGTATTTCACGCCACGGTCGCAACGAAACCCCAGCACCCGCAACTCCTCTTCACAACCGCACCGGCCCTGGTTTGAGAGTAATTCGGAGTCGCTCAGTCTGGGCATAAATAACGACAATGACGCGGAAATCCAATCATGAAAATATTGTTGATCTATCCTTATTTTCTGGAAGAAAGAATTCATAAGGAGGATATCAGGGCCGTTCCGATCGGTCTTTTTTATGTAGGAGCAGTCTTAAAGGAAGACCATTATGATGTGGAAATTTTAAACTGGCATGACTTTCAAAAATCACCGGAAAAAATCAAAGAGACCATAGAATCCAAAAATCCGGATGTTATCGGCATGTCTGTTGTTCATGCCAACCGCTGGGGCGGCATTGAGATTGCCGGAATTGCCAAAAAAATAAACCCGGATATAAAAATCGTGTTCGGAGGAATCGGTACCACTTTTTTATACGAACATCTTTTGACCCATTTCAGGGATATCGATTTTTGTGTGGTTGGTGAGGGAGAGTATATTTTTTTGCAGCTAGTCCAATGGCTTGAAAAAAAAGAGGAATCCATTCCTGAGACAATTCCTGGAATTGCCTATCGCCGGCAGGGCAAAATCGTTTGCAATCCGCAATCGAACTTTATCAAAAACCTGGATGACCTTCCTGATCCGTCCCGTTTTTTTACTTTTCAGCATGTCTGTTTGAGCCGGGGATGCCCCGGAAACTGCACTTTCTGCGGTTCGCCTCAGTTTTGGAAACATCGTGTGCGGTTTCATTCGGCCAATTATTTTGTGGATCAATTGGAAAGGCTTTATCGAAAGGGTGTCACCTTTTTTTATGTGTCGGATGACACATTTGCCCTTAAAAAAGATCTGGCTATCCATGTGTGTGAGGAAATTTGCCGAAGAAAGCTTTTGATATCCTGGGTGGCCATTTGCCGCGTGGCAGAAATCAACGAAAATGTTCTGTATTGGATGAGAAAAGCGGGTTGTGTTCAAATCAGCTACGGGGTTGAAAGTGGTTCGGAAAAAATAAGAAAATATCTGAATAAACCGATTAAACCAGAGATGCTCAAAAAAGTGTTTTGCCTGACCACTTCATATGGCATTTTACCGAGAGCCTATTTTATCTATGGATGTCCGGGAGAGACCTGGGATACCATCCGGGAGACCCTTGACCTGATCAGGGATATTAAACCTTTGGCCGCTGTTTTTTATATCCTGGATATCTTTCCCGGAACGGAATTGTATAAAGATTGGCAAAAACAAAAGGGTGTCACAGATGACATCTGGAAAAAACGAATTGAAGATATTCTCCATTTTGAAACAGATCCCTTCCTGTCACAGGAACAGATCATGGCTTTTGGAAAAAAACTGAGAGGTGATTTTCATAAAAGCATTCCTGATTTTATTGATGCAATCCGATTAAAGGATCAAAAAGACCTTTATGTTTTCCATGCGGATTTTCTTTCGCGGCTTGCCATGACGTTTAGTCATGGAGACTATTCCCGAATCGAAGAAATCGAGGCTCCGGAAGAAATCGCATTAACATTGTACAAGAAAGCTTTGTTGTATTATCCGGATCATCGGGCTTTTTTAGGAGCAGGAATTATCTATCAAAAAAAAGGTTATGATTTGGAATCAACGAAATTTATCGAGATGGGATTGAAGTATTATCCGAAAAGCGAGCCACTGCATTTGTGTCTTGGAGTAAGTTTTATGAACATGGGAAATTATGAATCAGCGCTTGATATTTTTGAAAAGTTTCCCGATTCGGCTCACGCAAAAGGTTACCAGAATGCCTGCCGGCAGGCCATTGCCAAAAAAAAAGCGTGACATAAATTTCTTTTTGCCCGACAGCTCTATTTGTATATCTCGCCCTTGCTTGTCATTCTGAGGGAGCGACTCGCATTCAGATATAGCAGCCTACAAGTAACTCCCCAAAAGTCCCCTTTTTTCACAGGGGGACTTTTGAGGAAGTACTTAGAAGATGGCAATAGAAAAAACGAGTCAACAGGAGCCAAAGATTCTTCGTCGGCCAATGATTGGGTGCCAAATAACAAATTATGGTGTCGGTCTCCTCAGAATGACGGTCTTTGTACCTTTTTCTTTTACCTTAACTTGGCGTTAATGGGCGAAGGCAGCAATCCAGGATCGTCTGAAATACTGGATTCCTGCCTTCGTTGGAATGACATAAGAATACCTGAGAAACACTGAACACTATTATTCAGGTTTGGGTCGTGGAAGTACCTTAGCCTGTGCGGCAATTTCAGGCACTTTGTGTTCCCATTCGATGGCCATCAAATGTACGCCGTGAACGCCTTTCATGGATTTGAACTCTTCGATCTGTTCACAAGCCATGTTGATGCCCTCCTGGGCCACTTTGCCTTTTTCAACTCCCTGGAGGCGTTTGATGACCTCATCGGGAACATCCATGCCGGGTACTTTGGATTTCATGTATTTGGCCATACCGATACTCTTAAAAGGAGTAACACCGGCCAGGATATACACTTTCTCGGTAAGCCCTTCTTCGCCGGCAATATGGATAAATTTTCTGAATTTTTCCATATTGTAGATACACTGAGTCTGAATAAAATCCACACCGGCCTCGATTTTTTTGGCTAGACGTTGTACCCGCCAATCAAAGGGGTCGGCAAAAGGATTGCTGGCGGCGCCGATAAAAATTTTGGGGGGATGATGGATTTCCGCACCGCCCAAAAATTTGGCATCATCGCGCATCTGTTTGACCATGGCGATCAGTTGCATTGAATCGATATCAAAGACACCTTTAGCATCCGGATGGTCGCCGAACTGACAGTGGTCTCCGGACAGGCACAGCATGTTTCGGATACCGAGCGCATAGGCGCCCAGGATATCGGCCTGCATGGCAAGACGGTTTCGGTCACGGCATACCATCTGATAGTTGGGTTCGAGTCCTTCCTGAACCAATAACAGAGAAGCGGCCCAGCTTGCCATCCGAACAACGGCGGTCTGGTTATCGGTAATATTGACCGAGTCCACGTTACCCTTCAAAAATTGTGCTTTTTCGATAACTTCTTTAACGTCGGTGCCTCTCGGCGGGCCCAGCTCTCCGGTAAAAGCAAATTGACCTGATTTGAGGATCTTTTCTAAATTGCTTCCTGATTTCAAATTATTTCCTTGTATGCTCATAGTAAATCCCCTGGTTTTGATATAAGGGTGCTTATTTAAAAATCATCGGAAATTAAGAAACCTTTTCGGGTTTCTTGTAGCCGGGCTGAATCAGGTTTCTGGGAATCTGATCTTTCCAGCCTCTGGCAAGATTGATTTTTCTGATGGAGGACAAGCGGCCTTGTGCAGCCAGGCGTTCGTGTATTTTGAACCAGGCACAAGGTTGATCCGCGCTGATTTCACAGTTTCCTTTGTTGGTTCCGCCGCAGGGTCCGTTAAAAAGACCCTTTGCGCACATGGTAATCGGACAAATGCCTCCGGTGATACCCAGTACACACTGGCTGCAGGAACGGCACCGTTCTTCATACCATCCCACGGCCTGGTTGACGGCAAGACCCGTGGTATCCACTCCCGGAAAGGTGGGGATGTCGGGGAATCTTTCGGCCAGAAACTGAATGCCCACACCGCAAGCCATTGACATTAACGCGTCGAATTTTTCTTTTTTAATGATATCATCCAGCTCCGCCAGGTATTCCCGGTCGCACTGACGTTCGACGGTTTGTCCGTGGATTTCAATGGGATCATCCTCCAAATTTCTTGCCATGTCCAGCTCGGCGTTTAAAATGGCCACTTCCTTTTCGCCGCCTGCAAGGCATACGGATACACAGGTTCCACATCCAACATTGAGAACCTTTTTGTAGCCTTTGAGCATCTCTTTGATTTCTTCAAAGGGTTTTCTTTTGGCAACTATCATATTTTCCTCCTAAATGGGCCGGACAATGAATTGTCCGGCCCACGAAGATGCTATAGACCGACTTCCTTCAAATCGGGTCCGAGGTATTCTCGTTCGTTTTCTCCCAAAATGCCAAGAGATAAACAGATCAATGTCCACAGATGCACCGTATGCCATCCGCCTTCATAGTGTTCGCTCAGATCATGAATCTGAGCGTGACAGTTATGACAGGGTGTTATCGCATAACCTGCGCCGGTTTTGATGATCTGATCGGATTTCAGACGTCCATACTCACGCCGTGCTTCGGGCCTGCCTGACTGGAGAAACCCGCCGCCGCCGCCGCAGCAGTAGTTGTTGGAGCGGTTCGGGGTCATGTCGATGAAGTTTTCTTCACCCACGACTTTTTTCACCACATAACGAAGGTCCTCGGCAACGGGATCACCAAAGGTCTTTCGAATAAGCTGGCACGGATCCTGAACGGTAAACTTTACCTTCAGATCCTTGTTCCAGTCGGAATTGACTTTGAGTTTTCCTTCCCGCACCCATTGGGCATAGTATTGAATTATGCTTTTAATTTCAAAGTTGTAAGGAATGTTGAATTTTTTCAGTCCGGCCCGGACTGCAAATAATTCGTGCCCTCACTCCGTGTTGAGCCAGACTTTACAGCCCAGGTCCTCCACAGCTTTGGCCTTGACACGGACGATATGTTCCCATGACTTGTTGTCGCCAAGGAACATGCAGTAGTTCTCCGCGGCCCATCCCTTGCTGCCGTAAGTCCAGTCCGCACCGACAAGATGAAGGATTTTCCACAGGGGAACCATTTCATCCGGTTCGGTGACTGGTTCCCTGGAATTCTGATTCAGGAAAAACTCAGCGCCGTGTTTGTTCATCGGTGCCTGAAGGGTTTCAAAACCCGGCTGGTTTTCCCGGACTTCTTCGGCCACATCTTCCACCACGAACTGCCAGTCTTCCTCTGAAGCGCCCATGGCGCTGCAGGTATCATGTCTCAAAGCCATATCACATGAGCCCAGTATTCCTTTGGGTCTTTCTTCCCGGGGCCTGCTGGCCCGGACGTTAAAAACCAGCTGTGGAATATCGATTTTCATGGGGCACACATAAATACACCGCTGACACATGGTGCACATCCAGGCCCATTCGGATGATAACAACTCATCGTCCATACCCAGTGCCGCCATTCTCAAAAACTTTCTCGGGTCCATGTCTTCCAATCCCGTAGCCGGGCATCCGGAAGAGCAGGCCCCGCAAGTCAGACAAAGATTGAGGTTACCGCCTTCGGGCAGTATTTCCTTGACTTTGTCTATAAACTTGCTTTTCTTTTTTCCGCCTAATTTAATTGCTTCATCAGACATAGTTTGCTCCTCGTTTTTAGGCACTTGCGGCCTTCTTCATCTTTTCTTTCAAAGGGTTTGGTCCAAGGGATTTGATATGTTCCGTCATCTCTTTGGCATAATTGGCAAAGGTGGGACCTTCGCCTGAGGACAGGTTGTACATTCTGACACGATCGCCCTCGATGCCGATCTCCTCCAAAAGGTTATGAACATGCCCGACCCGTTCCCGGGCCCTTAAGTTTCCTGCGTTATAATGACATGACCCTTCCAGGCATCCGACACAGTAAACGCCGTCAGCCCCTTTCTGGAAACACCTTAACATGTGCATCACATCCACTTTTCCGGTGCAAGGCACACGGATAATTTTAACATTGGTCGGATAATCCAGCCGCATGGAACCTGCCAGGTCCGCTGCCGAATATCCTCAGTAATCACAACAAAAGGCTATGATCGTCGGTTCGAATTCAGCCATTACATTCCTCCCGCCAGCAAGGCATCAATTTTACAAGTTATCTGGTCGTCTTCATAATAGTTGAGCTGGATTGTTTGTCTCGGGCATACACAAGCGCAAACACCGCATCCCTGACAAAGTGCAGGGTCGATTTCTACTTCACCCACATCAATATTAAAAACAGGCACTTCAAACGGGCACGATCTCACACAGGTCAGACATTTCACACAATGATCCGTATCCACCTCGGCCTTAATAGCCGACAGTTTGATTTCATCCTTGGACAAAAATGTCACGGCCCGTGAGGCTGCCGCATTGGCCTGGGCGATGGTTTCCGAAATAAGTTTGGGTCCATGCGCTGTGCCGCATAGAAATACACCCTCGCTTCCCATATCCACAGGCCGCAATTTGACATGAGCCTCAATAAAGTATCCTTCCGGATTCCGGTTGAGCTTCATGACCTTGCTCAAGTCCTCGGTGGCGTTGGGGTATACACCTGCACTCAAGGTGAGCAGATCCGCCCTGATTTCAATATTTCTTTGAAGTACATGGTCCTTTACGGTAACCAGAACACCATCATCGGAAGCATTTGCAACCGGCGGGTTGTCCCTGTCAAACCGTATAAATATCACTCCCTGTTTTCTGGCCTCGGTGTAGTAGTCTTCGAGTAATCCATATGTACGGATGTCTCTGTAAAGGATGAATACCTGGGTTTCCGGATTTTGCTTTTTGATATCCAGGGCGTTTTTCACGGCACCCTGGCAGCAAATCCTGGAACAGTTGGGTCTTTCCTCGTTGCGTGAACCCACACACTGGATCATGACAACGGTGTCGAGATCCGAGGCACCTTTTTCGGTCAACCTGTCACCAAGTTCTACCTGTGTAACAACCCGTTTGTCTTCGCCGTACAGAAACTCCGTGGGTACATACTCCTTAGCGCCTGTGGCGACTATGAGGACACCATGGCTGATTTCCCGGATTTCTTCCCCGCCGTTAATATCAACCTTGGTGATAAAATTGCCCTGGAAACCTTCAAAATCGACTACAGCGGCGTTTGTGGCCACCTCGATTTTTTCTTCGGTGTCTATCCGGCTGACAAGTTTATCCACGTAAGCTGCGACATCGGCACCCTCAATGGTGTGATGAAGTTTTCGGGCCATACCGCCCAATTGGCTTTCTTTTTCGATAATGGTGGACTCAAAGCCCTGTTTTGCCAGATCAAGCGCAGCGTTCATGCCGGCAATTCCACCGCCCAAAACAAGCGCCCTTTTGTTAACCGGAATGACCTTGCCTTTGAGAGGCTTGAGCAGTCCTGAACGGGCCACGGCCATGCGAACCAGATCTTTGGCCTTCTGAGTTGCCATTTCATGGTTGTTGGCGTGTACCCAGGAATCCTGGTTTCGGATGTTAGCCATTTCAAACAGGTACCTGTTCAAACCGCAGGCCTCCAGGGTTTCCATGAACATGGGGGCATGGGTTTTGGGGCTGCATGAGGCGACCACCACGCGGTTCAACCGTTCTTCCTGGATCTTTTCCTTGATTTTATCCTGGGTGTCCTGGCTGCACGTAAACAGGTTGTTGTCTGTATATACCACGCCTGGAAGTGTTGCGGCATATTCCTGAACAGCGGGGACATCCACAACACCGGCGATATTGATCCCGCAATTGCAGACAAAAACACCGATTCTGGGCTCCTGACCTTCAATGTCGGTTTCGTCGGGAATTACAATTGTTTTTGTATCCGTACCCCTGGCTTCGGCGATTTCTGCACCTGCCAGACTGGCCGCTGCACTGGCCTCGGTCACTGATGCAGGAATGTCCTTGGGTCCCTGGAAAATACCGCAGGTGAAAACACCGGGACGAGATGAGGTTACCGGAGCAAAAGGATCGGTGTCGACAAACTTATGTTTGTTAACGTTGATGCCCAGTCTTTTGGCCAATTCCAGTGAGGAATCCGGTACTTCAAGACCCACGGAGAGAACCACCATGTCAAATTTTTCTTCTTGCATTTTGCCGGTTTCATCCGCAAACTTCAAAATCAGGTCCCTGGTTTGGGGATCTTCCGTAAGGGAGTGTATCCTGGATTTCATGAACCGGATTTTTTCCCGGTCTCTGGCACGGTTGTAGTAAAGTTCATAGTCCTTGCCAAAGGATCGGATATCCATATAGAAAATGGCACAGTCAAGGTCGCCTCCCGAATGCTCCTTGGCAATCATGGCATCCTTGATGGCATACATGCAGCAGAC
>JAABTQ010000003.1 GCA_011389745.1 Desulfobacteraceae bacterium | reverse complement strand
AATTACGGCGTCAACCCGGAGGATATGGAATCCGGCGCCATTCAGGCCGAGGCAATCCTGGTAAAGGAATATCAGCCCCTCATTGGAAAAATTTTCCCCGATATTGAAGCCCAACGGAACGGTCCTGATCAATACAACGCTGATTCCGGTGGATACCGGCAGGGATGATCTGTATCAGGTCAAGGTGCCGGCGACAACAATAGCCTCGAAGTTGGGAAACAGCAGAGGGGCAAACGTGGTTGCTCTCGGCGCTTTTGTTGAAAGAACCGGAATACTTTCTTTCGAAGCGATCATTGACTCTGTGATAGCGGAGTTTGCAAAGAAAGAAAACCTTGTTGATCTGAACTTAAGAGCCTTGGAGGCAGGGCGCGCAGCGGTTGTTGGCAGGAAAGATTGACTGAAAAAAAATAAGATGATACAAGTTCAGGACTAAATATTATATTTTTAATTTATACCACAAGGAGGTTACTTATGAAATGCCCCACATGCAAAGATGTAAACCTGGTGATGTCTGAACGGAAGGGTATTGAAATTGACTACTGTCCCGAATGCCGCGGTGTCTGGCTGGATCGGGGAGAATTAGACAAAATAATTGAACGTTCCACATCCGAACCGCTGGCAGATCAAAACCGTGAAATATCCAAGAACCGCCCCCAGAATTATGATAAGGAAGATTATCGCTACAAAAAGAAAAAACGTGAATCCTTTCTGGGAGACCTGTTTGATTTTTAGTGTGAAAATTGCAAGCAAAGGGTTTCTAACCTTTATCCTGATTTCAAGCTTTTTTTTACAGGCTGTGAAAATACGGATTTGGGTACGGCCACTCAAGGGGTTATTGAAGTCGTCCAAGCAGTAACTCTGGATGACGAAAAGGAAAAAGCTATCGCATGAAACAGGTCGCATAAAAATTAAACAAAGGCCGGCCGTGCGCCATCTTCTAACCGACTGGCCTTCTTTTACTATACATTTTTAACCGGAGTTTTTTATATCATTTTCGCACCGGCGCTAACAGTCATCGCTCAACAAAGCCGGATTGGAAAAAAACGGCCTTTGCTTTGTTTTCCTCGAATAAATCAAAACATTAACCCGGAATAGATACGGGTGACGCTTTTCCGATAAATTCTTGAGTTTCTTCATATTTAGAGCGCATATCAACGTGAGCATCGTCTACTTCCTTTTTAATCGGGCTCCACTCAGTGGGACACTCGTTTCGAAGCGTTTCAATTCTGTCTTCCATTTCGGTCAACAAGTTGTTCAGATCTCCAATGTTGCCCAATACTTTGTCTTTTGCACTTCGCAGCAGTTTTTCGATTTTTCGGTTAACGTCATAAAGTTTGGCTTTCCACGAAGTAAGTTCGGATTCGACGCCCTTGCAATAGTCTTTAATTTCCATTTTCGGTTTCCTTATTTTTTTTGGTTAATAATTTGGGGTTTTTATGATAGAAAAAATTCTATCGTTTTCATTAAGCATTAATTTAAAAAAGGATTCTGAAAAATGCAAACAGAGGTATATATGCGTTTTATGAGAGAGTATACCTATCAGGAGAATTTAATTTTATGAATATTGTATTTCTCTCCCCCCATTTTCCGCCCCACTACAGCGCCTTCAGCAGTCAGTTGCGGATGTTCGGGGCTAATGTGCTGGGTATCGCTGATACCCCTTTCGACAACCTTGCTCCGGGGCTGAAAGTTTCTCTTACAGATTATTACCGTGTCGATGACATGCATGATTACGACAGCCTGGTGCGTGCCCTGGGATATTTCACCCACCGCTACGGCAAGATCGATCGCATTGATTCGCTTAACGAGTACTGGCTCGCCACGGAGGCCCGTCTTCGCGACGATTTCAATGTTTTTGGCGTGCGGGGCAGCCAGGTCGATGTAATCCGCCGCAAGTCTTGCATGAAGGAGCGATTCCTGCAGGCTGGTGTCCCGGTAGCGCGGGGTCAGGTTATAAACAGTCCGGATGAGGCCAAAGACCTGATTGCTAAAACCGGTTATCCGGTAGTGGCCAAGCCGGATGCCGGTGTCGGTGCTCTGGATACATGTCGTCTGGAAAGCGATAATGATTTGGCCGCTTTTTTTGCCCGCAAGCCGCCGGTAGATTACATTATGGAAGAGTTCGTTCAAGGCACTATCGTTTCCTTTGACGGCCTTGCCGATAAAAATGGCGATCCGGTCTTTTACACCTCACACATCTTCAGCCAGGGAATCATGGAGACAGTGAATGAAAGGCGCGATATTCATTATTGGAGCCGGCGGGAGCTGCCGTTTGAGCTTGAAAAGATGGGCCGCGCTTGCCTGAAGGCCTTTGAGGTGCAGGAACGATTTTTCCATATCGAGTTTTTTGAAACCGCTCCGGACACCTACATGGCCCTGGAGGTCAATATGCGCCCGCCGGGCGGTTACACAACCGATATGTTCAACTGGGCCTGCGACATCGATGTGTACCGTATCTGGGCCGAACTTCTGATTACCGGTCAAAACCGGTTCGATTATCAGCGTGCCTATCACTGCTGTTACGCCAGTCGCCGCCAGGGAAAGCGTTATCGTCAAACACATGAGTCGGTGGTTGAGAGTTGTGGTACTGCTTTAATGAATGTGGTCAGTGTCCCGGGCGTGTTCAGCAGCGCCCTGGGGGATGTAGGCTATATCTTTCGCTACCCTGAGCAGCAGGAAATGATGCAGATGGTTCAATTTATCCAGGAACTGGAATCTTGAGCGAGGAAACAGGGATAGACTCGGCTTGAGTTTCCTTCCGGAATAATCAGCCGGTATTTTATAAATGGAGAAATGGTATGAATATCGAAGAACACCGCTGGCACAGCCCGCAACTGGGTCAGGAAATGGTACTGAAAGTTTATGGTCACTGGGGCCTGCCGCTGGTGATATTTCCTTGTTCGAGGGGACGTTATTTCGATTTTGAAGGGATGGGGATGATTGCTGCCATTTCCGGACGGATTGAAAACGGTAGTGTAAAACTCTTTTGCATTGACAGCGTTGATGAACAGAGCTGGTATAATTTTACAGTTTCACCTGCAGAGCGCAATGACCGCCACGAAGCTTATGACCGTTACGTGGCAAAGGAGGTAATTCCCTTTGTTCGTCATCACTGCCGAAATCATTCGGTTCGCCCCCTGGCCGCAGGCTGCAGCATGGGAGCCTATCATGCGGTGAACACATTTTTTAAGCATCCCGACCTGTTCAGCGGTACTATTGCCCTCTCCGGACTTTACCGTCTTGACCGCTCCGAGTTCCAAATCAGCGCAGACCAAATTCAGGCTGTTTATTACAATTCCCCACTGAATTACCTTCCCGGTTTTTCAGATCAATGGTATCTCGATCGCTGCCGCGACAGTCGAATCATTGTCTGCGTGGGACAGGGTGCCTGGGAAAATGAAGCTATTATAGATACCCGTGATCTTGATGCAGTTCTGCGCACCAAAAATATCCCGGCCTGGATTGACTTCTGGGGATATGATGTCAACCACGACTGGCCCTGGTGGTACAAACAGATGAATTATTTCCTGGAACGTTTGGTGTTGCCTTGAAACTCGGATTTGGCAATCCAGGAATGAGTTTAAAAATCACAGATACCCGTATAGTTTTCCGGAGTGATCGACAGCAGTTCATTTTTAACGGCATCCGAAATGTCCAGACTTTGAATAAACTGTGCAATTGCATTCCGGTCGATACGGCCATAGGTCCTTGTCAAGGTTTTCAGCGCCTCGTAAGGGTTCGGATATCCTTCCCGGCGCAAAATGGTTTGAATGGCTTCGGACACGACCGCCCAATTGTTTTGAAGGTCTTTGCGAAGCGCCTCTTCATTTAAAATGATTTTTTTGAGTCCCCGAAGCAATGACTTTAACCCGATCAGCGTGTGCCCGAAAGGAACGCCGATGTTTCTCGTAACGGTCGAATCGGTAAGATCGCGTTGCATTCGTGAAATGGGAAGTTTTGCCGCCAGGTGCTCGAAAACGGCATTGGCAATGCCCAGGTTGCCTTCGGAGTTTTCAAAATCAATGGGATTTACTTTATGTGGCATGGTCGAAGAGCCCACTTCACCTTCCACAATTTTCTGCTTGAAATACTCCATGGAAATATAGGTCCACATATCCCTGTCCAGATCGAGCAAAATCGTGTTTATCCGTTTGAGGGCATCGCAAAAAGCTGCGAGATTATCATAGTGTTCGATCTGGGTGGTCACCCGCGAGCGGCTCAGACCTAAAATATCGTTGACCAGGTGATTGCCGAAAGCAATCCAGTTTACCTCGGGATATGCCACATGATGTGCATTAAAATTTCCAGTAGCCCCGCCGAATTTTGCGGAAAACGGAATTTGTTTTATCAGTTCCAGTTGTTTTTTTAATCTGTCGACAAAGACATACATCTCCTTTCCCAGGCTTGTGGGTGATGCCGGCTGTCCGTGAGTGCGTGCCAGCATAGGGATTTTTTTCCATTCGCCGGCCTTTTGGATCAGTTCAGCTGTGACTTCCCCGATTGCAGGAAAGAGCACCTCCAACCACGCCTCTTTCATCGAAAGCGGTATTGCCGTATTGTTGATATCTTGTGAAGTCAACCCGAAATGGATAAACTCCTTGAAAGACTCCATGCCCAGGTCGTCAAACTTTTCTTTTAATAAATATTCCACCGCCTTGACATCATGGTTGGTCACTTTCTCGATATCCTTGACCCTCTGGGCATCCTCAATGGAAAAATTCCGGTAAATGCTCCGAAGAGAATCAAAAAGGTTTTTATCGATGTTTTTTAACTGGGGAAGGGGCAAATTGCACAGTGCAATAAAATACTCCACCTCCACTTTTACCCGGTAGCGAATCAATGCTGCCTCAGAAAAATAATCGCTCAAGCGTTGGCACATCTTGCGATACCGTCCGTCAACAGGAGAAACCGCCGCCAAAGATGAAATGTTCATAATTTATTCCGTTTTGTGGTTAATTCTGATTAAAAATAAAAATGCCGTGTATTTGAGTATTGATATAAAAAACCGCGCCCTTGATGTCAAGAGAGTATGAAATGAATCCACCTGGCGATGTCGATTGTGTCCAATGTAAACCCTTTTGTTTTGACATATACAAAATATTAACATTGACATTTACAAATTAAAAGTATACCGTAATTTAAGGAAAAGGGAAAATAAAAACCGGAGACCCAAAATGAAATCGGAACTAACGACCAAGCAAAAAAAAATCCTGACATACCTTCAAAGCGAAATCTTGCGACAGGGTAAGGCACCCAGTCTTCGCCAGGCTGCGGAGGCAATGGGGATCAGCCATGCCGCAATAGCCCAGTTGATTAAGGCCCTGGAGGAAAAAGGTTTTATCAAACGACAGGGTCGCTACAGCCGGACCATCTATCTTCTAAACCGCGTAAAGGAGGCCTCGGCGATTCAACGCTGGCTGGAAATTCCGATTATCGGAAAAGTCACAGCGGGGCTTCCCATGTACGCACAGGAGGAGTGGGAAGGAAGTCTTGTGGTGGATTCCGGGATTTACCGTGGGCAGAATCTATTTGCCCTGAGAATCAAGGGAGAGTCCATGAAAAATGCCGGGATCTTGGACGGAGACCTGGCCATTTGCGAGCCCAGGCAATTTGCCCGAAATGGTGAGATTGTTGTGGCGTTGATCAACAACGAGGAAGCTACGGTCAAGCGTTTTTTTTTGCATGATCAATATGTAGAGCTTTTTCCGGAAAATGAAAATTTTCAGCCGGGACGGTACGGTTTTTCAGAGATATTGATTCAGGGAAAGGTCATCGGGATTCATCGTGGACCTGAGGAAATGGAAAAAATCTGATCTGATGTCAGCCGGCAAGATGCGTTATGATCCAAAGAACCACAAGGAGTCATCAGTGTACGCCCAATCTGTAAATACGCCCGATTCTTCACACCCTGCCTGTCGGTTATGGGTAGGCACCAGCGGTTATTCTTATGCCGAATGGGCTGATACGGGTTTTTATCCATCGGGTACCCCACCCGCGCGGATGCTTCCTGTTTATGCCCGTTGCTTTTCCATCGTGGAACTTAACTACACTTGGTACCAGATGCCCAAAATCCAGCCTCTGGAGCGCCTGGTAAACCAGGTGCCACCCGACTTTCGGTTTACCGCCAAACTGACGCGCAGTCTGACCCACGAGGTGGAGCCGGCCCGGTGGCGCAGTGATGCATCCCGATATCGTGATGGAATCTCCGTGTTGATACAATCAGGGCAGCTTATGGCGATTCTGGCGCAGTTTCCCCCGAATTTCGACCGGGTGCTTAAAAATCGGCGGTTTTTAGCCGCGCTTTTGGATGAATTCGATGGGGTTCCACTGGCTGTTGAATTTCGTCACCGATCATGGGCTCATGACCGTGTTTTTGCCGAACTTGAGCGCAGAAAGATTACGATGGTTACCGTGGATACCCCCTCTTTGCCGGGGCTTTTCCCCAGTCTGGATGTCGTGACCAACCCGGAGCTTTTTTATATTCGATTTCACGGCAGAAACGCCCGGGGGTGGCGTTCCGGGAGTATGCAAAAGCAGTTTGATTATCACTACACGGATGAAGAGCTTTTCGAGCTGGCCAATGGGTTGGTGGCAAAAATGGCCTGTCAGGCCGGATGTGGTGTTATATTTTTTAACAATCATGTCAGGGGTCAGGCGGCTGACAACGCCCGCGCATTCATGGCAAAGCTGATGGAGTGCGGTTTGATGGAAAAAATGTCTGCAACCGGAACAGAAAAAGCATGGGCCGCGCCATTATTCACCTAAACGTGGCTGATTTTGCCGTGGCTGTTGAGCGGGTGATGGATTCCCGATTAAAAGATCGCCCTGTGATCATTGCTCCGGAGGGTGCTGCGCGATCAGCGGTGTATGATATGAGCGAGGAAGCTTTTCTTGCCGGGGTGCGCAAGGGAATGGCTTTAAGGCAGGCGCTTCGCATATGCAAAGATGCTTTTGTTCTTCCCCCCCACCAGGATCGATATGAACGGGCCATGAAAGCCTTTTTCAAACACACCCTTCCTTATTCTCCACTGACCGAAACAGGCGAGGGTGACGGTCATCTCTTCATAGATGTAACCGGCTCCCATCGCCTGTTTGGCCCCCCCATGGATGTGGCATGGCGATTGCGCAAGGAAATTCGTCAGGCTCTCGGTCTTGATCCCATATGGTCCGTGGCCCCTAACAAACTGGTGGCTAAAGTCGCCACACGTCTGGTCAAACCCACGGGAGAATATATCGTGGCAGTCGGCGAAGAAGAAAAATTTCTGGCGCCTCTTCCGTTATCTCTGATACCTGGTATTGAAAAAGATGATTTTTTACGTCTTGTTGAATTTGACTTCACAAAGGTTTCCCAGGTCGTCTCCCTGAGTTTGAAGCAACTCCGGGTTCTTTTTGGAAATCGTTCAAAATTTCTTTACGATACCTTGCGGGGCATCGATTTTTCACCGGTGCTTCCAGAGGGAAATACTGAGTCCGGGATTTTGCTGGATTATGAGTTCGGCGATGATACCAACGATGTTGCAAACGTGGAAAGTGTACTTTACCGTCTTGTGGAAAAGTCCGGAAAGCAGCTTCGCCATCGGCGTTTGGCGGCAAGACGCGTGGCGCTGGTGATCGGCTATTCCGACGGTTTATGCTGTATCCGCCAAAAAAAAGCGGACCCGGCAACGGCCAATGATATGGCGTTGTTCGATCTTGCCCGGGAGGTGCTTGTGCCGGCATGGTTTCGGCGGATAAGAATCCGTCATATACGCCTTATTTGCGATCGTCTCATTTTTCCACCGGCCCATCAACTGGAACTTTTTCCACAAAGCTTTGAAAAAAACCGCCGCCAAATCAGTTTAATGAAAGCCATCGACTCTGTCCGAAGCCGATTTGGAGATCATGCCATCAGGACAGGACGAACGAGGGGTGATTCTTGTGCATGTAGACCACGACGCCGGATTGTTGGACGAAGCTGACGTCACGCATTGTATCGCATTTGGGAGTCAAGATGACATAAACAGCGTGATGTGGATAAATTTTAGGGGTTTTTCCGACAGACGTGCTTAAAAGCTCTAAAAATAGACAAAGAAAGGGACCACCATGAATTTGAATGGGATGAATCGCCATGACCTCAAGCCAGGGATAAAAGTTTTAATTGTGCTGAAAAAAGATCAGCGATCCGGACGTTTGACGGAAGGAGTTGTGAAAAACATTCTGACAAAATCTTCCTCTCACCCCCACGGTATCAAGGTCCGTCTGGTAAGCGGTGAAATTGGGCGTGTCAAAGAAATATTGGGTTAGATCAGCAGTGCCGGCTTGTGACCTGAGATTCTTCGCTCGCCGTGGTTTCAATCTGCATCATTGGGAAATTTTTCTTCCGTAAAACGCATAATAGGCCACCGGGACCACCACCAGCGTAAACAGGGTGGAGGCAAACAACCCGAATATCAAAGCCCAGGCAAGACCGGAAAAAATCGGGTCTAGAGTGATAGGCCAGGCACCTAAACCGGTGGTGGCGGCTGTCAGAAGAATCGGCCGCATGCGTATGGCCCCGCTTTGAAGGATCGCCTCCCTGACAGGAATGTTTTGCCTGAGTGCATCCTGGATAAATTCAATCAGCACCAGGGAATTGCGGATAACAATTCCGCCTAATGCAATCATACCGATCATGCTGGTGGCGGTAAAAAAGACCAGCTTGTCATATCCTCCGATGGTTCCTCCCGCAATCAGATTCAAGAGCCAGAATCCGGGCATGATTCCGATGAGGGTCAGGGGAATCGCCAGCATGATCAAAATCGGCATGAGAAATGAATTGGTCTGGATAATCATCAGCACATAGATTCCGATCATGGCCACCGCAAATGCGATTCCCATGTCCCGAAAGACTTCCAGGGTAATTTTCCACTCCCCTTCCCCTGCCCACTCGGCTCGTATACCAGACGGAAGCGGTTCTTTTTTCAGGCGGCTTTGCATGTCCAGAATAGCCTCAGCCGGCGCCTGTCCTGCCATCTCCCCCATCACAAAGACCACCCGTTCCAGATTTTTATGATAAATGGTTTGATTTTCCGGCACAAAAACGATATCGGCCAGTTCGGCCAAGGGCACTATTTCACCGGAAGGGGTGCTTATTGGAATCTGGGACAGACCGGCGATACTGCTCCGGCTTTCCCTGGGAAGAGTCATGTTGACCTTTAGCGGCTGCCTTTCGTATTCCGCATGTACGGTGGCCGGAGCATCTCCGCCAACCGCTATTTGGAGAGTCCGGATGATTTCCTGTGCAGATACCCCATGCAAAGAAGCTTTTTCACGGTCGAGAACGAAATTGATCCGGTCCCGGGGGGTTTCGGCCATGTCATCGATATCCATCACAAATGGCTCGTCATACATGATCTGCTTGATATGTTCCGCCGCCTGGATCAGCTCGTCATAGGTTTTATCCGGCGTGCCGTAAAGTTCGACCACAACAGTGGCCAGTACCGGAGGACCCGGTGGCATTTCCACCAACTGGATTTTGGCGCCTGCCGATTCCGCAATAGCCATGAGATCGTTTCTGAGCCGAAGCAAAATTTCATGGCTTTGCTGAGTACGGATATTCTTGTGAGCCAGATTCACCCGGATGTCGGCATAATGAGCGCCCTCCCGAAGGTAGTAATGCCGGACGAGGCCGTTAAAATCAATGGGAGAGTGGGTGCCCACATAGGAAACAATGTTGGTGACTTCCGACACCTGCCTCAGGTAATCTTCAAATGTCCGGACCACCGCATCAGTGGTTTCAAGTGTGGTCCCCTCAGGCATATCGATCACCACCTGGAATTCGTTTTTGTTGTCAAAAGGAAGCATTTTCAACGGAACCTGCCGAAACAGGACCAGGGATGCCGAAAAAGCCAACAAAATTAAAATGACTGCCAGAAGAATATATCGCATGCCTCTGGAAGATAAAAACGGAGATACCACCTTCTCATATGTCCTGTATATCCAGGAAGGCTCCGCCTTACCATCACTGTTGGTGGTTGATTTTCCGATGGCCGGATGATTCTTAAGGAGCATGTAAGTCATCCACGGAACAATGGTTAGCGCGCAGAGGGTGGAAAATGTTACCGTCATGGGAACATTGGCAGACATGGGGGCCATGTAAGGGCCCATCATTCCGGTGATGAAAAACAGGGGAGCAAAGGAGACAATAATGGCAATGGTGGACATGATGACCGGCGGCAAAACCTCGTTGACACCAAAAAGCGTGGCTTCAAAAGGTTTGAGAATTCCCATAAAGATGTGTCGTTGAATATTGTCCACATTGGTGATGGGGTCATCCACCACAAGGCCCAGAGACAAAATCAGGGCAAACAGGGTCACCCGGTTGATGGTGTAGCCGAAAAGATAGTTCATGAATAAGGCCAGACTGAAGGTGACCGGAACGGCCACGGCTACCACCAGGGCTTCCCGCCACCCCAGGGTTAAAAACAAAAGCGCCACCACCGTAACAATGGCAAACCCTAAAGAACTCAGCAGATCGTTTACTTTTTCCTGGGCGGTTTGTCCGTAATCACGGGTAATTTCAACCTCGACACCGTCGGGAACAATGGTGCTTTTTAGACGTTCCATCTCGTCGACAATGCTGCGGGATACATCCACCGCATTGGTTCCCCGTTTTTTGGCCAGCGAAAGCGTGACCGCAGGACAGGTCAAAGGTTCTTTGGTTCGCTCATGGGTTTGGCGAAACCGAATGGATTGCCCGAACCGGGTGTAGTATTCCGCCTCGGCCGGCCCGTCGATAATGACGGCCAGATCTCGCAGATATATTGGCCGCCCGTCATGAACCCCCGCCACCAGGTCGGCAACATCTGTCACCGAAGTCAGAAAGGAATGGCTTGATACAGTGATATGGCGGTTTTGACGGTCGATTTGTCCGGCGGTAATGGAAGCGTCGGCTGCTTCAAGGGCATTCCGGACCTGAAGCAAGGAAATGTTGTAGCCGGACATTCGTTCAGGCAAAAGTTCAACCCGAATTTCCCTCGGATGTCCACCGGTGATGGTTGTCCTTGAAATATCAGGAAGGCTTGATAACCTCCAGAGTACTTCTTCGCCAATACGTCGGAGTTCATGATCGTCATACCGGTCGGAATATAACGTGAGGTTGACGATAGGCACATCATCGATTTCCACGGGCTTGATGACCCATCCCCGGACAATGGGTGGTGCGATGTCGATATTCATGGAAATTTTGTTGTGCAGTTTGACCAGCGATTCCTCGCGGTCTTCTCCCACATAAAACCGGACCGTAACAATGGCCATACCCTCCCGGGATATTGAATAGACGTATTCAACACCGTCGATTTGCCATAACAGTTTTTCCAGAGGGGTTGCCACGAGTTTTTCCACTTCCTGAGGGCTTGCACCCGGTGCCTGTATAAATATGTCGGCGAGGGGAACCACAATCTGGGGATCTTCTTCACGGGGAGTCACCAGGATAGCGCCAAACCCGAGACAGAGGGATATAATCAGAAAAATAATGGCAGGGGTACCGGCTAAAAAAGGACGAACAATTCCCGGAATAAATCCCTGAGGTTTGGTGTTATTTTCCGTCATTTGCCGGTTCCCCGATCATTAACATTTCATTGCCGCTCAGACCGGACAAAACTTCCACCAAGCCTTCATGGGTTTTGCCGGTTTTGATGTAACGCTTCTCCCAGGTATCCCCTTTTTTCACTCTGACCATTTCCAGTTGGCCTATCCGGCGAATGGCCCCGGGCGGGATCAGGACTACCTCTGTTGTTTTTAAGGGGATCAGCAGTTTGCCGTACATGCCCGGATAAAGTCCCTCCATTTCCGGGAGGCTTGCTTTGACAAGAAATGTCCGCGTTTTTGGATCGGCATAGGGAATGATTTCCTCCATCTGGGCCATCACTGTCTGATCCAGGGTGGTAATTTCGGCGGAAAGAACGGCTCCCGGCTCCACATTCCGGATCAGGCCTTCCCGGACAAAGGCTTCCAATTGCAGAGCGCTGCTGGTTTTGAGAAGGATAAGTGGCTTGCCCGGAAGGGCCATGTCACCAGGTTCGATCAGTCTTTCCAATACTTTGCCTTCGGCAGGAGCCTTGACCCTGGTGTAGCCCAAAAAGATCTCAGCTTCACGAACCATCTCTTCGGACTGACGGATTCCGGCAGTGGCACCTTCCATGGCTTCCCTGGCTCGCTTCAACCCGGCTTCGGCTTGCAGAAACCGTGAATTGGTTATTTCCAGTTCCTGTTGGGTGGCGGCCTGGGATTCAAAGTAAGTTTTGATTCGTTTATGGTCGGCTTCAGCTTCGTTGAATGCAGCTTGGGCGGCATTTAACGTCTGATTTACCTGTTCTTTATATGAGATGGCCGTTTTTAAAGCCTGCCGTGCCTGGGAAACCCGGGTATCCATTTGCCGGTTGTCCAGAACAATCAACACCTGGTCTTTTTCGACCGTGTCTCCTGCCCGGACCATAACATCGACCACCTGTGCAGAAACCTGTGCTTCGATGTGGGTTTCGGTCTTTGGACGTACGGTCCCAACCGCTTCATACCAATCGGTTATTTGTTTAATTATGGCCTGAGCGGTTTTCTTTTGTATCTCAGTGGTTGACGGCTCTGGCCTGACCATTCCGGGGCCCACCCGGTCCCGGCCAATAAAAAGAACCAGCACAATTCCTATAAAAATGACCCCTAAAACAATTAAAAGAATGATTATGGTTTTTTTATTTATTTTCATGGCGTCATCTATTCCGGAAAAATGGTTTGAGAAGACCACAAGCCGATAGCTCGGGCGATTTCGGATGTTGCCTTGATCCGGTCGTAATAAGCGGCAGAGGCTCGGACTCGGGCACGATTCAGATCCAGTTCAGCTTCTAAAAAGCGGGTCACCGGAACCGATCCGCCTATGTAGTAATTTTTTACCAGCCTCAAAGATTCTTCAGCACTCGCCACAGAGCTGACCGCTACCTGGTAGCGGGATTGAGCTTCCTGAAGGTTCAGATAAGCGGTCTTGACATCCATCCTGATGCTAAGGACCGTTTGCCGGTCGGCCTCCAGCATTTCTTGAAGCATGGCTTCGGCTTTTCGTACGGCTGCCGGGGTGGCAAATCCGGTAAAAAAATCCCAGTTGAACATGAGCGCGGCAATCCAGTTTTCGCGCTCGGTATTGTATTTTATGTTCGGGTCTGCCATGTAATATTTGGCCATCAGGTCCAGGCGTGGCAAATAACCGGTTCTGGCCGAATCAAGTCCTATCCGGGACTGAATCACCTGCTGGCGAACCCAGGCCAGCTCAGGACGGTTTTCAAGGGCATCTATGACACCATCGGCATATGTGTCGGGAACGTAAGGAGTATTGGGAGACGATTTTTCCAATATGTCCTGCCATTCGGTGAACATGGCGGGATCGAGCCCCATCAGAGTTGAGAGTGTGGTTAGCGTTATTTTATAATGGTTTTCGGTGCTCATCAGTTGTTCTTTTGCTTGAGCCAGCCGGACTTCCAAAGAGAGCACATCGGATTTCAAGGCTCCGCCACCTTCAAAACGTACCCGCATGATCCGGAGCTGCTCTGAAATGGTGTTGACCGATTCCCGGGCAATGTTAATAAACTCTTCAGCAGCAAGAGTATTGTAGAAAGTCGTGATGACCTGGGTGATGAGTCTATTTTCAAGAGTCTGACGATCCAGGTTAGCGATCATTTCATCTTTTTTAGCCATTTGAACGGCCAGGTAGTCTTTCCCGCTGTTAAACAGGTTCATCCTGGCGTTCAGACCTGTTTCATAATTTTCAAACCATCCCGGTTCATTGAAATTCGCATCAGGAGGAAGCTTTCGCTGATCGATGGTCTTAAACAAATAGGAAGAAGGAGCATCCCCCTGCATATATTCGGTATAGAATCCAAGTGCCGGCCAGAAGGCTGAATGGGAAAGATCTGTCATGGCTTTAGCCTGTTGAATTCTGAAGTGAGCCTGCTTCAGGTCCGGATTGTTTTTCAGGGCTACGGAAAGAACCTCTTCGATGGTCAGTGGTTTTTCGAGGGGAACAGCGGAAATAACATCGGAGCCCTCATCGTTTTCCCCGGCCCGGAATTTAGCCGTATCAGAATCTTCCGGCAAAACCGAATCCGCATAATCGGCATAGACACCGGAATAGGAATACCGGTCCGTGGCTCCGCACCCTAAAAGGACCATTCCTATAAAAATAATCAGCAGGAATAATGATACAACAGACCCATAAACCGGTATTATCCGAGCACTCATCTTCTCGCTTTCATTTTAAACACATAAAAATCGGATTAAAATTCGGATTGAAATATTGACATATAGTTTAATGCCTCGAAATATGGCAAAAACAAGGTGGTATGTCAATAAAATTGCTTTTTTCTTTCATTATTGGGGAGTTTTAAAGTAAAATTTATCCCTCAAGTTGAGTAATCCGGAGATAATCCATGCGGTCAAAGCCGATATAGAGTGTCATTCTGAAGAGGCCAACACCGAAGCTGATCAGTTGGAACGGAAAAATTGGCCGATGAAGAATCTTTCGTTTACCTCAATACGGCCTATTTTTTTGTCTTTTTGCAACCTCAGGTCAGATTAGATGATCACTGGCTGGTTGCAACCGGAGATTCTTCGGTCGCCATGGTTTAATGTAGCATTTAGTGAATTATTGTCTTTCCGGGTTTTGACCTTCTGCGAGTCGCTCCCTCAGAATGACAGAGGAAGAATCTATTTTATCACCTCAAGGTCCAGCAATGCGGTGGGCTGACCCTTACTGGTCGTGGCAGTCGAGGATTTAATTTCAATACGTTCCTCCGGGAACCCTCCCGGTCCGGTCAGTTCTCCCAGGATGGCCTGGGAACGGGTATCGGCCAGCCTGACAAGCTCAGGTTTTCCAACAGGTTCAGCATCCACCAGCCTTGAGTACAAGATTTTAGCAAGATGACCCGGATCCTTTATTTCGTAACCATCATCTTTGTCTTTCTTAGCCTTTTTTTCCGCAGCCTTCAGTTCTTCTTTAATGGTTTTGAGTGCTTGGGATCCGAATTTTTCTTCAAACATGTCCTCCAGAGCCTCAACGGTGTCAGGGTTGCCATAGTCCACCGGTCCCGGATCCATACCCGGTTCCAATTCCTGTCCCTGCCGGATAACCAGGTTTCGGCGCAAGCTTATCGAGCGAAGCTCGGCCAGATCCGTTTCCGGGTTGTAGCGGCCTTGCACCGTCAGTTTTAATTTCGGTCTTTTTTGTAAGGCAGCACCCAACTTGGCAAGTTTCTCCTTTTCCGGCGGCGGTATGCCAGGATTTCCAGGTTCATAAGCGACCATGTTCAGGGTTTCTTCACCACCACCGGGGAGCAACGCTCCCAAGGCACGGAAAGGGCTTGTCGCAATTCTGGTGATCAGGCTGGTGAAAGCTTTCCAGATCAGCGCTCCGAAGCTGAACTCGGGTGAGTCAATATCTCCCCTGACCGGAAGGCCGATGTCGATCACTCCGTTACTATCCTCCAGCAATGCGATAGCAAGATCCAGAGGAAGGTTTACCGCGGCAGGGCTTTTGACCCTTTCTCCGAGCTCCAGACGTTCCACAATAATCTGGTTGTCCCCCACGAGCCGGCTTTCCCGGATATCGTATTCCAGGTCCAGAGAAAGCTTGCCCGAGTCAATCTCACGACCAGCGAAGCGTCCTGAATAAGGTGTGAGCTTGGCCATCTCCACATTGCGAAAAACCATGCTGATATCGGTAAATGCCTTTGGGTCGGAGGTGTTCAGCTCACCGTCGATATTGGCGGTTCCGTAATCGTCAACCCGACCGTCTAGTTTAACCTGGGCACGGGCATCTTGTTTTGTGGAAATACCCGCCACCACCCCTTTAAGCTCATGGATTCTGGTTCCGAACTGAGGCGTCAGGCTCAGGTCCGCAAATTCCATCTTGCCGTCGCTGAGGGTAAGTCTGCGGACAAATATCGGAAAAGGATCATCGGCAATTTCAGCAACCGTTGCCGAATCAGGAGTTGCCGGTTTAGAATCCGGATCAGTCTTGAATACCTTCACGACATTGAGTGTGTTGTCCTCGTAGATGATAAGCCTGCCAACGAGCTGCGAAAGAATCAGTTCATCAATCTCGAACCGGTTGGGTTCTATGTGAAGCGTCAGTTGATCGGACTCAAGGGTCTTCCAGCCCAGAAGTGGCTCCTCGTTGCCGGGTTCGGCCAAACGAAGATTTTCCAATTTTAACGTGCCATTATATGCGGTCTGAGATCCTGCTTCCTTAATGCCATATCTCAGGTTACCTACAGTTGAGACGGCACCCGAGGTAAGCTCCAGGTAAACCGCTTGGTCTATATAGGGCTGGAAAGGAGTCAGATTGAAATCCGATACCTGGACTTCTGATTCCACGGAAGGAATTACGGGATCGATGGTTCCTTCAGCCTCAATCTGACCGCCTTCACGGACTTTAAGCCCCAGATTAAATGTCATGGGTGACTTGCCGTCCACGTTGTTTAAAACGACGGTAATGTCTTCGAAATTTATGATCGTGCCATCGGATTGCACGGAAAAATCTGAAAAGGCGGTTTCCAGACCCGACACGGAAATGGTTTTAGCCAGAAACTGAATCGGATGGCCTTCGGTTTCCTTTTCCTCGAATTCCTTACTGATCAGCCCTTTTTGAGGAGGCTGGACAAGAAGAGCCAGATTGATGTTGCCATCTGCTTCTCGTTTCAGGTCAATGTTGCCGCCGATGGCGGCGATTTTTTCCATGGTGAAGGTATTCGGCACCAGGTCGAAGGTGCCGCCGGCAAGGATGATTTTGTTGATCAGGACCTCATGCTCGGGCGTGTCGGTCAATCCGGCAACTATTTTAGTAAGGTCTACGGCGATATCATTTATTAAAACCTTGGTATGAGCGCTGCCGGTTTCCGCCTGGGCTTTCAGATCGACCTTAATGTTATCAATGCCGGCTTTGAGTCCAGGTGACCGGCTTCCATCCCGGTATTCAAGAGAAAAACCGTCCATGTTAAAATCAGACAGGCTGATTTTCCACGGTTTTGTTCCGGCATCTTTGATCTCCGACGGTTCACGGACATCAGGGGGGGTTGACCCGGAGGCTTTTACGATACGTTCCACGTTAAGCACACCGCTTTTGTCCACTGCAATTCTCGCAGCGCCGCCGGCAACAGCAACCTTGTTGATTTCACCCTGCTGTTTAATCAGATCAAACC
Source organism: Desulfobacteraceae bacterium (assembly GCA_011389745.1). GTDB lineage: Bacteria > Desulfobacterota > Desulfobacteria > Desulfobacterales > SKZT01 > SKZT01. Next base: position 147,614 of record JAABTQ010000003.1, on the reverse strand, counting down.
CTGAGTCCATGATCCTCATGTCGGGAATTTCCAGAAACGGCACCTGGGCACCCCTCAATTTCAATATTACACCGGTGAGCGCAGCGGCCAGATTATCAAGAGTCAACTTCGGGCCTGCGTCACCCAGATCGAAATCGTAGTCGGCTGTAACGTTGAGTTTGCCCTCCGGCGCTTCAAGATTTAAGGAGTCCCTTGCAAACTTCCAAAGGGTGGCGGCACGGATGTTTTCAAACTTAAAGGTTCCGCGTGCAGCTAGCGGCTTCAAATCGATATTACCGGTCCACTGGAAAGTCTCCCCGTCACCGGTGGTTGCTGTGATGGTTTTTGATCCTTCCTGCTCAGGAAGGGTCGTAAGGTTATGGATATTGATATTCAAAGGCATAAAATTAACGGTCGCGGGTTCAGACTGGCGCTTATCGATAAAATCTATACGGCCCTGTTCAATAACAAGTTGTTCAAAAAACAGTCTTGGCAGCGATTTATCTTTTTCCTCGGAAGGCGTTGTATCCGAAGCCGGCACAATCTGGGCGAGATTCAAGGTACCATTTCGGGCGATAATTGTATTCAAGTGCGGCTGTTCTAAAGCGATCTGCTTAAATGTCCAGGCCCATTTAAAAAGACTCTTGAGTTCAAAATCCACAAACAACCTCTTAAATCCAGCGATGGGCTGCCCGTCCAGCTCATCCATACGGAAATCGTTCGCCTCGAAGGTGAAAACATACGGGTTGAAACGCACCTTGCCAATAGCGGCTTTCTTTTCGAATTTGTCCTGGACGATCCCGGGCACATAATACTGCACAAGATAGGGAACCAGGAAAAATCCTACAAGAGTATAAATAAGGATTGCGGAAATACCGATGATAAACAGTTTGCTTTTAAAGATTCGCGCCAGACGGTTCATGGTTGTTCTCCCCAAGAGAAGGTTTGCTGCTGTCAATGCCAGTTTGAATTACCTGAAATTTATGAGGATTTCAAGTTGTTGCTCCTATAATGACTGCTTTAAACTTTCTTAATAGATCATTTGTTGGTTTTCCATCTTGCTGGATTTGCCATGTTAAAGAATACCCATAAAAAATACAACGGTAAGGTATTTCTCCGAAAGATAAAAACAACTTGTGAGATAACCGGCAGGTGTAGAAATCGACTAAAACCACCATCAGGTAACAATGGAAATCCCCGAATAGAATGGTCACAGGTCCGAGCTTTTTCCGTCAAGTGCTTCCCAGCGAATATATGCATCCTCGATTGCTTTTTCTGTTTCTTCTAATTGTGATTTAATCCGTGCTATGTCCTCTTTTTCCATTTTATAAAACAGAGGGTCGGACATGATGTCATAGAGTTCTTTTTGTCTGGATTCAAATTTATCGATTATTTGCGGAAGATCTTTTAATTCCTGTTTTTCCTTAAATGTCAGTTTTTGTGTCTTTATCTGCCGGAATTTTTGTTTGATTTTTTCCGGCGCTTTTTTTTGGCGTGATTGGATGACATCTGATTGTGGTCTTTGAGTCAGCCAGTCATCATAGCCTCCGGCATATTCGGTCACTTGCCCGCTGACTTCAAAAACCAGTGTGCTTGTGACCATGTTGTTTAAAAAAGCCCTATCATGGCTGACAATTAAAATGGTGCCGGAAAACTCGAACAACAACTCCTCCAGAAGTTCCAGCGTTTCAATATCCAGATCGTTGGTGGGCTCATCGAGCACAAGCATGTTGGAGGGCTGTGTGAAAAGTTTAGCCAGCAACAATCTGTTTTTCTCACCCCCTGAAAGCACGTGGACCGGCATGCGGCATCTTTGGGGAGAGAATAAAAAATCCTTAAGATGGCTGATCACATGCCGTTTTTCTCCGTTAAAGACAATGAAGTCGTTTCCTTCACCGATATTTTCCACCACGGTTTTATCCTCATCAAGGGCCATACGCAACTGGTCGAAATAAGCGATTTGAAGGTTGGTTCCGTGACGAACATTGCCGGAATCCGGTGATATTTCTTTTAAAAGGATGCCTAAAAGCGTTGATTTTCCCACACCATTGGGACCGATAATCCCCACCTTGTCTCCGCGCATGATCACTGTGGAAAACTCTTTCAAGACCGGTGTGTGATCGTAGGAAAAGGAAATTTCTTTGGCTTCGATGACCAACTTTCCTGTCCTTTCCGCCTCTTGAACCTGCATTCGGACATTTCCGATTTTTTTACGCCGGGCCCGAAATGCTTCCCGCATTTTTTCAAGCGCAGTGACTCGTCCTTCATTTCGCGTCCTTCTGGCTTTGACTCCCTGCCTGATCCAGATTTCTTCCTGAGTAAGCTTTTTATCGAACTGCCGGTTTTGATTTTCTTCGGCATCCAAAGCGGCCTGTTTTCTTTTCAAATAGGTGTCATAATCGCATTCATAGGATGTCAGGACTCCACGATCCAGTTCCAGTACCCGGGTTGAAATATTTTTTAAAAAAGCACGGTCATGGGTTACAAAAATGAGTGTTTTGATATGGCGAAGCACAAACTCTTCCATCCACAGAATCGATTCAATATCAAAATGGTTGGTGGGTTCATCCAGAAGCAAAATATCGGGTGCCTGACCAAGGGCCCGGGTAAAAAGCGCCCGGCGTTTCATCCCTGCCGAAAGATCGGTGAATTTTGCCTCGGGATCAAGACCTGTTCGGGACAGAACGTTTTCCACCCTGTTAAAAAGCGACCACCCGTCATCGATATCCAAAAGGTGCTGAAGCTGTCCACGCCTTTGAATCGAATCGGGCGCATGGGCTGTTTCAGGCATTTTGCTCAAGTGATTGTATTCTGACATGATTTTTCCCTGATCACCCAAACCCTGAGCCACCAGATCGAAAATTGTCCCCTCAAAGCCGGTGAGCACATCCTGTTTAAGCGAAGCAACCGACACCCCTTGCTGACGCCAGACCTCACCACTGTCAGGAGCCATTTCACCGCTTAATAGTTTAAGAAAGGTCGATTTTCCCACCCCGTTTCGACCCAGCAAACACACCCGCTCACCTTTTTCAATCTGAAAGCTGATGTTTTCAATAAGCGGGGGATCATCAAATCCCCAGCTCACTTCCCGCATGCCCATTAAAGCCATAGAATAGTTTTCCTTAATTTATAAACCCATGAGAAATTCGTTCTTCACCCGTATGGGTCACTTTAAGGTGCAGACCATAATATTATCTATTCATCCATCAGGCAACTATGAGTCGCTCCCTCAGAATGACAGGCAAAGGGCACCTCCTAAAGCTATATCGTAAAAAGAGCCAGGGGATGATTCCCGAGTTGTTTGTTGGCTGAAGCCAGTTTTTCCTCACCTGATATGATGGCCATGCCGTGCCCGGAAGCATCGGCATGAAAATATTTTTCAGCCACCCGGATAATCCGGCCCCGATTGAGTATCAGCAACTGCTGTTTATAATTGTCCCTGTCTTCATCCGAAAGAGACAAAATCGTTCGGTAAAAAGCTTTTCTCGCGGCAGGTCCCGGAGGATCCGGCTTATCGATTTCCGAACAGACCTGTAAAAGAGCTTCTTTAATGTCTTCTTCTGAAAAATCTCCTGACCGGATAAATTCAAATGCCTTTTCAAATACTTTTAAAGTGTTGACAATATGAGGATCACGATAAGAGGCCATACAAAACTGGCCGTCCTCCGGGCTATAGACCGAAAATCCGCCATAGGCCCCTCCTTTTTCACGAATTTCCCGATGAAGAAATAGAGATCTCAGTAATTTGGCAATAACCGACAAGGCCGGGGCGTCATCATGACCAAAGCGGACCGTTTCAAAAGTTCGGGCCACGAATGAAACCGCTGATGATGTGCTCCATCCCTCACGTGGCGCAAAGCTGTCAATGGGTAAAACGGGTTGTATAAAACCATTGCCGCCTCCCAAGGAAAGTCCCCTGAACATGGAGTCTGCAAGTTTTACACCTTCCGCCAGCGGCTTTTCTTCACCAATAAGTGCGATTTTCAGGTTATCCCTTGTAAAAATGGATTTGCCTATGGCCATAAGATTATCGGCAATGGCCTTCAATCGCTCATCATTGAGATCCCTGGTGAGGGCTTTTATGGTCTTGACCTGATGAATGCCCTGCCAGATTTCACTAAGGGCCGATGCTGTCGAGAAATTCCTGGATGCCAGCGATATGGCCAGACGATGCCCGTTTTGAACAACCGCGGATTCCAGCCTGGTTCGATATTCCAGCAGAAGGCTTTTTAGCCGCACAAGATCGGAGAAATTGTAATCTTTTACAAATTCTTGAACAATCTCGAACATTTTTCCGATGTTTCTTACCAGACATTTCCCATTAAAGGTAATAAAGGGTAAGCAGGTTCCGGGGCCTCCCGATCCATGGTCGGCATATCCGGTTCTCGCCTGGACGGAAAGGCTGATCCCACCGGTGTAAAGGTCGATTCGCCGCACGACTTCGGTATAATCCCTGTTTTTAACACCGGATTTGGGCAGGGCATAGCAGAAAAAAGGCACGAGCGAAATCAGGTCTTTGTTCAGATTTCCAACACCGGCTGCGGATGCCAGGTAAAAAATACCCGAGGTGGGCTGTTGGTATAACATGGCCGAATCTGTTTGGGAGTTTTCTTTCACCTTTTGGACTTCGGGAGGAATTTCAGTAAGTTCCAGGGTGGGAAGAACCGATAAATCCTCCGGAGTTTCCTGAAGCTTTTTCAACGCTTCGGTATCCTGCCTGATTTTTTCAATGTCATTTTCGGAAAGACTGTCCAGAATGATTTTCAGTTCGGCATCGAGTTTTTGATTTTCTTTTTCCTCTTTTTCCTGATCCGGCGCAAGTTTAAACAAAACGCGATGATTGTTGTCGATAAACCATTCCCGGATTTTTTGCTCAAGAAAAGGTCCCTGAGCGATTTTTTTCTTAAGTTTTTCCAGGTCGGCATCAAACTGAAGAATTCTGACAGGGTCGACCCCGTGAAACCAGCTTCCGCCAAAGGCCAACAACAACTTGATTCCGTAAGGATAAGGTGTGTTTGTAACTTCTTTTCGATGAAATTCGATCTGATGAATGGCCGATTCGACCAGTTCGGGTTCAATTCCTTTTTGCACCAGGTCATTTAAAGTATTCAGAATGAGCGCCTCGATTTGTTCCGCTGAGGATAGCTCAACACCTTTCAGCCCTATGGAAAACATGGTGTCCCGGGTGTCGGAACCAAAGCCGGATCCATCGCTCAGGGCTGTTCCCAGTCCTGAATCGATCAGTGCTTTTCTAAGGGGCGATGCCGGATTTCCCGCAAGAATTTGTTCCAGAATCGATAAGACCAGAACTTCGAAGGTATTCAAAATATCAGCCTGAAGCCATGCCAGTGCCGCCTGGCATCTTTTGGCGGGATCTTCGCTTTTGCTCAGAGGATAGTAATATACAGCTGTCCTGGGTTTATCCCATCGCGGTTGGGGAGCCACATCGGTTTTGGGATCAATTTTGGTAAACCCGTCGAGTATTTTTTCTTCGATGAATGCCAGAGGCTCTTTTAACGGGATATCGCCATAGGTGTAAAAGAAAGCGTTGCTGGGATGATAGTGCCGGCGGTGAAAATACCTGAGCTGTTCATAGGTGAGCCTGGGTATTTCCGATGGCTCTCCACCCGAATTATACTGGTAGGTCGTATCCGGATATAAGGCATTGAGCAGGGACCGCCCCATCACCTGATCGGCCGAAGACATGGCGCCTTTCATCTCGTTATACACAACACCTTTGTAAACCAGCTTGACATCTCCTTCCGGTTTTTCTTCAATCTCCAAACGATGTCCTTCCTGCTTGAAATTCAGCTCGGAAAGGATAGGAAAAAACGCGGCATCCAGATAAATATCCATTAGGTTGTAAAAGTCTTTGCGATTTTGTGTGCAAAAGGGGTACATGGTCCAGTCTGATGACGTAAAGGCGTTCATAAACGTGGAAAGACTTCTTTTGAGCATGGAAAAAAACGGATCCCGGACCGGGTATTTTTTGCTTCCGCAAAGCGCCGTATGTTCCAGAATGTGTGCAACTCCGCTGGAGTCTTTGGGTACGGTTTTAAATGCCACGCTGAATGTGTTTTCCCGGTCGTTCCGGCTGACATGGACATGTTTTGCACCGGTTTTGACGTGCTCGAGTTCGTAATAGAAGGACTCAATCTCAGTAAGTTCGACAATTCTTTTGAGCAGATATCCTCCGATTTCAGCACCGGGCAAAAGGCCGGGATTTCTGGGATCGTTGGCTTGATTCATGGTCGGGTCCTTTCGAAAATATGATGTTAAGGTCGATTTAGCATTGTATTGAGGTTAAATAAGGGCTATTGTTTGTGAAGTCAAGACCATCAGGGGGAAAGACCACATGTTATCACCAAAGCGATTACTGAACACATCCGATCTTCGTGCCAAAAAAGCCCTGGGTCAGAATTTTTTAACGGACCTGTCCACGGCAATGATGATTGTCGAAAAAAGCCGTCTCGACCCTGAAGCGATAGTATTGGAAATCGGTGCGGGGTTGGGGGCCCTGACCATTCCAATGGCAAAAACGGTCAGGCATGTCTATGCCGTAGAAAAAGACAGCAGCCTGGTGCCGGTTCTCGAAAATCAGTTGAATTCATTTCATATCACCAATGTCACCATTTTGAATCAGAATATTTTAAATCTTAATTTACAGGAGCTTTTTGAAAAATCCGGGGAAAAATTCATTGTCATGGGTAACCTTCCATATAACATTTCCTCTCAGGTTCTGGTATATCTGATTCAAAACAGACACTGTGTCACTCAAGCCATTCTCATGTTTCAAAAGGAGCTGGCCGAACGGATATCCGCCTCGCCCGGAGGCAAGGATTATGGCCGCCTGAGTGTTATGCTTCAGTATTGCGCAAGTGTTAAGCATCTAATGGAAATAAAAGCCACGGTATTTTTTCCCCGACCCAAAGTGGATTCATCCGTGATAGAAGTCCGATTTCATGATCAGCTCCTGTTTCCCGCGTCAGATGAAAAGTTTTTATTTGATGTCATCAAGGCGGCCTTTGGAAAGCGGCGGAAAACATTAAAAAATGCCCTTACCCAAAGCCAATTATCGCTAAAAAGCCAGGAGGTTTTAACAGGCTTGGAGATTTCAGGCATTGATCCGTATCGCAGGGCGGAAACCCTTTCCGTCGAGGAGTTTGTGCATCTTTCAAACACTTTTTTTCTAAGTAAAAAGAAAACCATTGCCCATGTTTAAATTTATCCATGCCGCAGACATTCATTTGGACAGCCCCATGCGCAAGCTTGATTACTATGAGGGAGCGCCGGTGGAAAAATTTCGTCAGGCCACCCGTCGTGCATTTGAAAATCTTATTCAAACGGCCATTTCTGAAAGTGTCGCTTTTGTGGTGATCGCCGGGGATCTTTATGACGGAGACTGGAAAGACTACAACACCGGCCTGTACCTTGTTTCTCAGATGTCCAGGCTTCGCGATGCGGGAATTTCGGTAATTATTGTCTCCGGAAATCATGATGCGGCGAGCAGCATAACCAAAACTTTGCCATTTCCGGATAATGTAAAACTTTTTCCTTCGGATAAGCCCGCCACATTTCAAATGGAAAATCTCAGGGTGGCGATTCATGGTCAGGGCTTTGCCTCGCCGGCGGTCAAAAAGGATCTGGCAAGTGGATATCCACTGCCCGTAGAAGGTTTTTACAATATTGGGTTGTTGCACACTTGTGCCACCGGTCGAGCCGGCCATGAGCCTTACGCGCCATGTTCTCCGGAAGATTTAAAAAACAAGGGTTATGATTACTGGGCGCTTGGGCATGTCCACAGCCACGAAGTTATAGATCAACACCCGCTCATAGTGTTCTCAGGCAACATCCAGGGTCGGAATCCCCGCGAAACAGGTCCCAAAGGATGTATATTGGTCACTGTCGGGCAAAGTCATGATACGGAAATTGAATTTATACCCATGGATGTGGTTCGATGGGCAATTGCTGAAGTTGATGTTGCAGGAGCGGAAAGTGGATATGATATTCTTGACCGAACGCGAAAACTGCTTGAATGCCTTGTTGAAGAAAATGATGGAATGCCTCTGGCTGTCCGAATACACATCAACGGAAAAACCGCCGTTCACGAACAAATTTTTTCAGACCCTGAACGCTGGATGAACGAAATTCGATCTGCAGCCCTGGATGCCTGTAACGGTCGGGTCTGGGTGGAGAAAATAAAAATCGGCACCAGATTGCCTTACTCAGGGCGGATTCCTGAACAAAAGGATGGAGCCATTGGTGAGTTGCTGAAATTGCTTGACGAATTAAATGCGGAAACTAGTGTTCATCCGGATCTCATCAGTGAACTGACTGATTTGGAAAGAAAGCTTCCTTTGGAATTAAAAACCATGGAGGAGGGTTTAAAATTCAGTGATACCGCATGGATGAAAAATACGCTGGAACAGGTTCGCCCCATGCTTATCAAACGGCTGCTGAAAAAAGGAGCTGGTGAATGAGAATCGATGAACTGCAACTGATTGCATTCGGTCTATTTACAGATAAAGTGCTTGACTTAAGCGCCGGGCAGGAAGGATTTCACCTCATTTACGGCCCTAATGAAGCAGGCAAAAGTTCTGCGCTGCGAGCATTACGTCATTTACTGTATGGGATACCGGCGCGATCAGCGGACAACTTTATGCACCCGCATCCGAAAATGCGAATTGGTGCAACCCTTCGATCCTGCAATGGAGATGTATTAAAATTTGTCCGGCGCAAAGGGCGCGGCAACACGCTTCGTGGACCCGACGATGAGACCATGCTGGAGGAAACCCTTTTGCAGCGCTTTGTCAGCGGTATCGACGCCGACCTTTTTGCCACCATGTTCGGCATTGGTTACGAAGATCTTGTTCGTGGCGGACAGGACATCATCCAGGGCGGCGGGGATGTGGGACGTCTTGTTTTTTCAGCCGGTTCAGGAATCGCAAACCTGCTGGAAATCCAGAACCAACTCCAAACGGAAGCGGATGATCTTTTCAGACCCAGCGGACAAAAACAAAAAATTAACGAAGCACTGATTCAACTAAACAAGAGTCGGATAGAATTAAAGTCAGTTCAGCTAAAAGGACAGGATTGGCATGGACACGACAAGGTTCTTCGCAGGGCTCTGGAACATAAACAAAAGGTTCAGTCCGAACTGAACACGCACCAGAAAAAACTGAACCGGTTGCAACGGATTCAACAGGCACTTCCGCTGATCGCAGAGCGTAAAGACCTGGAAAATGATCTGAAACAATATGTCGATGCAGTTCTGTTACCGGAAGACTTTCCGGAAAAACGGCGTGATTTTAATTCAAAACTGGCGAGTTCCCAGAGTCAAAAAGACCAGTCCCTTAAAAATATCGAGTCCTGCGATAAGGCCATTTCAGAGCTTTTTATTTCCCATGATTTGCTCGACAATGGGGATGCTGTTGAAGATATCCATCTGGAATTGGGAAGCCAAAACAAAGCGGTTAAAGACCGTGTTCAATTGGAAACAAGACTAAGCGGTCTTCGTGCCGAAATCCGGGAAATTTTAAAAAACCTGGATGATAACCTCTCCCCTGAGGAAGCTGAAAAGAGGCGTATTAAAAAAACAGAGGCTCTGAAAATCCGAAAACTGGGTGCTGAGTATGAGCGAATTGTTACCCGCATGGAAGACGCTCGGAAAAGACTTCCCGAAATCACCCGGGAAATTGAAGAAATCGGAAACGACCTGAACACCAACCCTGCCCCTCTCCCGTTTGACGCGTTTCGAACAGCCCTGTCAGATGCCGAGGATTTCGGTTCACAGGAAAAACAACACCGTTCCGAGCAAGCGGACATCAAATCAATGCTGAAAACCATTGAACTTGAACAGAACAAACTGGGATTAAGGGAAAAATCTTTCGAAGAGATCGAAAGTCTTGCCATACCTATAACAGAAACCCTTCGGATTTTTGAAGAACGTTTTGATGCCAATGACCGTCTTTTAAGTAATTTCAAGAACGAGTCCAAAAAAGTTCAGGGTGCGCTGATAGAGGTGGAACGTCAAATCGAGGCAAACCGCCTGGAGCAGGAAGTTCCCACCGAAGGTGATCTTTTAAAGGCCAGGGAATTGCGAGACACAGGTTGGGGGTTGATTGCCCGTATACTCGATAACGAATCGTTATCCGAAGAATCCATCCAGAGCTATATTGAAAATACACCGGTTTCAACCACACTTGTTGAGGCTTTCGACCATAACCTTAAGCAGGCGGATTTCATTTCAGATCGACTCAGGAGGGAAGCCGATCATGTTACGAAAAAAGTCATGCTGTTATCCCAAAAAATCTCCCAAAACGACCTTCTTCAACAACTTGAAAAAGATCTTGAGATGGCTGAAAATGAAAGACAGGAACTGACACAAGAGTGGACACAACTCTGGCACCCGCTGGGAATCGATCATCGTTCACCCAGGGAAATGGTGCAATGGGGCAATGATTTCAAGCTACTTGTCCAAAAAGTCATAGACTTACGCAGCCGCCGCACAAAAAGTGACGAATTGCAAAAACATATCGATGCTAATCGATTAAACCTGATACAACATGTTTTCGCACAGGAAACCAAATCAAGCCACGACAATGATTCATTGACCACCCTGATTAAAAAAGCCAAGTCCATCATTACCCGCAGGGAAGAACTCCTGAGAAAGCACGAACAACGTTTGCATGATCAAAGAAAGCTCGAAAAAGAACTCAAGGCAGCCAGGTCCCGTTTGGAATCCAGTGAAAAAGAGCTTGGCGATTGGAAAATTCAATGGGAAAAAGCTGTCAGGCCCATCGGACTTAATGCAGATGCCCAGCCCGAGGAAGCAAATGTGGTGATGGATGAGCTGAAAAACCTGTTCGATAAAATCAAGGACGCCGAAATTTTACAAAAACGAATTATCGGTATCGACCGAGATCGGGAAGCGTTTATCCGAAAGGTAACGAGTCTGATTGAAGTGGTTGCGCGCGATCTTGCCAATCGCCCTGCACCCGAGGCGGCACTTGAACTTCATCATCGCCTCAAGCAATCCAGGGAAGCCCGGACAAAAAAAGAGACGCTGGAAAAGCAAGTGGAGCAGGAACGTCGGCAGTTCAACAAGGCGATCCGGAATTCTGCGGAGTTGGAGATTCAATTAAAAGCCATGTGTGAAGAAGCAGGCTGCCGCGATATCGATCAATTACCCGAAGCCGAACACCGTTCCAGCAGACGCCGTGAGATACAGTTTCATCTGGAAACAAACGGCGACCAGCTCAGAAGGCTCTCCGGTGGTGCCACTGTCGAAGAATTCATCAAAGAAACCCTGGAAGTTGACCCGGATAGTATCGCCGGCGAAATTCTGACTTTGGAAGAAACCATTGAAACTTTAACTATTGAAAAATCCGAGCTGGATCAGACCATTGGAAGCGAGAAAAATGAGCTGAGCAAAATGGATGGAAGCGCAAAAGCCGCCGGGTTGGCCGAGCATATTCAGATAACCCTGGCGGGTATTGAAAATCATGCGGAACAATACGCCCGGTTAAAAATTGCCACAAAGGTGCTGAGCATGGCCATCGAGCGTTATCGGGACAAAAGCCAGGGTCCGGTTCTGAAACGGGCCTCAGCACTTTTTAATCAGATCACGGGCGGAGCCTTCGACTCTATCCGTGCTGAATATGACGATAAAGGTCAGCCTGTTATCGTGGGCATTCGAAGCCGTGACAAGGAAATGGTCCATGTGGAATGCATGAGCGATGGCACTGCCGACCAGCTCTACCTGGCCCTGAGGCTTGCCGGGCTGGAGATGTATATGGAAAACAACGAACCCATTCCCTTTATTGTCGATGACATTCTCATCAAGTTTGACAACGATCGCGCGGCTGCAACACTGAAAGTCCTGGCAAAAATATCAAAGAAAACCCAACTGATTTTTTTCACCCACCACCATCATCTGGTTCATCTGGCAGATAATTATATCCAATCCTCGTTGTTGTTTCACCACCACCTGTAAACGCAAGTTCCAATGGCTAATAAACGGACTACACCAACAAAATCAGTTGAATTATACAAAATTCGGTCGATTTTCAATCACTTTTATCTACAAGTCAGGTAAAAAAAATAGTATAGGGTGCCGACAAGATAATTTACTTCCGGAAAAAATGTCGAGCCTAAATACCCAGGTGAAGTTGCTCTAAGAGAAAATCAACGAGTTCGCCGATCTGTTCCGTGTGAAATCTTGGAACTCCCCAGTCCAATGGGGAATCACTCACGAGAGCCATGAGCTGTTTGTCACCCTTGCAGGCCGGCTCTTTTTTTACTTCGGGTCTGAAAATTTCTATTTTGGGAAGTCCTGCCCGTTTGAAGCCCTCAACCAGAACGATATCCATATCACTGAAAAAGGGGGCCAGTTCCTGTGGCTGATGATCATGGTCAACATCGCGCACTATGCCTATGTTCCTCGGAGAGGTGACAATGGTGACTGAAGCGCCTGCCTTTTTATGGCGATAACTGTCCTTGCCGGGATGATCCGGATCAAATCCATGGACATCATGCTTGATGGTACCGACACGAAATCCGCGCTTTTTGAGTTCAGCAACCAGTTTAACCGTAAGGGTCGTTTTACCCTGGCCTGAAAATCCGACGATAGATACCATCGGAGGCGGCTGTGTTTCCGGAATTGTTGATAAACAATCAGGATTATTGAAATTACCTTTTATATTTTCGGGGTTCATGTGCGTCTCCCTTGGTTTTTAAAAACTCTGCAACTGACCTGTGCAATTCGATCATTTCTGTAATATATGAAACCGTTTGGCGGTAATCAACTTTTTTTTCCCGTTCCAACTGATAACTTCGGTGTTAGCCTCCTCAGAATGACATCAGTGGGGGTATTATGGTTACCTGTCATTCAGGCTACTTTCTGTTTTCGTTATATAATTGGAGAGAATCGCTATCCGGTCATCAGCCGGAAAAGCATATATTGATCCTTGAGAATTTATATTGACAAAATAAATCCAAGCTAATATATTACCAAAATAGAATATATAAAGAGGAAAACATGAAATCCTTTATCAAAATCATGAAAGCATTATCGGATTCGAACCGGGTAAAAATCGTCAAGCTGCTTCAGCACAGAACCATGTGCGTTTGCGAATTGCAGGCAGCTCTCCATATTGCGCAGCCGACGGTTTCAAAGCATTTGAAAATTCTGGAAGACGCGCAACTGGTCTGTTCCAAAAAGGAAGGGCTTTGGGTCAATTATTCCATCAGCGACGGCCGGGCAAGCCCTTATGCCGCGAGCTTGCTGGGCAACCTTCGCCATTGGCTCGATGATGACACAGAGATTGCCCAATTGCTGAGCCGTATTTCTTCTTATGACAGAAACCAAATTTGTGCCAAAAATTGATGAAAAAAATTTTAGAAAGGAAAAAAAATGAAGTGCTGTGCATCGCTTGACAATAATAAAGAAGGTCTTGAAAGTGCTTTGGAATCCGATGAGGAGGAAGCCGAACCAAGCATGATCGACTGGAAAATGATATGGAAGCCGATGGCTCTGATCATTGGCGTATTTCTGATCTTTTTCTGGCTTCCCTTGCAAAGTGACAGGTTTACAAGATCAGTGATCGAAGCGCTGGCTCTGGCCAAATGGTATGCCCAGGAGCATGTTTTGCTTTGCCTGGTACCGGCTTTTTTTATTGCCGGTGCAATTTCGGTATTTGTGTCCCAGGCGGCGGTCATGAAATATTTAGGGGCCGGGGCCAACAAGGTCATGTCCTATGGGGTTGCATCGGTATCAGGGGCCATTCTGGCGGTTTGTTCCTGTACGGTTCTTCCTTTGTTCGCCGGTATCTGGAAACGTGGAGCGGGACTGGGTCCTGCAATAGCGTTTCTCTATTCCGGTCCTGCAATCAATATCCTGGCAATCGTGCTGACAGCTCGAATTCTAGGGCCTGAAATAGGTTTAGCCCGTGCGGTTGGTGCTATTTTTTTCAGCATCGTCATCGGTCTGATCATGCATATGTTGTTCAGAAAGGAAGAACAGGCCAAAGCCGACGCGGCTCTCCATATGCCCGAGCCGGAAGTGGAACGTCCCCTTTGGCAAAATGTCATCTACCTTGGCACAATGGTATTAATACTCATTTTCGCCACATGGGGAGAACCCTCGGGGGCAACAGGACTGTGGGCGGCTGTTTTCAGTGTGAAATGGTATCTGACCGGAGCCTTTGCCATTGTACTTGGTATGCTGATGATTATCTGGTTCGGTGTCAGGGCATACAAAGTATTTATCGCGGTAGTTGTTGTTCTGGCATTGGCGATCTTCATTCCCCAAGAACCGCTTATTGCCTTTTCCGCCGGAATTGTGGCCTTATCTGTTTTGTTGACCACCACGCGGGGAGAAACAGAATCCTGGTTTTTATCCACATGGGATTTCAGCAAACAAATCATGCCGCTGCTGCTTGCAGGAGTTCTGGTGGCGGGGCTTCTACTGGGACGGCCGGGTTCCGAAGGTCTGATTCCCTCCCAATGGGTCAGTGGCCTGGTTGGCGGCAACTCTTTACAGGCTAACTTGTTTGCCTCTGTGGTAGGAGCTTTCATGTATTTCGCCACCTTAACCGAAATTCCGATACTTCAGGGCCTTATCGGGGCCGGTATGGGAAAAGGGCCTGCTTTAGCCCTGCTTCTGGCCGGGCCGGCTTTAAGCCTTCCCAACATGCTGGTCATCAACAGCGTGCTGGGTGTCAAGAAAACAGCGATTTTTGTCGTTCTTGTCGTCATAATGGCCACTATCAGCGGCCTTATTTTCGGACAATTATATGCTTAACCCAAGAACCAGCATCAAAAAGGAGTTTATGATGGATATTAAAATTTTAGGACCTGGTTGCGCCAAGTGTGCACAAACTGAAAAAATTGTCAAAGAAACTGTGGAAGAATCCGGAGTTGATGCAACTATTGAAAAAGTAACGGATGTGATGGAAATCGCGGGTTATGGTGTGTTCGGTACACCGGCGGTTGTCATCGACGGAAAAGTGAAAAGCGTGGGCAAAATACCACGCAAAGCCGATGTAAAAACCTGGATCGGCAAATAAGGTTTTACCACGCCTTTCGTGGGGGAAAATAAAAAAGTCCCCCTTTTGCGCATAAATCGTTATAGGGGACTTTTCATAATTAAATTCAAACAATATGCATGCCTCTTACCCCGAAATCTGTTATAATCAGGAAAATTTTTAAAAATCCTTGAAGCGTACGATTGAATTTCAAGAACCATTCATACAAAAATTTCAACATGTTAAAAGAAAGGAAATAATCGATGATTTTTAAAAAAAGAACCGCATGTATTCTCTTTTCGATGGTTTGTTTCATTTTTTTTGCTATTCCGGTTTATGCGGATCTTTTCTGGCAAAATGTCCAGGAAACAACAGGTATGCCCGGCCAATCCGATGAGGTACAGACCGTTGATTATTATTTTACTGAAAATGCTTCAAGAACTGAAATCGGAAACATGGTAACAATAATGGATTTTGACAGTATGACAGTATATCAGTTGGACATGCAGGCAAAAACCTACCACAAGATTGATTTAAATGCCATGGGGCAAATGGCAGGGGAAGGAGAGGATGCCGAGGCTTTTTCCAATATGATGAAGCAGATGATGGGAGAAACCAAAATAATTCCCACAAACGAAACCAGGGAGATTGCCGGATATGACTGTAAGAAATACAATTTGCAAGTTATGATGGTTCAGATTGAATACTGGGTGACCCAAGACATAGACCATTACAAAGAACTTAAGAAAATCGGGGAAAAGATGGCTAAAGGTTTTGATAAAAACCCCATGATGCAGCATATGAATTTTGCCGCGCATATGAAGGAAATGGATGGTTTTCCTGTTCAGACCATTACCCGAAATCCCATGGGAGGAACCATTATTTCCACCCTCAAACATATTGAAAAAAAGAAGCTGAGCGATGAACTTTTTCAGGTGCCCTCCGACTACAAGCTGACAGATTCCGAAATTTTTCATCGGTAAATTAACCGGACTTTTTGGTAAGGTATAAAAGTTTTCACAAAATACAAACCCATCCGCAACGTTTTAGCTGTCACGATACTTTGTAGCGGGGCATGAATCTTGGAAAGGAACCATTTATGAAAAAAAGAATATGGCAGTTTTCGGTACTGCTGCTTTCGGCTGCCGCGTTCCTAATGGCCGGTGGTTGTGCGGGTACCTACGTCACAGCAGGCGATTATCCTGAAGATCATGAACCATATTATGAGAATCGTGGACAAAAGGGCGGTCCGCCTCCCTGGGCACCGGCGCACGGATATCGGAAAAAGTACAAATATCGATATTATCCGTCCACCCAAGTTTACTACGATACGGGCCAAAGTATCTATTTTTATTTCAGCAGCGGCCAATGGCAAACCTCAAAAAAGCTTCCAAGGCAAATACGAATGAGCCTGGGGTAATCTGAATATACAAGAATGGCAGCTAAAAATTTTATTTATCATCATAAAAACAGTATAGCATTTATCATTTGGTTGCTTTTTTTTATATTGGTCATATTTCCATATCCTTCTGAAGGAAGTTCTGATTTCCTTTCCCCTGAAGAACGCAACTGGCTTAAAGAATACGATGGAAAGATCCGTGTGGCCCCTGATCCTTATTATCCTCCCCTGGAATATTTCGATGAAAATGGAATATTTCGCGGCATTGCTGCCGATTATCTGCGGCTTATCGAAAAAAAACTTCAGCACACATTTCAAATCGTCCGATTAAGTAGTTTCGAAGAGATACTTGAAAAAGCCCGAACTCATGAAATTGATGTTGTCAATACCGTCATAAAAACCTCGGAACGATCCGAATACCTTCTTTTCACGCCACCTTACATCCGAATCCCCAACGTAATGGTCGTAAGAGATGATTTCAAAAGAAACATTACTATTCACGAGTTGAAGGGCATTGATGGTGTTGTCTATCAGGGTGGATATGCCATCGGCTCTGTTCTTACCCAGCAACATGGGATTGATCACGCTCAACCCATTACCGACCCGGTGGAAGCCCTCAAAGATCTCTCCATGGGGAGAATCAATGTGGTGGTGGGGAACCTTGCGGTCATATCCCATTATGTCAGGCAGGTGAAACTTGCCAACCTTCGGATCGCCGGTGACTGTGAATTCGACGACTCCATAAGCTTTGCATCGAGAAAGGACTGGCCCCTTTTCAATCGCATTCTGGATAAGGCTCTCCGGGAAATCTCATCTGAGGAACGGGAAGCGATCAGTGATAAATGGATCAAACTCAAAGTCGGAAAATTTTACCAGGACAGGAGGTTCTGGTTCAGTGTTATTGGGAGCCTGGGTTTCTTTGCAGTTATAATCACACTCTTCTATTTCTGGAACCGGACACTGAAAAAACAGGTGCGGATCAAAACTTTTGAGTTGATGCAGCGCGAGGAATCTCTCAAAAGAAGTGAGGAAAAATATCGTTGTCTCGTGGAAAACGCCAATGACGCGATAATTGTAGCTCAGGATGGCCGGTTGGTGTTTGCCAATCCCATGGCAATTGAAATTACAGGGTTTTCGGAACAGGAACTTATGTCAAAGCCTTTTTTAGAATTTATCCACCCTGATGACAGAGATTTGGTGTTCGAACGCTACCGGCAGCGTCTCAAAGGAAATCTTTCTCCATCCCGATATTCATTCAGGATGATAGGACAAGACAGTACCGTCAAAATAGTTGAGATCAGCGCCGTTTTGATCGACTGGGAGGACAGACCTGCCACATTGAATTTTATCTGCGATATCACTGAGCGCAAGAGGATGGAGGAAGCCCTGAATGAAAGCGAAGAAAAATATAGAGTCAGCTTCGAAACCAGTCCGGATGCGGTCAATATTAACCGCTTAGATGGTCTTTATGTTGATATTAATGATGGTTTTACCCAGTTAACAGGTTATTCGCGCGAAGATGTCAACGGAAAATTTTCCTCGGATATAAAAATATGGGCAACACCGGAAGATCGTGATGCGTTGATAGAGGGTTTGAGAAAAAATGGCCGTGTTAATAATGTGGAATCTAAATTCAGATGTAAGGACGGGTCATTTAAATTCGGCCTTATGTCGGCCAGTATAATAACTCTAAATAATGTACCGCATATATTATCGATCACAAGAGATATCACCGAACGAAAAAAGTTCGAACTTACTATTCTCGAAAACGAAGAGCGATGGCGCAGTTATGTCGAGAACTCGCCTTATGGTGTATTCATTACTGATGAAACAGGAAAGTACATCCAGGTAAATCCGGAGGCATGCCGGATTTCGGGTTACGAGGAAGGTGAATTGCTTTCCATGAAAATTTCGGATTTACTGGTATCAGAGTTTCATGCAGAAGGCATGGCCGCTTTCAGGGAACTGGCTGAAGTTGGTCAAATACACAAAGAAATCTTTTGTCGCACGAAAGAGGGTGAAAAGCGATGGTGGTCCATCGCGGCAGTCAAACTACCCGGGAAACATTATCTGGGTTTTACAAACGACATCACCGAGCGCAAACAGGTTGAGGCCGAGCGTGAGCGACTGCTTCTGGCAATAGAGCAGTCCGGGGAAAGTATGGTCATCACCGACCCCGAGGGAAATATTCAGTATGTCAATCCTGCATTTGAAAGAATCACGGGATATTCCCGGAAAGAAGCAATTGGTCAGAATCTTCGCATTCAAAAAAGCGGTAAGCACGACAAGTCCTTTTACCAAAAAATGTGGAGAACAATCACCAGCGGCAAATCCTGGACAGGCCACATTGTCAACAGGCGCAAGGATGGTTCGTTTTTTACCGAGGATGCCACGATTTCACCTGTGAGAGATTCATCAGGGTCTATTGTCAACTATGTGGCTGTCAAGCGCGATATCACGGAGCATCTTCGAGTTCTTGAGGAGAAGGCTGATTTGGAATCTCAGTTTCATCAGGCTCAAAAACTGGAGTCGATCGGACGATTGGCCGGGGGTGTGGCACATGATTTCAACAATATGCTGGGAGTGATTCTCGGTCATACGGAGATGGCTTTAGATCACATTGATCCTTCACATCCACTACATGACAGTCTTCTGGATATCCAAAAGGCCGCCCAAAGATCGGCGGATCTCACGCGGCAGCTTCTGGCTTTTGCCAGAAAGCAGGCCATCAGCCCCCAGGTGTTGGACTTAAACGATACGATTTCCGGAATGCTCAGGATGCTCCGACGAATTATCGGAGAAGGAATCGACCTGGTATGGAAACCAGGTGTGAACCTGTGGCACGTGATGATGGACCCGACCCAGATTGATCAGATTCTGGTCAATCTGGCGGTCAATGCCCGTGATGCCATTGGAAGAGTAGGCAATCTGACCATTGAAACACAAAATATTGTCTTTGACGAAAGCTATTGTGCTGCCCATGCCGGTTTTGTGCCAGGCGAGTATGTTTTACTGACGGTGAGCGATACCGGACCCGGCATGGATAAAAAGGTTCTTGACAATCTTTTTGAGCCGTTTTTTACCACCAAGGAAGTGGGTAAAGGTACAGGTTTAGGTCTGGCCACAATCTACGGCATAGTCAGGCAAAACTACGGATTTATCAACGTATACAGCGAATCAGGGGTAGGCACAAGCTTCAAGATATATTTGCCCTGCATACAGGCAGCGGAAACAGCCATGGTACAGGCTGTCGAACCGGAACCTTACCGCGGAGCTGAAACCGTGCTGTTGGTGGAAGATGAGGAGGCGATCCTGAGGCTTGGGAAAATGATACTGGAGCGCTACGGTTACACAGTGCTGGCGACGGCTAGTCCGAGCGAGGCATTAATCATGGCAAAACAGCATCAGGGGCCCATTCATCTGCTGATAACCGATGTGGTAATGCCTGGAATAAACGGCCAGGAATTAAAGGATCAGATCATATCTGTCCGTCCCGAAATCATTACCCTGTTCATCTCCGGATATACGGCCGATGTGATCGCCCACCATGGAGTGATTGAAGAAGATGTCCAGTACCTTCAGAAACCTTTTTCAGTCAAAACCCTGGCCGCAAGGGTGCGTGAAGTGCTGGACCAAATTCCTCCGAAGTCATTTGAGAATACTTCCTTTTGAGCCAGCAATTCTCATTTTGAGAAGGTCAATTACTCAAAGTTTAATAGCAACGCCCAGGATTTGAAAATGGAAAATAAAATCAAGCCCTGCTATGGATGTAATATGGTCAGGCCTGAAAGGCCTTTACATATCAGCCCAGGGCAACGCCCTGGGTAGTTTGTATTTTTTAAATCAGCCCTGTAAGGGCGTAACATTAAATCAGAATTTTGCACTAAAAAACCTTTTATGTCACGCCCTTACAGGGCTAAAATCATAGGGTGTATCAAACCCAGGGCGTTGCCCTGGGCTGATATGTCTTGCGCCTTAAGCGCATAAGGCTGTGCAATAAAATTATGGTTTCATATCGTTAGTATGGTCAAAATTAGAATTGCTGCTTTTGAGCTTGCATTTTATCACTTTGCTTGCTAACTCGTTATTATTTAAACCTATAATAAGCGATTCAATTTCGAGGAAGACTTAACGTCATACCGGGAAGTTTAACGTCATACCGGCGAAGGCCGGTATCCAGATTGTTGGTTTACCTCCTGGATTCCAGCCTCCGCTGGAATGATGGATAGCTGCTGACAAAATCGCTTCATTATGGTTAAGTTATCATCGGTCGGTTTTTTTTACAATCGAGGCCATCATGTCTGAAATTTTCTATTCCAAATATCGTCTTCAAAGTGGCACACAATATTTCCTATACATCGGAGAAATCAAAAACTATGGACTGAACAATTTTCTGGCCGAAAGTCTTTCTGGTATTTATCAACAGAAATTCGATTTTATAGCAATTGTTCCGGATGTGTTTGAAAATTATGACTACCGGAATCTTATGGTCGTCAATCCTTTTGCGGAAAATTTTTTTCGCAGGCACGGTTGCAACATCTGCTGTCGCTTAGCCGGTCGCGAATTCATGGAATCCGTTTCCTGCAATTCATATGTAAGAGAGCTTGTCCGAGAACTGCGAAGTCGACAGGATCATGTGTATATTTATATGTATGAAAGTTTTCCTGAGATGGCCCTCGACAAAATTCCAGGCGTCTCCATTCTTGGCCCGCGAAGCGATGTTGCTCACAGAATGAACAGCAAAATTGCCCAATACACTCAGTTGTCCGGATTGCTTCCCATGCCCGAGTACCGTGTTTGTGATACGCGTACCCATCTGGTTGAAACCACTGAAGAACTTTGGGAAAAGTGGCCCGATGGAATTTTTGTAACGGAAGATTACAGTGCGGCAGGCGCAAAAAGTATTGTGGCTCACAGTCCGGATGACTTATGCGCTAAATTCAAATTGGAAAACATTCAATATCTGATCAGCCGTTATATGCCCCATGAGGATGATCCTACGGTGCTGGGCGTGGTAGCCAATGAAAAGGATGTTTACATAGCCGGGGTAGCCGACCAGAGAATCGAGCAGGGCAACCGGTTTACAGGTTCAACCTTTCCTTCGAAACTGCCCCCTGATATTATCTCAACTCTTGGGGAATTGACCCGAAAAGCCGGCAAATGGTTGGCAGTCAACGGTTACAGGGGAATTTTCGGTTGCGATTATATTGTCAATTCACAAAAAGATATTCACTTTCTGGAGATCAATGCCCGAAAACAGGGAACCACCATGGAATTTTGCTGCACATTGGAGCAGTCCCTGCCCAAAGGCTCTCCTATGTTGCCGGAACTTGAATACTGGGCGGTTACCCGCAACTCTTTTCCTGAAAATACCGTGGAGTTATCATCCAATCCTAAAAACATCCATTGGGGGACCTATAACTATAAAATGCAAAAAATGGTTCATACCAATGGTTATGTTTCGCAAAGCTCATATGAAAGAGAAACTTTCAAAAAAGTGGCAAACGGCCTTCAAGATAGGGACTATTTGATAATGGAGCATATCGGAAGCGACTTTGTCGTTGCTCAGGGAACTTTTATCGGTCGTATCGTTTCAGTTGGTCTTGATTTCCATGCTGTAAACGAAGGCTTAACCCAGGGACTTGAAAAACTTCAAATGTCTTTTTGTGATGAAACAAACCCGGAGATTATCAATGAATAATGCTCAGACTAAGGAAACGGCAATGGATAAATCCGGCATTTGACATAATCCTCTTGTAAGCTTATTTATTGATAAATGTTATCATGTTGGGAGGTAAATAGAATGGCAATGGCAAAAATTTTTCGTTCCGGGAACTCTCAAGCAGTCAAGTTGCCCAAGGAGTTCATTTTAGACACAAAAGAAGTCGAGATTTTTAGACGAGGTGATGAAATTATCCTTCGACCTAAACGACAAAGTTGGGAAAGCTATTTTAAACAAAGCAGGCGATTTACTCTCGATTTTCCAGACAGTACTGAAGATTTTCAACCGGAAGAAAGAAACGGTATATGATCCGCTTTATGCTGGACACCAACACTTGCATTTACCTTATAAAGTACCATCCTGAATCAATTCGTAAGAAACTCTCATCTATACCGGTCGGGGAAGTAGCCATATTTGCTGTGGTATCCGCTGAATTGTGGTATGGGGTTTCTTTTGGAATACCATCCTTGTTACAAACAACTACAAGGAATTTAATCGAATTCCTGAACTGAAACTTGAAAATTGGTCGAATTAGCGAGGGCCCTGAATGATACCCGGAGATTATCAATGAATAATGCTCAGAATGATGAAACCGCGATGGATGAATTTACAAAAGACTTATTTGATAATTTGTTCAGAGATCAAAAAAAAAGTTTCCCGGTGCCGGATGGAGTCCTGGAAGAAATCAGATTAATCGTTGAACAATGTCGGCAAAAACAACGAACCGAACCGATCATCTCCCTGTTTTCCCGTCTCAAAGATATAAAAAGCGAATCAGGCCAAAGTCCCGATGCCATCGGTGTATCTAAAAAAACGCTGATTGAACTGGCGCAAATGCACAGCCGTTTGGATGAACACGGCGTTTCTGTTGGGGGAAGGCTGACAAGGGCTCTTCCGATTGTCCATGAGGCCATTTCAAGGGTGGACAGCTATTTAAAAAGACACCCGGTGGAAGCACCCAGCGGCATTGAACTATGGGATCACATCCGGGAAAATATCCGGCGCATCCAAAGTGTCCTGAATATCAGTGATAGCGACTGGAACAGCTACAGCGGCCAGATCAGAAATTGTATCGATTCGGTGGACAAACTCGGGAAAATCCTGGATCTGCCGGCCCATGTTCTCGATGATATCCAAAGGGTCACGCAAAAATACCGTATGAGGCTGACCCCTTATTATGCCGCTTTAATCCAGCCCGGCAAAATCAATGATCCGGTCCTGATTCAATCGGTTCCCACCGGTGAGATGGTAGACAATGTGGGCATTGAAATTCCCCCGGTTGCAGCAGACCATTCTCCGGCAAGACTGATTGACCAGTTTTATCCCCGTGTGGTGACCATCAAAGCGACCAACATGTGTGCCATGTATTGTACCCATTGCCTTAGGCTGGCACACATCGGTAAAAAAGACAGAATTTATTCCGACCAGGCATACGGGGAAGCTCTCGATTATATTCGCAACAACCCGTTAATCCGGGATGTATTGATCACCGGTGGGGATGCGTTTGTGCTTCCCAATAAAATAGTGAGAAAAATCCTGACTGCCCTGGATGAAATCGAGCATGTAAAAATGAAACGACTTGGCACCCGAATTCCGGTGACCGCGCCTCAGCGCATAGACAACGAATTGCTGGATATTTTGGAAGAAAGCAATGACAAAAGCCCTGTGCGGGTGGTAACCCAGATCAACACAGCCCAGGAGATCACTCCAATCTCACGGGAGGCTTTCAAACAAATATCAAAGCGTGTCAGTGCGGTGCTGAACCAGGCTGTTTTGTTAAGAGGAATTAACGATACATCTGTTAAAATGTGGAAACTTTGTGAAACAATCCAGGAAAGTTATGTCCGCCCTTATTATGTATTTAATTGCAGCTACCGCAATCCTCAGTTTTCCCACCTGCGGGTGCCCATCGAGAAGGGACGGGATATCATCGAAAGCATGTACGGCAATATTTCAGGCGATGCAATCCCAAGATACATCGCTACGGCAGGTGGAAAAATCCCCCTTCACCGAAGTAACGTGGTTGAACATGTTGGAGATACCGTGATTTTGCGAAAGCCATGGAACCATCAGGAGGTCGATTATCCTGACGCGGACAGTGAAGAATACGCCGGCACCGATTTTTCATTTTTAAAATATACCCCATGACCTTATATCAGGAAATTCGAAATTATCTGACTTGCTGTGAACCAGGCATGTTCGATTTGTTGAAACGGATGGTGGAAACCCAGAGCCACAGTTACCACAAGTCCGGAAATGATCAAATGATGGCGCTGATTGCTTCTGAATTTGAAAATTCTTCCCTGACCTGCACCGAGATTGCCCAGGAAACTTTTGGAAATCATCTGGTGGTTCGTTCTCCCGCAACAGGTAGTTTTGCCAACCAGATTCTCCTTGTGGGACATACGGACACGGTATTTCCCGAATATTCCCCCTTTAACCAATACAGAGAAGATAATCAAAAGTGTTACGGACCCGGGGTGATCGATATGAAAGGTGGGCTGACAGCGGGAATTTATGCTCTGAAAGCCCTGGATTTTTTAGGTTTGCTCAGAAAGATTCCGGTGACTTTTGTTTTCAACTCGGATGAAGAAATCGGGTCACGAACCTCGGCGCCGATTATTCGTCGGGAGGCCCGAAAAAGCCTTTTTGCCTTTGTACTGGAGTGTGGCGGGCTGCAGGGAGAAATTGTCACCGGACGGAAAGGCAACATGTCTGCCAGGATGGAAACATTCGGCAGAGCCGGACATGCGGCCACAGCAGGACAAAACAAGGTCAGCGCCATTTTAGAGCTTGCCCATAAAATTATTCAGTTCGAAAGCCTCAATGATCCCTCGCGAAAAATCACGGTTAATGCGGGTAAAATCAGCGGCGGCATTGGTCCCAATACGGTTGCGGATCATGCTGAAGCCGGAATCGATATCCGGTATGAAGATTTTTCGGACAGGCAGCATTTAGAGAAAAAAATAGACGAAATCGCCAAAACCATTTATGTTCCAGGCGTTGGTACCCAGGTCGATATTATCAGCGGAAGACCCCCCATGCCTCAGAGTGCAAAAAACCGGCAGCTTTTTGATACGGTAAAAACAGTGGCCACGCAGTTGAACATGGACATCAAGGAAGAGTTTCGTTTCGGCGTATCGGATGCCAACCTGATCGCCGATGAAAACACACCGGTTATTGACGGTCTTGGACCAATCGGTGCGGATGACCACAGCGAAAACGAATACATGATCAAGAAAAGCCTGCTTGAAAGAACAATTTTACTTGCCTGCGCAATTCCTGCGTGCCGGCAAAAGTTCGCTGATTAATAGGATTGTCCTATTGCGTTCTTTGTCGTCATTCTGAGGAGGCCGATAACATCGTCTATCAGTTGGTGCAACATCCTATTGATGAGGAGGAATCACTGGTTGGAGCGACTATCGGTAAATGAGGGCTCTTCTATTTCGGAGGGAGTCCATTTGGGATGACGATGTATCTGGTCGCTCATTGTGTAGAATGCCACCGCCCACTTTTTTCGTCATTGTTTCCTCCTGTTGTTAATGATTCCGGCGCATCGCGCACCATACACCTTTTCCAGCCCAACTAACTCCGGGTCAGCCATTCACCTGCGGAGTTATATCTATTTCAGGAGGCCGGCCAACTTTCCTCCATATTCGACACAGGATTCAATGCAGGTGGTGGGGGCAGCCGAAGGCCATGAGGCCGCTTTCGCCTATCACATTGATCAGTGTCCACCATGTTTGCCGCCAATAAGGCCGTGCAATCCTTCTACGTAATGGGTGAAGACGACATAGGCTTCGACATATTGACGACCTTGCTCCACGGATTTTTCAGCATTTTTTTGCTTTTCGCTCGTCTGTTGAAAACGTTCACGAATGCCTTTAGCCATGGCTTTCGTCAAGACATCGACCAGCTTATCCACCGATCCACTTTCCAAAGACTTGTCGGCCATGGCCACCGCTGGGTCGACAGCTGCACCTGGTTTCAGACCGGTATAGGGTGCGCCTTCACCGGCACGATGAATACGAACGAGCGTCTCGAAAAAGTACATATCAGCCAATTCCTTAGCCTCGGGACCCATGGCACGAACCGCAAGAGCCTTGTCAAAGGCAACTCGGATTTCCTTCTCGTCTTTTACCTGCACCCATTTGAGCACCGGGGTTATGTCACTCTTCTCAAGGGACTCTCGGGCCGTTTGCACTACTGGGCCGTCAAGGGTGTCGCAATGGGCATAAGCCAAGAGCGGCAGACAAAGCAAGAATGTCAAAAACGCGGAAAAAACCGTAAAAAATGGAACCACTTTGATCGTTTTCATAAACTTTTCTCCTTTTGTTGTTAGGTGCGTTCAAATTCTGCCAGCTGTTACAGCTGACAGCCCGGTTAAGTCGTCTGGCAGGCAGGTTATACTTCATTCGAACTCCCGTCCCTCTCCGGCCTCTTCATAGGTTACGCCATCCCGGATGTGATAGATGCGTTTGAAGGTCGGCATGATTTTTTCGTCGTGGGTGACGACGATGATCGCGGTCTCGAATTTACGGGCCATGTCGTTCAGAATCCGGATCACCGCCAGGGCGCGTTCGCTGTCCAGCGGCGCGGTCGGTTCATCGGCGAGGATCACCGGCGGTCGATTGACCAAGCCTCGGGCGATCGCTACTCGCTGCTGTTCGCCGCCGGAGAGCTGAGAGGGCATGGCCTTGGCGCGTGGCTCGACATCGAGCGCTTGCAATAGCTCCATCGCCAGTTTGCGGGATTCGGCGTTGGGTTTCCCGGCAAGCATCGGCAACAGGGCGACATTGTCGGTAACGTCCAGGAAGGGGATAAGGTAGGGCGCCTGGAAGATAAAACCAATTTTGTCACGGCGCAGGGCGCGCAAGTCTTTCACCTTCCAGCCTCCGTCATAGATGACCAGGTCGCCTAAGGTCATGCGCCCGGCGGTCGGCTCGATCACCGCGCCCAGACACTTAAGCAAGGTGCTTTTGCCGGAGCCCGAAGGCCCTACCAGACCGACCACCTCTCCCGGGGCTACCTGCATGTCAACGCCTATTAAGGCGTCGACGGCGGTATCGCCACTGCCATAGCGTTTTTTTAAACCTTCAATGTGAATACCTTTGCCGGCCATCTTACCCCCCTATGGCCTCGGCCGGATCGATTTTGAGGGCGGCGCGAATGGCGATGATGCTCGCGAGAATGCAAATCACCACCACGGCTACGAACGCCATCACGGAGTCGAGAGGCTCAAGCAGCACATATTTGGGAAAGATCGGCGCCATCAACAGGGTGGCGGTGATCTTGCCCACCACAAAGCCGATCAAGCCCAGGGCAATGGATTGTTGCATGATGAGAGCAACAATGGTGCGGTTTCTGGTGCCGATCAGCTTGAGCACGGCGATTTCGCGGATCTTGCCGAGGGTCAGGGTGTAGATGATGAAGGCGACGATGGCTGCGCTGACCACCGAAAGAATCACCAGGAACATGAAGATCTGTCTGGCCGAGGTGGCGATCAGTTTTCCCACCAGGATCTCTTCCATCTGGTCCCGCGTGTAGACCGTCAGGCGCTTCCAACGGCGGATTGATTCCGCCACCTCCTCAGCGCTATGATTCGAATCAACCTGGACCAGCACGGCGTTGACGTAGGGGTTGATGCTTTGAGAAGCGATGACGGCATCGAGTAAACCCGGAACCTGTGGTCGATTAAACGCCGGGTTTGCGGCGGTGCGGAGACGCTGCTGTCGGATGGCGTCGTTGTCCTTGAGAAACTGGGCTTCCTGGGCATCCTTGAGCGGAATGAATATCATTGGATCGCCACCGGAAGAGACCATCCGCCGAGTCAGGCCCACTACGGTGTAGTGGTTGCGGCGGATCTGGAGGTGGTCGCCTAGCTTGAAGCCGGAGGCGATATCGGCCACCGCCTCGTAGTGGCCACGGGTCATCTGCCGGCCGGCGACGAGATAAGGCGGCCAGCCGGGCGTGCCGGGCTCGCCTGCTGTGATGCCGGTGACCATGGTGCGCACGTCGCGCCCGCCCTGACGCACCTGCATGGTGAGATAGGTGACATTGGCCGTCCGCGCAACGCCCGGCATGCCGCGAACACCGCGCCAGACATCATCGTAGATACTCGAAGGTTCGGCATAGGGGCCGAGGGTATCTTGTTGCACCACCCAGAGATCGGCGCCGCTGTTGTCGAGCAAGGCTTTGGCGTCATCCACCATGCCACGGTAGATGCCGGCCATGGACAAGGTTATGCCGATCAGCAGCCCAAGGCCCACGCCGGTAAAGACGAATTTGCCCCAAGCGTGCATGATATCCCGGCCGGCCAGACTGATCATCGCGTCACCCCGGGGATTTGCTTAACAATGTCGATGCGGCTGCGCGGAGCCAGAGCCGTGGCGCTATAGACAACCACCTGATCTCCGACCTTCAAGCCTTCACGTACCTGCACCTGACCCGCTAAATCTGCGGTGCCAAGAGTGACCGGCGTGAAGTGCAGGTCACCATTTTTGATTTGCCACACACCCAATTTGCCATCGAGGTGTTGGATGGCCGCATTGGGGAGGACCGGTCCGGCCGGAAGCGCGGGTAAGGCAACGGTAACCTCGGCCAGTTCACCGATGGGCGGCAGCGGCACCGGTAATTGGTCGAAGACCACTTTGACCAACGTTTCCTCGGTCACGGCGTCGGCCAACGGCTCGATCCGCAGCACGCGACCGGTCTCTGCCTCGCCCACTCGTGAGCGCAGGACAATATGGGCCGATAGATCGGCGGCAAGCCCCCGCGCATGGATTTGATCGAAGCGCGTATTGACCCATAAACTCTTCGGATCGATCAGTTCAACAACGACCTGGCCCGCCACCAGCGTGGTCCCGGGCTCGGCATTGCGTAGAACGACCAGCCCGTCGACGGGAGCGACCATGAAGAGGTTTTGGCGCTGCGCCACTAAAGCCTCGCGTTCGGAGCGGATGCGGACGGATTCCTCCCGCGCCGCGTTCAGGCTCGCTCTGGCGACCATGAGCTCATGCTTTTTGGTGGCAACGATTTCCTCGCTGATCGAACGCACCGCCAGTAATGCATCATAACGCTGGGACTGGGTTTGGGCGTAAGCCTGCCGAGCCTGGGCCTCACTCAACTGCGCTTCGGCGCGCTTAAATGCGGCGTCCTGGGCTCGAATTCGCTCATCGAGATCGACCGGATCCATTTCGCCGAGCACCTGCCCGGCCCTGACCACATCTCCCACCTGCACCTTCAGGTGCTTAACCCGCCCGGCGAAAGTGGGGCCGATCTGGTAGGTGTAGCGGGCCTCAATCGTACCGATGCCGAAGAGCGCCGGGGAGATGGAGCGGTTCTCTATGGTGGTCACCGTAACCGGCACCGGTGCGAGCGGCCCCGAACGTAGGGCTACATAGACAAAAAGCGCCAACAGGGGCAAAATCACCACCAGCATTGCCACTGTCCGCATTTTTACAGGGAATCGTTTCATTGCGTGCTCCTGATGCCGCGCAGGTAGATGGCAAAGACCCTTGGCGCATCATGGCGGATGCAGCCCAGGTCACCGGCCAGCAGTGATTGCATCACCAGCCCTTGAATGGTGCCGATGAAGAGTGTAACGGCAGCTTCCGTATCGAGCCCGGCATCGAGTTCTCCGCATTCCTTACCTTCCTCGATGAGCCGTTGCAGTCGTTCGCCGTAATTCTGGATGAGGGTTTGGGCCAGGCGTTTGGGTGTCGTTTGTTCAGCACGTTGCAATTCACCAAACAAAATACGCGGAACGCCCGGATGCTCGACGACAAATCCCACATGCGCCATGAACATGGCCTCAAGTGCTGCGAGCGGGGAAAAGGCTAATTGCACGGCCTTGTCTATGCGGGCCAATAGGCGCGCGGCCACCCATTCCATCACCGCTTGCAGGATAGCCTCTTTGTTTGGGAAATGCCGAAAAAGCGCACCCTGTGTCAGCCCCATGCATTTGGCAATGGCCGCTGTGGTGATATCGGTTGGATTCTGTTCCGCAGCCAATTTGACCACGGCTTCAACCGTCACCACCCGACGTTTTTCTGCAGGGAGATTTTTTTTTGGCAAACTCATATGAATTTCCATAAAAGATAGTTATTGATTACTATCAAATTATTACCTGAGCGAGGTTTTGTCAATCTGTTTTTGAAAAAAGCATATCCAGGTTATCATTTTGGGAACCGAACCGGCCTCCGAAAACCGGATTCGAAGTTGTTGCTGCTATAATGGGCAATTATTCGTTTTGAAGTTCATTCTGAAATTTGTCAGGAACTCGGCCGCCATCAATGTCCGGATATTGGTCTGCACACCTTCGAGGAATTCCCGGCAGATCTCAGTCATAGCCCCTCCTTTCTGATTATTGCCAAAGAAAAAGATGGGCTGTACAAGGTATTAACGCATAATAAATATTTGGATAAATT
Organism: Desulfobacteraceae bacterium; assembly: GCA_011389745.1. Taxonomy (GTDB): domain Bacteria; phylum Desulfobacterota; class Desulfobacteria; order Desulfobacterales; family SKZT01; genus SKZT01. Next base: position 117,059 of record JAABTQ010000003.1, on the reverse strand, counting down.
TCAAAAGATAAACCGTAATTCCTTTTTTAGGAAAATGTATCCGGCGTGCATTTTACACAGATATCGCAAACCCGGCCTTCTTTCAGTTTATATCCGATATGGCGCATATATTGCCGGGCGTTTTCAATATCTATACCGATAATTTTATCGTTTTCGTTGGTCGTAAGCACTCTGGCGCCATACTTTTTTCGGTAATATGCCAGCTTGTCAGCGGTTGGTTTGATAGTAAAAAGCTGCCGGCTCAGAACAAACGCGGCTTCCAAAGCAATGGCCATCATCAGTTCATCCAGGTTCCAGAGGCTTTTAGCACCCCGGTTACGATAGTCGGGTGAAACAAAAAAACCCACATGGTGTTGTTTTCTTAAATCATCGAAAGGTGTCAGCGTCCTCCCCAGAGTCCTGTGGACAATGGAATTAAAGGGCAGGCCGATGAAAGGAGATACAAAAGCGGAATCCAGGGCTGCCGGACGGGAAAGGTCAAAATCAAGAAAGGCCACATGTTTAAAATCGTTCATGTCGAATACATCGACCATGCACATGCCCCGGATGGTAATCAACACCTCCACGGGGAAATCCCGGCAGATTGCGAATCCATCGTTGACTAGTTTTAAAAAATCAAGGCAAAACCAGTCCTGGGGATTTTTATCGGGAAAATTTTTCGTTTCCTTATTTTCCTGGTGTGTGTCGGCCATTTCTTAGCAATAGTGATTTTATATTGTCGTGGTATTTGGCACATTTAATCTTAATAATACAGAACATCGGCATCATAAGTCAACGCTTCAATGAACATCAGAATTGCGATAAATACTTCAAAACCTTTTCGGAATGTGATATTGAACTTTTTTTGGGTAAATACCCATAAATTGTCTGAAGTTTGAGTTAACTCAATTACAGGAGGCCATGATGAAATTTGTAGTCATAGGCGGGGATGCGGCGGGTATGAGTGCTGCCAGCAGGGCAAAGCGAAATTGGCCGGATTTGGAAATCACCGTGCTTGAAAAAACCATGGACGTATCCTACAGCGCCTGTGGGATGCCGTATAATATTGCAGATCCCGAAAGACCCATTGACGATCTGGTGGTTAGACCAGCCGATGTTTTTCGGAAGAAACAAGGTATAAAGGTGCTCACCGGGCATTTGGGAGAAAAGATCGATCGACAAAAACAAAATGTCCATGTTATCTCCAGGGACGGATCCTCTTTTGAAATCGCTTATGACAAACTGCTCATTGCTACGGGAGCTCATCCGATTTTACCTGACCTGCCCGGCTTTGATTTACCGGGAATCATGGCATTAAAAAGTCTGGAAGATGGAAGAAAAATCAAACAATATATTAAGGATAATGACGTTAAAAAGGTGGTTATCCTCGGCATGGGATATATTGCTTTGGAAATGTGCGAAGCCCTGCGAGCTTTAAATATTGAAGTTGCCATGGTCAAGCCGAGAGCAACCTTTATTCCCTGGTTGCATCCTGAAATGGCCGATATGGTGAAAAATGAGGTGGAGTCAAACAGTGTAAAACTTTATCCCGGTCATAAAATTCTTCATGCCGAGCAGTCGAAAGGTCGGTTGAAAATTGTATGCGACGATCTGGCTTTGACCGCGGATATGGTGCTGGCAGGCGTTGGGATCTCCCCAAACAGCAAAATCGCAGCAGATGCCGGGCTTGAACTGGGCCTCAGTCAATCCATTTCAGTAGATAAAATGCTGAAAACCTCAGATGAGAATGTCTACGCAGCTGGAGATTGCGCCGATGCCTATCATGTGGTTACCGGAAAAAAGACATGGATTCCGCTTGCACTTCGGGCAAATCGATCCGGATGGGCTGCGGCGGACAATATATGTGGAAAACAGGTCCGACTGGAAGGTGTTGCAGGTACGGCAGTATTTAAAGTGTTCAACCTGGAAGTGGCTCGTACCGGATTAAGCCCGAAAGAAGCTGCCGAGGCCGGGTTTGATCCGGCTTTCGTAACCATCAAATCCCGCTCTCGCGCCCATGCCCATCCTGGGTCAAAAACAATTCAGGTCCAGATGGTAGGGGATAAAAAATCAGGCCGTCTTTTGGGTGCTTTTATGGTGGGCGAAGAAGGGGCCGCTCATCGAATAAACGCCGCCGCCGTGGCTCTTCATAATCATATGACCGTGGAAGCCTTCAGCACCACGGATCTTTCATACGCTCCGCCATTTGGCCCTGTATGGGATCCCTTGCTAACAGCAGCTAACCAATTGATTAAAGAAATATAATTTAGGAAATATGTTTTTATTGACAGTTTTTGAGGTTATGTTATACTTTTTAAAAAATCGCACCATGAAGGTTTTAAATTTTTAATAACGTAAAATCAGATCCATTTGTTTACAAAGGCCACGAAGGTCGAAGCTGATAATGCCGGCCGGATTTCGTGGCTTTTTTTAATTATTTTTTGAGGAAAACAACTTGTCTAAGAGAATTTGTGTGATCGATGGTCAGGGCGGTGGTATCGGCGCTACCCTGATTAAATACATGAAAGAAGCCTACGGAGAAACCGTTGAATTGATCGGCCTGGGAACAAATGCTATTGCAACAGCCCAAATGCTCAAGTCCGGGGCAAATCGGGGAGCATCCGGAGAAAACGCCATATGCCGCACTGTGGCCACTGCCGATTGTATTATTGGTCCGATCTCAATTACCTGGGCAAACGCCATGCTCGGGGAAGTAACACCCCGTATGGCTGAGGCCGTTATGTCAAGTAGTGCTATTAAAATTCTTTTACCCCTGACACAGGAAAGGGTTGAAATCGTGGGAGTCGCAAAAGAGCCTCTTCCGCATATGGTTCAGGTGGTGGTTGAAGAAAAAATCAAGGAGGTGCTTAAACATGTGTGAAGCAAATGCTTATATGGTTAAAGATGGTCAGGAACATCTGATTTTGGAATCAGTGGATATCATTGAACCGGAGGGCGAAGACGGCTATCGGCTCATAGGTATCTTTGGTGACCAGAAACTTGTGAGAGGTCGTATCAAAATGATGAACCTGGTCGATCATAAGATTTTGTTTGAGTAGAGATGTGCCTTAGAGAATCATCCTGAATGTTTTTTAAAAAATGCGGGATATTTTGATGGAGACTCTTTCGTTTTCAAAGACGCGGTATCTAACCACCCCACCCCAGCCATGCTCTGAATATGTCTTCCCCCTCAGGGGTAACGTTATATTCCGCCCCAGCCTCTAAAATCGAATTGACCATATCGTGAGCATACCCTCTTGAACAGGTCAAAGCCAAGCATCCGCCGGAATCCGTTCGGTCCAGTACCCAGAGATGACAAGGTACATGTGAAAATGGGCCCTGAACCAGAAATGGAGGGGTTTTTAAAGGGTCGGCAAGGTCGAGGGCACAAACTTTTTCAGCCATGTCATAAACTGCGGGACCTGTCAATGCCAGGGCTACAGCTGCATCGGTGATATCCGTGAATGCTTGTGTTTGAGGCATATCAGGCTTTAGCTCTGAAAAATGCCATGCAACAGCCTGGGTAGCGTTCAACCGTCCCATCAGCAAATGTTTATCCATAAAAATTTGTCCTGGTTTTTCAGGGATCATATCGCCGTAGGGTTGTATCCGGCTGAGTCTTTTATCCTGAATGTCCCATCGGGAAAAATGACTCAGATCCACAATATGCAGCCCTTTACCAGCCCCGGCATAGCCGGATACAATTTGCCGACCTTCTCTGATACCGGTTTTTACCGGTCGTCCTTTTAGTTTTACCGGGGACCGGCGCTCCAGATTAATTGTCATGCTTTAACACCTTCCGTTATGTTGCTTTAACACCGCATTTGTTTCCCATCGGGGTCATAAAAAGGCATGGAGACAACCTTTGCCGACAGGAGTTTGCCTTTGCAGCCATCCTCGTATATATTCAGGGTCGTTCCCTCACCGCAAAGGTCATCATCCACAAGAGCCATACCTATGGGTTCTTTTAATGCCCAACTGTACCGGGCAGTGCATACATAGCCGCGAATCCGGCTGTCTACAAGGGGAGATCCATCCTTAGGCACTCTTGTGCCGGACTCCTTCATTTTAAACCCTACCAGTTTTAATCGCCCTTTTTGGTGTTCGGTATCTTTCAATGCAAAAGCACCAACGGTTTTGGCTTCAGGCTTATTTCGATACCATAAAAAACCAAGCCCAAGATCATGAATTGTGGTTCGCTGCTCGGATTCGGAACCGATAATGACATGGCCTTTTTCCATTCGAAGGATGTTTTGGGCTTCCAGCCCGAATTTTTGGATGCCGAATTCTTTTCCGGTTATTTCCAGTAAATCCCAAATAGATTGCATATAAGAGGAAAGAACATGCAGCTCATAGGAAAGTTCTCCTACAAATCCCAGACGCATGGCACGTACAGGCATATTTTGAATCAAAAATTCCCGGTACCCGGCAAAAGGAAATGCCTCATTGGAAACATCGGCATCGGTGACTTTTTCCAGCACTTTTCGGGCATTGGGACCGGCCATATTAATAACACCATAAGCATCTGTCAGGTTGACCATGTGAAAATTCCATCCGTCATAGCGGGTATGATATCTGATCCACTCTATGGTCTGGCCTGCACGGCCGGTGGAAGCGGTCATGTAATAATCGTTTTCATCGATTTTAACTACGATGCCGTCATCCATAAGACATCCGTCCTCATTGCACATGGCCGAGTATTTTACCTTGCCTTCGGCAACCTTTGACATATCACTCACATAAACTCTCTGAAGGGCCTTCAGGGCATCAGACCCGAAGATACGAAATTTTCCAAGAGTGGATCCATCCAGCAAACCCACATTGTTGCGAACATTTTCGATTTCTTTGCGGGCGCTTGTATCGGATGAAAATCGCCGGGCCCGGTTCCAAACCCCGATTCGTTCCATTTTGCCGCCGGCTTTTACCTGAGAGTCATGCATTGGCGTACGCTTGCTCATGTCATGGTTGGACCCGGCATATGTGGCCAGATATACGGGTACCAAAGGCGGGCGTACCGTGGTGGGTTTAGGGTTGCGGTCGGGGGATTCACCGGTTTCGGCTACATACATGGGCAAATTATGTCCTGGAATTCCACCCTGTCCCGGACCTGTGCCTGCGGAAGTAAACCGTTTGATCAACTCCGGAACATCAAAGCCCCTGTGCATGGCCTGGTTGATATTTTTAAGCGTACAGTCTTCATCAAAACAGATAAAAGTTTCTTTACCTTTTACTGGGCCTGTAACCAGCTTGGTTCCGCGGGTGGGACCCGGAAGTGTTGCCTGGTTTTTGGCCATTTCCTTCAAATTATTTTCCACCGGTTTGCCGCAATCTGCCGCGGCTTTGAGTCCTGCCAACAGGCCCGATGTTTCGATTGCAAAAGGATCATCCAGTCCCAGGAGCCTTCCTGCAACATGCATCTGAGGAGGTATGGTCGCCGGAAGAAAAAAACCGGTGTGGTTATCGTATGTCAACTTACCTCCCGGCAATATCACTGGACCTGTCACCGGAGTCATTCCTGCCGATGCCACAACCGTATCACACGACAGTTTACGCCGGCGGGTTGCATTGATTGAACTCAGTGTCACCGCATTTACAGTTTTGGAACCATGGGCTCTAATGGCTACCCATCCCGGCAGAAAGGGAATATTTCTTTTTTCAAGTTCAGCTGCAAGATTTGAATCGTAGCTGTCCTGGCGGATGTCGGCCACACAGGCAATGTCCAGTCCCAAATCGGCTAAATCAATGGCCGCCTCCAGACCCAGATCGTGGCCGACACTGAACGCGGCTCTTTTGCCGGGAAGCAGGCCCCAGTTCCGTGCAAGACGGTGAGCACATCCGATTTGCATGACCCCCGGGCGTTCATTGTTTTCAAACAGTAACGGACGTTCGATACAACCTGTGGCCACTACAACACTCCCGGCCCGAATTTCCAGGTATCTTTCAGTAAAAATATCCGATTTGTTTCCCCGCTGAAATGCAGTGATCAGATTATTATGGTAAGAACCTATCATCGCCGTGTTTTTGAATGTACGGATATTGGGGGTGTGTCCGACGGATTCGGCAAGTTCCCGGGCCCTTTGATAAAGGGGTACGCCTTTTTGATATTCTCTCGGTCGGTATTCGAAATATCCTCCCAACCATGGTCGATTTTCCAGAAGCACCACCCGAAGCCCCTGATCTGCAGCGGAAAGGGCCGCGCACATCCCTGCCGGACCTCCTCCGATAACGCAGACATCGGTGGAAATATAAGATTCATCAAACTTACCCCGCATATGAAAATCAGGGGATAAAATTCCAAGGCCTGCCGCCTTTCTGATATGTTTGATAGCCAAAGGCCAGATGCGCGACGGTTTATGAAGTGTCTGATAGTAAAAACCCGCAGGCATTGCCCAACTGAGTTCATCCATGAAACGCATCATGTCAAAATCCGGGGTTTTGCCAAAAACATTCTGGGCTTTGATATTCATTCCGTCAACAGCGGGAGTGTTTTCAGCACGAACGTTGGGAATGCCGTCGACTGCCATCATGGTGTTGCTGCATTCGCCATCGAGACTGTAAAGACCGCGTGGACGATGATATTTCAGACTTCTTCCGAAAATTCGAACATCATTGGCATAAAGAGCGCTTGCAATAGTGTCGCCTTCAAGGCCCCGGCAGCGTTTTTGCCCGAAATTTACTGAAAGTTCCTTTCCGTATTGAATTCGAAATGTAGGTAACTGGTTGAGTCGTTTCATCTATCTATTCTCGACTTGCTGATTGGTTGTCGTGTCCCGGTAAATGGTAAACCAGGAACCGCATCCGTCCCGGTGAAACCACCATTCCTTTTGAATACCGGCGATACAGTTGTTCATGTGAACATATTCACACCATGTTTCCGATGCCAGACTTTCTTCCGGGGGCATTGGTCCTTTATCTTCACCTCCGAACCGAAATTCATAGCCTCTTCGTATACCGCATACAGGGCATGTAATGGTAAATGCCATAAGTACTCCCTATCAATTATCCGGGCTGTAGTTGACTACCGCAGCCGTCTCTCCCATGAGCCGGTGCTGCTCAAAACGCCGTAAGGTAAATGGTTTAAGTATGTTGGGACATGTGCCGTCAGCCATAAATTTTGCCATATATTTTCCGGTGACCAGGCACGACTTGAATCCGAAATAACCCCAGCCACAATCGATATAGTAACCTTTGATAGGATCGTTGCCGTAAATGATCGGTGCCATATCCGGGGTCATATCGGCCAATCCGCCCCATATGCGCATAAACTTTACCCCTTTTAAACAGGGCAAAAATTCCGTGACGGCCTCAGCCTGATGCTTGATATAACGGGCCGTGCTCTGGTTGGTGTAATTGGGCCAGGGGTCCATATGGGCACCCGTGGCAATTTCACCTTTTAATGTCTGATTTGCATAACAATGATAAGCTCCTGAGGACACCACATGATTCAATAAAGGCTTTAAGGGTTGTGTTACCATGGCCTGGATCGTTAAAACACTTATGGGCAGACGGATTCCAAGCATCTGATAAGACAGTGCTGCGGAATACCCTCCTGCTGCATTGAGAACCCTGGAAGTATTGATTTTACCCTTATCCGTTTCCACGGAAACTATTTTTTGGTTTTTGACCCCGATGCCCGTTACTTCCGTTCCCTGGTGAATATGAATTCCTTTCCTTGCCGCACCCTTTGCCAGGCCCCAGACCACAGCGTCATGGCGGACAATACCTCCGGGTGGATGGTACATTCCCCCATAAATGGGGTATCTGGGACGATCCGAAATATCCAGTGCCGGAATCAAGGTCTTGCACTGTTCGGGGTCGACCAGTTGGCTTTGAATACCGTATATTTGTGCTGAAGCCACCTGAAGTCTCATGGCTTTCAAAGCAGCTTCGCTGTGGGCTAGGTTAAGATTGCCGCAATTGTAAAACATCAGGTTGAAATCAAGTTCCCGCGTTAAAACAGGCCACATCTCCAAAGCTTCTTTATATAAAGGAAGATTTTCCTGGGTTCTTTGATTGGCGCGGACAATGGCCGTGTTTCTTCCGGAGCCCCCGAAACCGATATATCGCTTTTCGATTACCGCCACTCTGGACATTCCATGATGTCGCGCCAAAAAATATGCAGTGGCCAATCCATGAAGTCCTCCTCCAATAATCACCGCATCATAACTGCTTTTCAGCGGCGGATCCCACCCCCAAAGCCGGCCGTTGATGTTTGAATTGCTTTTTAATCTCACCTGACCACCTCAATTCCTCAGCATTAAATGATATCCGACCAATATGAAATGATTCATTTCATATTTATGGAAAAATGTCAACGTTTAATGAAAGTATTTATTACAATAAAATGACCCTCCATGCATTTGTCTGTTGTGCTGTCTTTGTATTTTTGGTAATAACATTCTGAGCTTGTATTGTTACAGTCAGTGGAATGTATTTTTCAAAAAAGAAGGCTGTCGATTTATAACTGATCAGCGTTTTTAAATGAAACATATCATATCATTTTTTTGGATGGAGCGAAAAAAGCCAAAAGGAATCATTGTGATGGAACAATCAAATGCCATTTTGGAAAAAATATCGGATCTCCGGAATCAATTAACCCCCAAGGGCCGGATTCTGGCGGATCATATCGTCAAAGTTCCGCGAAAAGTGGTGTTTATGACCACCAGGGAACTGGCAGAAAGCTGCAACGTGAGTGAAGCGACCGTTGTGCGGTTTGTCAGTCGCCTGGGCTATGGCACTTACAGTCAATTTCAGCAGGTATTGAGAGACCATGTGGATACCGAATTGACACTTCTGGAACGTCTCGACATGACAAACTCTGAAATGCCCGGATCGGAGCGATTCAGGCACGTGATATTTCAGGAAATGGATAATCTCAAACAGCTTTTTAAAACATTGGACATGGAGATTCTCGAACGGGTGATCCACATGCTGAAAAACAGTCCTGATGTGTATGTAATCGGATCTCGCATGTCTTACATGTTTGCCTATTATATGGGATGGTCTTTGACCCGAATTCGTAGAAATGTCAGAATTCTCAAGGGAAGTGATACCACAACCCTGGATTGGCTGGGAATGGCTCATTCTGAAAGTATGGTGGTTATCATCGCAACATCACGGTATCCTAATGAATTGATCAAAACGGCAAGATATGCCATGCGTCTGGGAATTAAACTTGTTTTAATCACCGATAGTGCCAAATGCCCCCTCATTCAGTTTGCCCATGAATCGCTTATTGCGCCTTCCCGGTACATACCTTTCACCGGAAGTCCCATTGCCATCTCGTGTTTGATAAACTTTATCAGTTTTGAACTTGCCGGTCTTATCGGAAATGATGTCAAAGAGCATCAACAAAAAATCGAACAAAATTATCTTGAAAACGATATTTTTTTCAATTTAAAAGCAACCGGCCAATGATTAACGAGCCATGAGCCATGAGCCATGAGCGGTAAGGACGGAAATAAGTCAAAGGGCCGAGGAAATTACATCTTATCGATCTTGATGTTGGACTGGAAATGCCTTATGTTATCAGTAAAATCAAAAGGAGAGTAAAATGAAAGAAATATTGATATTTGTTGGTTTTGTGGCCGGCTGGATTATTTTAATGAAATATATTCTTCCAAAATTGGGCGTTTCCACCTGAATGAGCGATGCCTGTCAGTTGCCGGGCAAGAAAGAAAAAAAAGATCCCAATCAAGAATCATAACATGAAAAATCGATGCCCCTGGGCGCAAAGCGATCCGTTATATATCCAATACCATGATACCCAGTGGGGTTTGCCGGTTCATGACGATCAAAGGCTTTTTGAAATGCTTGTCCTTGAAGGTGCCCAGGCGGGCCTGAGGTGGATAACCATACTCAAAAAGCGAAATAATTATCAAGCGGCTTTCGACAATTTTGATCCGGATCTGGTGGCCCGTTATGAACCGAAAAAAATTGAAGGGCTTTTGAACAATTACGGGATTGTCAGAAATCGCCTGAAAATTTTTTCCGCAATAGAAAACGCCAGGGCATTTATTAAAGTCCGCAATGAATTCGGAACCTTTAATAATTTTATCTGGCGGTTTACCGCAAACAAACCCATCATCAATTCCTGGGTAAAACCGGAAGATGTTCCTTCCAGGACTCCCGAATCCCTATCCATGAGCCGGGACTTGAAAAAAAGAGGATTTAAATTTGTTGGACCGGTCATTTGTTATGCATTTATGCAGGCTGTAGGAATGGTCAATGATCACCTGACAGATTGTTTCCGGTACCGGGAACTCATAGGTTAGCAGCGTTTTCAGGAAAATCGATCATGGCAAACTTTTTTATCTTGTGCTTTTATAATGAAGTCATGATGGGAAAACAAAAAGTCCGGAGGAAATTTCCTCCGGACTTTTTTAATTAATATCACTGCTATAATGAATTATATGTTTAAGCTTTGGCTAATTTACGTTCAGAGAGTTTTGTTATTTTGGGTTCTTCCTCTTGATTCTGATCGTCCACCTGGCCATCAGCATTCAGTACAGGCATAAAAACCGGCTGATAAATGAAGTGGCCGGAATAAACCTTGCCGGGTTCCATAACGGTGACGACTGTTGCTCTTTCACGAATGCTTCTGGGAGCGCGGGTGATAAGTGCCATACCGGCTGCAAGAAACAGAAGGAAGGAAGCTAGGATATAAGAAGTTTCAGCAGAACCGGTATACGCAACAAGCATCTGGGAAACTCTGGGAAATACGAAACCGCCCACACCCCATGCAGAAAATACCAAGCCGTAATTCATACCGAAATTTTTCAGACCGAAATAAGATTTGGTTGACGATGGGAACAATGAGAGATTGGTACCATAATAAAAACCGATCAGTGTCGCGGCGATTACTATTAGCAAGCCCTGTTCTTCAGGAATAAAAATCAGAGAACCGATAACAATTGCCTGTAAGGTCATCATTATGACAAGGGTTCGGGGAGTACCGATTTTGTCGGAGATGATCCCGGCGATTATTCTACCACCTGCATTACCTACAGCCATGAGTGCCACAACGATCCATGCCAGGTGACCCATGCTGGCTTTGGCCATTCCTGCAACACTACCAATAATGATAAGGCCTGCGCCTGAACCTATGCAAAACATAATCCAAAGTTTGTAAAAGGCTTTTGTTCTTAATGTTTCAGAGGGAGGAAATTCCTCGGGTTTCTTTGTTGAAGCAGGCTTTTTACTGGCTTTAACCCATGCTTTTTCTTCATCGGTATCTTCGGGTTTATATCCTTCCGGAGGATTCACCAGAAACATGGCCAAAAAACACACCACTATGATGAATGAAACACCAAAAATCATCATGGCTTCGCTGAGCCCGTATTTACCGATCAGATATTGCGACAAAGGGGCGATGTAAACTGATGCCAAGCCAAATCCTGCCACCACAAGACCGGCGATCAAGCCTGTTTTGCGAGCGGGAAACCATTTGATTGCAGGCGGTGTTGCCGAAGCATAACCGAATCCAAGTCCCATGCCCATTAAAATGCCGAAACCAAGAATCCAGTTGGCAAGAATGTTAGATTGAGAAATAACCAGCAAACCCGCACCGGTTAAAAGCCCGCCAAAAATGGCAGTGATTCTGGGGCTCACCTTATCCTGGAGCCTTCCAGCTGAGATCATGGTAAAAGCGAAAACCAGACAACATACTGCATAAGGGTCATTCAGGGAAGCAAGATTCCAATCGAAACGACCATCACCTGTTTTAATTGATTCGCTGATTTCAGCTCTAAAAATACTCCAGGTATAGAGAATACCTAATGCGAGATTGATCCCCAAGCCCGCAAATGTTACCTGCCAACCTTTGTTCTTGATCTTTTCCACGGATTTGCCCTCCTAAGTATAAAGTAAGAAAAATGCTTAAAGTGTATGAAAAATGAATTTCTCCCCGGAATCCAAAATCGCACCCCCGTTCCGACGATAATGGTTCTGAAAACACAGGAGAAAAACGTTAACCATGTGCAGTTATTTAATTTTGTCGAAGTTATTGAATAAAGTTCAGTAAAATTTAAATCCTGCCAATTGAATTATATATGAAGCAATCGGTATGCCAGATAGAAAAAACATATATTAACTACCTGAAATTTAATATATATTTAATTTTATTAGGGTTAAGAATATAAAGTAAGAGGCATACAAGAAATATTGTAGGCGTTTCAAATAAAAATCTTGAGATCATTTAAATTAAAGGTTTCGCTATTGAATACAATCATGGTTGTGTATACAAAAAAGGTTGTATGTGTTTGTTTTGGCCGTCGGCTAAATTTTCGACGGCCATTGCATTGTCATTTATTTTTTCAACCTTTTACTGAGAGCCTGTTGGGAGATTCCAAGCATTCCTGCTGCAATAGATTGGTTGCCCTCTGATCTGTTCATGGCTTCGGCGATTAACCATTGAGTAGCTTCTTTTATGGTGGGAAAATCTCCGGTAATGTTCAGCGGATAAGAATTGTCTGAGCCTGTCACCGTTTTGCGTGGATTTCGACTTTCCTGTTCTCGGTGTATATGGGTTTTGAAGACATCCATGGAGAGTACTTTGGATTTGTGCCTGCTGACGGCATCGAAAACCATGGATTGAAGTTCACGTATGTTTCCTGGAAAGCAATAGTTGGAAAGCAGTGTATAAAGTTCTTCAGGGGGTGTAGGTGTCTTTTTTCCGAGTTCGGCAGCCGCAAGTTTTAGAAAATGATCTGTTAAAAGCCTGATATCTTGTTTCCGTTCCTTTAAAGGAGGTACATGGATATGATGAATGCCGAGTCGATAGTTCAAGTCCTTTCTGAATTTTCCAGAATGTTCCAGGCTCTTTAAGTCGGCGAGCGTTGAAGCCACTATTCTGGCATTGGTATTTCTCGGTTCATCGAGTCCCAGAGGAAAATACTCGCGTTCCTGAAGTAACCGCAGGAGTTTGACCTGAGAACTTGGGCTTAAATCACCAATTTCATCAAGAAAAAGAGTACCGGATGAGGCTTTTTCGATTAATCCGCAGCGGTCCCGGTCAGCACCTGTAAATGAGCCTTTAATATGGCCGAATAGGGTGTCTGAAAAGACATTATCATCTAGTCCAGCCACGTTGACTGCCACAAATGTACCTTTAGGTCTGCTCAATCTATGAACGGCCTGCGCGATCAATTCTTTACCGACCCCGGTCTCTCCCTGAATTAAAACCGGTTGGGAAGACCCGGCAATGGATTCAATGTATTGAAAAATAGCGAACATTTTTTTATCTTTGGTAATAATCTCCTTGAAAGCTTCCGGACTTTCAAGGTCTTCCTTTAAAATGCGTTGCTTAAGGGCAAGATTTTCTCTCTTTAATTCACGAAAATCCAACGCTCTGCTCACAGCCGACAATAGTCTTCCCTCTTCTACGGGTTTTACCACATAGTCGAAAGCACCGGCCTTCATACAATGCACAGCAGTATTCACATCTACCGCCCCGGTGACAACAATTACCGGAATGTCAGGATATCCCTGACGTATTCGATCCAAAAGTGTTTCTCCATCCACATGAGGCATGTTCAGATCCAGCAAGATCAATTCCACATTTTTATGTTGTAGGATATGATCCACCTCCCTGCTGTCCTGGCACGTTATGATGTTATTGAATCCGGATAGCTGCAAAGTCGTATCAATAGCCAAAAGAATCGACAACTCATCATCGACAATCAAGATGGGATCAATAGGATTTGATTTCTCATTCATAGAATTTCTTTGTTTTCATTCTTATTAAAAAATATTGTACTGGTTTTATACATTCAATCTTGAACACCTGATCGTTTTTTATCTATTTCGGATTTTTCATAGACTGCTCAAACTGGAAAACTCATGGTTACGCTGGTGCCTTTTCCGATATCTGACTCAAATGTCAAAAAACCTCCATGATCCTGAATGATTTTATCGGAAATGGAGAGACCCAATCCGGTTCCTCCTTTTTCTCTTTTTGTGGTAAAAAAAGGATCCGTAATTCGTTCGATTGTCTCTTTTGACATCCCTTCTCCGCCATCTGATACGCGAATACAAACCGTTTCAGATGGTGCATCATAAAAGGTGGATACTGAAATAGGCTGAGAACTATCCGTGAGGGCCTGGCAAGCATTGACCATCAAGTTGACAATCACCTGTTCAATTTTTTGAGAGTTTCCTTTAAAAACAGGTAAGCCATTTTCGCAATTAACTGAGAAATTTTTAGTTGACTTTTTAACAAGGTTGGATACCAATCCGGAAGCTTTTTTAACAACCTCATTGACATCCACGGAATCATTCATTTCCGGTGGGGCCTGACGTGCATAATTTTTCAGGTCGTCAACAATGACCTTGACACGCTTTGCTCCGTCGGAGATATCTTCCAAAAGAAGCGGTACTCGTTCCTGTATTTGACTATAGTTCATGCTTCCGACCTTGAAATCACCGTTTTCCATACAATGCTTTTGAATGACAGGATCGATGCTTTTCCAGACCCGCTGAAGAATAGGAGCGTTTAGCATAACCGATGTAATAGGATTGTTGATTTCGTGGGCGACTCCCGAGACCAAGGTACCCAGAGATGTCATTTTTGCCGCTTGAAAAATTTGTTCCTGTTGAATTTTTGCCTGCAATTCCGCTTTTAATCGACGACGCTCCGATTTCAGACCCTGCCAGATAATATATGAAGACAGTCCAACAATAACACATAGAATACCAAAACACATCAGGGTCAGTTTTCGTGTAATCAATGCGCTTTCCTGGCGAACATCCTCGATATAGATTCCAGTGCCGACAATCCATCCCCATGGCAAAAAGCCCTTAACATAAGAGATTTTAGGGACAATTCTGCCAGGATCATCCTTCCACTGCCACTGATAATCCACATAGCCCTCACCTTGACTTTTTACCGTCTCCACAAACTCCACAAAAAGAAGTTTGCCATTGGGATCGGCATAATGAGATATATCATTTCCTTCAAGGTCGGGTCTGTATGGATGCATGATAATTCGGGGGGACATATCGTTAATCCAGAAATAATCTTTCATTTCAGGGCCATAGCGAAGGTGTCTTAAATGCTCCAGTGCCTGTCTCTGTGCAATTTCACGAACCATCTGACCGGAGGTTTCTTTTTCCCGGTACGCATCCAGAGTACTCCAGGCCGCTTTGGTCAACTCCCGTATCATCTCACGCTTACGGGTCATCATTTGATCTTTCAGAATGGGTAAAATGAGAAAAAAAATAGTTAGAAAAAACAGCAAAACCGTTAATACTACCGGAATGATAATTTGCACAGGAAAAGCATTCAGCCACTTTTTTTCAGATGATATAATCATATTTTCATTCTGTGTTTTTAGTGTCGGATGTAAATTGATATACTCCCAGCCGTTGCCTGGCCGCAGCTTTCAATGGTTCCACATGAATATCCACATAATCAAATACCCGGGCTGCTTTCTTTTCCGGGGCAGGCCGCAACACCCGACCTAAATATTGCAACACCCGACCTTTGAAGCGAATGGGTGTAGTCAGAAACAAGGTCGTCAGGTCTCTGCAGTCAAAACCTTCTCCCATGAGCTGTCCGGTGGCGATAAGAACCTTGAATTCTCCCCGTTTCAAACGTTCTAAAACATTCTGGCGCTCCAAAGGGGAAAGATCTCCGGTAAGAAGCTCTGCGATAATATGATGACGATATTTTAACAAAGCTTTCAATGTTTCGCAATGGGCCTTGCGGTCCGAAAGCACCAGTGAAACTCCGGAATGGTCCCTGGCTTCTTTAGCAACATCTTCGGCAATCATGCGGTTTCTGTCATCGTCGGCAACAAGCTCTGCGATCATTTGTGTATATTCCATGCTGGCATCATGGTATGGCCTGAAATTGGTTTCACGGACAATTACTTCAGCCGCAAGCACATCTCCGGATTTAATAAGCTCGGTGCTTTCCAACTTATAGTGAAGGTCTCCCAGATGCCAGAAAATCAGCTTTGAAAGTTTGTCACGGCGCCATGGTGTAGCGCTTAATCCAAGCATGTACTTGCTGTCAAATGCCGTGACCGCCTCTGTAAAAGTTCGGCTGGGGGCGCGATGGCATTCATCGACAATCAAAAAACCGATCTTTTGAAATACATTGGCGGCGCATTTATAAAGGGTTTGTACCATGGCCAGAGTAATGCGCTCTCCAATCCTGATTTGTCCACCTCCGATCATGCCGATTTCATCGGCGGGAATATTTAAAAATTCCGTTATTTTTTCCATCCATTGAAATGCCAGATCGCGCGTGTGAACCACAACCATGGATGGCTGCTTTCGATTGGCAATCATATATAACCCCACAACGGTCTTTCCACTTCCGGTGGGAAAACTCAATGTTCCGAAATCTTTGGAAAGTAATTTTTTGACGGCACTTTGCTGATAGGGGCGAAGGTTTCCGCGGAAATCAAAATCCACCGAACCAAGTTCTCGTCTATTGTCAAACAATTCATAGGTTATATTTCGATGACGACAGCTCAGAATCAGCTTGCGGATATAGCCTCGAGGGATAGTTAATCCGCCATGGGGCTCATGTTCATAAAAATTTAATGTTTGAGGAGTGTTTCCGTTCCATCTCCGCATTCGTTCGTTCTCAATCCACTTCGGATTCGGCATCTCCAATCGCTTTATCAGCAATTGATGGAGCTCTTCCGGAACTTCACGTATGACCAACTTGTTGGAAAGTATCATTTTCAAGGGTGTTGAAACCTTCCTGGATATTGTTTTGATTGAAAATTTTTATAATAAATGAAAATCGTCCGATTAACCAAAAGATTATGTCAGTTCTGATGAAATATCAAGGGCTTTGTGAAAGGACCAGGGTGTAAGATTAGGAAAACAATAAGCCTGCAAAAAGAGCTTGACAAATATAACGCGTTGCGTCATAAACGTAGTTGAGAACTCAACAACGATAGTATTATGGGCATTAAGAAAAGGAGATCAAAAATGACAGAAATAATGCATCACGTAAAAAAGTATGCCAATGGCCGTCTTTATGATGTAACCCAAAAGAAGTATATAAAAATGGAAGACATAGAAGATTTTGTTCGCATCGGGGTTATTTTCACTGTTGTGGCGAGCAAAACTGATGAAGATATTACTGATTCGGTCCTTGCTAAAGTAAAAAAAGAAATGAAAATGGAGTCTGGGGAAAAAAAGAAACCCAAACCCAAAGTGAGACCAAAAATCCAGGCCAAATCAAAACCTAATTCCGAATCGGAATCAGGGCACGCTGAATTAAAAAGTATTTTTAGTCAGTTTTTGCATAAGGGTGGCGGAATGTTTACCGAATGTACCCGCGGATATGGGGAACTTTTGCGCAGTGCCATGAGCATGGCGGAAGATGAAATCGATAAGCGGGTTAAGCAATTGGTGAAGGCAAAAGAGTTGTCAGAATCCGAAGCCGGAGACATGAAAAAAGAGGTTGTCGGTTTTGTCCAAAATTTAAAAAACTGGGTGGGAGCCAATGCTGAAAAACGAATCCATGAAATTATTTCCACGATGAACCTGGCAAACCGAAATCAAGTGGAAGAACTTGCGGAAAAGATCGATGGCCTTAACTTAAAGCTTGCAATTCTGGAAAGAATGGAAAGCGAGCGCGAAAATTCCGCTGAGGGAATTGGTACTGAAGATGCAAAGTGATGCTATAAAAGACGGGTGAGTTCATCGGCCTCAAAAAAGGGCCATTTTTCAGGTTGACCATAGCGTCGGGCATGGATTCCTCTCCCGGGATCCATGACCTTTCCGATGCAGGCTATAGCGATGTCGGCATCGCTGATCTCGGCGATTAGCTGTGTTTGGGCTTCGGGTTTGCAGCAGATAATGAGGCTTCCGGAACTGATCAATCCCATGGGGTTGACTTGAAGCAGGTCGCAAATTTGGATAGTTTCAGGAAAAATCATAATTTGTGCCATGTCAATATAAAGTTTGTGGCCTCCGGCGATGCTAAGTTCAGTTAAAGCGGTGGCCAAGCCGCCTTCCGTGATATCATGCATGGCTGTGGTCATTCCTGATTTTGCGGCTATCTCAGCCTCTTTTAGGATGCTGATTTGGTCAATGAACCCTTTGCATTTTTCAATCAGCACTTCAGAAAGGCCGAGGTTCTTTAATCGTCCATGAAACTCTCTTGCAATTATAGCGGTCCCTTCAACGGCTATGCCTTTTGTTAGAAGCACACAATCTCCGGATTTCATATGTTTTTTTTCGATTAATGCAGATTTTTTTACTGTTCCGGCCATCATTCCGGAAACGACAGGTCTTGTCACGGCATCGGTAATTTCAGTGTGGCCACCGCAAAGGGCAATACCGTATCGAAGGCACATTGCCGCAATTTCTTCAATAGTATACCAAATTAAAGAGGGAGTAGTGTTTTGGGGAAAAAGAAGGGTGGTCAGCATCCATCGGGGGATAGCTCCGGAAGTGGCGATGTCATTGGCATTGACCAGCACAGCATACCGACCAATAGCATTGGTTGTGAAAGTGATGGGATCGGCTTTGAGGACCAATACTTCATCATCAATAATATCCATAGCCGTGGTATCCTCACCAATTCCAGGATGAGTCAGGATGGCGGGATCGTTAAACTCAAACTGATCCAGGAACATTTCCAGGAGATCATTGGGAAGTTTTCCGCAGGTAAGAGCAATGCCCATTCGAGCGATATTTTTGAGTTCGCCCAGCCGAGTTATTATAAAGTCACTTTTTATTGGTTCGGAAACCTTTTTTGCATCTAAAAAAACCGTTATTGCACCTGCACGGTTTCCAGCCTCGATATCGAAAATATAATCTCCTACAACCATGATTTCTTCGGGCGTTACACCAAGACGACTTGCCGCCGATAAAATGCCATCACCGGAAGGCTTTGGCTTTATGGGATCATCCCTGGAAATGATTAAATCAAAATGCTCCGGGCAAATGTGGTTAAAATTTTCGAGTGCCTTTAAAATGGAGCTATGGCTGTTACGGCTGATAATACCCA
The DNA here is from genome assembly GCA_011389745.1 of Desulfobacteraceae bacterium. GTDB lineage: Bacteria > Desulfobacterota > Desulfobacteria > Desulfobacterales > SKZT01 > SKZT01. The sequence continues at coordinate 98,101 of JAABTQ010000003.1, read as the reverse complement.
GGAAAAGCCCCTTGGATTTTAAATAGGATACAATTTCTTCGGCACCCTGGTTAGGTTCTGATTTTTTTGCAGCCTCCATTTCGAACTGATCCAGGGCAGCCATCGCGCTATGCATTTTATCAGGATCGGAAATGCCATGGATAAATTCAAGGACAGGGTCTTTCAAGGGGCATCCGATCGCTTCTTTGATGATAGAAAAATTCAATGCTCCGGGGAGGGTCAATGTTCCATCAAAATCAAAAAGAACCGCTTTTGTGCGGAACGGTTTTTGTGTGGGCGATTTTGCTCCCATATGGATATCTATGAAGGCTCTTCCGATCTTTTTATTCCTCTGATCAAAATATCAAATGCAATATCCAGGGTTGGCTTTAAAAAATCTTTATTCGGATTGATAATTCTTTTGCTTTCCTCCCATAATACGAGACCTGAAAACATTGACCACACGATATCCGTAAGGGCGTGAGGGTGTTTTTCAATAAAAATACCTTCAGCGATTCCCTCCTGGAATATCTTAGCCATTTCTCTCATGGCCTTTTTTGACATCTCTTTCATATCTGAAAGGATTTGGGGAGATAAATTCATAAGAGTTTCGCTGGATTGGAGATGAAACATATTGATGATGATAAGCGGGTCAAATTCGTAGACATCGTACATGGCGTCTTTCAGGGCTGCAATTTTTTCAACAGGTCCTTTATCCGTTTCCTTGGTAACATGCTCCAACCGTATCAGAAGATATTGGAGAATCCTAAAAGACAGGGATGCGAAAAGTTCTTCCTTGTTTTTGAAATACAAGTAAAGAGTACCGGTACTTAGTTCGGCTTCCCTGGAGATGTCTTCCATGGTGGTTTTGCTAAAACCTTTTTCGGAAAACACTCGTTTTGCAGCAACCATAATTTGTTGCCGCCTTCTTTCCCGTTCGCGTTCCTTTCGTTCTTCTATACCCATTGTCCCAAATCTTTCCGAAAAAATGTCAATGTAAATCTACAATATTAAATGACTATAAATCAATAAATATAATGAATTTGGTTAATCGGGTCAAGCAGAATATTTTTCCTCTGTTTATTCAAAGACGTTATATGGATGAAAGAAGAAAACCTGCAATTAAACGAGGTGCATGATTTCAAAAGAATTGGTGTCCAAATCGACCAGCATTATTTGATTTCGCAACAGGGATCCTCTGTTTAAAATGATTTTCACAACTTCAGAACACTCCATGGAGGAAAGGAATGTGACGGCATGCGGAAGACACCCAAGAGATTTTTCAGCCCCCATTGAGGCTTGCAGGTCCGATTCTCCGTAAATGAGAGATAACCCGCCATCTTCGGGAAATATAGTTGTAAGTTGACCGGAAGCTCCGGCTACCGCGGATGATACCAGAGGTATTTGAAGTTTTTTTGCGGCGTCATGTACTATAAATCGTGTTGATATATTGTCGAGACAGTCTACAATGACATGGGCTTTTGAAAGAAAAGCCGGCGCATTTTGTTTATCCAGAAATTGTTTGTGGACAGTAATGGTTACGGAGCTATTAATTTCTTTGACTCTTTCCGCCGCTGCCACAGCCTTTGAAGTTCCAATACGCAATTGTGTGCTTAACATCTGACGGTTCAAATTGGTATCTTCGAAAATATCTCCATCTATGAGGATAAGTGTTCCAATACCTATTCGAGCCAGAATTTCGGTAACTCCTCCGCCCAATCCGCCCAGACCGACTACGGCGACAGTGGATTGTAGCAATTTTATCTGGTCCTTTTGTGAAAAGGCATTGAAATTTCTGACATAGCGTTCAGGTATGATGCCGTTTTCAAGAGCTGCAATCTCGATATTTTTTGCGGAAAACGCTAAAGTCTTTTCCAGGGACATTACCTGATTGACGGACAATCCCCAGTAGGTGGTTCCATCGGGATAAGAAGCTTTAAATGCTTTTTCCCGTATCTGTTTTAGCAAATCCTCGGTTTCCATCAACCACCTCCTACGGGCGGGAATATTCCGACTCGCTCTCCGCCGTGTAAAGAAGCAGTTAATTCGCATTTCACCCCGTTAATAAAAACCAGCTTGGCCTGATTGATTGGAATACCCAGTTTCTCAATCAAAGAAAGAATGGTGGTGCCTGGTTTAACAGGGTAATGTTCCGGCGAGGAAGGTGAAAACTTATTCAGTGTGGCATAAAGTTTTAAATCGATAGTTTTTTGCATGGCAATCCATTCACATATTAAAACAATTTTATAATGTTGCTCAAATTGCATAATAAAAACAAAAAAGGCCGAGTCAACTCAAAAAAGCCGACACCTAATCATTGCCATCCAACTTTCCAATCTGTATAAAGATTTTTATGGCTATTGCAACAACAATTATTCCGATTTTTGCCGTCATTGCATTAGGATGGATTGCAAGAATCAAGGGGTTTCTTCCTGCTGAGTTCATTGGCCCTGCCAATCGTCTTGTTTATTATTGGGCAATCCCGGCGATGATTTTCAGATCTATCTACCAGGGGTCATTTAAGACGTTGTTTAATCCAACTGTTTTGATAATCAGTCTGGTTTGTATTTTCGGAGTGTTCTTTATTGCATGGTTGTCAGGTGTTTTTGCACGGATTAAAAAAAAGCAAATGGGAAGCTTTATTCAAAGTGCATTTCACGGGAATCTGGGATATATCGGACTGGCAGTTTCATATTATTATCTTGGCGCTGATGGTTTTGTTAGAGCCGGCATAATGGCGGGTTTCATCATGATACTGCAAAATTTTCTTGCGGTGGTTATTCTTGGAATATATTCTGAAGACAATTCTAAAAAAATGAACATCAAATCGGTTTTCCATGGTATCATGGCAAACCCGGTGATAATTGCTGCAATGGCCGGAATTTTCGTTTCCTTGATTGAATACAACATTCCGATTGTGATAGACAACAGCTTGAAAATATTAAGTGGCATGGCGCTTCCTTTAGCACTTATCCTTATTGGGTCCTCTCTTTCTTTCGAGCTGATCAGGCATCAAATTTTTCCTGTACTTTTCTCATGTGCCTTGAAACTAGTGATGCTTCCGGGGGTGGGTTTAATTATGTTCATAATTTTTGAGGAAGCCCCCAGGGACTATGTGCCCTGTTTGATCCTTCTTGCATCCCCAACAGCTACGCTCGTCTATGTCATGGCTCAGGAAACGAAAAACGATACGGACTTTGCCGTGGCGACCATATCCATGAGTACGCTTTTGTCGGGAATCACATTTGCTTTTTGGATAATGTTGGCCGTATAGTAAAAAAATTCTTGACGTATCTGTATCTGTTTGAAAATAAATAATTGGTTTTTGGCGGTTTTTAAAAAAGGTACGCTTTACGCTTTAATTGTGGTGATAAATTATTGAAAAAACTGAAAAATGAAAACCTGAAAATCCTCGTCACCGGAGGTGCGGGATTTATCGGATCTCACCTGGTTGATAAATTGGTGAGCCAGGGATACAGAATAATTGTTTTTGACAATCTTTCTTCCGGAAAACTTTCTAATTTGGCTGATGTCGAGAAGTACGTCGAATTTGTGCAGGGAGACATACGGGACCTCGATCTTTTGATCAGGATTCTCAAAGGATGTGACCTGGTTTATCACATGGCGGCGATGGTATCGGTTGATCAAACCGTGAAAGAGCCTGTTATTTCATCACAAATTAACGATGCCGGTACGCTCAATGTATTAGAAGCCTGCAGGAAAAATAAAGTAAGACGGTTTGTTTTTTCAAGCTCTAGCGCTATTTACGGAGATGCTCCGGGATTGCCCAAGCATGAAAAAATGGGCTCAAAACCGCAAAGTCCATATGCGGTACAGAAAATAACCGGAGAAAATTATGCCTGCATTTACAATGAGTTGTATGGAGTTGAAACTGTTTGTCTCAGATATTTTAATGTTTTTGGTCCCAGGCAGGACCCTTCATCGACGTATTCGGGTGTCATTTCAATATTTATGAACAAGGCGGCAGCGAAAGAGCCACCTTTTATATACGGCGATGGCAATCAAACAAGGGATTTTATTTTCGTAGCCGATGTTGTTCTGGCAAATATTCTGGCGGCAAAAACAAAAAAAGCAGCCGGTATGGCTATTAACATAGGTACCGGTCGGGAAATTTCCATAAATCAGTTATGGGAATTAATCTGCCGGATTAATAAAATCCGTTTATCGGCGCAATATGCTCCTTCCAGAAAAGGTGACATTAAACATTCGGTGGCAAGTATAGAAACGGCAAGAGCCATATTGGATTTCAACCCCCGATATTTTATTGAAAACGGTTTGATGATTACCAATGATTGGTATCAAAAAAATCTACGGGTATGATCGGCAACTTTAACAAAAGGAGCAACTGAAAATGAAATTAACCATGGTAGGTGTCGGATATGTGGGGATTGTATCAGGAACCGGATTTGCCAGCTTGGGTAACGATGTCATTTGTCTTGATACGGATAAAACAAAAATCGAAATGTTAGAAAATGGTCGCATGACTATTTATGAGCCCGGTCTGGAAGAAATTTTTAAAACAAACCTCAAGGCAGGAAGGCTTGTTTTTACCACAGACTCAAAAAAAGCCATTCAGGAATCAGAGGTCATATTTATTTGTGTGGGGACACCTGCGGGCAGTGACAGTGAGGCAGACCTTTCCGCCGTAAAAAGTGTAGCTGCGGCTATCGGGATGTATATGAATGATTACAAGGTAGTGGTCAATAAAAGTACAGTGCCTGTGGGTACTGCGGATATGGTTCGAATGATTATCAAGGAAAATCAGCATCAACCTCTTGATTTTGATGTGGTTTCAAACCCGGAGTTTTTACGGGAAGGCGCGGCTGTTAAAGACTTTGAAAATCCTGATAGAATAATTATAGGTACCAATAGTCCAAAAGCCGAAAAGATAATGACTTCTCTATATCGCTCTCTTGCCAGGACGGGACGACCGATAATGTTTACCGATATTCGCAGTGCAGAGATTATTAAGTATGCCAGCAACTGCATGCTGGCCACTCGAATCAGTTTTATGAACCAGCTATCCCATTTATGTGAAAAAGCAGGTGCGGATATTGCCCAGGTGGCCAAAGGAATAGGTTTGGACACCCGAATTGGTGCAAGGTTTCTTCATGCAGGTATCGGATATGGCGGAAGTTGTTTTCCAAAAGATGTTAAAGCCCTGATAGCCACAATGAAAAAATACAGGTGTGATGCCGACCTTTTTGAAGCCGTAGACCGCATCAATGAGAAGCAAAATACGATTGTGGTTGAAAAACTCCAGTCTGTTATGCCCATCGAAGGTATTACCGTTGCAATCTGGGGTGTTTCGTTTAAACCCAAAACCGATGATATCCGGGAGGCTCCGGCCATAAAAATTATCCGCCGCCTTCAGGAGCATGGTGCAAGCATTCGGGTATATGATCCGGTTGCCTCGGAAAATGCGAAAAAAGAACTAAAAAATGTTCATTTTTTTGACGATCCCTATAAAACCGTGGAGGGGTGTGAGGCTCTGGTTGTCGCAACGGAATGGGATCTTTTTCGAAATATTGACCTGAAACAAGTTAAAAAATTGTTAAAAAAACCGGTCATTATCGATGGCAGAAATATATATCCTCCGGAAAACATGAAAGAACTCGGCTTTAACTATATCGGTATCGGGAGACGATAATTTTCAACAACTTTTTAGAATATTTGAAATTCGGCCTTGTCTCGACAATAGCGGTGCTTGTTGCAGGTGTCAGGATCATATTTCTTATTATGGCGTAAAATTTGTTTGAGAAATTATGGGTTCAAAATTTTAAACTTATAAATGATCAGCTATAATATTATTGAAAATCAATTGGTTAATTATACAAATTCAAATTGTGGGTTAAAATTTTTGAACTTAAGGACCTGAATTCGGGCAAGAGTTGATATCTCACTACAGGCCATAGCCATCGTGTAAAAATATAACCTGCTGTATTTATAGTGTATAAATAAAATGGTGTTTTATAAAATATAAAAAAACATGTTTGGCGTAAAGTTTGCAAAAAGAAAAATAAACCTACTCCTTTCTTCATCTGTTTTTCTCCTTAATGGCTGGTCAGGCAGAAGTCTGATCGGCCATTATCGTTTTATGGAACCCCCAATATTGACGTAAAATTTTTAAGATCACTTTTTTTAGGCTACTGATATTTACGCTAAATGAAAAATCGGACTTGAAATTTTTTTCATTTCTCAATAGATTCTATGTTATCGTATGTTCAAGTTTTTATAAAGCTTCCAAGGTATTTTAATATAATTTAGGGTAACGTTGATAAATGAACCAAAAGAAAATAGATCAAGATCAGGAGTTGCAGAAAAACCAAAAACAAGGCTTTGACTTTTGGCAAGACCACTCTGAAAAATTTTTAGAAATGGCGTTATGTCCGGATTACCGGGAGAGGATTGAACACCCGGATGCATACGGCAAAAGAACTGGTGATTGTGGAGATACGGTTGAATTTTTTTTGATTGTTGATCATGGTCGTATCCGAAGGATAACCATAGATGTTTATGGATGCATCAATACCAATGCGTGTGCAAATGCCGTGATTGAGCTGGCAAAGGAAAAAACGTTGGAAGAGGCCTGGAAAATTAATCCGGATGTCATTGAAAATTATCTGAAGACGCTTCCGCCCGATCACAAACATTGTGCTGAATTGGCTGTTGGTGCTTTTTACCTTGCTCTTGCCAATTATCGGGAAATAAAAAGCAGCCCCTGGAAAAAAATGTATGGTGTGAAATGAAAGTGACACACCTTTTTTTGTTTTATTGTTGACATCAAAATCCAATTTGATTATAGGTTGCCCCTTAGATTATTAGAAAAGACTCTAAGTTTGGATAAAAGTTTGATGTTTCGTTACGCTGAAAAAGTATAAAAAATGAGTTAATCACTATTTAAGCACAATGGGAGCTATTAGACAACTTTTGAGTAACGACCTTGAAAAATTATTAATTGAAAGTCGGGCTGCCATTCTTCAAGAGTGGTTTACTCTTGTGGTGGAAACTTACCCGTCAGAAACCGCCAGATTTTTAAAAAGTCAAAAAGATCCTTTTGCCAATCCTGTAGGCAGGGCAGTTCGAAACGGTGTGGAAGATCTTTTTGATGAGCTTTTACGAGGACTTAATCGCGAGCATGCCGGTGCATTACTGGATCCCATGATCAGGATCAGGGCCATTCAGAATTTTACCCCTTCCGAAGCCATCGGGTTTATTTTCTTTTTAAAAACAGTTATTCGAAAAATTATAGGTAAGAAAATTCTTGAAAGGAATCTATCCCAGGAGTTTTACGCGTTTGAGTCTAAGGTAGATGATTTAGGCTTGATCGCTTTTGATATTTATATGAAATGTCGTGAGAAGATTTACGAAATTAAGGCAAACGAGTTTAGGAACCGCCACTACAGTGCTTTTAGGCGGGCAGGTTTGATTTCTGAGGTTCCGGATGATCCGGCCCTCAAATAATAATCAATGTTATGGGGCTTCATGCATTTTTCGATGGAGCATTTTTGAGCCATGAAAAATTTCTGAGGTGATTTTTTCCGGCATTACCAAATCCCGGGGTTTTTTTGCTGGTTGGAAAATCATCTTGAATTTGAACGGTTCAAAAATGGCCATCAGGTTGCATGGAAGCCAAAAAGTGAGGTAATGGTCAATGAATGCGAATTACATGTATTCCCTCATAGCGGTTATAGTTCTCTTGCTGTTAGCTTATGTGGGCGTCGCAGGGTTGCATTTGGAGGTGCTGTTCGGCATTGTATTTCCATATGTTGCAATGGCGATTTTTGTTGCTGGATTTGTCTATAAGTTGGTTGGGTGGGCAAAGTCTCCGGTACCGTTTCCCATTACAACCACATCGGGTCAGCAAGTTTCCTTGCCGATGGTTTCACCGGCTCGAATCGATAACCCCAATAATAAATTAGGTGTTGTAATAAGAATGTTGTTGGAGATCTTCCTTTTCCGTTCGTTGTTTCGAAATACCAAGTTTGAAATTAAGGACACGAACAAATTTTCTTATGAAATGGAAAAGTGGCTTTGGCTCTTTGCACTGGCGTTTCACTACGCCTTTTTTGTTGTGCTTATTCGTCATTTGCGATTTTTCACTGAGCCGGTGCTTTTGCCGGTTCAATGGCTTGAAAAATTAGACGGATTTTTTCAGGTCGGACTTCCGGGAATATTTCTTTCGGGTTTTGTGCTGATGGCTGCGGTCATCTACCTGTTTTTAAGGAGAGTATGGATTCCGCAAATGAGATACATTTCCTTGCCGGCTGATTACTTTCCACTTTTTTTGATTTTGGCGATAGCTGCCTCGGGAATTCTGATGCGATATGTTGCCAAAGTGGATATTGTAAACGCAAAAGAGCTTACCATGGGCCTTGTGACACTCAGGCCTACCATACCTGAAGGGATTGGCGTTTTATTTTATGTTCACGTATTTCTTGTCAGCGTGCTTTTGGCCTACTTTCCTTTCAGCAAACTAATGCATCTTGGCGGTATTTTCTTTTGTCCGACTCGAAATCTGCCCGGTAACACCCGGGAGTTCAGATACGAAAATCCGTGGAACTATCCGGTAAAAATTCACACATACGAAGCTTATGAGGATGAATTCAGAGAAAAGATGATTGAGGCTGGACTCCCTGTGGAAAAAATGCCGGGACCCGAAAAAAACCTTGAGGAAGGAGAAAAGGAGTAAATAAATGGCAGATGAACTTCCGAAACCCGAGGAATTAATCGACGTAGAACATGTGCCTCCCATCACGGGGTGGATGGACACGCCGGTGGAAATCCGGAAAGGTATGTACTGCTATGCGGGCAATCCTAAAAGCCTGGAGACTCTCGGCGCTCCTAATCCCAGACAGTGGAATCCGACCGATGAAGACTGGAAATTGCCGGATAACTGGAAGGAGATTGTTTTTGAGGGGCTCAGAGAGAGGCTTGATAAATTCCGCAGCTTCAAAGTGTTTATGGATATATGTGTACGCTGTGGGGCTTGTGCGGATAAATGTCACTTTTTTATCGGCTCGGGTGATCCCAAAAACATGCCGGTTCTGAGAGCCGAGCTGATTCGTTCGGTTTACAGAAATGATTTCACCAAGGCCGGAAAAATATTGGGACGATTGGCTGGTGCAAGGCCAATGACTCTCGATGTACTAAAAGAATGGTGGTATTATCTGTTTCAATGTTCCGAGTGCAGACGCTGTTCGGTTTTTTGTCCTTACGGCATTGACACTGCTGAAATTACGATTATCGGTCGGGAGATCCTGAACCTTTTAGGTTTAAACATTGACTGGATCGCAACTCCGGTATCGAATTGCTATCGTACGGGAAACCATTTGGGTATTCAGCCCCATGCCTTTAAAGATATGCTGGAGTTTTTCGTAGATGATATCGAGGAAGTAACAGGCGTTCGTGTAGAGCCATCTTTTAACAGAAAAGGGGCTGAAATCCTTTTCATCACGCCATCCGGCGATGTTTTTGCCGACCCTGGCACATACACGGCCATGGGTTACATGATCCTTTTTCACTATTTAAGGGACCTGGGGCTGGACATTACCTGGAGCACCTATGCATCCGAAGGGGGAAACTTCGGCTTTTTTACTTCCCATGAAACCATGAAGCGACTAAATGCAAAGATGTATTACGAAGCCAAGCGATTGGGTGTAAAATGGATTCTGGGAGGCGAATGCGGGCATATGTGGAGAGTGATCCATCAGTATATGGATACCATGAACGGACCGGCGGATTTTCTTGAAGAACCGGTTTCCCCGATAACGGGAACCCGTTTTACCAATGCCAAAAGCACCAAAATGGTTCATATTGCCGAATTTACTGCGGACTTGATCTATCACAAAAAGCTGAACCTGGACCCCAGCAGAAATGATCATTTAAAAGTCACTTTTCACGATTCGTGTAATCCGTCCAGGGGTATGGGAATGTTAGACGAACCGCGGTATGTGCTTCAAAATGTTTGCAATAATTTCTATGAAATGCCCTCAAATACGATCCGGGAGCAGACATTTTGCTGTGGCAGCGGTTCCGGGCTAAACGCAGGTGAAGATATGGAGTTGCGAATGATGGGCGGCATGCCCAGAGCCAACGCCGTTCATTTTGTGAAAGAAAAATATGATGTTAATATGCTTGCATGTGTTTGTGCCATCGACCGGGCGGCCCTTCCGGCTCTAATGGACTATTATGAACCGGAAGTTGGCGTGACCGGGCTTCATGAACTGGTTGCCAATGCCCTGATCCTGCCCGGCGAGAAAAAAAAGACGACCAATTTACGGGGGGAGCCCCTGCTAGGGATGGAGGATGAAGATGCCGAATAACAGCAAAGGGATGTACAACAAAAATCTGGTTATTGCGGGCATAGTGATTTTTGTGATTCTTGCCGCATTTCCTTTCTGGTTCAACGTCGTTAAATCTGCGCCGGCTCCCGAAGTGGTTCTTACAGAAAAAGCCAAGGCTGCCAAAGAATGTGTTCGTTCCAAAGAATACATGACCACGGATCATATGGTACTTTTGGATGTCTGGCGAGATTCTGTGGTGCGGGACGCAAAAAGGACATATGTAAATCCCAAAGGGGTGGAATTTAACATGAGCCTTTCAAACACCTGTCTGGATTGTCACTCCAATAAAACGGAGTTTTGCGACAGGTGCCATGATTATGCCTCGGTATCCCCTTACTGCTGGGATTGCCATATTGATAACCCTCAAGGAGGCATAGAATGAAAAGCAGTAGAAGAAACTTTCTCAAAATAGCGGGGATCACGGCTCTGGGTGTTGGTGCAAGACCGGCGATTGATACTATTGCAGCTGTCGGAGGTCGCGGCCCTACGGAACCGGAACCTATTCTTAAACAAAATGAAAAGGCCCTCACCGCAAAGCAGTGGGCCATGGTTGTCGATACACGGAAAATCAAGTCGGAAAAAGATGTGGCACCGTTATATGAAGCATGCCATAAGATCCACAATGTTCCGGACATGCCGATTAAAAGGCATGAAATTAAATGGATCTGGCCTGAGCAATTCCATCATGCATTTCCGGACCTGCACAGTGAGTTTCTGTCTGAAAAAATACATCATACCACTTTTCCAGTGCTTTGTAACCATTGTGAAAATCCGCCTTGTGTCAGAGTTTGTCCGACCAAAGCGACTTTCAAGCGGGAAAGCGATGGTGTCGTCGTGATGGACTATCATCGGTGTATTGGATGCCGATTCTGCTTGGCAGCTTGTCCGTACGGAGCCAGAAGCTTCAACTTTTTTGACCCCAGAGAGCATATCAAGGAAATCAATTTGAAATTTGCCAGAAGAACCAAAGGGGTTGTCGAAAAGTGCAACTTCTGCGTAGAAAGGTTGGCGGAAGGGATCGAACCTGCTTGCGTAGAAGCTTCCAAGGGTATCCTGACTTTCGGAGATCTTTATGATCCGGAGTCTGAAGTCAGGAAGCTTATTGCGGAAAATTTCACCATTCGACGCAAAATTCACCTGGGCACCAGCCCGGCAGTCTATTACATAGTGTGAGGTGGTTATGCTAGAAAAGGCAATTAAAGGATCTAAAGTATACTATGGTTGGATGCTCGCCTTGCTTACGCTTATCGGCGTGGGTTTCGGCTTTTATTTGTGGCAGTTCAATTCCGGTCTTGGTATCACCGGTTTGAGTCGGGATGTTTCCTGGGGTTTTTATATTGCTCAGTTTACGTTCCTGGTTGGTGTTGCCGCATCTGCGGTGATGCTAGTACTTCCCTATTATCTGCATGATTACAAGGCGTTCGGAAGAATTACCATTTTAGGGGAATTTCTTGCCGTATCCTCTGTGACCATGTGTCTGCTCTTTATTATCGTGGATTTAGGGCAGCCCACTCGCGCATTGAATGTTTTGCTGTATCCGACACCCCGATCGGTATTGTTCTGGGATATGATCGTTTTAAACGGTTATCTGCTGCTGAATCTTGTGATCGGCTGGAAAGTACTGGAGGCCGAAAGAAACAATGTCCATTATCCCATGTGGCTTAAACCGCTTATTTATCTGTCGATCCCATGGGCTGTCAGTATTCATACCGTAACAGCTTTTCTTTACTGTGGTCTTCCCGGGAGAGGCTTTTGGCTGACTGCCATTCTTGCCCCAAGGTTTTTGTCCTCCGCCTTCGCTGCAGGCCCTGCATTGCTTATTCTTTTGTGTCTATTTGTGAGAAGAATAAGCAAATTCGATCCGGGTTGGGAGCAAATTCAGTCACTGGCCAAAATCGTGACTTATGCCATTATACTAAACGTGTTTTTCTTTCTTTGCGAAATATTTGTTGTATTTTACAGCCAACTTCCAGAGCATATGGATCATTTCAAGTATCTGTTTGTCGGTCTTCAAGGGAAGGGTTCGCTTATACCGTTTATGTGGACTTCAATGATTTTGATGGTTCTGGCCATTATCTTGCTGGTTCCTTCACAATTCAGACAAAATGAGACTGTTCTGACCATTGCATGTATCGCTGTTTTTATAGGCACCTGGATTGACAAGGGGATAGGGCTGATTTCAGGTGGTTTCGTACCGAATCCGCTTCATTACGTCAATGAATATGCTCCTTCTTTTCCTGAGTTGATGATTACCATAGGGGTCTATGCAACAGGGTTTTTTATTTTGTCGGTCTTATTTAAAATTGCTGTGACGATCAAAGAAGAACTGTATGCTTAACAAAAATCTGTCATAATCAGAGTAAAAAGGCCCATTTCTAAAAATGGGCCTTTTTTGGGTTAAGTGATATGGTTTGGTTTCGAGTAGTTTGCCGTTCCGGAATAGCACTTTTTTCCTGCCTTGATTCATCCGTGTCCAATTTCCAATTCATAGTGATAAAAAATATCGAAAATCGCCTTCCTGCAATTATTCACGACTTGTTTGATTTAATCCCATAAAGAAAAATGCCGGGCACCTGAGGAATAATTGCTTTGGGCTTGACGTAGATTGTTTATTGCGCTTATAACTATCAACAAATATGAATTAATTTTAAAACTAAAAGGGAGATGGCTATGAAAAATCGATGGAAAATAAGTGCGATTGCTGCCGCTATGGCAATTTTTATGGTTTTTACGGCAAACGGGAAAGTTGATGCCCAGGATACCATAAAGATTGGTGTGGCGGGTGCTCACAGCGGTGACCTTGCATCTTACGGCATTCCAACCGTTCGTGCGGCGGAGTTGGTGGTGAAAGAAATTAATGCCAAGGGAGGTGTCTTAGGAAAACAGGTGGAATTGGTTATAGAAGACGATGTCTGTAAACCTGAAGTGGCTACAAATACTGCGACCAAACTAGTCGGCAGCGGTGTTCATGCCGTTATCGGCCATATTTGCAGCGGAGCTACCAAAGCTGCTCTGGGAATATATAAAGACACAAAGCTTGTTGCCATTTCTCCTTCGGCTACAAACCCGGAACTGACCCAGAGCGGATTGTATCCCAATTTTTATCGCACCATAGCTTCTGATGATGCTCAGGCACGGCTTGAAGTTGATTTTGCTCTGGATGTGTTAAAACTCAAGAAAATAGCGGTTCTCCATGACAAGGGCGATTATGGAAAAGGTCTGGCTGAATTTGCCAAAGGTTTTCTTGAAGAGGATCCCCGTGCCGAAGTTGTTTTGTACGAAGGTATAACTCCCGGAGCTGTCGATTATTCTGCTGTCGTGCAAAAAATTAAGCGCTCGGAAGCCGAGGCTGTCATATTCGGTGGTTACCATCCTGAAGCATCCAAGCTTGTCACCCAAATGCGCAAGAGGAAAATGGATACCATTTTTATTTCAGATGATGGGGTTAAGGATGATACGTTCATAAAAGTCGCCGGTGAATATGCGGAAGGGGTTTATGCCACCGGGCCTAAGGATGTGACTCAAAATCCCATGACCATTGCTTCACGCCAGGCACATATGGATACTTACGGATCAGATGCCGGAGCATTTTTTGAAAATGCATATGCCGCCACGATTGCTTTACTGAATGCAATAGAAAAGGCGGGTTCCACTGAATATGAGGCCATTACCAAAGCATTAACCACCGAATATGCTGAAACACCTCTGGGAAAAATCAGTTTTGATGAAAAAGGTGATGCCATCGGAGTCGGTTTTTCAGTATACCAGGTTCAAAATGGACAATATGCGGAAATCGAAATGAAATAGTTATCTTAGCAGGCGGCCTCAGTCCGCTGCTGAGCTAAATTGCGAAAATGGCATACTCAGATGGATTACGGCTATTTTTTTGAATTGTTTCTTGGAGGGCTGACGCGGGGAAGCATATACGCCCTGATCGCATTGGGTTATACCATGGTTTACGGGATCATACAGCTGATCAATTTTGCCCATGGTGAAATTTATATGATCGGGGCCTTCACAGCCTTAATTGTTGCAGGGGTGTTAACTCTGGCGGGATGGCCTGCACCTGCGATAATGGTTATTGCTACCCTTGCGGCGGTTGTTTATTCTTCGGCTTATGGGTACACAATGGAAAAAATTGCCTACCAGCCGTTAAGAAATGCCCCAAGGCTGTCCGCCCTTATCAGCGCCATTGGAATGTCGCTTTTTCTTCAAAACTATGTTCTTTTGGCTCAAACCTCTGATTTTCTTCCTTTCCCGAACCTTATACCCGATTTTGCTTTTCTTGAGCCGGTTGAGCACATTGTCCGCTCCTCGGAAATTGTAATCTATGTGACGACCACAATCGTGATGATTTTGCTCACCTTTCTTATAAAATTTACAAAGATTGGCAAGGCCATGCGTGCTACCGCCCAGGACAGACATATGGCCATGCTTGTCGGGGTCGATGTCAGCAAAGTGATTTCTTTTACCTTCGTGGTGGGATCGGCAACTGCAGCTATTGGCGGGGTGCTCGTTGCTTCCCATATAGGCCAGATCAATTTTTATATAGGCTTTATCGCCGGGATCAAGGCTTTTGTGGCGGCTGTTTTGGGCGGTATTGGAAGTATGCCCGGAGCTGTTTTAGGCAGTTTGGTGCTGGGATGGACGGAAAGTTTTTTTACCGGTTATATTTCCAGTGATTACGAAGATGTTTTTGCCTTCTTGTTTCTGGTGTTGATTTTGATTTTCAGGCCTTCGGGTATACTAGGCCGAAAAGAAACCGATAAAGTATAACGGATAAGACGTTGAACATCGGCGAAATAAAAAAAGCGTTCCTGACCTCTTTATGGTTTATGTTTCTTACATTTCCAATCATGGTTATCCGTGTCAATACCATTTACAAAACCATAGAATGGCGTTGGGAGAGAATGTTGATGGTGGGAATCGGCAGCTTTGTTCTTTCTCTGGTTTGGCGATTTATGATCAAGCGTAAAGAGCTTGGGAAAAAAAAAGCCGACAACGAGGAAGAAAATCAAACCCCGATCACTCAAAAAATCATAAAAGATGCCCGCATTTACAAACCAGCGATTGTGATTATCGCTATTTTCTTTGCAACTTTTCCCTGGCTATTCTCCTTATACCAGACCAACATCATGATTACAGCACTCATTTATGTGGTTGTTGGGTTGGGCCTTAATATTGTTGTGGGGCTGGCAGGACTTCTTGATCTGGGATATGTAGCTTTTTATGCTGTTGGGGCTTACTCTTATGCTTTATTAAACCATCATTTCGGGATTGGTTTTTGGTTAGCACTGCCCATCGGAGGTTTACTGGGATTCATATTCGGAATAATTCTTGGTTTTCCTGTATTGCGCCTGCGTGGTGATTATCTGGCGATTGTCACACTGGGTTTTGGAGAAATTATTCGATTGGTGCTGGAAAACTGGAATGCTTTTTCATTTGGGCCCAGTGGTATTGCCAATATATCTCGTCCAGGCTTTTTCGGGATTGAATTATCATTACATCAAACACACATTTACCTTTACTACCTGATGGTTGGGTTATCATTGGTGACTATTTTCGTTGTCCGCAGATTGCAGGATTCACGAATCGGCAGGGCTTGGATGGCGTTGCGTGAAGACGAAATTGCTTGCCAGGCCATGGGTGTGGATAAAACTAAAACCAAACTGAGCGCTTTTGCTTTAGGGGCGACTTGGGCAGGTATGGGCGGGGTCATGTTTGCCGCCAAGACCACTTTCATCAATCCGGCCTCATTTACCATCTGGGAATCCATTATCATTTTATGTATCGTGGTTTTGGGTGGTATGGGGTCAATAATTGGTGTCATCTGCGGTGCTTTTATTTTAATTTTGTTGCCGGAATATCTTCGGGCTTTTTCCGAGTATCGGATGATGATTTTCGGGGTTGTTCTGGTCTCAATGATGGTTTTTCGACCTGAGGGCATTGTAGCCAATGTGCGGAGAAACTACCGGTTCAAAGCAATTGAAGAAAATCGACAATAATAAGTGAAAAAGATGAAACCTGTCTTGCAAGTCAATGCGCTTACCATGGATTTTGGAGGTCTCAGGGCCTTAGATAGCATTGATTTGGAAGTTTATCCCAATGAAATTGTTGCCCTGATTGGTCCCAACGGCGCCGGAAAAACCACTTTTTTTAATTGCATTACCGGCCTTTATCAGCCCACAGGAGGAGAAATGTTTCTTAATCCTCCCAATCAAAAATTTGTTCGCTTAAACGGTCTAAAACCAAACAAGATTACCGAAGTCGGACTGGCCCGTACATTTCAAAATATCCGGTTGTTTCAAAACATGACGGTACTGGAAAATGTGATGATCGGGAGGCATTGCCGCATGAAAAGCGGAATTCCAGGCTCTATTTTGAGAAACAAAGCCACAGTGCTCGAGGAAAAACAGGTCGTCAATGATTCCTACCGAATTCTGAAAAAAATCGGATTGGAAAAATTTGTAAACGAATTTGCCAAAAATCTTCCTTACGGGGCTCAGCGACGTCTGGAAATTGCCAGAGCTCTTGCCACTGAACCTCTGGTTCTCTTACTGGATGAACCTGCTGCCGGAATGAATGCCCAGGAAACAAGGGAGTTGGATGACCTCATTATCAGAATTCGCAAGGAAGAGGATATTTCGATTCTTCTCATAGAACATGACATGAAGTTGGTGATGAGTTTGTCAGATCGAATTTATGTGGTGGATTACGGTAAAAAGATTGCAGAAGGTACATCCAAAGAAATCAAACGAAACTCCGCTGTAATCAAAGCATACCTTGGGGAAGACATGGATGCTTAAACTCATTAACATACGCACTTACTTCGGCAATATACAAGCTCTTAAAGGTGTGAGCCTGGAAGTTCTTTCCGGGGAAATCGTTACCTTAATCGGCGCCAACGGGGCCGGCAAATCCACTACACTGATGTCCATTTCCGGGATTACTCCACCCCGTTCGGGCGAAATCTACTTTGAAGAAAAATTAATCAGCGGCTTAAATCCCAATAAGATTGTGGCCATGGGAGTAAGCCAGGTCCCTGAAGGGAGGCGGATATTTCCTTACCTGACCGTTTCTGAAAATATCGATATGGGGGCATTTCTGCGTACCGACAGTGCAGGAATAAAGGCCGACAAAGAATATGTTTATTCGCTTTTTCCCATTTTATCTGAACGGAGACGCCAGGCCGGCGGAACTCTCAGTGGAGGTGAGCAACAAATGCTGGCCATCTCACGGGCTCTTATGGCCAGACCCCGGTTGCTGCTTCTTGACGAACCCTCATTAGGTCTGGCGCCGTTGGTGGTCAAACGTATCTTTAATATCATCACACAGATTAATCAGGAAAATAACACAACGATTTTTCTGGTGGAACAAAATGCCAATATGGCGTTAAAAGTAGCGCATCGCGGTTATGTGATGGAAAACGGAATTATCTCGCTTTCGGACACGGCCCGGAACCTGATGAAAAATGAGGAGGTCAGAAAAGCTTATTTAGGAATCTGATAATATTGCCTTACAATGGTTAAGATGTTTCACGTTATTTTTTTGTTCGACACGTTTATAATTATCGGTTATAAAAGCGGACGTGTAATTCGAGAGACAAGGAGAGTACAGTGACAGTGAAACGAATCGGGCTGTTTGTAAAAAATGAAGATAAAGCTGAAAAGAAAGCCGATGAATTAGAAATCTGGTTGAAATCAAAAGGATTCGATGTTCTCCGAAAAGAGGGGCTACCCTCCGGATTGAAGGTTGCCGGGGAAAAACTTTCAGTCGCACCCAATGATCTGCTGTGTATTTTTGTTTTGGGCGGTGATGGTACTTTTTTAAGTGCGGTGCGATGGATCGGTGACCAGCCGATTCCTATCCTTGGCGTCAAGTTTGGTGAAGTCGGTTTTTTGGCTGAAATTGCCGAAGACAAATTGTTTTCCGTAGCTGAAAAAATTATCAATAAACAATTTGAAACCACCCCCCGGATGAGGCTTCAAGTGGAATTGAATCGAAGGGGCGAGGTTTTTGTTCAAGAAACCGTTTTAAACGATGTCGTCATCAATAAAGGTGCTTTGGCCAGATTGGCTCATATCCGAACTTACATTGACGGCCAGTACTTGACCACCTACAAGGCCGACGGTCTCATTGTGGCGACTCCGACAGGATCTACGGCATACTCCCTTGCCGCCGGCGGGCCTATTCTCCATCCTGGAGTACCCGCTATCATCATGACGCCGATCTCGCCATTTACGCTTACCAACAGACCTCTGATTATACCTGATGCAGCCTGCATCACCATAAGACTGGAGGAAAAATCCGAAGATATCATGCTTACATTTGACGGTCAGGCTGGGTTGGAAATTAACGAAAATGACACCATTATCGTTCGAAAAGGAAAGCATCCGACCAATATGATCATCATGCCGGGTCAGGAATATTTCGATGTACTAAAGGCTAAACTCAGGTGGAGCGGAGGCAGGGTGTAACCCCATTCAATCAGTGTTTGAACGAAAAACTCTTCTCGTTACCGGAATGGGTCGCGGGAGGGAGAAAAGGACTTTTTGTTCAGGCACTGGTTATGCGATTTTATTCAGGCACTGGCGATATATTTTCTCGTCATTTTTTGAAAACAAAACAAATATCACTTTTTCCAAGACATTATTTTCTTTTAAGAATCTGCAAGTAGTCTCCAGGGCGATTTTGCAGGCATCCTCGATGGGATATCCATAAATACCGCAACTGATGGCTGGAAAGGCGATTGTCTTGATGTTTTTTTCAATAGCTATTGTAAAACTGTTTTGGTAGCACTGGGACAGCAAAGAAGAATCTTTGGGTGAACCATAAACCGGGCCAACAGTGTGGATGACATATTTTGCAGGAAGGTTGTATCCTTTTGTAATTCTGGCTTCTCCCGTGGGGCACCCTCCTAAGGTTTTGCATTCTGCAAGAAGCTCCGGGCCTGCTGCCCGGTGTATTGCCCCATCCACGCCACCGCCCCCTAAAAGAGAGTTGTTGGCGGCATTCACTATGGCATCTGCCTTAATTTTGGTTATATCACCCTGGATAATTTCAATTTTTTCCAGTAGGTTTATTTCCATTTTTTCTCCTTAAATAAACATGATACGAATGTCAGCTATCATCAAAGCTACCGGAAAATGCGAACACTTCTGAGTTTCACAGCTATAAACTGAAAAAAGTGTTTGCAAGATAAAATGGCCCGATGTCACTGCCAATGGCTGATGGTTACAGCTCATACAGGGTCTCATCTCGTCGGGGCACAGATCGGGACCCTTTTAATGCTGTTCTTTTTTTCTCGGGAAGGACAAATGGTTCTTCATCAGCAAGGATATCACCCATTTCCGCTTCCAGTTGATCAGGGTCTTCTCCTTTTTCCATGCGGTCTAAGGCTTCGGACATTCCAGGACCTAGCTCAAGCCCTGTCATATTTGAAAACTTGCGCATAAGCTGGGCGGCCTGGCGAGGGTCATCTTCATTTATATTGTCGGCTTCTTTGGCAAGAACCTGCATGGCTTTTTCCATTTTACTTTCATCAAGATCAAAATCGTCCAGGCCGCTGTCCTCTTTGGCCCTTCCGGTGACAGAAAACAGGGAAACCTGCCGGCTAAGCCTGCTTGTCTCACATTTGGGGCAGGAGGGGCATTTGGTTGTATTGATCGTTTTTGAGAAAAAATTGAAAATAGTATTGCAGTCCTGACAAAAAAATTCGTAAATGGGCATTTTGATACTCTCAGTTTTCCGCGTTAAGTTCGAATTAATCAATGGTGTCAAAGCTTGACCCAAGATGAGAAAAATTATACATACTTTGTTCTGATTTTTCAATCCCACTGTTTAACTTATGTCCTATCCCGTTGACGTAAGCGAAAGCATTTGGTATTGGAAGCGCAACCAAATTAATTGAAAGGATTTGAAATTTATGGAAAAAACTTTGTCGATAATCAAGCCCGATGGGGTATCCCGGGGGCTTATGGGAGAAGTCATCAAACGTTTTGAACAAGCCGGTATCAAAATTGTCGCAATGAAAATGATTCATATGAACCAAAAGCAGGCTCAGGGGTTTTATGCTGTCCATAAGGATCGTCCGTTTTTTGACAGCCTGATCGGTTTTATGTGTTCCGGGCCTGCCGTTGCAATGGTCTTGACTGGAGAAAATGTCATTTCCAAAAATCGGGAACTCATGGGTGCCACAAATTACAAAGAGGCCGCCGAAGGCACAATTCGCCGGGATTTTGCAACCGATATTGAAAAAAATGTGGTTCATGGCTCAGACTCTGCCGAGACGGCTGCTTTTGAGATCGGCTATTTCTTTAATCAGTTGGAAATCACAGGCTGATGCCTGAAAAAATCAATCTCGCAAACATTAGTATCATTTTGCAGCGGCCCCGGTACCCGGAAAATATCGGGGCTGCTGCACGGGCTATTCGCAATATGGGAATCGGAACGCTCATTGTTGTTCAACCCCACAACTATGATCTTGAAAAAGTTTTAAAAATGGCCACCCATGCAGCCCGGGATGTGGTGGAAAAAATTCGGATTTATGATGATTTAAACTCCGCGCTTTCTCAATGCCAATATATTGTAGGAACTACCGCACGTCTTGGAGCAAGACGTCAGGTAATCCAGTCAACATCGCGATTGGCCGGACATCTGGTTTCCATTTCCCGGGATAATCAAATCGGAATTCTTTTTGGCCCTGAGGACCGCGGGCTAACCAATGAAGATATCTGGAATTGTCATGTTCTGGTTAACATTCCGACCGATGAATTTTCTTCGCTGAACCTGGCTCAGGCAGTTATGGTGGTTTGCTATGAACTGTTTAAAGCATCCGTTGAGAAATCCTCCGGGTTTATCCCACGACTTGCCACTCATCACGAACTGGAAGGGATGTACGATCAGCTTAAGGAAATTCTTGTCAGAATCAATTTTCTCAACCCCGAAAATCCGGAATTCTGGTTAAACAATATTCGGCAGTTTTTTTCAAGATTACCGTTGAGGGCAAAGGAAGTCAGCATAGTCCGTGGTATATGCCGCCAGATCAACTGGTATGGAAAAAAATGTTATGAGGAAGGCTTTAAGGCGGGCCGATCCGACAGTGAAAAAAGTCTGGGATAGAACAAAACCGGAAATTTTAATATGGGCATTTTCATAAGCCTGTTACATTTAATAATTCTTAAAAATTCTTGAAGCCAGCTCGATGTCTTCGGGGCAAAATACAAACAAACACTTGGCTTCCAAGGATGACACAGACCCGTAAACATGGTTGATGTTAATGCCTTCCTCGCCGAATTTATTAGAAATTTCAGCCAAAGTCCCCGGTCTGTTTTCCAACTCAATAGCGATCACCGGGTTAATATCGTAAACATATTCGTTTTTTGAAAGTAAATCAATGGCTTTGTCAGTTTCATCGGCCAAAAGGCGAATCAGGGCAAATGCAGCTGAATCTTTTCGGATTGAATTATAGCTGGCTGCAGAGGCAATTCGTTTTAAAGTTTTTCCTCTGGCCTGGAAAAGATCCTTGACATAGTCGGAAGCATCCTGAATTGTCAGAGCATCGATATTTATCCCATTGTCTGAAAAAAGAGAAGCCAACCTGCCCAGCTCCCCAGGTACATTTTTTAAAAAAAGGGATATTTCAGTTCTAACCATTTCGCAGTTCCTTATCATTTGATGATGAAAAATTTAAAGGAGAACACAACTATCTTGAATTTTTAGTTTATATGGCGTTTATAGGCAAAATATGCCTTCAAGTCAACATGAGGGGTTAGCTTTTATAAAAACCGGCAAAGAACTGTTAATTTTTATCCTTGCCGGTTTTTTTATGTTAATTAGCGGGCGGATATTGAGCGTTGAAGGATACAACCTTGGTTTGGCCATCGGCGCTGAAAACCGCGGCGCCTTCTTTAAGGAAGACATCAAAAGCAAATTCAGGAATCGTAGTCCACCATTGCCCAAGCTGTTTGAGGGCAGCGCCGGCACCGGTACCCATACCTTTTTCCTGAAGCTGAAAGCCGCCGGTGACCAAAAGGCTCAACATGGACTGTCTTCCGTCAAACATGGCATGAACCCTTAATTGATTGGTTTTTCCCGCCGGAATCCATTGGGTATCTATGGATTGAACCGTGTTAAGATCGAACTCTTCGAAAGCCACCGTAAACATAAGGCTTTCCAATTGGACAGGAAAAGTATTGGGATTTTCAACATCAAAAATAAATGCCAGATTCAGTGGCGCTCCGTAGTCGCCGGCTTCTCCCGCCGTGGGTTCAACACTTTTGGCGAAGTACCACCATCCCCAGTAATTGGCCACTTCGGCGTGGGATAGTGTTACGACCGGCTCCTTGAACTTGCTCGGGGTTGGCTTGGTCGCCATACCGGAGCATCCCAATAACAGAATGCTTCCAACCAAAACCACAAAAAATGTCTTTACAAAAGATGATGTTTTGCTCATATTTGCTCCCTTATGAAGTAAGGTTTGGGGTTTAAGTAATCCATCTTTTACGGCGCTTATAATGCTTCACATTGCGAAAACTTTTTCGTCCCCCCACATCGGTCAGTCCCAGATAAAAATCCTTGATATCCGGGTTTTGCAAAAGCTTTTCAGCGGAGTCATCCATAACGATTCGCCCATTTTCCATAACATAGGCATGGGGTGCCACATTTAAGGCGAGTTTGGCATTTTGTTCCACCAATAGAATAGAAATCTTCTCTTCCTGATTGAGCTTGATGATGATTTTAAAGATTTCATGGATCAACAATGGCGCAAGCCCCATGGAGGGTTCATCCAGAAGGATCAATTTCGGGTTGGTCATTAATGCCCGGCCCACCACGGTCATCTGTTGTTCTCCGCCGCTGATAAATCCGGCAGTTTCATTGCGTTTTTCCTTGAGCCGCGGAAAATAGTGATAGACCATGTCCAGGCCTTCCTTGATGGATCGCCCGAATTTTTTCATATGTGCACCCACCTTCAGGTTCTGTTCCACCGTAAGGTGCTCAAACACACGTCTCCCCTCGATGACCTGAACGATTCCCATTTTGGCAATTTTTTCAGGGCCCATCTTATCAATGCGTTCTCCCATGAATTCTATGGAACCATCGGTGACTTGCCCGTTCTCATGCTTGAGAAGACCGGATATGGCCTTTAATGTAGTACTTTTACCGGCGCCGTTTGCCCCTAAAAGAGCAATAATTCCACCTTTGGGAACATTAATTGAAACACCCTTTATGACCAGAATGACTTCGTGATATTTAACTTCAATGTTATTGATATTTAAAATTGTTTCTTGTTCACTCAACGCTTTTGGACCTCCTTGGGGGAATAAAAGTTTCTACCAGCCGATCCATTCCTTCTCCCATTTTTCAGGCCAACGACTTTTCAGGTCGACTTTGTCAACGATCTGGAATTTTCCACCCACGTACTCGTAGATAGGCACCACACCTGCAGGACGATGATCTGTTGAGGTATAGGTAATCGGCGCTGCACCCAAGCCGATATCAAAATCCCTGAACGTTTCAAACCCTTTTTTCAGGATGCCTTCGCCGGTTAAATCCCCTGCAGCGTCAGCTCTGTTCAAAGCTTCCCATAGGACCATGACGGCTCCCCATCCCTGAACTGTCCTGATCATGCGTTTTTCTACTGGAACACCTGGATTATATTTTTTTGCATAGGCCACCACATGTTCCATGTTGGGGACCTTTTCTCCGAAAAATGCGCAAACCGTTGTGCCGATAGCACCTTCCGCTGCTTCACCTGCAAGTTTTGGAAGGTTTTCATCAAAACCCCAAACATTGATAATATGTGAGGCCTCAAGGCCCAATGAGAAGGCATCCCTTAACGTGGCAGCCACTGACATGGTGGTATTGCCATGCCAGACCAGATCCGGTTTAAAATCTTTCATGCCCAGAACCTGACTCTTGGTATCGACGGCAAACAGAGAAACATCCTGGTCAGGTCCGACATCAAAACCTAAAATTTCAGCCTGGTCCTTTATGGCTTTGATTGGTGCGCTACAATAAGGAGAGGCAAACATATAGGAGCTAACAAATCTTGGTTTTCGCTTTCCATAGTCTTTGTGCTGGGGCCATTTTTTGTCATACCATGCCGTAATAGCTGCTCGTGCATTGCTTGAATAGTCCGTGGCAAAGAACAAATTATAGGGAGTTTTTGTTGGATCGGTGAGATGCCCTGAATACGAAGCAGATACATAGGGTATTTTATCCTTGGTGACGGTGGGCGAAAGTGCTTCGGTGTCGCCTGTACCCCAACCGAGAACGGCAACACATCCAAGGCGCTGAAAAAGTTTATACTTGGTCAAGGCTTCAGGAACCCGATATCCATAATCAAACTGATACAGCTTGATTTGCTTTCCGTTGACCCCACCATTTTCGTTAACATAATGAATCGCTTCGGCGATTCCCAATGCATAATCCTTACCCACATCCGATGTGGCGCCGGTCATGTCGTTGAGAGACCCGATTTTGATAACATCCGCCCCGGCTGTGCCTGAAAATAAAGTCAGCAAAGTGACCGATAGAGAAATTACCAAGTACTTTCCAATCCCATTTTTTATACTCATCGCTTTTCTCCCCTTTTGTGTTTGAAAGCTGGCTGTACAAAATTAAATTCACGAAAAACAGTTGTTAAAAGTAACATCACCTCCTTGGGCTTTCTAATATGAAAACGGCCACAGATTGAAATAATTTTTTAACTGCCACCATCTGTAGGCCAGGCCATTGGGCTCAAAAATCATAAATGCGCAGATGGCAAGACCAAAGGCGGCTTCTTTAATGAACAAAAAGTCCATCAAAAGCTTGGGGTAAATATCAGCCAACGGCATTACTCCGAGCTGCAAAAGCT
Organism: Desulfobacteraceae bacterium; assembly: GCA_011389745.1. Taxonomy (GTDB): domain Bacteria; phylum Desulfobacterota; class Desulfobacteria; order Desulfobacterales; family SKZT01; genus SKZT01. Next base: position 72,895 of record JAABTQ010000003.1, on the reverse strand, counting down.
CCATCACCACGACCATGAAAATAGAACCGAAAATGGTTCCATGAATAGAACCTACACCGCCGATTAAAATGACACCTACCAGCCATAAGGACCAAAACCATGGGAAATGCTCGGGACTGATCGCCGCCAGGTTGCTGATCCAGAAAGCCCCGGCCAAACCACCGATAAATCCGGCTACAAAAAAAGCCAACAGCTTGTATTTTATCACATTAATACCCATGACATCGGCGGATATGTCGTTGTCGCGGATAGCAACCCATGCCCTTCCGACGCGAGATCTCAACAAATTGACAACTATGGTGACACTTAGAATGACTATTATTAGCATCATAAAGTAAACTTTGGTGTCACTGTCGATTGTAAAAGGACCCACTTTGATTGCTTCAGGGGGTATGGAAAATGCCTGACCTCTTCCTCCGATCTGGCTGACATATTGGGTGATGATAAAATCAACAATGATAAATTGTGCGGCCATGGTGGTCAGAATCAGATAAAATCCTTTGACCCGTGCTGAAGGAAGGCCAAAAATTACAGATACAACACCTGCGGTAATGGCGGCAATGACAATGCTGACCGGATAAGCGATTCCAAAATCCATCAGTGCCTGAGGCCATGGAACCTCAAGTATCAGCAGTGTGCTTGTGTAAGCACCCACGGCGATAAAGGCCGCATGGCCGAGAGTTACTTGTCCGCAGAAACCGATTAGAAGCTGTACACCCAATGCTCCCAGAATGGTATAGCCGATGGTGTTTAAGATACTCATCCAGTAATTATCGGCCCAAAGAGGAATACCTATAAATAAGATGGCAAAAAGAAGAATCATTTTGCCTTTAATAAACTTTGTCTGCCAAAGGGATTGGTCCTCAGCATAATTCTGATGATATGTGCCACAGGGTAACCAGCTTGTTGACATAGAATACTCCGCCTTTTTTAATCTCGGTAAAAGATAATAACCAGGCTAAACTCGTTCAATCCGCTCCCATCCCCAAATGCCATGGGGTTTAAAAAGCAAAAAGATGGCCATGAATACAAATGGGGCCACTTCTTTCACACCTCCGGGAAAATAACGATCCAGATACGCACCGCTTAAATTTTGAAGGATACCGATAATAATACCTCCCAAAATGGCACCGGGAACCGAATTGAGGCCTCCCAAAACAACGGCAGGTAAAACAAGAAGTCCAAGATATCCCACAGAGATATTCAGGCCGTTGATATTACCCAGAAGCGTGCCGCCCACTCCTGCTGCCATAAAAGCGATTGCCCATGCCGCGGCATAAACAAACCGCGCACTGACACCAAGGGATAACGCAGCCATTTCATCATCTGCCGTAGCCTGCATTGCAAGACCCCATCGGGTGTATTTAAAAAAACACACAAATACGCATAACAGAATAATGGCGGCGATAAAGCTCCATAAATATACCTGCCCAACGATAAGAGGGCCGATGATAATAGGTTTTAATGGAAAAACCGGCGGATCAAAAACTCGGGTGTCAGTGCCCCAGATGAGTTGAACGATTCCCTTGAAGAAAAATGAAAGTCCTACAGTGACCATGATGACGGTCAAGACAGGCTGGCCAATGAGGCGATCCAAAAAGATTCTTTCGGTTAAAATCCCAAGTATAAAGCCGATGATCAGTGAAAGTAACAACGCTAAAAGAAACGGGACCCCCATCTGATAAAAAGTTAGAGATACATATGCCCCGATCAGGGTTAACTCACCCATGGCCAGGTTCAGTACCCCGGAACATTTATAAATAAGCACCCATCCCAGGGCCACCAAAGCATAAATACCGCCAACCATAACTCCTGTTGTTATGGTCATCAAAAAAAGTTCCATAGTCGACTCCTTTGAATTTTATCTGCTCGGGTATTGGGAGTACGAAAATCTTATTTTCGTAAACGGATACAAAAGCAAGGCTTTCGTAATCCTTTTCTGATTAAAAAAAGCAAAATCGAATCAATCCGGAACATTACGTATTTGAAGATCGATTTTGATATGAGATTGACGGCCATCCTCATAAGTGATGGAAGTATCGATATGCACCATGTCACTTTCAGAATACAGGGCGGCCATAATGACTTTGTAACGGTTTTCCACAAAGGCTCTTCTAAGTTTGCGGGTTCGGGTCAATTCATCGTCATCCGGATCAAATTCCTTGTAAAGGTTTACAAATTTTTTGACCCGTGCGGGTTCCGGAAGATCCATATTGGCCTGGCGGACCATTTTTTCCACCAGGTCATAAACCTCGGGTTTTTGAGAAAGCTCCATATAACTGGTATAATTAAGTTTTTTTTCATCGGCCCAGTTGCCCACCACCTGATAATCAATACAAATAACGGCGGTAATATATTTTTTCTTGTCGCCAATGATCCAGGAATCCTTAATATAGGGACTGAATTTAAGACGGGTTTCAAGATACTGGGGAGAAAAGGGCCGCCCATCACTTAGGGTCATGACATCCTTTGAACGATCAAAAACCACCAGGTGCCCATCCTCGTCAATAAAGCCCTTGTCGTCGGAATGAAGCCAGCCTTCTTTTAGGGTTTTTTCCGTTGCTTCGGGATTTTTGTAGTAGCCGATAAATACGGAAGGACTCTTGGCAAGTATTTCACCGTCTTCGGCTATTTTTATTTCGGTATCCGGAATGGGTTTTCCCACAGTGTCAAACTTGATGTCCCCATCTCTGTGAACAACCGAAATTCCTGCAATTTCGGTCTGACCGTAGATTTGTTTAAGGTTGACGCCCAATGAGTGAAAAAATCTGAAATGGTCAGGACCCATTGCAGCACCGCCGGTATATGCATGACGCACTCTGGAAAGCCCAAGATGATCTTTAAGTTTTTTCTGTACGGTGATATAAGCTATCCATTCCAGTATTTTCATAAAGCCTGCAGAAGACTGCTTGTTGAATTTGCGATTGGCGGCTCTGTAGCCGATTTTCTGAGAAAGCCAATAGCACGTGCGCTTGAGCCATGAGGAATCCAGGTATTTTACCTGGACAGTTCTTGTCATTTGTTCATACATACGCGGCGGAGCAAACATGACATGGGGTCCGATTTCGCGGATATTTGCCTGAGCTGTTTCGGTAGCCTCAGGAAAGTTGATGGTAAACCCGACCTGAAGACCGCAGGAGATGGACATCATTTGTTCACCGATCCATGCAAAAGGCAGATAGGAAACATAATCGTCGGTTTCAAAGCATGGATCAACGGCCATAAGGTTTTTGCCCATGGTGAGCATGTTGTTGTGAGTCAGCAGCGCTCCTTTAGGAAGAGATGTGGTGCCGGAGGTATAAAAAAGAAGTGCTGTATCATTTCCATGGCCCTGTTCGGTAAGCTCCTTAAACAGGTTTGGCTGCCGGCTGTCGAGGTCTTTTCCAAGCGCAATTACTTCTTCCAAACTGATTAAAAAATCCTGATCATAGTTCCGCATTCCTTTGGGATCATCCCAAATCACTTTTTCCAGCTTAGGGCATTCGTGGATAATGGATATGGCCTTATCAACTTCTTCCTGGCCCTCTCCGAACAGATACCTCGTATCGGAATGGTCGATAATGTATTTGACCTCTTCCATAAGGCAATCCTGAAAAAGCCAGACCCCGATGCCTTTTGCGCACAAGGCGGCTATTTCCGCCATGAGACCTTCGGGTCGATTGTCTCCGATCATAGAAACCTTGTCTTCAGGTTTCAGCCCCAATTTAAGCAGGCCAAGAGCGATATATTTTACTTTTTCCAGGTATTCCTGCCAGGTGATGGGCCGCCAGATGCCGAATTCTTTTTCGCGCAAAGCGACTTTGTTTTTACCGTAAAAGGTTGCCTTTTCATAAAAAAGCTTTGGAATTGTCAGTTCTTCCGTAATTTCCATGCCGTGTCTTATGCCTCTATCTCCGTGTTGCGTAAAGGTCTTCTTCGCCAAGGTATGCCTTGATGACTTCAGGATGGTTCTGAACCTCGGCAGGGGTTCCATCGATGATCAAGTTTCCGAAGTTGAGTACAAATACATGGTCGGATAAATCCATGACCACCCCCATATCATGTTCCACCAAAAGACAGGTAACTTTCCACCGTTCTTCTTCATTAATATCCAAAATAAACCGCGCCATGTCTTCGACTTCTTCCAGGTTTAACCCTGCTAAGGGCTCATCCAGTATCAAAAGCTTAGGCTCCAATGCAAGGGCCCGGGCCAGTTCAACACGTTTTTGAAGGCCATAAGGAAGCATGCCTACCGGTTTATGGCGGATATGTTGAATTTCAAGAAGGTCAATGATTTGTTCCTCGATAAAACCCCGGTGCTCGATTTCTTCTTTTGAGGTTTTGCCCTTATAAATGGAACCGGATAAAATTCCGGATTTGTAATGAAGGTGTCGCCCCAGGCGAATGTTGTCCAGAACCGTCAATCCACCAAAAACTTCAACTTTCTGAAATGTTCTGGCCATACCCAGGGCTGCCCTTTGATAAGGCCTGAGTCTGTTGATTTTTCGGCCTTCGTAGGTGATGGTTCCTTTTTGAGGTGAATACAGGCCGTTAATGCAATTCATCATAACCGTTTTACCGGCTCCATTAGGACCAATGACAGAATGAATTTCGCCTTTATGGATTTTTAGATTAATCCCTTGAAGTGCCCGCACTTTCCCGAAGTACATATGGAGGTCTTCAATCTCCAACAGAAAATCAGATTCAGTTTTCGTATTTGTTTCGCCCAACAGTCAGGCCTCCTTTCCACGTATGGTTCCTCCGGATGCCACCGGTTTGTCATCATAAGCAGGGCAAAATGGAATACATTGCAAAATATGAGTCATAAGTCAAATATTAAAGAAAAAATGTTAAGGTTCCCCCGGCATTTTTTCGGAAATCGGTCCCGATGGGGATTAAAAAATGAAAACCATCTTTTCTGGCGATCTTTCATAAAGTGCACATTGGTAATTTGTTGAATTTGATTCAGAAAACAGATTGTAGATTTCCATTTGCCTGAATGAGTCAAGTAATTATTAATAGACAGAAATCATTTTAATAAAAAGTTTAAATATCATATATTTGTACAAAACTCTTTGTCAAATCTTTTTTAAAAGCATGATGCCACGCACACAGATTGTTGTATGTTTATAAAAGGTTAGTTTATGGGATTACAGGAGAAGATGGAAATTGGGTGTATCATGTTTGGCTATCTCTGTTTTATGATTCCGCACAAGATCTCTTACGTAATGGGGAATATCGCCGCATTTCAGGTAAGTTCTAAAGGCTGCTTCCGTTTTTTTTTCAGAGATATGCCATTTGTCCGCAGCCGCACGAAAAAGTGCATATTCACTAATGCCGTAAATTCCGGCCAGTTTTTCCACGCAGATCTCATCAGATAAAAGATCAATCTTATTTTTGTATCGATATTCCAAACGAGCCAGCATTTGGAGAAAAATAAAATATATTAGCGAACCCAGCAGGTAAATCGCAGGCCATAGTATTTCAGATAACTCGGCAAACATGGTTTTGGCTCCTGGTTTTTGCACGAAAGGGTGATCTGTAATTTTTACATATCAATAACATTGTGTTGTTTTTGAGATTTTCAATGCCCTTGTTTCATTTGTTTGGAGGATTTACAACCTATTAAATTTTATTTGGATGATACAGAAAATTGATGACTGGAGGTTTTTTACCATTCAAATGGATAATCATGGAGATACTGTTCCCGCGAAATGACATCAGGAACAGTATTTCCGTAATTCAATAACCTGGTGAGATAATTATCTTTATTTAATTTGCTCATGGTAATGTTGAATTGATCTGACAATGGGCGCGCCCTCTCTTCTTGCGGCAATGCCTTTGGCTGCCGCAATTGCGGCGGCAGTGGTTGTGATATAAGGAATTTTGTACTTGATGGCAGCCTTGCGTATGTCCGCATGATCCTCGGTGCTTTGCTTTCCACTGGGCGTATTGATAATTAATTGAATTTCTCCGTTTTTAAGGGCATCAACAAGATTGGGGCGTCCATATTTGAGCTTTCGAACCGACAGGGCCTCGACACCGTTTTCTTTTAAAAAATCATGGGTCCCCTCTGTGGCATAAATGATAAATCCCAGGTCCCGAAATCTTCTGACAGGTTCCAGTGCGGCATTTTTATCTCTGTCCGCTACAGTAAAGAGGACGGAACCCTCCAGCGGCAAAGTGGTTTGGGTAGCTTCCTGAGCTTTGAAAAAGGCCCTACCAAAGGAATGGGAAATACCCATGACTTCTCCGGTTGAGCGCATTTCCGGTCCCAGCACCGGGTCGACTTCATGAAACATGTTAAAAGGAAAAACCGCCTCTTTTACACCAAAATGAGCGATCTGCTTATGTTTAAGACCAAGTTCCGTAAGCTTTTTGCCAAGCATGACCTGAGTTGCCAGACGGGCCATGGATATTCCGCACACCTTGGAAACGATCGGAACCGTTCGCGAAGCTCTGGGATTGGCTTCCAACACATATACGGTGTTTTCGAAAATAGCGTATTGTACATTCATCAGTCCCACCACATTTAAGGCAATGGCCATGTTTCGCGTATATTCGTTGATGGTATCGATATGTTTAGGAGGGATACTGATGGGGGGTATGACGCAGGCGGAATCTCCTGAATGAATTCCGGCAAGTTCGATATGTTCCATTACTGCGGGAACAAAGGCATCCGAACCGTCGGCAATGGCGTCGGCTTCAGCCTCGATGGCATTATCCAGAAATTTGTCAATTAAGATCGGTCGTTGCGGAGTCACTTCAACCGCAACTGTAAGATAACGTTTCAGCATATTATCATCGTGAACAATCTCCATGCCCCTTCCACCTAACACATATGAAGGCCTGACCATCAGCGGATAGCCGATTTTTTTGGCGATTTCAAAGGCTTCTTCATAGGTTTTCGCCATTCCGGAGTCAGGCTGGGGTATCCCCAGTTTGCGCATGATTTGCCTGAAACGATCCCGATCCTCGGCCAGATCAATGGTGTCGGGAGTTGTTCCTAAAACATTCACACCTGCCTCGGCTAGTTCATTGGCGATATTTAAAGGTGTCTGACCTCCAAACTGAACAATGATACCTTCAGGCTTTTCCTTATGATAAATGCTCAGAACGTCCTCTACTGTGAGAGGTTCAAAATAAAGCTTGTCTGATGTATCATAATCGGTGGATACGGTTTCGGGGTTGCAATTGACCATAATCGATTCAAATCCCGCATCTCTGATGGCAAGGGCTGCATGCACGCAGCAATAGTCAAACTCTATGCCTTGGCCGATCCGGTTTGGTCCTCCGCCTAAAACCATAATTTTTTTCTTACCACTGACGTCCACCTTATCTTGGCCGTTATAAGTGGAATAATAATAAGCAGTATTTTCGACCCCACTGACCGGCACGGGTTCCCATGTTTCCAGAATACCCATTTTTATACGATGCTCACGGATTTCTTTTTCACTAAGATCCAGCAGCATGGCCAGATATTTATCGGCAAATCCGTCCTTTTTGGCGCAAACCAGAAGATCATCAGATAAAGTTTTTCCTTTAAAGGCAAGGATTTTTTCTTCGAGATCCACCAACTCCTTCATCTGTTCAATAAACCATGGTTTTATATGAGTAATTTCATAGAGCTCCTGAATGTCTGCTCTTTTTCTAAGAGCTTCGTACATGATAAAATGTCTTTCACTGCTAGGCTCTCTGATTTTGTCCACAAGCTGGTTTAATGAAAGTGAATTGAAATTTTTTGCAAATCCAAGACCGTACCGGCCGATCTCAAGACTTCGGATTGCTTTTTGAAAAGCCTCCTTGTAGGTTTTTCCTATGCTCATCACTTCTCCGACCGCGCGCATCTGGGTTCCCAGTTTGTCTTGAATGCCTTCAAATTTTTCAAAAGCCCATCTGGCAAATTTCACCACCACATAATCTCCTGATGGTGTATATTTTTCCAATGTGCCGTCACGCCAATAAGGGATTTCATCCAGGGTCAAACCGCCTGCAAGCAAGGTGGAGACCCTGGCAATGGGAAAGCCTGTCGCTTTGGACGCCAAAGCCGATGACCTTGAAGTACGGGGATTGATTTCAATCACGACCACTCGTCCGGTTTTAGGATCATGGGCAAATTGGATATTGGTACCGCCGATCACTTCGATAGCCTCTACAATGGCATATGAATACTGCTGAAGTTTTTGTTGAAGTTCAGCCGATATGGTCAACATAGGTGCGGTGCAGAAACTATCGCCGGTATGCACTCCCATGGCATCGACATTTTCAATGAAACAAACGGTGATCATTTGGTTTTTTGGATCGCGGACAACTTCAAGCTCAAGTTCTTCCCACCCGAGCACGGATTCTTCCACAAGCACCTGATTGACCAGGCTGGCTGCAAGACCTCGAGCCGCCACCAACCGAAGTTCCTCGACATTGTAGACAAGACCCCCGCCGGTTCCTCCCATGGTGTAAGCCGGACGAATCACCACCGGATACCCTAAGTCCCTGGCAACTGCTTCGGCATCCTCAACCGTGTTGACAGCCGTGCTTTCGGGCATCTCAATCCCTAAACGATTCATGGTTTCTTTGAAAGCCGTACGGTCTTCACCACGCTGGATGGCATCCACACTCACTCCAATCACTTTAACATCATATTTTTTAAGCACCCCTGCCTGGTGTAATTCCGAAGTAAGGTTCAATCCTGTTTGTCCGCCTAAATTGGGCAAAATGGCATCAGGGCGTTCTTTTGCAATGATTTCAGTGATAACCTTTACATTTAACGGTTCAATATAAGTAAAATCGGCCATACCCGGATCCGTCATGATCGTTGCCGGGTTGGAATTGACCAATACGATTTCATAACCTAAAGATCGCAATGCCTTACAGGCCTGAGTTCCGGAATAGTCGAATTCACATGCTTGACCGATAATAATCGGTCCTGAACCAATAATTAATATTTTTTTAATGTCGTTTCGCCTGGGCATACATTACTCCTTGTTTGGATAAATTCATTACAGTGGATATTCCATTTTGGAATGACCACAATGATTAAGAAAAAATTAAATCCGATAATAAAGTTAAGTTGAACTAAAAATCAAGAACGAATACCATTGGATTAATTTCAAATTTCCGAAACTTTGGATTGTCGAGGAATCATTGACACAATTTTAATTGGAATTAAATTTAATTTATCAGATATTTTATTAAAATTTAAAGCAGACGTAACTTTAAGGACGGTAACCCATGATGATAAAAGTGTGTAATATGAATAGATTTTATAGGTCTTTTTCGATCATCACAATCCTGTTGTTGACTATCATCATGTTTTTGGGTTGTTCGGGAAATTACGGGATTATACAAAAAAGCCGTGAGGCAGGAAGATCTTTTGAAAACTTCCAGGTATATCCCGATCACAACTATTACTTTAGTGGCCCCGCAAACATCCCCTATGCCATCATAGGAATCCACAAGGATTATAACTTAAAAACCAGCTTATGGAAAAAAGTCGATCTGACCTCCGAGCATTTAAAAATGTGGCTTGATCTTGGAATGCAGGGGACTTTAGGGTTTTCTCCCGGCGGAAGCTATATTTTCGGCCCTCATGGGCAAAAAATCGGCATATGGTATTCAATTTTCAATGGCACTATCGTTAAAATGGAAAACGACCACATTGTGGTTGTTCACCCTCCATCATCTTATCCCGGGCAAAACGTCACGCCGTCCATTGAAAGAGGGTCGATTGAGTCCAAAGAGTCTTTTTGGGGGGCAATCAATGAAAATTCGGAAATGATTTTTGCAAAGGCGGGTATCAATAATCGGTATAAAGAGATTCGATTTCCTCATAGAAATTCAATGATTAAAAGATGAAGGTGTGATCCATTGGATATCAAAATCATTTTTGACCACGGTGGCTATATGCCCGTCAAAGAAGTGATGCTCAATGACCCATAATCGGTTTTGATAATTTAGAATCAGATGCAGGGTATCGGGAATTTCAACAATATTGCATTTCAGCAAGCCTGAGATACCGACACCAGTGGCTTTCAGGACAGCTTCCTTGGCTGTCCAGAACCGGAAAAACAGTTCACACGACCTTGGATGGGCGCTAAGATTCCATTCGGAATCATGGGCGGTCTTTTCAAATAATCCATCTGAACAGGTTCTTATTTTCTCGATATCTATTCCAATATTTTCCGGTGCAACGATTCCTCCGACATATAAAGGTTTGTGGGTCACAGACCAGAAATGGTCCTGAAAAGGAACCGGGACACCATTGCCATCCTTTGGAAATGAGAAAAATGCAAGGCCTTTGTACTCAGCGGATATTGTGAGTGCTTTGCGGGCATGTCGGCTCAGGAACATGACTTTTTCACGTCCTTTTAAACTTTTGGCATGATCGGGTACGGTCAGCAAGACAGGAAAAATCGTATTCAATGAAAATTATCTCTGGTTTGCATATTTGTTTTTTTTATTTTAAGGGCTAAATCATATACCTTTTTTCGGGATATTCCATGGCGCTCGGCAATTTTTTTTACAACTTCGGAAAGTTTTTTCCCGGTTTGATCCATGGCCTTAAGGATGTCCTGCTGAAGGTCATCCTCGGAAATTTGTATTTCAGATGTGAGTCCTTCTACTATAAGTGTACATTCGCCTTTAATTTCCCCTTTAAATTTTATCTGATTTATGATTTGCGACAGACTGTCTCGGATAAATTCTTCATGAAGCTTGGTGATTTCCCTGGCAAGGACAGCTTTTCGTTCGCCCAGGTTTATCAGCAGGTCTTCCACAAGATTTAAAATTCTTCGGGGGGATTCATAAAAAATCAACGTGCGTGTTTCTGTTGATAGACTTTGGAAAAGGGTTTGGCGTTTACCCTGTTTTCTGGGAGCAAAACCAATGAAAATAAAAGAGTCCGTGGGAAGGCCCGATACGCAAAGAGAAGCAATGGCGGCTGAAACACCCGGAATAGGGATAACCTGAATGCCTTCGGAAATGCTTTTTTGAATGATTCGATATCCGGGATCAGATACCGATGGTGTGCCTGCATTCGATACCAGGGCAATGTTTTGCCCTTTTTTAAGACGATGGATCAGTTCTTCGGAACGTTTATCTTCATTGTGCTCGTAGCAGGACATTAAGTGAGCTTCAATCTGATGATGTTTTAAAAATTTACCCGTGTGTCTTGTATCCTCGGCAGCAATCAGGTCAACTTCAGATAGAACCCTTAATGCCCTGAGAGTAATATCTTCCATATTCCCAATAGGGGTGGCGACAACAAAAAGTTTGCCGGTCGTATTTTTTTGGGTTGCAATGGAATCGGTATGCTCCATAATCTAAATCCCCCTAAATCCCCTTTTGCCAAAGGGAAACTTTTCAAAGGGACAATTGTTCCAAATCTTTTTGGGCTTGTATGGCAAAGGAACTTTCAGGTGCAATCTTTATCACTTGTTGATATGCATTTTTGGCTTTTTCTATATCCCCCGACATCAGGTAAATCTGGGCCAGATCCATGTAAGCAGGAGCAAAATCAGGTTCAATTGAAACAGCCTCATTTAATGCTTCCTGCGCCTTGGTAACCTCTCCCATTTTCAAATAGGTTCGCCCTAACCCTCTTAATGCCATGGTGAATTTGGGCTGAAGCTTAAGCGCTTCCTGATAGTATTTTTCGGCATTTGCAAATTCACCCTTATTATAATATGCGAATCCCAGATTTGTCATTGGAAAGTGTGGTGTGGCATAGATAAGATCGTCGGTGACGGATTGAAATTGTTCAATGGCGGCATCCCATTGATTTAATCGAAGATAAGCATTTCCAAGGTTATTTATAGCGATTGAAAGGTCGGGTTGTAGCTTAATGGCTTTTTTAAAATGATCTACCGCCAGGTCTGGTCTTTCCTTGGCGATGTAAGCTAAACCAAGAGCGTTATGGATCATCGGGTCATTTGGAAATTTTTGTTCGGCTTCCAGTAGTTCTTTCAGAGCTGCTGTGTATTGCCCTTGATTCATATAGGCTTCGCCAAGGTTTCTGGAGGCTTCCGCCTGCGCTTTTAAAATCTCACTGTTAGGAGCGCAGGATATTATGGAAATGCCCAAATATATTATAATCAAAGCAACAATATTCAAAAGTCGTATATTTTTCATTTTTTAATCTGTTTTGATGTTTATTCATTAAGTTAATGATATTAGCTACCTAAACCTTTTTGAGATCGAGATTTTTGGCGATTTCCTCGGCAATACGATCCACAAATATCTGAAAATCATCACCAATAAGAGGTTTGCCGGGAGCCGGCAGTTTTTCAAGATCCTGGGGGTTTACCAGTGTCGGCACGTTTATAAGGGTATCATCATAGGATATTTCATACTCATCCGGAAATGACCGTGAAAAGTACATTTCCTGAAAGCCTGCGAACTTTAGTGTATGGGCTGTGGAATCCAGGACAGCGACATCCTGGGAAGTAATAAGCCCTCCTTTTTTTGCTTCTATAATTCCGGCAAGGCATTCTCCCCCGTGGGGACAAGCTATATGACCGTTTCTATTGGCTATTAGCTCCCAGTCCATAATTTGCTTTTCGGTGACCTGAACGACAAACACACTAACTTTTTCCGCCAACCGATTGTATTGCTCCGCGAGATGTATCACTCGGGGCATGGATACAGGATTGCCAATCATGGCTGCCTGGGCGACACTGCTTTTTACGACTACCGGGAAAAACTTCCTTTTAGTAACATCCGGTTCCAGAAAATATTTGAAAACCGGGTTGGCGTGTTCGGATTGAACGCCGATTATTTTGGGCAGCGTCTCAATGATGCCTATTTCGAAAAATTTTAAAAATCCGCTCATAATCGCGGAAATATTGCCGGCATTTCCAATGGGTACAACCACTACTTTGTTGGAAAGATCATATTCGAAATCCTGTGCAATTTCGTATGGATAAGACTCCTGGCCCAGAATTCGCCAGGCATTTTTGGAATTGAGAAGTGCTACATTATAACGTTCGGAAAGCGCTTCCACAACCTTCATACAGTCGTCAAATACTCCCGGAATTTCAAATACCCTGGCACCGCTCCCCAATGGCTGGGACAATTGTTGCGCCGTTATTTTCTTATGGGGAAGCAATACAGCGGATTTGATATGAGGTTGAAGGTATGCACCATAAAGGGCGGCCGCAGCCGAAGTGTCTCCTGTAGAAGCACAGATGGCCAGAACGTCCGAAATATGGCCATTTTTCACAAGATGGTTGATATAGCTCAAAGCGCTGGCCATTCCACGGTCTTTAAAGGATGCGCTTGGGTTTTGGCCGTCATTTTTAAAATAAAACTTTATTCCGGCTTTTTCCTGCATGGCGGCGTTTGCCTCTACCATGGGGGTATGTGCTTCGCCCAGATAAATAATGGAATCCAGAGGAATAACCGGGCCAATGAATTCGTGATATCGAAAAATCCCCTTTAAAGCCGGAATGCTGACCATTTTCCGATAATCAAAAATCCGACGCCATGTTTCTCCTGGTATTTGTTTTAGTCTGTCGAAATTCAGGTCATAAATTAAAAGGACTTTCCCACATTCCGGACAGGTGTAAAGCAGTTTTTTGATATTATGTTCAAGGCCGCAACCCAAGCACCTGTAAACCAGGTGCCCTTTAAGTTCCGGTAAAATAAAGGGTCTTATATTTTCAGGAAAATCATCAATTTTCATCTCGAATTACTTCCATACCGCCCATATAAGGTTTTAGAGCCTCGGGAACTTTAACGGAGCCGTCAATTTGCTGGTAGTTTTCCAGTATGGCGGCCACCGTGCGACCTACAGCCAATCCGGAACCGTTTAGCGTGTGAACCAGTTCCGTTCCTTTTTGCCCCTTTCGTTTAAGTCGAATATTACCTCGTCTGGCTTGAAAATCTTCAAAATTGCTACAGGATGATATTTCGCGATACACCCCCTGCGCAGGCATCCATACTTCAAGGTCATAGGTTTTGGCTGCGGAAAAACCCAGATCGCCGGTGCAAAGAGCTATTACCCGGTAAGGCAGTTCAAGTGCTTTCAATATGGTTTCAGCATTATCCGTCAATGTTTCCAGCTCATCGTATGAATTTTCCGGCTTTGAAAATTTCACCATCTCAATTTTGTTGAACTGGTGCTGACGAATCAGTCCCCGTGTGTCTTTCCCATATGACCCCGCTTCGGAACGAAAACAGGGAGAATATGCTACGTAATAAACAGGAAGGATATCTTCATCCAGAATTTCGTTCTGATGAATATTGGTTACGGGCACCTCGGCCGTGGGGATTAAAAAAAAGTCCCAACCCTGCAATTTAAACAAATCTTCTTCAAATTTCGGCAATTGGCCGGTATTTGTTATGGATTCACGATTGACGATAAATGGTGGAAGGACCTCCTTATAACCGTGTTTAGTGGTATGTATATCTATCATAAAATTGATTAAAGATCGTTCAAGCTTTGCACCGGCACCAAAATAAAGTGGAAACCTCGCACCGGTAATCCGGGAAGCGCGTTCAAAATCCAGAATTTTCAAATCTTCGCCGATATCCCAATGAGCTTTAACTTCAAAATCAAAATTGGTCGGATTTCCAATGACCCGGACGACCCTGTTATCTTTTTCATCTTTTCCAATAGGGGTCGAATTGTGAGGAATGTTGGGAATTCTCAATAACAGCTTTCTCAGGACATCACCGAGTTTGGTCATGCTGTTTTCTAGTTCTTTGACGGTGTTTCCAACCTCTCGCATTTCTTTGACAAGATCATCGGCATCGTCCCCTGACTTTTTCATTTCGGCAATCTGTTGGCTCACCACATTACGGCGATGCCTTAAACTTTCAACTTGTGCAAGGATTTCACGGCGATCTTCGTCACTTTTTTGAAATATTTCCAGGTCCGCACTTGTATTTCGATTTTTTAAGGCTTCCTGAACCAAAGACAAATTTTGCCTAACAAACTTGATTTCCAGCATAATAAATCCTATAATACCCAATTAATTTATTTTTTGTTATTAGGGTATAAAAAAATGTATGGATGAAAAACTATATGACTATTATTCGAATGCTGTTAAAAAAAATATAAATATTTGATGTTTCAGGTACTCATCAGGGTTTGACCAAGGCTTGGCTTGTAACATGATCATGGTGTTTCGTCAATAATTAATGAGCATTGACAATGCTGTATTAAAAAGCGTAAAAGGTGACAGGAAATCATCAGAGGGAGAATGCGTATGGACGAAATTTTCGAAAAAAAGCAGGAAATTCGTCAAGGCATAACAAACAGCCTTGAAACCCTTTCCACGGAAGAAAAAGCAGAAAAAACACGAGGAATTGAAAATCGGGTGTTTGAATTTGCGAATTTTCTCGAAGCAAAGGTCGTCCTCCTTTACGTGGCATCAAAAAATGAGGTTCGCACCGAAGGCATCTTACGAAGGTGTTTTGACTACAATAAAATTGTAGTACTTCCGGCATTCGAAACTACACGATATAAAATAAAGCTTTACAAAATAGAAAATCCTTCTGTGGACATAATTCTCGGACCGAGGCAAATTCCGGAACCAAACCCGGCAAAATGTAAGGTGGTTCCAATGGATTGCCTGGATATCGCCCTGATTCCAGCTGTAGCCCTGGATGAAAAAGGGGGCAGGATCGGGTCCGGTGAAGGCTACTACGATCGGTTCATTCCGAAAATCCCCATCACCACTAGAAAAGTGGCCCTTGCATTTGAAGATCAAATTTTGCCGCAAGTACCCATGGAATCACATGACAAGCATGTGGATATCATTATCACTGAGAAACGAATTATTTATAAAATATAGTTAACGGATAGGGATTGACACAATGGTATTGCGGTGTGATGACTACCCCCGTTATGTCGGCATTTTCTGCTTAATTTTGAGCTTAAAGTTTTAATAGGTGATTATTTTATGGAACAGGAGGATTTGAAATACAAGCGCCTTCGGGAGCGCATGGTAAAGGAACATATTGAAAGTCGTGGTATTGAAGATCCCAGAGTCCTTGCCGCTTTTTTAAAAGTAAAACGGCACCTGTTTGTCAGTGAAGCACTCATGGATCAGGCTTACAGTGATTTTCCCCTTCCCATTGGCGAACAGCAGACTATTTCACAACCTTTCATTGTTGCCGAAATGACTCAGGCTCTTGCGCTTACGGAAAACGATCGGGTGCTGGAGATAGGTACCGGATCAGGATACCAGGCTGCCATCCTGGCAGAAATTGCTTATAAAGTTTTCACCGTTGAAAGAATTCATAAACTTTTGATTCGCGCCCGGAAAATTTTTTCTGAACTTGGATATCATAATATTGTGACAAAACTGGCCGACGGCACACTTGGCTGGAAAGAACATAGCCCTTTTGATGCCATCATGGTTACCGCAGGATCACCCGATGTTCCTTACCTCCTGGTCAATCAGTTGGCTATGGGTGGAAGAATGGTCATTCCTGTTGGGGATCAGCACACACAAGAGCTGATCAAAATTTATCGGGATGAAAAGGGTATTCATCAGACCACGCTGGGTGGATGCCGTTTTGTAAAGCTGGTGGGAGAATATGGATGGCAGGATTAACGCTTTATTTTTAGTTGCACTTGGAATAGCCGCATGAGTGGCAGATGAGACACCCTTCCTCATGGACCAGCGGACCGCTGCATTCCGGACACACCCCCATTGCTGACTGTTTCACGATAAGATTCGATCCGATAAAATTTTTCAACACTAGGGCGATCGCATCATGGCAGGAGTGAACCATTTGACCGTTTTCCCATGCCGGAGAAGGGCATCTGATTCCCACAAGTTGCTTAATGATAGCCTCGGTCGTCACACCGGAGCGAAGGGCTAAAGAAATGAGCCTGCCCACGGATTCAATCTGGGAAGACGCGCAACCGCCGGTTTTTCCCATTTTCCCGAACACTTCGCATATGCCTTCATTATCGGAGTTGATGGTGACATAAAGATTGCCGCATCCTGTTCGAATGCGCTCAGTAAACCCAAAAGTACGTTTAGGTCGCGGACGGGGTACAATTTTTTCAGCGTCCGTCTTTTCTTTGCTTAAACAAAGAACCTGATCCTGACGGCTTCCATCACGGTAAATGGTCAATCCTTTGCATCCGCTTTTATAGGCTGACAAGTAAGCTTGTTTTACATCCTCGCGGGTAGCCTCCGAAGAAAAATTAATCGTTTTTGAAACTGCATTGTCGGTAAATTTCTGGAAAGCAGCCTGAATTCTGATATGCCATTCGGGCAAGATGTCATGGGAGGTTTTAAAAATATTTCGAGTGGATTCAGGAATCAGGAGGATATCTTTAATGGAGCCGGTTTTTGCAATCTCTGCTGCCAGTTCGTCGTTGTAAAATCCTTGTTCATGAGCCATTTGAATGAAAATGGGATGCATTTCAAAAAGGGTTTCGCCTTCCAGAATCCGTCGCATATGGGCAATTGCGAACAACGGTTCAATTCCGCTGGAAGTACCCGCGATAATACTAATACTACCTGTGGGGGCAATAGTCGTAGTGGTAGCATTTCTCATATAAGGAGTTGATGAAGAATCGAAAATGCTCTTATTGTAAGCAGGAAAATTTCCCCTGGTTTTGGCGAGGGTTTCTGATGCTGCCCTGGATTCCTCCCGAATAAAAGACATAACACTTTCCGCCTGTTCAACTGCTTTCTCAGAGTCATAAGCAATATTCATCCGGATAAGCATATCTGAAAAGCCCATAACTCCCAGTCCGATTTTACGGTTTTTTTTGGTCATCTCTTCAATGGTGCTTAAAGGATATTTATTGATTTCCACGATATTATCAAGAAAATGAACAGCGTCATGAATGACTTCTTTAAGCCGTGAAAAGTCAATGGCGTGATCCTTTACCATAAGGGAAAGATTAATGGAGCCTAAAGTGCAGGATTCATAGGGAAGAAGGGGTTGTTCGCCGCATGGGTTAGTGGCTTCGATTTCTCCAAGTCCAGGGGTAGTGTTGTTATCATTGATTCGATCTATGAAAATGATGCCGGGTTCTCCGGTTTGCCAGGCGGAGGTGACGATCATATCGAATATTTTTTCAGATGAAATATTGTTAACCGTTTTACCTGTCCTGGGATTGATCAGTTCGTAATCTTTCCCTTTTTTCAAGGCATCCATAAATTGTCTTGTTACCGCAACGGAAATATTAAAATTGTTTAAACGTGTCAGATCATTTTTTGCAGTGATGAAAGATTCGATATCAGGATGATCCACGCGAAGCACCGCCATGTTAGCTCCCCGACGTGTTGCTCCCTGTTTGACTGTCTCGGTAGAGGCATCATAAACAGCCATAAAAGATATGGGGCCGCTGGAAACTCCAGCGGTAGATCTGACAATATCGTTAGCAGGTCGGATGCGGGAAAAGGAAAAACCGGTTCCCCCTCCGCTTTTATGTATGATAGCGGTATTTTTCAGCGTATTGAAGATTCCTTCCATGGAATCTTCAATAGGGAGTACAAAACAGGCCGCAAGTTGTCCGATTTCCCTTCCGGCATTCATGAGTGTAGGGGAGTTGGGAAGAAACCAAAGGGAGGTCATCATATTTAGAAATTTTTCCCGGGTTTTCCGGATATCCGCCTTCGGGTCAAAAAGGATGTCCGCAAAAGCAACCGCCTTAGCAACCCTTTCAAACATTTGTTCAGGACTTTCAATAGGGTTCCCCTCGGAATCCTTTTTTAAATATCGTCGCCTTAAAACGATTTTGGCATTTTCAGAAAATGGTATGATCATAGTTTTTATTGTTTCAGATATCAGATGCTCTCCGGCAATCCAAGAAAAGATCCATTACACTCATCTTTTAAAAATTGCATAAAGACCTGGCCTAATGGAGAACCACTGCGGTGCTTATGAAAAGAGAGAAAAAAATTTCGTTTCAAATTAAGGTTATCTATGGCCAGTGCCTTTAGCATTCCTGTACGAAGTTCTTCCGTAATTGCTACCGGAGATAAAATGGATACGCCCACTTGGCTTTTGATCCCCTGGATAACCGCTTCAGTACTGCCCATTTCCGAGACGATATTTAAATCGCTTAAATTGTATCCGATTTTGTGGAGACTTTCCTGGATAGAAAGGAGTGTACCTGAACCCGCTTCCCGGGAGATAAAAGGTTCTTTCAAAAGCATATCCGGCCTTATTGTTCTTCTATTTTTCCATTTATGTCCTGCAGGCACCACCAGACGAAGTTCGTCTTCGAGAAGTTTTTCCTGTAAAATTCTTTTGTCGCCGGCAACTGCACCGACCACACCAAACTCAAGATATCCTTCGAGAATATGTTTGTTGATTTCTTCAGTATCTCCATTAACCAGAGATACGGTAACGTCCGGGTAGCGCTGGATAAAAGCACCGATCATTTTAGGTAAAATATAAACTCCGGGAATGGTACTCCCTCCAACCATAAGCCGGCCCTTAATTTTTCCGTGAAATTCAGCCAAAGCGATTTCAGCTTCATCTTTCAGTGATAGAAGGCGTGTGGCATAGCGATAAAGAATTTCACCAGCCTTTGTAGGAACCGCCTCTTTGGCCAAACGGTCGATTAATCTGCAACTGAAGTGGTCCTCCAAATCTTTGATATGGCTGCTAACCGTAGGTTGAGAAAGATGGACCGTTTTTCCGGCCAGGGAGAAACTTTTCAGTTCCACGACTTTACAAAAAATATTCAACTGCCAGAGATCCATCTTTTTCCTAATCTGATCAGAATTTGCTAAACTTTTCTTTTAACTTTTGATTGACAACATCCGGCACCATACTGGTTACATCTCCTCCAAATCTGGCGGCTTCCTTGATAATTGATGAGCTGGTAAAAATCCATCGAAATCCGGTCATCAAGAATACAGTTTGAATATCGCGATTGAGCCTTCTATTCATCAAAGCCAGCTGAAATTCATATTCAAAATCCGAAACAGCCCGCATGCCCCGCAAAATCGCAGTGGCATTTTTTTTTGCCGCATAATCAACCAAAAGTCCGTCGAAATAATCGACTTCCACATTTGGAATTCCTTTCAAGCTGATTGCCAGCATGTCAATTCGCTCTTCAACACTAAAAAGTGCCTGGGACTGTTTGGCCGGATTGATCAATATGGCTACGATGACCTTGTCAAATAGTTTAAGACCTCTTTCTATAATGTCCAGATGTCCGTTTGTTACGGGATCAAAAGATCCGGGGTATATGGCAGCACTGTTCATAGATTGTTTTATTCCGGCTTCATGTAAATTGATAAAAAAAGTTAAACAAAATCCAATTCATGTCTCATTTTTATACCTCATCAAGCGGATTCCATTAGCATAAAATTGAAAAAAGAAACAAGGGTTTTTCCGTAGCGTCGCTGGTCATATTGCTTAAAACTTATAAGTTGATCAGGAAAAGGTTCATCCAAAGCATGCTCAACAACAACCACCGCTTCATTTTTCAGACATTCACTTTGCTGAAGATTTAAAAGCGAGTGGGCCACAGCTGCAATGTTATAGGGAGGGTCCATTAAAACCAGATCAAACTTGTATGGATTTAAACAATTTAAATTTTTCAATATGTTCCATCTAAAAATTTTTGCTCTGGATTCCAGGTGACACGCTTGTATATTTTTCGAAATAGCTGACAAGGCATAAGGATAGCTATCGACAAATACGGCAAAATCCGCTCCCCGGCTTAGCGCTTCAATGCCGAGCGCGCCTGTCCCTGCAAAAAGATCCAGAACCGTTGTCCCTGCAATATCCTGAGAAATCATGTTGAAAATGGATTCCCGGTGCTTGTCTTTTGTGGGACGTACCCTGAAGCCTTTTACTGAAAAAAGCCGCCTTCCTTTAAATTTTCCGCCAATAATTCTCAAAAAATAGTATCCTTTTAAATATCTACCTTTTTCCCAACCTCTTTTTCAGGTACTTTACATCACTACCAAGGTTTTTAGCTGTTTGATCAATATCGTTATTGTTTTCCTTCATCCTGCGCCGGATAAATTCTCTCTCGAATGCTATCTGTGCTTCTTTCAAGCTCTGTATTTGAAACAGGTCCGTCTCGGAAATGCCGATGAGCGGATTTTTGTTTTGGGGATGGTATACTACCGGAAGATCTTCCACTTCAATGGTATCTTTTTGAACCATAATGGTCAGTCGCTCTATCAGGTTTTTTAATTCTCTGACATTTCCAGGCCAGGAATATCCGGAAAGCACATCCAGTGCGGACTGGGAAATATTTTTTTTATTGCTTCGATTTTTTTGGGAGTATTCATCAAAAAAAATATCTGCAAGAAGGCTTAAATCCTCGACACGCTCCCTTAGGGGTGGTACCCGAATGGGAAGCACATTAAGCCTGTAAAAAAGTTCTTTACGAAAATTTCCCTTTTCGATTTCATTTTCAAGGTTTTTGTTGGTAGCGGCGATCACCCTGACATCCACCTCGATGATTCTGTCAGACCCGAGCCGCTGGAACTGTTTTTCCTGCAAGACTCTCAGGATTTTGGCCTGGGTCTTTAAGTTCATATCACCAATTTCATCAAGAAAAAGAGTTCCTTTTTCAGCCAGCTCAAATTTGCCGCGTTTTTTGGTGGTTGCCCCTGGAAAAGCTCCTTTTTCATGCCCGAAAAGCTCGCTTTCTATTAGTTCTTCGGGAATGGCCGCACAACTGACATCTATCAAAGGATTTTCCACACGAGTGCTGAACTGATGTATATTCCTGGCCACCAACTCTTTGCCGGAGCCGTTTTCGCCTGTGATTAAAATCCAGGTGTCTGACGGCGCCGCTGTTGCAATCTGTTTTTTTAATTCTTGGATAGGATGGCTGATGCCGGTAATTGAATGCTTTTCCATGGTTTTTTTACGAAGGTATTTGTTTTCTTCCTCCAGACGCCTGAAATTCAGGGCATTGTTAATCCCAAGGATAATTTTATCTATGGAAAGCGGTTTTTCGATTAAATCAAAAGCGCCCAGTTTGGTAGCCTGAACCGCGGTTTCGATTGTTCCATGGCCGGTGATAATGATTACCTGGATAAATGGATTATCCTTTTTGATTTGTTTCAGGGTTTCAATTCCATCAATACCAGGCATCCAGATGTCTAAAAGCACGAGGTCAGGTGATTCGGTATCAATAATCTTTAGAGCTTCATAACCGTTCAGGGCCGTTGTCACCTCAAATCCTTCATCGGAAAGAATTCCTACAAGAGACTTTAGTATAGAGGGTTCGTCATCAACAATTAAAATGGATGGAAACATTTAATTTTACTCCATAAATGGTTAAAGAGACTATGTCGGCAATTCAATAACAAATTTTGCACCATGGGGTTTGTTACTTTGAACACTTATAACACCATTGTGATCGGCAATGATAGAGCTGACAATTGTCAACCCAAGACCCATGCCGGCCTTCTTAGTTGAAAAATCCGGTTCGAACAAGCGGGTTTTGTTCAAATCGGAAATACCTGTTCCGTCATCGGCCACCTCGATACGAACTCGTTTTAAAATCGGGTCGTGAGTTAGTGTCACCCATATATGTCCGTGTTCTTTGATGGCGGCAATGGCATTATCCACAAGATTGATCATGGCCTGCTTGATCTGTTGGGCATCCAGGTTGAGGACCGGAATAATATCCTTAATTTCCAGTATAAATTCGACTAGTTCGTAGCCTTCCCGATAGAGCGCCATTGAATCCTTAATGATTGGAACAAGCTCACTCGGCTTGGGGTTGGCTGTTGGAAATTTTGCAAACAGAGAAAATTCATTGACCAGATTTCGAATTTGGGCCACCTGGTCGATAATGGTCTGGGTGCATTCATTGAAAACCGGGCTTTCAAGATGGTCGACATATTTGCGTCGAAGCCTTTGGGCCGAAAGAGTTATCGGTGTCAGAGGGTTTTTTACCTCATGCGCGATTCTTCGCGCAACTTCACGCCAAGCGGCCATTCGCTGCGCTTTTTCAAGCTCTGTCAGGTCATCGAGAACAATCACAAATCCTATTTGCTGGCTCATGTCATCACTTAACGCATTGATATTGACTAAAAAAGATTTTGGCTTACCGTTTATAACAACTCTTAAGGAAACTTCCGCAACGTTATTTCGAGACATGCGCAGATCTTCCAGTATTTGCCTCGCCCATTGAATATCCTGCCCTTTGAGAAGCCTCTTAAAGCTTTTATTGATAAGTTTTTTTGAATTCAAAAGGAGCATTTTTTCGGCTGACTTGTTAACAGAAGAAATATTGCCGTCGGCATCAATGGTAATAACACCTGTGGAGACATTTTTAAGCACTATTTCCATATACTTTCGGCGCTTTTCGATTTCCACGCTTCTTTCCCGGAGCATACTTGCGGAAAGTTCCAGTTGTTCTCTTCCGGTTCGAAGATCTCTTGTCATGCGGTTAAACGCATCTACAAGGCTTCCGATTTCATCATCGGCTACCACATTAATTTCCACATCCAGATCGCCTTCGGCAACACGCACGGTTGCTTCGGAAAGTTGCATGATTGGAATACTGATGGTCTTTGCCAGATATAAGCCTATCCATATGGCACAAAATACAACCAGCAAAGCAACAATAGAAAGCGCTACATAATAGGTAAGCTGTATGGGTTCTTTTAAGAGTTTAATCTGTTGATACTCTTGAAAACCATCGGATATAGATTGCATGTCCCTAAAAAGTTCAGGAGGAATAAGGACACTCAGCACCACAAAAGCCTCGGCTTGCATTCCCTGGGCTTTGAACGGAACCGTACCGATAGTCCTGAAAATTTCGCCACCGTTAAATTCTTCCGATATGCTGCGAATGCCTCCTGAAGCCGGCACTTTTTGTAAATTGTTTGCAGTGACTTTTGCCGGTATCTGGGTTTCAAAATCTTTATCCACACAAAGAGCGAGCCTATTGGAATTGATCGCATAAATTTCAACGGCGTGAAGGTTAAATGCGCGTTGAACCACCTGGATGTAATTGTTAAGGTCCTCAATCTTTTCAGGTAAAAGAAGATTTTTTGTTTTTACCTGATAAGTGATTCGTTCAAGAAAGAAACGATTGTTATCCTCCAGGTGGCTGTAAACAAGTCTGCCAACCTTAAGAGAGTTTTCCAGGGCCTGTTCGACAGGCGCATTGAACCAGAATTGAATGCTCTTGGTGATAAAATGTATTGAAAAGAAAAAAAGCACGGTGGTCGGCAGCAACGTCAGTGTAATAAATGATACCACCAGTCGGGTTCTAAGTTTGGTACCGATCACCTTACGTTTTCGGTCGTATAACAGTTTTACCAGATTTCGGAAAACCAGAAAAATGAGTAAAAGAAGAAGCAAAAGATTCACGTTGATCAGAACAAACATCAAAATGGTATTGGATATCGGAAAATCGGGTCCAAAGCTGACTATCCGATTCACGACAAAGGTCAGGATAGCTACCACAATTAAAATAGCAATAACGAATATGAACTCCCGTTTTCGACGTTTATGGTCCTGAAGCGAGGCAAGGGAATTGAATTTTTCTGATTTACTTTCGATTGTCATTGAAGAAACAATAAAAATGTTGATATGCTCAATAATAAAAATTTACAGTATACCAATCGGTCTCAAAATCCCACATTGATAAAAAGAAAAACACGTAGTGAAGATAAAAAGGAAGGGTGAGTTTATCCAACCTGGCCTTTGCTCTGATTTGATACTGTACTCCTTTTTCTAACATGCTTAGGGAAACTACTTTTAAACTGTCGACATCGGCCATGAGATGTATGGCCTCAGTAATAGAATCCGTAATAATTGCGTCACTTTCCCATGAGCGTTTAACCGTAAACTCTTTTCTTAATGGGTTGTACTTGATGGTATGATTAATTTTTTTGTCGACGATTTTTCGATTAAGCCAGAAGTTTTTGATTTTATCAATGGATATATTAAAAGAAACCGTGGTGGGAACACCGCTTAATATGGCTGCTTTCATATTTTCAGTGAATGCTCCCTCGATGGTCAAAAATATTAAGAGATCGTCGCGGGTGCTGGTTACTAGAAAGTTTGTCAGTCGCGCCTGCTGGGAATATCCTGGAGTTGCAAATAAAATTGCCCAACAAAAAAAAGCGACAACGCTTTTTCGGTTAAAAATAATTGCCATCCCAAACCCTGAACTAAAAGCCAATGAATAGTTAGATAATTAAAATAATTTTTGACCTCAATCCGACGATCCCATGTTTGTAACTCCTTAAAAAAACTAATTCATAAACAATGGCGGGTTAAATGACAAGTTATTTTGAGGACGAATTGTCGACATCCGATATTTACTGCAAAGAACAGGTTTCCCAAGAGCCTTTTCGTGTAAGGAATTCCTTTAAAAATTCGTGATTGAATGCGTGTCCGGATTTGTACACTTTGATATGCCCCATGATCGGCATTCCAAGAAGCGAGAAATCACCGATACAATCCAGAATTTTGTGACGAACAAATTCATCAGGATATCGCAATCCCCCGGGGTTTAAAATTTTTTCCCGGTCCAATACAACAGCATTATCCAAAGACCCTCCTCTGGCAAGTCCGAATTTTTTCAGGTATTCTATTTCATGATAAAAACCGAATGTTCTGGCCGGTGCAATTTCATTTTCAAATTCATCAGCGGATAAATCAACTGAAAGCGACTGTGTTTGAACCAATGGATGGTTAAAGGAGATGGTATAAGTAATTCTTCGCTCGGAACCCGGGTATACCCCCACGGATTTCCCATTTTCTTCAAGTATTATGGGCTCTTTTGCTACGAAAAAAAAACGCGGAGCGTTCTGGTTTTTAATGCCGGCACTTTTTATCAATTGTGTAAACGGACCGGCGCTTCCATCCATGATAGGAAGCTCGTATGAATCCAGTTCCACAAGAGCATTGTCGATGGAAAGACCTGAAAACGCAGCCATCAGGTGTTCTATGGTGGACACGATACAACCATCCTGGCCAATGACGGTTGCCAGGCTCGTATCAACAATCCGGCTGAATAAAGCAGGAATGGCTTGACCTTCAGAAAGGTCGGTTCGTTTAAATTTTATTCCATGATTTGTCGGTGCAGGATGAATGTTCAGTTGAACTTTTCTTCCTGAATGAACCCCGATTCCGGAGCAGGATGCCGATTTCGCCAAGGTCTTTTGATGATAAAAATAATTGTCGGATGTCGAATTCATTTTTTAAATAAGTTCCTGAATTGTTCTAAGTCGTATATTTTTTCTTTAGGGCTTTAACCTCTTTTTGTAGGCTCACCACACGGCTTCTGAGCTCCTTGAATGCAGCTTTTGTGACCGCTTCCACCTGAGCTTCATGCTCTTTTTGGTAAAGTGATTCAATGGTTGCCAGTTTGGCGTCGATTTCCTCCTCATTTAAATGAGGGTATGATTGTTCCACGGCAGCCACAACTTTTTCATCAAAACGCTGATTGAGTTCTTCTGTTACCCACTGACGCATCTCTTCATCGGTCAGATTTTTAAAATTACCTGAGCATATGTTGTCGAAATACTCGTTAATCATAAGCTTTGCCACTGTCTTTGCCACATTTTTTAAAGAAACTTCTTCAGTGTATCCATAATATCTAACAATTTTTTCGGCCAATGCATCGTCGGCAATAGTCTCTTTTAAGGACATGTATTTTCCTCCACACACTTTCAGGCGATCTAAATTAAATTTTAAGTCTAACTATAATAAAACATTAAGGACCATTCATCAAGAATGGTATGTTTAAACAATTCTGTGAAAGGATTTTTCAAGGAATTTCAGCTCCCATCGAATCCAGGTAGGACGTCCATGAGGGCAATTGGAAGGGGTTTCACATTCATCCAGTTGTTGAAGAAGTCCTTTGATTTGCAGTTCGGAAAGTTTTTGGCCTGCTCTGATTGCTCCATGACAAGCCATCAGCTTATAGCTTGTGTCCATTGCCGAAGTTAAATCCTGAGAGATGCCTGTTTCAAGAATTTTTTCGATAATGTCACGAATCAGGGGCTGTATTTCTTTTCCTTCGAGAAGTGCCGGTACAGCTTTAACAACGAAAGTATTTCCGCCAAAGGGTTCTATGTAAAGGCCGATCCTTTCAAACAACGGCATGATCTTTTCTAATATATCGCGTTCAGAAAATCCCAGATCAAAGGTCTCCGGGACAATGAGCTGCTGGGAGCCGTTTTGGACTTCAGACGATCTTTTTTTCATACGTTCATACAAGATTCGTTCATGAGCGGCATGCTGATCCAGCAGGATTATGCCTTGATCATACTCAAGAAGAATGTAGGTATGATGGCATTGTCCGATGATTTTCAAATCGGAAAATTGTTTCTTTTGCCATAAGACTTGCTGTTTTGGTAGCGGATCACTTTGTTTCGGCTCGATTTCCCGCAATTGGGAGACAGGAACGGTCTTGGGTAAAGCAGCAATGTTCGGGGTATTTTTTGGCCTGTCAGGATTTGTGTACGGTCTTGAAACAGGATCCGGGGTTGGCTGTTGATCAATGGCCTGAACAAATGTGTCGGAAGACTCAAGGATACGGACAGGATCTGATTGATCCCCCTGATGCAACGGCCATTTAACGGAATTTTCCCATATTTTCAATGTTTCTCCGATAACGTATTGAACCGAATCATGTATTTTTTTTTGTTCGGAAAATCGCACTTCATGCTTGGTCGGGTGAACATTGACATCCACGGTTTGCGTCGGGACCTTTAAAAACAAGACCGCTACCGGAAATTGTCCTTTCATCAGCCGCTGGCCGTAGCCTTGGAAAATGGCGTGTTGAATCATCCGGTCCCTGATATACCTGCCGTTGACATAGATAAATATCGCTCTGGAGGTGGTACGGTTGATTCGGGGTGATGCTATGGCCCCCGAGATACTGACGGTATCATTGGTAAAATTTACAGGATAAAGGTCTTTTTTCAGGGTATCACCGATTACCTTGGATATTCTATCGAGCGGATCCGATACTGATGAAAGCCTTTTTACTTCTTTGCCGTTGTGGGTCAGCCTGAATTGTACCCCAGGATGGGCCATGGCCATTGAAGATACCGTATCGGCAATGTGGCCCATTTCGGTGTTGGTGGTTTTTAAAAACTTTCTCCGTGCAGGGGTATTATAAAATAGTTGCCCGACTGAAACCATGGTTCCGATTGGAGCACCTGTTTCAGAGACGTTTATGATTTTTCCACCATCGATTTTGATTGAAATTCCGGATTCGGAAAGACCTTCACGGGTGATCAGGGTAAAGCGAGACACCGAAGCAATGCTTGGGATGGCTTCTCCTCTGAAACCAAGCGTGCTGATATTAAAAAGATCATGATCACTATAAATTTTGCTTGTTGCAAACCGCTCGATGGCCAGAAGAGCATCATCATGACCCATACCGCAACCGTTATCGGAAATTCGAATCAGGGATTTACCCCCGTTTTCAATTTCCACCAATACCTGAGTGCTTTGAGCATCCAGGGCGTTTTCCACCAACTCTTTAACCACCGAACCGGGACGCTCAACAACTTCACCAGCGGCTATTTTGTTGGAGAGAATATCCGGAAGAATCCTTATCTTAGTCACGATTGTTTTATTCTTTTTCTTTGATAAACCGTTCAAGCCAGTCGACTTCCAAAGGGGAAAGATTGAAGCGGACGGAAGCCTTTGCCACCATTTCACTTATCGGGGTTTCCGGGTGGTAGGTTCGTTCTTCGGAAACCCATTTGATTACATTGCGAATATGTTCGCCTTTGGGTTGAATACTCATGGATTTATTTCCTTTAATAGCGGTGCAGTTTTCAGACCGCTGGTTTTTTATTATGAAATTCTGTGGCCTGTTCGAAATTGTAGGCCACTTTCAGGATTTTTTCCTCACAAAGATGGTTTCCCAGAATTTGGAGTCCGATGGGAAGTCCTTCCGGAGAAAATCCACAAGGCACCGAAATACCGGGTATTCCGGCCAGGTTGACTGAAAGTGTGAATATGTCGCTTAGATACATGGTTAATGGATCATCAACCTTTTCCCCGATTTTAAATGCGGGTGTGGGCGCAACAGGAGCCAGGATGACATCGCATGATTCAAAAGCATTTTTGTAGTCTTCCATGATCAAAGTCCGCACCTGAGAGGCTTTACCATAATAAGCATCATAGTATCCGGATGAAAGGCAATAGGTGCCGATAATGATTCTTCGCTTGACCTCAGCGCCGAATCCTTTTGATCTCGTGGCTCTGTACATGTCGATGATGTCGGTTTTTCCGGACGCTCTGAACCCGTATTTAACACCGTCATAACGGGCAAGATTGGAGCTGGCCTCACAGGGTGCAATGACATAATAGGCGGCAACGCCATATTTTGATTGTGGAAGGGAAATTTCAACGCGTTCAGCCCCTGTGTCGCATATAGTGGAAATGGCTTTTTCGACGGATTCCAACACCGATGGATCCACACCTTCAGTTTCAAAATATTCCCTGGGAATGCCGACTCTGACCCCTTTGAGTCCTTTTTCAAGAGCACTGGTGTAGTCCGGGACTGGTTCGGGAAGAGATGTGGAATCTTTAGGATCATACCCTGCGATGGCATTCAATATAATGGCGGTATCGGTGACATCCTTGGCAATGGGTCCAATCTGGTCTAAAGAAGATGCAAAAGCGACCAGGCCAAATCGGGATACACGTCCATAGGTTGGTTTTAAACCGGTTACCGAACAGTGAGAGGCCGGCTGGCGAATTGAACCACCGGTGTCCGAACCGATTGCTCCTGTGCACATATCCGAAGCAGTTGCTGCTGCCGATCCTCCGCTGGAACCTCCCGGAATCCGTTCCGGATCCCATGGATTTCGTGTCGGTTTGAATGCCGAATGTTCGGTGGAAGATCCCATGGCAAATTCATCCATATTGGTTTTGCCGATCATGACCGCATGCTGCTGGTTCAGTTTTTCCATAATCGTGGCATCAAAAGGCGGAACAAATTGATCGAGCATGGCAGATGCACAGGTGGTTCGTATGCCTTTGGTGCAAATTAAGTCTTTTATGGCCATTGGAATTCCTGTCAATGGTGAGCCGTCTCCTTTTGCAATGACCAGATCCGCGGCTTTAGCTTGTTCCATGGCCAAATCGGCACAAACCGTTAAATAAGCGCCGATTTTGTCATCAATTTGTTCGATACGCTCCAATACAGCTGTTGTAAGTTGTTCGGATGTGATTTCCCTGTTTTTTAAAAGCCGTCCGGCCTCATGTATGGTCAGCTCGTATAATTGCATAAAATTACCTTGGTTTTAGGTTTTCTTTCTATCCGATAACTTTGGGGACTATAAAATTGCCATTTTCTTTTTCCGGGGCATTGGAAAGGGCAAGATTTCTGTCCATATGGTTTTTGACCTCATCCTCTCGAAAAGCATTGGGTAAAAAAACGGCATGGGAGGTCGAGGCTGCCTTTTCAGTATTCACACTTGTTAACGTATCGATATACTGAAGGATATTTCCAATCTGTTTTGAAAACAATTCAATGCTGGTGTCATCCATATCTAAGCGGGCAAGATCTGCCACATGTTTGACTTCTTCTTTGGAAATTATTACCTGATTTTGCTTCTGGTTCAATAGTTTAGTCCTTTTGATTAAATGGGCCTTCAGGGAGAATGCTCGATGATCAATGCACCTTTACTTTCCCGGCTGACAGGCCCCAGAATTCGAAGAGCCTCTGATTGTTTTATAAATGGTCCGATTCTGACCCGGTGCCAGATACCGGTATTGCGAACTTCCGCGCTGGCACGATAAGCAGGATATCCTCTTTTTCTGAATATTTCAACCAGCCGGTCAGCTTCTTTGGAATCTTTTAACGAAGCCACCTGGATGGAATAGTGCTTGTCATTTTTTTCGTTGGTTTTTCTGGTTTCCGAAACCGGGGGAATGGCTTTTACCTCATTTTTTTTTACTTCCTGCATTTTCTCAGGTTTTGCCACACTTTTGGTTTTTACAGCAGGTTCCGGGTTCGCGGTATTTTCAGGTTCAGCAGGAGATTCGGGTTTTACAGCAGCTTTGGGTTTTTGCTCTGTAAAATCCATAGGATCAGTTTGTTCGGCCATTTTAAGTGCTTCATAAAATTCCAGTTCGGATTTAACATCAGGCGAAACCGGGCTTGCCTCTTGAACCCTCAATTCTTCGGATTGTAAAGCTGATTTTTTAAGTTCGGCAATTTTTTTTTCCAGTTCGTTGATATCAAAGGTTATCGGAGAAGTCCCCCGACCTACGATAACCCCTAAAAAGAACATCCAGGCACTAATAAAAAAAACAACCCAGAACGGCCACCCGCGTTTTTTTGACGGTTTGGAAATTTTACACTCTGTAGATTCTTCGGTATTATTTTCTTCTTTTGTTGCCATAAGCTTTATTGGCTTACCATTAATTTAATAATATTTTAGAAAAAACCTGTCACGATAGTGATTTTTCTGTGCAGAGGAAAATTGTTAGTTTACCTTTGATGTCCATTAATCCAAATTTATTTTGGTTTTTAAATTTTTTTAAAGTTCAAGTCAAGAAACTTTACCCGAACTTTAAATTCCTGATAAATCCCGAGATTATTTTTTATCCGATTGTCATTCGTATGTATGCTTGAAACCCATTGTCAATTGTGACATAACTATCAAAAAACGGTTGTGAAAAATTGGAAAAACATTAAACAGACAACAATTGATCACACACAGGAGGTATTAAAATGCTTGTCAAAAACTGGATGAGCAAAAATGTGGTTGCAGTCGATGTCAATGACTCCATGCAATCGGCCATCTATTCATTGCGGGACAATAAAATCACACTGCTGCCGGCTACATCAGAGGGAAAGCTGGTGGGCATTGTAAGTGACCGTGACCTTAAAAAAGCTTCACCGTCTGATGCCACAACACTCGACATGCATGAACTTTTGTATTTGATTTCCAGGATAAAAATCAGTGACCTGATGATCAAAAATCCAATCACGGTACTTCCCGATTGCACCATCGAAGAGGCCGCTCAATTATTACTGGAACATAAAATATCCGGTCTTCCGGTATTGGACTTAAAAGGCAAATTAGTAGGTATTATTACCAAGAGTGACATTTTCAGGGCACTCATTGCCATCACCGGTTTGGGAAAAAAGGGAATTCAGATTGGGATTCGTTTCAAAGACACCCCGGGTCCCATCAAAGAAGTTCGTGAGCTTATACACAACCGGGGAGGCCGAACCGCCGGCATCTTAAGTTCTGCTGAAAATGCGCCCGAGGGATATCTTCATGTGTATTTTCGTATCTATGATATAGACCGGGAAATTTTGCCGGATCTGCTAAAGAAACTGGAAAACATCGGAACACTTCTTTACGTTGTGGATCACAGACAAAACAAACGCACCATTTATGAAATCCCATAGACTGGAACCCACTGGATTAACTGTTGACATCGCAAAAGAATTCAGATACGAAAACAAATCAATCCGGTGGGCAGAAGCCCGCTTTAAAAATAATAATAGCAAGATTAATCAGGAAAAAGCCACGAAGGTAAATGCGCCAGGAAGGTGCTGATCTTTATGTGGTTTTTTTTATTGGAGGCGATTATGAAAAATATGATCAATTTTTATTGCGGGATGCTGGTTTTGTTTTGTATCATATTGGTTTTACCTTATCATGTTTTTGCCCATTTCGGTATGGTGATTCCATCCGATTCCATGATTATGCAGGAAGACAAAAGAAATGTTCGTGTGACCCTTTCGTTTTCCCATCCTTTTGAAATGAAGGGAATGGAACTGGAAAAGCCCAGTAAATTTGATGTTTTTTTTGACGGGCAAAAAACCGATCTTCTGAAAACATTAAAAAATACCCAGGTCATGGGGCACACCGCCTGGGAGACGGATTTTTCTGTGAAGCGACCCGGTGTTTATATTTTCAGCATGGAACCAGTGCCCTATTGGGAGCCGGCTGAAGACTGCTTTATCGTTCATTATACCAAAACCATTATCACCGCCTTTGGAGATGATGAAGGGTGGGATGCCGAAGCCGGTTTAAAAACCGAGATCGTTCCCCTTTCCAAACCTTTTGGGTTATATGCCGGAAATGTGTTTCAGGGAATTGTCAAATTCGATGGAAAACCTGTGCCGTTTGCCGAAGTGGAAATCGAATATTATAACCAGGATAAAAAAGCGGAAGCCCCCACGGAATATATGATCACTCAGACAATCAAAGCCGACCGGAACGGGGTTTTTACCTATGCGGTTCCTGTTGCCGGATGGTGGGGATTTTCTGCCTTGAACACCGCTGATTTCAAGCTCAAACATGAGGGCGAGGACAAGGATGTGGAATTGGGTGCGGTCATCTGGGTCCGCTTTCATGAATGGAAAAGCAAATGATTCCTCTGTCATTCAATTTGAATCACAATAAGGAGCATTAGCGTGCACATTTCAGAAGGTGTTTTGTCATGGCCGGTTTTGGCTTCCGGAGCGGCACTGGCTGCGGCGGGTACTGCTGTAGGGCTGAAAAAACTCGATTATGATCGCATTGCCCAGGCAGGAATCCTGTCAGCCTCTTTTTTTGTAGCTTCTCTGGTTCATGTCCCATTAGGTCCGTCGAACGTACATCTTATCTTAAATGGTGTGGTGGGGCTTTTATTGGGATGGGCGGCTGTTCCCGCTATTGTTGTAGCTCTGATTTTACAAGCGGTTTTATTTCAATATGGCGGTATTACCACCCTTGGCGTCAATACGGTGATCATGGCCGGACCCGCGGTAATCTGCTACCTGGTATTCGCGCCCATGATTTCGAAAAAGCCCCGAATTGCCGTTTTTGCAGCTTTTGCCGTAGGCTTTTTCTCCGTGTTGCTGGGTGGGATCGTTGTGGGACTTGCATTGATGTTTACAGAAAAGAATTTTTTCGAAGTGGCCGGGCTTGTCGTAGCGGCGCATATTCCGATAATGATTATCGAAGGTTTTGTTACGGTTTTTTGTGTATCTTTCCTGAAAAAGGTTCAGCCATCGCTTCTTCCTGGTTCACTTAATTGAAAAATTTCAAGGAAACATAAATGAACAGCATAAAAAAAATGTTCATCATTCATCTGTTTCTGATAATTATCGGCACATTTGCAGCATCTGACGCCAATGCCCATCGGGTGACCATATTTGCCTGGGTCGATGGCGACACCGTGCATACCCAAAGCAAATTCGGAGGCGGAAAGATGGTCAATAATGGCGAAATCAGCGTTTTTGACCTGGAGGGAAATCTCCTTTTAAAAGGCAATACCGATGAGAATGGTGATTTTTCATTTAAACTTCCTAAAAAAACATCTCTGAAAATTGAGCTTAAAGCAGGAATGGGGCATCAAAACGAGTGGATTGTCCATGCAGAAGAAATCGAGGCATTGCAGCAAGACAGCTTCGTGGCATCTGATCGATCCGAAGATGTTAATGAAGCTGCGGAAACAAGAAGCGAACCGGTTGCAGCGCCCGGATTGACAAGAGAGGACATCGAACAGGCTGTTGACCAGGCCTTGGAAAAGAAATTGAAACCGGTTATGCAAATACTTTCAGATATGAGCGATCCGGGACCCAGGATCTCCGATATTTTGGGAGGAATCGGATACATCATTGGTTTGGCAGGTATCGGGGCCTATTTTAATAACCGTAAAAAAACAGACTCTGAAACCCGATGATTCAGGAAACTTTTGCCATCGGATCATCTCCCATGCACCGGATGGATCCCCGTCTCAAGATCGTTGCGGCAACTGTATTTTCTGTTCAGACAGCAATTTCAGATCATTTTTTGACATTAATCACGGCGCTTATTCTCGGTGTTGCCATGGTTATTCTAGCGCGCCTGAAATTTTTCCTGGTTTTAAAAAGACTGCTGATAGTCAATGGTTTTATTTTCTTTTTGTGGCTTGTTCTTCCTTTAACATTTCCCGGAGAGGCCATTTTTTCCCTGGGACCCTTGGATTATACGCTTTCAGGGGTGATTTTATCAGCCAGAATCACTCTGAAATCCAATGCGATTCTCCTGTCCCTGATTGCTCTGACAGGAACGTCATACCTCGCTACCCTGGGGTATGCATTGAATCAGCTCAAGATACCCGATAAAATTATATATTTGTTTCTAATTACTTATCGATATATTTTTGTTATTGAACAGGAATATCAGCGACTGATTCGCGCAGCCCGTGTCAGGTGTTTTGAACCGGGAACCAATCTTCACACTTACAGAACTTATGCTTATCTTGTCGGTATGCTTTTTGTGAGGGCCTCGGCCAGGGCCGAGCGAGTCTATCATGCCATGCTATGCAGGGGATTTGCCGGAAAGTTTCACACCCTGCGGCAATTTTCCTTTACCAAATCGGATCTGGTGTGGGCTTTTACATTGAGCGCCGGTCTTATGTTTATGGGATATCTGGAATGGATGAAAACAACATTATTTTAAGACTGGATAATATTTGTTTCGGTTATCCCGGCGCAGGAAAAAAAGTCCTGGATCATTTGAATTTTTCAATCCATGTGGGTCAAAAAGTTGGGCTGATCGGACCCAACGGCAGTGGAAAATCGACTTTGCTTCATATTGTTATGGGGCTTCTAAGGCCCGATTCCGGTCATGTGGAATTTCTCGGACAAAGACCTGAAACCGAAAAAGATTTTCGTTCGATCCGCAGACAAGTGGGGCTGGTGTTTCAGAATGCCGATGATCAGCTTTTTTCCCCCACGGTTCTGGAAGACGTGGCTTTCGGCCCTTTGAACATGGGAATGTCCCCGGACCAGGCTAGCGAGATGTCGGTTCGCATCCTTAACGAGCTAAATCTAAACGGTTTTGAAAATCGGATTACGTATAAACTCTCCGGAGGAGAAAAAAAGCTTGTTGCCCTGGCAACAGTTCTGGTTATGGAGCCCAAGGTGCTTTTTCTGGATGAACCTTCCACCGGTTTGGATGAAAGCACGCGGGAACACATTATCGATATTTTGAACAGGCTTGATATTACTATTGTGATGGTCTCCCATGAATACGATTACCTGGCACGCACGACCCAAACCATATATACGCTCAATAATGGAAAAGTGGAATATTGCTGCAATTCAGAGGATCTTCACACTCATTATCACAGCCATCCGGCCGGAAGAATGCCCCATGGGCATGAGGATCATCGGTGATTTATGCACGAAATGGGAATTGCTTTAGAAATTATTAAAATTGCTGTGGATTCAATTCCTGCGAATTTGAAAAATCCTAAGGTGGAAAGGATCAACCTGAAAGTAGGCAAACTTGCCGCAGTGGTTCCTGACAGCCTTAAATTCTGTTTTGAGGTGGCCTCCAAGGATACAGCTTTAGAAGGTTCCTTGCTCCACATCGAAGAAATTCCGGTTACCGCCCGGTGTATAAATTGTGGAAACTCCTGGACTGCAATAAAACCGGTGTTTATTTGCGAAAAATGTGACAGCGGCCAGGTTGATTTGCTATCCGGGCGTGAACTTGATATTGTCTCCATCGAGGTTGAAGAGGGTGCCTGAGTTTGTGGGAATGGATAGCCGATAAAAAATAAAGGAATGTTCCTATGGAAGTCAAAGTTGTCAAAAAAGTTTTAAGCGTCAATGATACCATGGCTCACCAAAACCGGAAATATTTTTCGGATAAAAAAGTTTTTGTTTTAAACATGATGAGTTCTCCGGGTTCAGGCAA
Source organism: Desulfobacteraceae bacterium (assembly GCA_011389745.1). Lineage (GTDB taxonomy): Bacteria > Desulfobacterota > Desulfobacteria > Desulfobacterales > SKZT01 > SKZT01. The sequence goes on along the minus strand of JAABTQ010000003.1, from coordinate 36,329 downwards.
AACCAGCATACTGGAAAAAACAGTCGGAAGACTTTTGCCGGAGATTAACAGCGCCATCATCGTAGGAGATATATGCACCACCAATGATGCCGATCGATTGGCCAAAACCGGGGTTCCGGTCATTCAGATCTGTACTGATGATTTCGGAGGAGATTGTCACCTGGCAGCTCATATAGTGGGCAATGCAGCGTCTGACCTTGATCTGGATGGTGTACAATTGTTGATTGTGGAAAATGTGGGAAACCTGGTCTGCCCGGCAGAATTCGATATTGGAGAAGATGCCCGGGTCGTGGTATTGAGCGTGACGGAAGGTGAAGATAAACCCTTAAAATATCCTCTCATGTTCAGGGTCTGTGATGCGGCGCTTTTAAACAAAACCGATTTGCTTCCGTATCTGGATTTTGACAGGGAAGCCGTGATCAATAATATACGGCAGATTCATTCGGATATGCCGGTTTTTGAAGTATCCGCAAAAACCCAGGATGGCTTTCCCGCATGGATCCTCTGGCTAAAAAAGCAGGTTGAAAAAAAAGTGGGTTAACACAAGGGGGTCATATTCGAAACGGGTTTCAAGGTTTGGAGCGAAGAACACCGGGGGCAGCATGTCATAATGCATAACCGGAATATCCTAAATCTACGCCAATAACTTGATGGTCTCTGGGACAGCTCTGCACAAAGCCCTGATTCTAAAAATCCCGAAGATCCTGTCACCAAAATGATGTCTTCATGTGTAACTCTTTTATACTTTTTTTGAAACCATACAGTGCCTGAAAAACTTTTTCACTTCATCTTCAGTAAACCAAAAATTCATTTTCCCCTAATATTTTTTAAACAATCGGACCATATTTTCCCTCAGGTAAGTCGAAATACGGCAAATAATTTTTTCCGTGATAAAAACCGTTTGAAATTTATTCAGTTAAGTCACGTGGTATCTTTTGAATAAATACATAAAATGCCCCGGCTGCAAAGATGATGCGCTTTATAAATACGGAAAGACTCCCGATGGCAAACAAAAATATCAATGTCTGGTTTGCAGTCGACAATTTGTTGCGGATTCACCAAGAAAAAATATCGAAAACAGGCCCGCTTGTCCAAAATGCGGGGCCAGGATGCATCTGTATATGAAAGAAAATCATACAATTCGATTCAGGTGCGCTTCATATCCGGTATGCAAAACCTATCTGAAAATAAATACGGAGGATTGAACTCAAAACGACCCATTGATTTTGAAAAACCTGTGAAGGAGCGTTCAACCCAAATGGGGAGGGGCCTTAATTAAAAAGAGATCGGGACTTTTTTAAATATTGGATGGCAGATATCCGGTATTATTTGGCCTGTGATCTTTTCGACGGAAGAAAACCCTTGCGTCGGGACAAAAGTTAAATACCTTCATCAATCTGTGGATCAGGAATAAAAAATTAACCAAATATTATTGTAATTGTAATCATTTTTTAATCAACCTGAGATAATTGACGCGCAGAAACATTTGGTAAATTCCATATTTCCATAAACAATAAGAAGAAAGGAATCTGATGCGCGTCGATCTGCATGTTCACTCCAAATACTCCAAAAGACCTTCACAGTGGGTACTGCAAAAAATCAACTGCCCTGAAAGCTTTACCGATCCATTACAGATCTATCACATTGCCCGCCGGCGCGGCATGTCCATGGTTACCATCACGGATCACAACACCATTGATGGTGCGCTGGAGATCGCTCATCTGCCGGGCACTTTTGTAAGTGAGGAAATCACCACTTATTTTCCGGAAAATGGCTGTAAAATACATGTGCTAGCCTATCATATAAATGAAGCACAACACCGGGAAATTCAGAAATTGCGTAAAAATATTTACGAACTGACCAACTGGCTGAACTCGCAGCATATTGTCCACGCCTTGGCCCATCCACTTTTCAGTATCAATGATCGTCTGACGGTTACTCATTTTGAAAAACTTCTGCTGCTATTCCGCATTTTTGAAATAAATGGTGCTCGCAATCCCGAGCAGAACCGCTTCCTGCAACTCATCCTTGAAAACCTGACACCGGAAGACATAAACCGTTTGGCGGAAACTCACGATAGGATGCCATCAATGCCGGAGCCCTGGAAAAAATATCTGGTGGCCGGGTCCGATGATCATAGCGCCCTGACCATCGCGCATGCCTTTACAGAAATTGAAGGCGACGATTCCCTGGAAATGCTATTGAATGGTCTTCGACAGGGTAATACAAAAGTCATCAGCAGGCCATCCAGCCCACGCACTCTGGCTCATAACCTCTATAGCATCGCTTTTCAGTTTTACAAGAACAAGCTGAATTTAAACGGATGTGTTCAGGAAAATCAACTGCTCAGATTTATGGAAAAGTCTCTGACTCCCGGATGCGAAGGCCACGTCCGTCTGCTGCCCCGTCTCTACAGCCTGTGGCGTTACCGGTTGCGCGGCCGAAACACCCATCAATGGCCGCATCCCCTGTTGGAATTGTTACAACAGGAAACCCTTCGATTTATGCACAAAAATCCTCATATTCATGAAGCAAAACCTGATAATACACCCCAACGTCCTGAAAAACATTGGTTTGAATTTGTGAATCAGGTTTCTAACCGTACCTTGTGCCATTTTGCCGACCCCCTGATGGATCAAATAGCCGGTGCTGATGTGTTTAACCTGTTTCAAACCATTGGTTCGGCCGGCGGTCTATATGCCTTGCTCGCACCCTATTTTGTGGCCTTTTCTCTTTTCAGCAAAGATCGCCGTCTTACGTCAGAAGTGTCTTCACGGTTCAGTTCTACAAAAGACTGTGGGAACAAATCCGCGGAAATTCGCGTAGCGCATTTTACCGATACCTTTTATGAAATCAATGGTGTCGCCCTTACCCTTCAGCAACAGGTGGCGACCGCAGCCAAAAATAAACAGAATCTGACCATTATTACCTGTGATAACCAGCCACACGCAAATCAACCCGGCATTGAGAATTTTACTCCCATCGGTATTTATGAATTGCCTGAATACCCCGAACAGAAAATCTTTTATCCGCCCTTGCTGGAGATGCTCAACTACTGTTATGAAAAAGGTATCACCCATATTCACAGCGCCACTCCAGGAGCCATCGGACTGGCCGCTCTGGCCATTGCCCGTATCCTTAAACTGCCCATTACCGCCACATATCACACCGCCGTACCCCAGTATGCTCAGTTTTTGACCGGTGATGCCGCCATTGCCGAACTGACATGGAAATATATCCTCTGGTATTACGCGCAGATGGATACCATTTATGTCCCCTCACAGGCCACTGGAAATGAGCTGGCGGCCAAGGGGTTGAACGCTTCTAAAATCACTCTCTACCCCCGGGGAATTGATATTCACCGGTTTCATCCTGCAAAGCGCAACGGTTTTTTGAAACACCGTCTCAAAATCGAAAATGCCATAAGCCTGCTGTATGTCGGGCGAATCTCCCGTGAAAAAAACCTTCCATTGCTGGTGGATGTCTTTAAAACATTGATGTCAAAGTATGCTGATTTACATCTGGTGCTGGTGGGCGATGGTCCATGGCGGACCGAGATGCAGCAGGCTATGACAGGGCTGCCATGTACTTTTACCGGCTATCTGAAAGGTAATGACCTTCCGGCAGTCTATGCCTCAAGTGATCTGTTTGTTTTTCCCAGCAATACGGATACCTTCGGCAATGTGGTACTGGAAGCCCAGGCTTCGGGCATTCCCGTGATTGTCAGCAACCAGGGAGGGCCCCATGAAAATATGCAGCCTGGTCAAACCGGTCTGGTGGTTACGGAAAACAGCGTGGAAGCCTGGGTGAAGGCCATTGAAATGTTGCTGAAAAATTGCGAGAAAAGGCGTCGTATGGGAAGTAATGCCCGAAAACTGATGGAGAACCGTTCCTTTGAAGAAGCACACATACAAACCTTTGAAATGTATAAACATTTTGAGTGTCGACATGCCGTAAATGATTTATAGGGGCGGCCGGCCTGCGCAGCGAGGTTATGAACTGAGATTTTGAATAATTTTTATCACGCCGGTTTATCGTCCATTGTGCTGAATTCGTAAGAAAACAGTTTTTTAACCTCAATCTGAGTGATTTTGCCGGCTTGTATCAGTAATATCGGCGAAGGCCACAAACTTCCGGCAAGTTTTAAAAACCGTCATTCTGAGGAGACCGGCATAGCAAATTAATCTTTGGCACTCAGTCATTGCACCAATTATATAACACATTCCCTTGTTGGTTTCTGATCACAAATGCAAATCACAGGCAACCGTGTTCCAAAAAACTGTAATGGCTTTTCCGGCCGAAAATAATATGGTCCAGCACAGCAATGCCGAGAGTTTCCCCGGCCTCTTTTAGCTGACGGGTAAGAGCAATATCCTCTTTGCTCGGGGTGAGGTCGCCTGATGGATGATTGTGGGCCAGGATAACGGCTGAAGCCCGGTCCGTGATGGGGTCGGCAAAGACTTCCCGCGGATGGACCTGGGTTTTATTGACCAGACCGATGGAAACAACACGGGTGGTGATGACTTCATTGGCCCCGTTGAGGGAAAGACACAGAAAGTGTTCCTGTTTGCGGTCCTTGTAATGGCGGATCAGGGGCAGCACGTCAATTGGCGTTTTAATCTTGATCCTTTCCGGTCTAATCCTTCGGCGGGCAAATTCCAGGGCTGCGGATACCAGAGCCGCTTTGGCGGGCCCCACTCCTTCCAGTCTCTGAAGATCAGCCAAAGCCGGTCTTCCGTGATGGTCATCCACCAGCCTGACAATCCGTCCGGCAACGGTCATCACATCATGCCCCTTGATACCGGAACCCAGTAAAATCGCCACCAGTTCCTCATCGGACAATGCACCGGCTCCTTTACTGTGGATTTTTTCACGGGGCCGGTCATGTCTGGGTAGTTCGTTGATCCGTTTGGCCATTTCCTTTGTTCCTTATGGGGTTCATGCCGCCCACTTGTGCCCGCTGCCGGCATACTGCACCATCATATCGAAGATATGGTCGCACTTTTTCATAAACAAAAAGCGGTCGTAGCTTTCCGGCAATTTTTCATGCAGCACTTTTTCAACGGCAGAGCGGACAATCATTTTGGTCTGGGAATCCCTGTGCCAGTCCTGGACCAGCACTTTTGGGTGCTCTTCAAGCAACCGGTGCAGAAGAGATTTGGCGGCCAGCTTGACCTTTTTCTTTTCTTCATGGGTCATTTTGTCTTTTTTCAGCAGATCATACAGCTCCAGCTCATCCGGGGTCAAACCTTCCCGGATATGCCGTTCATCTTCATCTTTCAAGTCCCTGGCAAGGTTCACTATTTCTTGGTAGTAATTCTCATTGGTCGATCCGCCTGCGTTATAAGTATTGACAATCTCCTGCAACCGCTGGGCAAAATCGGTTCGGGTCATGTTCTGTTGGAGCATCTGTTCGATCTTGATTTCGATAAATGTACGCAAGTCGGCAATTTCAATATTTTTGTAGGGGGCGTGCTGAAAATTTTCCTTGAGTCTTTCAAAATCGATTTTACTCAGATCCCATGTTTTTCCGGTCTGTACAATTTGATACTCAGGCTTTCCTCCGGCTGCAACAAACTCCTCCGGTTTATCCACGACAATGCTTTCATCCAGCAACTCACCGATTCGCAAACTCACGGCATCGATATCCTGCTGATCAATAATACTGTCGATCACCCCCCGCAGATACTGAAACACTGCAACCACCCGGCAGGTATCTTTTCCCAGCACCTCGGGCTTGCATGCTTCATAAAGTGAAGTAATGGTATTTTCATAAACATTAAAAGTTTTTTGCCAGTCGTCATTGCCCAGCAAAATATCGGCGTATTGATTGAACAACCCAATATTTTTAAAGATATTCCGGTTTTTCAAAATGCCGGCAATATGGATCTTTTTTTCCAGGCAAAAGGCCATGCCCTGATCGATAGCATCATCCAGCAGCCGGACCGCCGAAAATAGATTTCGCCTTTGATCCAGAGCTGGGACACGGCCAGAAACCGGTTGGCCCAAGGATCGGAAAAATCAATAACCCGGACCCGGTCCCTGACTTTTTTACCATCCGGGGCTTCATACTCCACCGGGATACCGTCCCTGATAAGAGCGTCGATTTCCCGGTTGGCTGCAACAAGGGACATGGCCTGCCGTTTGTCGGTCAGCCGGGCCACGGCAAGATCGACCACCGGCTCGGGAATGGAAGGGTTCAAACGGATGGAAGCTTCTTTTAATCGATCTTCCAGGATCACATCCCGCTTATGGGTACGATTGGACCGGTCATTGAGATCCTCAGGGTTCTGGGTGAAGCAGTTGAGCACCTCAAAACCATACTGGGTATGGAGCTTTTGCAAAATGGCTTGCTCGATCTGATCCTCGGAGATAAAATTAGCCATAAGCGGTTTCCTGTGGTTCAGGTTCTGTTTCTTCAAGCATACTTGGTGGAAATTGGATGTCAAGGTCTTCAACTGATAGTTTGCCGGATATGAGGCGGGGAAGAACCATGCCTTTATTTCTCTCTGAATTATTACAAATCATATTCAAATTCACTATTTGTTCCCGCAAAACAGAAACTGTTTTATCAAACAATCTCATTAATCCAATTTCTGGATAAACAAAAGAGGTGTTACCGATTGCACCAGCGTTAATTGAACTTCTGGTTGATCCGGAATCTGCTCCGGAAAAAAGGCCCAGATAATATTTAGAGCTCAATGTGTAAAACAAAAAGTAAGGTGTAACCTTTTTAGGATCGTATTCAATCTTAATCAAATAAGATGCAAACACGGCTTTTATATTTTGTTCAATGATTGCAACCTTCCCAGGATCAGCCATTCTAGCAATTACAATATCACCTTTCTTCAGCATATATTTTTCAAAATGGAATTCATCAATTTGACAATTCGGTACTTTTGACCAGTTAATGAAACTTTTCTTGTTGATGTCTGTTACACGCAGATATTTTGGTAATTTAGAATTTTCGAGGGCTGATTCTGTAAAACCGTACCTTAAAGAAGCGGCGTCAGAAATTTTTCCTGTTCGCCACCCCACCGGCACAACCTTCTCAAACTTTACCTTGTCATAACCTGGAAACCGAAAGCGCACAAACCATTCCCGGTAAATCTCCTCGGCCATTTTTTCCAGCAAGTCAATCCGGCGTTTGTTGTTTTCAATCAGGTCGTCATAGGCAGTAAGGATCGCGGCGATTTTTTTTTGTTCTCTGGGCGGCATAGGTACTGAAAGTTTATGTAATACATTTCTATTAACACCAGGAACAGCGCCAGCGGAGTTAAAACTTGAGGACAGCACGGTGCGAAGATAATAACTCATGAAACGAGGGTCATTCCCTTTGAAATCTTTAACATAAAGACTTGTATTCAAAGGCCAAAACCGACTCGAAACATAAAAAACTTCTCCAAGTGTACCGTATCGTCCGGTCACAACACCTGGGCCTTCAACTTTAAAATTTTTGTGAAATCCTGTTATACCACTGGAGGAAACTACAGGATAAATGCCTTCCGTTCGCATGGAAACGGGTAAGTCATAACCTCTCTTGAAGGTAACTAAATCGCCAAGGATGCATTTCTTCTTATCAGAAAAATTCATATTTCTCCAACTAGCTTTCTGATATTATGGGATATTATTTTATTTAAGATATTGGCTTCATCATCGATGGTTTGGAGCTCATCATTCATACCCAGCAACTCCTCAATAAATTCCTCCTCGGTCTTACCATCCTCCTCAATCACCACCCCCACATACCTTCCCGGATTCAGGGAATAATCCTGCTCTTTGATCTCCTCGATAGTGGCCAGTTTGCAAAGCCCGGTGACGTCCTCGTATTCAGCTTCCGGAAAACGTTCCTGGAGCCAGTGGATATGTTTGAAAAAACTTTCAGCATCTTTGATCCCTGCCTGAAGTTCTTCCAGAGCCGTTTTCAATGCTTTGGTTTTCCGGTCCGCAGCCGACCTTTTGTTTTCCTTTTTGGCGGCCTCGGCCTGCTCCCGTTCATGGTGCCGGATGATCTTTCCCAACTGTTTCATTCCCTCATGAAGACTTTTAAAAAACGGATCAAAAGCTTCCCGAAGCGAGTGCTGGGCGCTGTTTTTCCTGCTGATATCCGGATCATGAAAATCATCGGCAAGATATCGGTCATACTGAGCCGTCAGTTTTTTGAGTCCTCCCCATTGTGCCATCAGATCCCCCACCGCTTGTTTGCCGCCGCCGTTTTCCAGCACTTCCAGAAGCTGTTCCGCAACAGGGCCGATCTTTTCCTTGTTTTCAGCCAGCTTTTCCATACTGCACGAACATGCCTCCTGAGCCGCAGGCCGGATCAAAGACCTTGCCTCCGAAAGGCTCGATAATCTCCACCATCAGTCGCACCACCGAACGGGGCGTAAAGAATTCGCCTCCGCCCTGGCCTTCGGCCATGGCAAAGTTGCCCAGGAAATATTCATAAATCTGGCCGAAAATATCTCCCTCGGCATTTGATGGAATATTGGAGAAGTTTTTCAGCAACTGGGCAGGAATGGTTTTGTCCGTGCGGGTCAGCCGGAAATATTCATCCCATGGAAGCACGCCGCGAAGCTCGGGTTTGTATTCTTCAATGGCTTCCATGGCTTTTTTGATGGCGCTGGCCATATCCTCTTTTTCCGGAAGATTTAGCAGATAATCATAGCGGGCATGTTCCGGAATATAAAAACCGCACTTTTCAATGGCAATGTCACTTAAAGGTTTTTCCCGGCGGGTGCCTTTGAGCCGGGTATATTCCCGAAGAATTTCCTTTTCAAAGCGGCGGTACCGGTTGTCGGCAAATTTCAAGAAGATGAGCCCCAGAACCGGGGTGGAATACTCGGTGGATTTGAGATCCGAATTGGCTCTCAGCGTGTCCGCGCTTCGCCAGAGGTCGTTTTCAAGCTGTTTCAGTGCTTCCTTGTTCATGCTCGGTATCAGTAATCCGCTATTTTAGGGCAATTGCTTAAAAAAATTCTAAATAGTGCTTGAACGAAAAGTCCATAATTCCCTCCCCCAGTACCTCCCACTGGGAGGGGAGTTTTCGTTCAAGCGCTAAATAGCCGTTCTTTTTTACCAAAGTTTTTCAAGCACTTTTCCTTATTTCCCGCCCTGATTCATAAAGGAACTCTGGTGCAAAATCAGCTCCATTTGGCCATTCGATAGTGCCGGTATCCGGATTAATATAAACTTTCTTGAAAAGTTCAGTATCTTTCAGCGGCTCAAATATTTCACCATACAATTCATCATTCAAGTCTATATCCTTGATTTTCCCATCGTCAAATTCCAGTCGTAACTGGTAGTTCTTCAAATAAATCACATTAGTAACGTGCAGAAACATATATTCCTCCCTATGGCAGTGGCGGGATTTTTTCAAGTTGCTTACGTTCTCTTGCAAGCCGCCAATTTTCCAGTAGTTCTTCATGGTAGATTTCAGACCATTCAAAAACCATTCGAAGTGCTCTCTGTGACATCCGGCCTTTAACGATCCTGCTCTTGATTTCCATAGTAATTTCCTGATCCTCATACCTGGCATGAAAGTGAGGAGGATCATGGTCATTATAGTTCATAAATATTATAATTCCGAAAAAACGACATATTTCAGGCATTAAAGTCTTCCCTATCTGATGTTTTAAAATAATTAATATTCCAATGCTTATGTGTTTTCAATCTAAAAACAGCTTATATTAAAATGCTTTTGGATGGCAAATTTTAGAAACTTATTGAACCGGGGTTACCTTAAATCCTTTATCCGATAGAAGCGCTATTAAGCCGTTGGGGCCGTGAAGGTGAAGAGCCCCCACGGCGATAAATGCATTTCCGGCCAGAAGATGAGGAAGCATCTGATCGGCCATGACCAGGTTGCGGTCTTCGTTTAAACGCTTGAGCATCCTTTCGGCCAGGGCTTTGTTTTCCGGGGTTATAAACTGTTTACCAATTGCGGCCACACCATCAAGGTCTCCACTGATATAGGTCTGAATCAGCTTTTCAAAAAGCTGCGGAAGCTTATCGATCTGGTTTAACGTTTCTTCCAGAAGGGCAACCTGATCTTTAAGAGGCATCTTGTCAAAAACCTTTACCTGATCCCCGGCAGATTCGAGCCCGAATACCCTTTTGCCCTGAGATTTGGCTTTTTCATAAAGTACAACATCCATAAATTGGCCGGTTTTCGGCATGGGTACACTCAGCATGGACATGACCGCCCAGGGTTTCATTTGATTGACGGCCATCTCGGCAATACCACGGGATGCCATGGCTTTTATTACTCTGTCAAAAAGCTGTTGTCCGATGATTGAATTTAATGTGCGACCATCCATATAAATCATTGAAGTGCTCACTTGAACAAGTGCGGCTTTATCCAGGATAACTTCCATGATAAATGTGTCAGTCATGGCAAAGGCCTTTTCCAATGATGGAGAAAAATTCATAACCCGAGGATCTTCGGTGTGAATGGTACCTAAAATATAGCTTGGTGCCGGGCCCTGAAGTTCGATTTTCCATAGCATCCCCTTGCCTGAAAAAGATTGCTGAGGTGCGGAAGGGATTTTTGACGCCTGACTTTCATCGGATGATTGTTCCGGACTTGTGGTGTGAATGACCTGTCCTTTTTCATCCCACCATGAATCCTCCTGAGATTCCGGCGGCGGCTGGTCGGAGTATCGCCAGTTGCCGGCTTCATCTTTCCACTTGAATATATCCCCATGAGCTGTTGGCGCCGCTATCCCGATGGCTATCATGATGCACAGGAAAAATGGCAGGAGACGGCGCATTTTTAATCCAATATTGACTGCATGGGTATTCGTTAATTTGTTGATCGTTTTCATATTGAATTTTCCACTTTTGTTTTTTTTATTAACGATAGGATATCGTATCATAATTTGCAATAAATTGTTTTACAACCCTGGTGCTGAATAACCGCTCATTGAGGACTTCACAATCGGAGGAGTCCTGTGAAAGTTGCAGAAAGCGAGTTTGACTATTTTATAACAGCATATCCAATTGTGCTAGGGGAATTCCAATGCTACATCGGGGGTTAACTTTTAGTTAGCCTGAACGAAAATTCCTTTTCTCCCTTTCCATGATTTGATACGATTCTTTTTTGTAAAATCCATGAAGAATTTTTAACAATACAAAAGAATAATGCCTTTGATAGTATTGAGCAAACAATTTTCTAAAGGAAAGTATTGAAAAAGCTAATTGGCTTCAAGGGACGGCATTCCGTTATGGAAGTGTCGGATAACCGGGTCGCAAGGATGGAATTTCGTGAGCAAAATGATTACTGTAACTACTCGTGAGCAATCGCGAGGGGAAGAAACGGCAAATAGTGTCAGCCACGGTATAGGGCTGGTGGCTGCACTTGTGGGTACCCCTTTTCTTATCATGGATGCGGTAGAGCATGGAGATACAGGGTTCATTGTTGGTGTGAGTCTTTTCGCCGGGACCATGGTGTTGCTTTACCTTTCTTCCACCCTCTATCACGCCCTGCCGGCGGGGAAGGCCAAGCGTGTGGTACGGGTCATAGAGCACTCCGCAATCTTTCTTTTGATCGCCGGTACGTACACGCCGTTAGCACTTGGTGTACTTCGTGGCGCGTGGGGCTGGACCCTTCTTTGTCTTGTCTGGGGTCTTGCAATAGCCGGGGTGGTGCTGAAGGCTTTTAATAAGATGTTTCATCCTATTATCTCTCCTGCTTTTTATTTGCTTATGGGGTGGCTCATTTTGATAGCAGCCAAACCATTGTATACCCGATTACCAGGATCCGGCCTGCTATGGCTGGTCGCTGGAGGGTTAGCTTATACCACGGGTGTAGCTTTCTATGCCGCTGGTTCGCGCCTGAGATACTGTCATTTTATCTGGCATTTGTTTGTAATAGCAGGTACCGCATGCCATTATTTTGCAGTGCTCTGGTATGCGGCCTGACAATCATCCACTCCACAGAGCGGGGTTTAAATAATATCTTCAAATTCAAAGGATATTGAATTAAAGCAAGAGCATATTAATATTGTCGTCGATTTTGGCATTTTAAATGTTGTATCAAGGCTGCTGAATAGGAAAAGGAAAATATGGAGGAACAACAACCGCTGTTGGAGGAATTGAGAGAACTTTTCAGGCTTGCCGGAAAAATTAAGGAAATGGCCCCGTGGAACCTAATGGGTGAAACAGATGTTTTCGGCCTTAAAAATCCGGAAACCGGAGAACTTGGATTTGTCAGTGTGATGGGTATGGAAGGCTTGCATTTTGGTATTGCTGTCTACAAGGGGACCAAAGCACTTTATGATTTCTGGGATTTCCAGGATGCTGTGGGTTATGGTGCAGCAGAACAGATCATGGAAGTTCAACAATTGCAGGTTTCCTTTGAAAATCGGGATATTTTGGATAAAAAAGACTATTCATACATAAAGAAACTGAATTTGAAATTCAGAGGGAAAAATGCCTGGCCGAGGTTCCGAAGCATCCGTCCGGGATATCTTCCATGGTACGTTACCGGAGATGAGGTCCGTTTTCTTATATATGCATTGGAACAGGTCATTGATGTTGGTCGCCGGCTTGAAGAGGATGAATATCTTCTGGATCTTGATGATATGATGTATCTCATGCGGATTCCTGTCAAGAAAGGAAACTCCATAATTTGGGAGGACAAGATTATGGAAATACCGCCCCCGGACCCGGAGCCTATTCCTATCCTGGTGAACAAAGCAGACCTGGAGGCTTTAAGAAAAATGCTGCATGCCGATATGGTGTTCGAAATTGATTTTTTCATTTTTCCCGCAAAAATCGGTGAAAAAAATCAAAGACCGTCGCTTCCTTATATGCTGATGGTCGTAGAATCCAAAAGCGGCATGGTTGTGGGTCATGAGACTTTTTTGGCGGATCCGTCGCTGGAAGATATGTGGGGCAAGGTTCCGGGTGTCCTGGTTAACCAATTTTCCAAAACCGGGATTTTGCCGAGTGAAATTCGAGTCCGGTCTGGTTTACTTTATGCACTGCTTCAACCAATAGCCGAGGAATTGAATTTGCAGCTTCGTCAAAACGACATTTTACCCAGTCTGGATGAAGCGAAACAAACGCTTTTTCATTTTATGCGATAAATCGCCGTTTGCGCATGGTTGACTGAAAAGCTTCTGTAAGCCTTATGAATTTTTCATGTTCACCTCCCAGGTCGGGGTGATGCTTTTGGGCAAGACGCCGATATAGCCGTATGAGATTGGTTTTGGAGATCGAATTCAAGGTCTCCTGCGATACTCCGAAAATGGTGCTTGCCTCTTGAATGTCCACGGTTATTTTTTGCGGATATCCCCTGAATGTTCTGTGTTGGTTTACAAAATCCCTGAAAAATTCACCTGCAAGATTTCTTTGAGTAAAATCATTGTCAAAAAACATAATCAAATAACGGATCAGATAGTCATGAAGTCTCTTATCGTGCAATTCACCCACCCAGAAATTATCCGAGCTGTTCAGACGGCAAATTTCCTGAAGGAAATATTCATCCAATGAATCTTCATTAACCAGTTCAGGAGCGTTATTGGCCCAATGTGATGTGAAAAACCGCTGGAGATCGAAAACAACATATAAATAAGTTTTTAGTTCATGCCTTTTTAGAATCTGTGTTTCCGTTCTCCAAAAATATTGCTCAATTTCATCCCTGGATTTTCCTTCCAAATCCCTTAGCAGTTTTCCCGACATTTTTCCGACATACCCCTGATTCATTCTTCCAAATTTTAAGTAATGTAACCTTCGTTTATCAAATGGGTGGGTTTTTGCCCGAAGATTTTCTTCCCGGGAGGGGGTCATTTTTCTTCTGTTTTTGGCATTGCCCCGGCTCCGAAAAGGTTCCAGCGCCCTCTTGATATCGGGTTTTAAGAACGGCCAGAAAATTTCCTCCAAATCGTCCTGTGTCACTTCAATTCCGATATCTTCAAGTCGTTGCTGTATTTTTTCATCTATATAAAAGGCATGTCCACCGGGATAGATGATATATTTGGAAGGGTCAGAGCCAAGATCAAAAAGTTCCAGGGTTTGGACCTTTTCCTTACCTCCTTTCACCGATTGCCGGATAAAATAGTGTAAAGTTTTTTTGATTCTTTTTTGAGCCAGATACATTTAACGACCTCCCTATATTAAATTAAATTATCGCAAACTACACTTTAACATCAAAACCGAACTTATTCAAAGATTTACACCCGAAGAGAGCATTGTCTAAACTTGCAAATAAGATAAGATCAAAGCCAGGGCCTGTCTTGGTCAAAACCGGGGATCTTATCGAAGGGCACCACCTGGAGGTTTTTGGTGTATGCCCCCACTGTCGGACGTAAAGAAAGCAAGCGAAGATTCAGAAGCGAAAGAGCACCGTTTGTGGCAATGCAGGCGGAACTCACGGACTGACACGGACTCACACCGACATTAACGGACGGTGAATGTCTTCACCAAGGAAGTTTACATGTGACTTCGCAGATTTCGAAAAAAATGGTGAAAAGCATCGCTCTCTTTTTTACGCGGACGAGGGAGAGTAACCGGAATTTCCGACTCGATTCGACCCGGGTTGGTGCCCATGACCAGAATGCGGTCTGCCAGGGTAATGGCTTCCACAAGGTCATGGGTTACAAAAACAATGGTGTGCGAAAATTTTTCCCAGAGAGATAGCAGCAGATTTTGCATGTCTTCCCGGGTCTGGGCGTCAAGAGCACCGAAAGGTTCATCCATGAGCAGCAACTGCGGTTGTAAAATAAGTACCCGGGCCAAAGCCACACGCTGTTTCATACCTCCTGAGATCTCTTTGGGAAGATAATCTTTGAAAGCGGTGAGTCCCACCATTTCCAGATGGCGACGGACTTCAGGGACAACCCTGCTTTTCGGCATGAGTCCTTTGGCACCAAAGGCAATATTCTCGGACACCGTCAGCCATGGGAACAGGGCATCCTCCTGAAAGACCACACATCGATCAGGTCCGGGTCGTGACACTGTCCGGTTGTGTATTCGGATGTTTCCGGCACTGGGTTTCATAAATCCGGCAATTAGCTTCAGAAGGGTGGTTTTGCCGCATCCGCTGGGTCCCAGAAGGCAAATCAGTTCTCCGGAGGTCATATCGAAACTCACATTATCCAGCACATTTAAGAAGCCGTTGTCCGCGGGAAAGATTTTGCTCACCTTGCAAATTGACAATGCCGGCTGCTGTTCCGTGGTGGCCGGCCTGGACCGGATTAATTGAAAGGGTTTGTTCATCCCATTCTCCGTGCTGATTTAAAAAATAAACGCAGTATGGTGTTCAACAAAAGATCACTAAAGCGACCCATGCCGGCAATAATGATGATACCCACAATAATGATGTCGATGCGACCCAGCATCCGGGCATCCATAATCACAGCACCCAGTCCGCTGGGCACTCCGGTAAGTTCTCCCAGTACCAGATAGGCCCATGCAAGTCCCAGCCCCAGGCGAAGGCCGCTGATAATCTGGGGCATAGCTGCCGGAAGCAAAATGGCAAAGACTCCCCGAAAACGACCCACACCCAGCATGGCGCCTGCCTGGTAGAGCAGGGGGCTGACCTGGCGGGTACCTGCGGCAGTATTGATATAAATGGGAAAAAAGGCTGCCAAGGCTACCAGAAAAACTGTGGTTTGCATACCGATACCGAACCATACCAGGGCCAAAGGGAGCCAACAAATACCGGGCACTGCCCGAAGCCCGTTGATAGTAGTGCTTATCAGGTGGCGGCAGATTTTCATACGCCCTGAAAGAACCCCTAAAGGAATGCCCAGGACAACCGCAAGTGAAAAACCAAAGCCAACCCGCAGAAGACTGGCAGCAGCATCTTCAAGAAATCGGCCCGCGTAGGGCCCACTGCCGGCCTCGGCAAAAAGGTAGACATGTCCGGATTTAATGATGCGAAAAGGATCAGGAAGCAAATATTCCGGTATCCAATTGAATTTTCCGGCAAAAAACCAGCCTGTCAGAAAAATGGCGGGAATGATCCACGGAAGTATCCGGTGATAATGATGAAGGTTTTTCAAGGCTCCAGCTCCGCTTTGACCTGTTGGACAAATTGAAGGTCAAACAGTTTATCGTAATCCGGCCGGCGTTCAATGACTTTTAAAGTCTCCATGCGTGCACCCAGTGCTTTTGCACGCTCGACAAAAGAAGCATCCATTTCCCAGGCCAACTCCATGTTGTGTGCGGCTTTGTCCAATACTATTCGATCCGTACCAAACGTTGCAGCCCGACCCAGCCACTGATCCGGGTGCTGATGTAAAAATCTGGTGGCCTGGGCATGGGCTTTGACCAGTTGTAAAATTTTGTCCGAATTTTTCTCAATACTCCCACGGGTAACCAGCATAGCGGCATTGATGGTTCCCACACTATCGTCATAGTAGGGGTATTCCAGAATGCGGCCGTAACCTTCATGAACCGTTAAGGTGGGAAAAGGTTCTCCCGACAAAAATGCATCGATACCGCCTCGGGCCAAAGCCAGGCCCATATCGAAAAAATCCACCCGTGTCAGATGGACATCCTTTTCAGGTGAAAGATTTGCACGGATCAGGGTTTCACGCAGCAGGATTTCATGCATGGTGCCGGGAACATAGCCGATACGTTTGCCCTGGAGCTGGGCGGTGCTTTGGATAGGCCCGTCCTTTTTTACCACCAAAGCGGAACTTTTGTTGCACAGGGCGGCCACCACTACAACCGGCTGGCCCTGGGATGCGGAGTGAATGGCGTGTGCCAGAGTAGTGCCGCACATATCGAGACTTCCGGCCAGCAAAGCGGTTTTTTGATCAGCCGGATTGGTGAACGAAAAAACCTCAACCTTTTGCGAAAGAAACTGATCATAGAAAAACGGCTGGATGGTCTGTGGGGTTTTCCAGGTACCCACTTTAAATACTGTGTCTCCCAACACTGAACCTGTGAAGGATAGTATGATTAATCCGCAAAGAAATAGTTTTTTCATGTGGCACGTTTCCTTTAAAATCCCCCTGGCCCCCCTTAATCATTAATGCCAAATGGCACAATAATAAAAGGGGGAAAAACCTCATTTCCTGGTTTTACCCAGGTTACCATCACTTAAAACAGTTGGAGGGCAGCTCCGGTTTCCAATCCATTTCCCTTTGAATGGCGTGACAATGTTCCACACTGCTGCCCCGCCCTTTTTCAGTGTCTGCTTTGCCGTCCCTGGGACTAGCCCCCACTTCCGGAAAAAAAAGATTGGCTCCGGCCAGCAGGGAAGCACTGTGGGGTTCGTGGGTGCAGTGGGCTTGAGGAACCCTCCCCATAACCAGTCTTGACACGGCTACCATCCTGGCCATTTCCAGCTCTGAGATCATGCCGTATCCGGTCATGGGAGAGCCGGGAAAATTGATACGGCGCATAATGCCGCTGTATGTGGCCCCATATTTCCGCGCCAGAAACATGAGATCCACGATCTCTTCGTGTTTGTGCTCGGGTCCCACCGGTTCGACACAGTTCATCCAGCGAAGCCCCACATCCTTTAAAACTCCTATGGTCCGGATACGTTTTTCCGGCTTTAATGGAGTATCGCGACCTTCTCCCAGGCGCACCGAATGGTACGCTCCCACAAACCCGGCCTCCAGAAGAGCCTCACCTTCTTTGTGGTTGATATCCCTTGTATTGGCCACCAAACGCACTTTCACTGACTTTTTAAGTGTGCGGCCGATTTCCAGTAACCGTTCAAACGAAAAATTGCCGGTGGTCATCAGATTCAATGCATCGGCGCCATGCTCCTGAGCATGCCTTGCCCAGGCAAGAATCCGGTCTTCCGGGAAATCCACGGCTTCTTTAAAAATACCGGCTTTCATGGTCAGGGAGCAAAAAAGACAATTCAACGGGCAAGGTGCCACATTGATGCCGATGTGAAAATGGTTTTCACCTTTTCCTCCGAACTGCTCCCGGGAAAGCCGGTTGGCGGTTTCCATCAGGGCATAAACCTCTTTGGCATGTAAGGGCAGGGCCAACAGGCTCAGCGCCTGGTGACGCTCGACACCTTCACCGCCGGCACCTTTTTCGAGAATGGCTTCCACTTGAGATGATATTTTCCAGCTCATAAATGTCCTAATCTGTTATGTGGAAAAAGTTACAATCGAATCATTTTAATAAAAAATTATACAACTTAATATCAAGTAAAAAAAACTTCTTTTGGATTATTTACCCTGTAGGCTCCACGCCAGGCAGATTTGTTTTTCATATTAACCTCCTTTCTGCAATTCGGATTCATGCTTGAGACTTTTGATAATTTTGGGAATAAAAAATGAGAAAATAAAAATGCCGACGGAAAAAAACACCTTGAAAGACAGCAGTTGTCCCCAATCACCTGAGACCCAGACTTCTTTTAATGTGCCGATAAAAAAAGTAAAAATAAAGGTGCCTACGATAATACCCAAACCGGTGCCAAAAAAGTAATCCCGGAACCGAACAGCCGTTAACCCCATCCCGAAATTCATGGGAGTAAACGGAAAATACAGCAGTCTCAGGTACAATACCGTGGCAAATCCGTTTCGCTCTATGGCCTGATCATAGCGCTTAAGCCTGTCACCGATCAAAGACGCCGCAAAGTCCCGGGCAAGGGTCCTGCCGATAAAAAACGCTGCTGAAGCCCCGATCATTGCTCCGATCCAGACATATACAAATCCCCAGTATGCTCCAAATATGGCGGCCCCCAAACCGGTCAGAAGTGTACCCGGTAAAAACAGGCAGACACCCACCACATATAAAACAATATACAGCGCCGGGGCCCAAAGACCTGCGGTTTCAATAAACGTTTCCAGTTGATCCGCTTTCAGGTAACCTTTTAGCGGTGAAAAGTTGACAACCAGCAGGGCGCCGATGACAAACAGAAGGAATGCCAGCGCTTTGATGATCGATTTTTGTTTATTGATTGGTATATTATTTGGATTATTATTTGCCGGAGCCGATTGTTCCAATGCAGCATTTTTGATTGCATTGTTCATATGTCCTCCTTTCAAATATTACAAATCACAAGCTCTGCCTTTTAGGTTAAAAAAGAATTTAAGTCCTTTTTTAACGATGTCCGAAAATATTTTGGTGGACAGAAAATTGCCGGCCACGCGCTTGTTGATCTCTCCTAAGGTGGGATAGGGATGTACAGCTCCGGCAAGAGTTGACAATTTCGTACCACCTGCAAAAATAGCTACCCATTCACTGATCAAATCACCGGCATGTGGTCCGAATATCTGAACACCGATTGGTTTTTCCTTCTCGTTTAAAAGCAACTTGACCTTGCCTGTCCGGTTTTCTTCGGCAAGGCTCCGGTCATTATTTTCAAAATTTTCCGTAATCACGGAATAGTTTATACCGGCTTCCCTGGCCCGCATTTCATTCATCCCGATACTGGCAAGTTCGGGATCGGTATAGGTACACCAGGGTAAAAAAGTGTAGTTGGTTTTCCGGGGGAGTCTGAAGATCGCATTGCTGATTACGATTGATCCCTCATAACCCGCTGCATGGGTAAATTGGTAACCTCCGACCACATCCCCTGCCGCATAAATATGTTTGATGTTTGTACGCATCCGTTTGTCGACAGTGATGCCGGACCGGTCAAACTCAACACCTGTTTGTTCAAGGCCCAGCCCTTCGATATTGGGTCGTCTTCCCATGGCCACCAGCAACATGTCTCCTTGTTCATGATGAATTTTTCCGCTCAAATCCTTATAGACAACCTCACCGGCGCTACCCACATTTTTTATTTCACTGATACCGACTTCCAGGTGAAAATGAACGCCCTCCTTTTGAAGCACCTGCATGACGCCCTCAGCCATGTCTTTGTCTTCTTTCAGAAGAATTTGATCGGCGCGGTCAAATACATGCACCGATGAACCCAACCTTGAAAATGCCTGGGCCATCTCGATGCCGATGGGTCCACCCCCCAGTATCAGAAGCTTTTCAGGCAATTTGTCGAGATAAAAAAGTTCTCTGTTAGTAATAAACGGGGTGTGGTCCAGTCCGGGAATCGGAGCAACCGATGCCGAAGATCCTGTGGCGATAACCCAGTTTTTTGAAGAATATTCGGTTCCATTCAATTTGACCGTCTGAGGATCAAGAAATGATGGATCACCGAACAACACTTTTGCGCCAAGACCACAAAATCGCTCCTGGCTGTCATGTTTTTGAATCTTTGAAATCACCGAGCGAATCCGATTGGAAACATTTTTAAAATCGACAGACGGTAAATCAATTTCCGGAAGTCCATAGTCTTTGGCATGCTTGATCTGATGATATACCCTGGATGTTTTTATCAGGGTTTTAGAAGGAACACATCCGAAATGGAGACAATCCCCTCCCAACTCATGTTCTTTTTCAATCAGAAGGGTTTTGGCTCCAAGCTGTGCCGCACCCGAGGCAACGGTCAATCCTGCGGCTCCACCTCCGATAATGCCGATATCAAAATCATAATTTTTCATTACACTTTCCTTTCAGGATTATTTTAAGTATCAAATTCAGGTTTTTTAACATATTAATCACTTGGTCTTCATATTGCTTAAAACCTTACAAAAAATTCCGGGCGCAGATGATTTTGGAAAGATCCGGGAGGTTTTTTCAAAATGTTTGTTGACAACCATGCATCGGCTTTGGGATATTTTTTACGGACAATCATCACGCAAGACTTTTTGTCGGAATACTTTTACCTAAATGAAGCGATTTTGTCAGCAGCTATCCGTCATTCCAGCGGAGGCTGGAATCCTGGAGGTGAACCCAACAATCTGGATACCGGCCTTCGCCGGTATGACGTTAGAAGATTCATAAAATGAAATCGCTCAACTTAGGTTTTATCAAGGATAAACTATAATGCCGAATAGATCAAAAGATTGGATGCGTCAAGCAGAGCGTGATTTAGAGCAGGCACGGGATTCACGGTCCGCGGGCCGCCATGAATGGGCGTGTTTTGCTGCTCAGCAGGCTGCGGAAAAAGCTGTTAAATCTTTGCATCTGTTTCTCGGGCAGGAAGCCTGGGGCCATGTTGTCCGAAAATTGCTCGAAGAATTACCTAAAACCATTGTGATTCCGGAGATTCTGCTCGATAAAGCCAGGGTCATCGATGCTTTTTATATACCCACACGATATGCCAACGGACATCCATCCGGGCCGCCTTTTGAACATTACGGAAAACTGCAAAGTGATGAGGCAATCAGATATGCCGGTGAGATCATTGAATTCTGCCATTCTCAAATGGCCTGACAAGCAAAAAGTATTGAGCGAAGCAAAAGTGTGGGCCAAATCAACAGGCCTCGCAGATAACAACATCCACAAGATATATTGTTTCGGTTCTATTTGCTCAGACACGTGGGGTGTGGGCAGTGATCTGGATATAGTCATCATCCTCAAAAAGACCACGGTACCATTCATTTCCAGAGCATGCTCAAATGATACTTCAGCTATTTCCGTTCCTGTTGATTTATTGGTCTATACTCAGAGTGAAATAACAAAGCTTTCCAAAGGAAAAAGCCGCTTTACGGAGGAGATCGAAAAGAGTGCTGTTTTATTGTACCAGCATAACGATGGCTGAAAATTCCATCTCATACTGACGGTTTCAATCGCCTCCTGCCGGGCAAAATAGTATTGAAAGGGACAAATGTTTCAGGATGACCTGCCAACAGACATAACCATCAGAAATACCAAAGAACCGACAAACGTCCATCTTATTTTCATCATTATCAAGCAATAGCTCGCCAATGCGGTTATGAAAATTTCACACCTACCGATTTTTTTTCATCAATAACAATGTATTACCGGTAACGCTCAGGCTGCTCAGAAGCATGGCGCAGACAGCCACAAGAGGCGACAGAAGGCCGGCCATGGCCACGGGAATAGCGATAACATTGTACAGTAACGAAAAAATCAGGTTTTGGTATATTTTCCTGTTGACCCTTCGGGCCAGGCCTAAAAAATCGATGATCTGCAATGGCTCACCTCTCATAAGGGTCAGATGGGCGGCTTCTTTTCCCAGAAGGCTTCCTGCGTGAACCGCCATGGCCAGATCCGCTCCTGCAAGGGCCGGGGCATCATTTATGCCGTCGCCGGCCATGGCAACGGTTTTTCCTTTTCCTTTTAACCTGCTGATAAAATCGGATTTTTGAGCAGGGGTCATTTCGCCGTGAGCATTTTGAATGCCAAGAGCTTGGGCGACTTTCAAGGTAGCGTTTTGATTGTCTCCTGAAACCATAACTGTTTGATAACGTCTTTCATGAAGGCTTTGGATCGTTTCAATCGCCCCTTTTTTAATTTGATCGCCAAAGATGATCCGGCCGATAATCTTGCTGCCCATAGTTAAATAAACAAATGAGGGTATGGCCTGATCATCTGAATTGTGCGACTTTAACTCCCTCACCCCGGCCCTCTCCCGCTGGTAGAGGGAGTCAAGGTCGGCATCACCCGCCATTTCCCTACTGATGAGAAAGGAACGGTCCGAATCCTCCGCCAGTTCCCCGGTGGATTGGGATAACTTGTTTAAATTACCTGCTGTTTTTCCACTATGAAGGGATAAATTGTTCAAACCGGTTGCAATTTCGTCACAGGTCAGGGAGCAAAAAGATTCTGACCCGATTCTGATCTGTTTATTTTCAAAAATTCCGAAAACTCCGTTTTCATGAATTAAAATTTGTGAGACACCGGACAGAATGATTTTTTTTTGCCGGGCGTACTGCCGGATAATCGTGCCGATATGATGTTCTGAATTTTGTTCCAGCCCGGCTGCCAGTGCAATGATCTCATCTTCTGTCCAGGGAGGGATGCTGTCCACCTTTAAAATGCGCCAATCTCCGGTGGTAAGGGTGCCGGTTTTATCGAAAACAACGGTGTCAATATTTGGGGCCGACTCAAATGCGGAAAAATCCCGCACGAGGATACCCTGGCGGGCAGCCAGCGAAATTCCAGCCACACGGGCCAGAGGAATGGCGATTCCCAGGGCACAAGGACAGGAAATAACCATCACGGTGACGGCACGCACAGTTGCCTTTTCAGGGGAAAGTCCAATTAAAATTCCAACCAGGCCGGTTCCTACAGCCAAAAATAAAATCATTGGGACAAACCATCTCAAGGCAGTATCGGTTTTTCCTTCCAAAGGAGTCTTTTGCCCAAGTGCCTTTTCCATTATAAGGATCATCTGGCCCAGTACGGAGTTTTCTCCGATGATTTCGGCTTTAACAATAAGTTTGCCTGAAATAATCCGTGTGCCGCTTGTGATACGGTCACCGGCTGTTTTATTTTTCGGCGCTGCCTCTCCGGTCAGAGTTGATTCATCCATGGCGCCCCTGCCGTCAATAACCAGCCCGTCCGCCGGAGCAATTTCGTTTTCTTCCAGAATAAAACAATCACCTTCTATAAGCTGCCTGGCGGATACGTATTTTCCGTCAGGAAACGCCGGTGTGGTAATCCGAACCTTGTTGGGAACCAGAGAAAAAAAGCTTTCCAGATCTTTGACAACACTTTCTTTTGCACGGCTTTCCAGAATTTTTCCCAGCAGCACCAGGGTAATCAGCATGGAAGATGTATCAAAATAAAGATGAATGCTGTTGGATAAAAAATGATAAACGCTGAAAAAATAGGCGCATAAAGATCCCGCGCTGATCAATGTTTCCATGCCGAATCCGAATGATCGCCACGGGGCCCATCCTTTTTGGTGAATTTTTTGTCCCCCGTAAACCAGCACCACCGTAGCCATCAATAATATAGGCCAGGAGATGTAGCGGATACTGTCGACGGAAAGCTCGGTAAAAAAACCGGAGTATAATGAAAAAGACAGCATCATGACATTCATGGTCAGAAATGCTGAGATACCGAACCGGATAAATTCTTTTTTCCGCTGTTTTGATTCTGATGTTTCACCGGAAATTGAAAGCGTATATCCCAGGCTGTTTATGGCCCTGGATATTTGATGAGGTGATGTTTTAACCGGGTCATATGATAAAGCTATGCGATCTGTTGAAAAATTGCAGGAGGCTTTGAAAACACCGTTGTGTTTTAACAGGGAATTTTCGATGACCCATGCGCAGGCCGGACACCACATGCCTTCCACCGATAGCCGGAGCTGAAGCAGATGGTCATTTTCAATTTCTTCGGATATTTCAGATTGATTTTCAGAAAAATCAGCCTGTTTTTTTTCTGTTTCCGGGTCGTTGCGGGGAATAATTCCCAGAGCCTGACATTGTTTGAATATTTCAGTATCTTTAAAGGATGAAATGTCGGGATTTTCGGTGGCATCGGCAAGCATGCGAAATACCTGTTTGCATCCGATGCAACAAAACCGATATTCTTGACCTTTGCGGGTTAGTCTCCGGATACCCGAGGCAAGATTCAGGCCGCAAAGGTCGCATGTATCCGGATTGTTTTTCAAGGGGTGAACATATTCAGGGGCGGAGCCCGAGAGATCTGACATAGGCAATGATTTGCCACCGGGTTGTCATATCGATGGTTGTCGCCAGGGGAGGCTGACGTTTTCCTTCCTCACCATAGCTGATATCTTTAAACATTTCTCCTTCGGAATAGGCCTGTACTTTTTCACTTCTTAGGTCGGTGGGAAGCGGTGCAAAACTTTGGCCGACTGTCCCTATTCCATCGTGATTTGGCCCATGGCAAGGTGCGCAGAAATTGTGGTATCCTTTTTGACCCAGCAGAATATGGTCCGGATGGTCCAGAGGGATCGGCGATCTTATCTGATCCATGGGCAGACTTCGGTAGATGGCTTCTCCGCCGGAAAACGGAACAACGCCGTCTTTCATGACCAAAAGAGGTTCTTCATGGGGCCATACTCCGGGAGTTTCCCACATTCGGGCAAAAGGAAATTGGTTGTCATAATAGGTCAAAACCCCATAAGCCACCAGCAGGACTGTACCCACAAAAGCGAAAATGACGGCAACGGTTTTCATCTAATCTCCTTTCTCACCTCTGATGTGCTGCGGGTAAGGAAGGTGATCGTAAATCGCGAAAGGAGATTCCCCGGGCACATCCCTGACCGGACGGTAATCCCATGTCGGCTGGCCAAGGTCGCCGACAACCGTAAAGGTAAAATAGCCTTTGAACAGAATAAACGTTACCAGAACAAAAATCCAGACCCATGTTCTTCGTGCGGATTCTGTGTGTTGGGTTTTAATATTTTCCATGTTAAATTTTAACCCCCATTAATCCATGTCCAAGGATATAGCAAAACCCCCAAATGAATGTACCGATAATAATCAGAATCAGTACCAGAGGAAAAGGTGCATCTCTATCTTCGATTCCTTCGGGAAATTTTCTGTTAATCCGTAACATACGGTCTTCGGAATTTTTCCGCGAAAAATGAGTAAATCCTAGTGCCAGGCCCAGGAGCACGATAAAAACCAGGGTGGGAAATATGTATAAAAATACATGTTGGTTGTTCAACAGGTTAAAATATCTCATAAGCGTTTATCCTCATTGGGTCTATCCTGAAAAAAATGAAAAAACCAAAACCGCTACGGTGGCGGAAAGCCCTGCAATGGCCAAAAAAATCAGTGCATACCCTTCAATGCGATTAAACTTGGTCACAGTAACTTTTGCAGGTTCCGGTTCATCTTCCAGAGGCAAAAATCGCGCACGTTCCTGGTCTTTAAACTGACCCCTTTTTAAAGCCCATAAAAAAACCAATAGACTGATGGCAAAACCGATGCCGATATATATCATAAAATAAGGAAAATACATAACTCATCATGGTTCCCAGGACGCATCAATACCTCTTGGCTCGGTATTGGCATCGGACTGGTTGATAAAGTAAACCGCCACAAAATTTCCCACTTCCCAGATTTTTTCTGATTCCAGATGTTTTTTAAAATACGGCATGGCAGTTCCGGTAATGCCGTTCATGATCTGGTAATAAAGAATTCCGCCGGATATTTCCCGGTCTTTTAAAATGGTAAAGTTAAATGGCGGAGGGTAAATCCAGGGCTGGGCGGGTCCCATGCCGTCACCGATGGGACTGTGGCATCCGGCACAAAAGTCCTGATAAACTTTATGCCCCCTGGCCAAACCGGCCTCACTGGTCGGGTATGGGTTGGGAAGCTCCCGCCATGGCTGAGGAACATGGTTGTGAAGCCATTTGATGTTCTCCTCAGGGCCTGATTCATAGGCTTCGATAGCTTTTTGTTTCCAGTAACGCTGACGTTCCATTCGAACATCAGCCTCCTTGAGTCCAAGGCTTTGAATATAATGGGTCAGCAGAGTGATATTGTCCATACCCAAAAATGAAAATGTCGGCATGATTGAATACGGACTGGTAAACCTCGGGTTGAAAAAATGAGCCATATGCCAGTCATCCGGATGTTCTCCTCCCTGCTGGGACAGATCCGGTCCGGTTCTTGCCGAGCCCAGTAATATGGGTCGATCCTCCACATAGTCTCCGGACTGGGCAATTCGATGGGCTCCAAGGCCCCAGTCAATGGTTCTAATGGATTGACTGTGACAATAAACACATCCGTTGGCTTTATACAATTTTCTGCCCTGGGCTTCGATTTTTGAACGACTTCTGAAAATCTCAGAGGGCGTATCGTCCATGGTGCTCCAGGGCATATAAACCACTACAAAGACCACCGCGGCAAGGATAATTAAACTGCCGATGAAAATGGCTTTTGGGGTCATTTTCATCATGAAGTCTCCTCAGGGTTGTAAAATAATGTTCTGACAAAGTTATACATTCCAATGACAGCTCCAGTGAAAATCATCAGACCAAGGGCTGCTCTGATGACATAATAGAGATGAATTTGAGGTATAATCCGGTGAACAGTTTCGCCGTTCAGCCAGGAATTTCCCTGGATAAGGCCAACTACCGTCAACACAATGGCAAAACCGGTAACCCCGATCAGCACCAGCCAGTATTGAAAATCAGCGAGTAACCGGCTGTAGATTGGACGTCCGGTAATTCTTGGCAGGATATAATACAATCCTCCCAGTGTAATCATACCTGAAAATCCCAACACACCGATGTGGGCATGCCCCACGACCCAGTTATTAAAATGGGTTACGCGTTGAACCTGGGGAAGAGCCATAATGGAACCCTGAATGCTGACAAAAAAATACATGATGGTTCCCGTAAATACAAATTTTCCACCGATATCCGCATGGATTTCCCCTAATTTGGATTTTGCCGTGTACCAGATGTTGATCAGAAAAACCGAGACCGGAATCACCATGGCCACACTATCGACGATAGAAATGACTTTAAGCCAGGTGGGTACAGGCACCTGAAGCAAATGATGGGTGCCGATATGCGTATAAACAACAATCAGCGACCAGAAACCAACCAGGGACAATGTGTGGCTGTAAAGCGGGGCTTTACAGACTTTCGGCACCACATAATAGGCAACGCCGATAGAAAGCGGCGTTAAAAGCAGACCGAAAATATTGTGTCCATAAAACCATAACAGAATTGCGTCCGGAATGCCGGTCAAAGCCCCTGAATCAGGCCTCCAGACGACGTTTCCCAGGGCAAAGGTAGTTGCTGTCAGCACCACTGCCGCACCGGCGTACCAGACAGATACGAAAAGAATCGGTTCTTTGCGATGTTTAACGGTTAACACGAAGTTAATGATGACCAGTATAAAACTTAAGATCACCATCATATCCACGGACCAGATTAACTCGGCATATTCTCTTGCCTGTGTCTGCCCCGCCAAAAGAGTCACCATGGCGGCCACCAACATCAGATTCCAGACACCGGCCGATAAAATCCCAAGCTTTTCACTGAACAAATCCGTACGCAGAAGTTTGGGAATATAATAAAATGCAGCCGCTAACAGCCCTGGAGTAACGAACCCGAAAAGCACCAGGTTGACATGAGCAGGACGAACCCTTCCGAAAGTCAGCCAACCAATACCTTCTGTCAGGTCCGGCGCGATAAGTAAGGTTGCCCCCAAAAGACCCAAAAATGTAGCGATCATCATCCAGAAAATGGAAGTCAGACAGAAAATTGCCGCTGTCGGGTATGCAAATAAGCCTGTTTTCGGTTTGTCATTCATTAAACTCGCTACTCCCTGTTATCCTTCAATTTCATCCTTTACAAAGGGAAACTTTTCTTTAATTGTGACAAGCCAGCCAGCAATCCAGGTTTGCTTTTAACTCGCGATGGCATTCAATACAAAATTCCATCCTGAAAGGTTCCGCTTTCAATCTATCCATGGTTTCAACGGCTCCATGACATTTTTCACATTCAATTTCTTTCTTTATATGACGCTGATGATTAAAAAATGCATGTTCGGGGAGATAATTAACTTTACGCCACGGTATGGGTGTTTTTGTGTCGAAATACTCATGTTCCTTTTGAATCCAGGGGTGATTGGCAATGATGTAGTTGTGACAGTAAAGGCATTTTTCCACCGGAGGAAGCCCGGGAAAGGTCGATTGTCCGGCATAGGGATGGCAAAATTCGCACTGGATGTTTTTAACCCCGGTATGCACCCGATGACTGAAAGGAATCGGCTGTTCCGGCCCGATATCCGACCCGGGAGGTGCGTAAAAAAAGATCAAAAACAGCAGTGTGAATACGCCTGCCAACCCAAGTGAGACAATCGGCACGCTGTTGGCTACTATTTTTTGAAATATTCGGGAAAAGATGGAGTCCGATGCCATTTATGCGGCTTTCCTTTCCCCGGAGCTTTCAATTTCCGGAAACAGTTTTAAATAAGAAGACACAGCAAATACCATTAGTCCTAAAAATCCCAGCGTAATTAAAATGTCCGAAATACCCATGGGAATTGTTGTCGCATGGTGGTTGAGCGCCGGTCCCAACAGAAGCAGGTGTTCGAGCCATATGCCGAATATGACCAGGATACATAAAACCATCATGAACCTCGGCTGCATCTTGACACTTCGTTTCAGAAGAATCAAGAAAGGCGCGATAAAACAGATGACAAACACTGTCCATGCCAGTGACCGCCATGGACTGAGCATGGTGCGTTGGATCACATATGTGGTTTCTTCGGAAATGTTGGCATACCAGATGACCACCAGTTGACAATAGAAAAAGTCAGCCCACACCAGGCAAAATGCAAAAAAAAGCTTTCCGATGTCGTGAAACTGTTTTGATTCGATTTGCCATCGGGTGTTGGGATTTAAATGAAGAAACGCAGCCGTAATAATAATGGCGCCAAGACCGATATAAAAGGCTTTGACAAAGTTGTACGCACCAAAAAGTGTTGAATACCAATGGGGATCCATACTCATAATCAAATCAAACCCGATCAGTGAAAGAATCACCGCAAATGCCATAATATAAAGAACCGCATAAAAACTCATCCCTTTTTTAAATCGCTCAGGATCTGATTTTCCATTTCCCCAAAGTTTATAGAGCAATGTTCTGAATTTTCCCTCAGGTTTGATCATATGAAGCTTCGCACCCAGAGCATAATACAGATAGGCAAAACCGACAAAATAAAGAATAAAAAGTCCTGCTGAATCTCTGGAGAATAAAAATGGAATGTTAAGCCATACTTCTTTTCCATGCAGATCCTCTCCAATCCAGGGAAACACATGATTTTTACCCAGATAGAGCAATAAAAAGAGGATAAAAGAAATCGGGAAAAACGCACTAAAGGACTCGGCAATGCTTGCAAGAGGTCCGCTCCAGCGTGCTTTGGCCGTATGCATTACTGCAGAAAACAAAAGTGCGCCCTGGGCAATTGCGGACCATAACAAAAAATTGATCAGATAAGACTGCCATGCCCTTGCAGGGGTGCCGACAACCAGTCCGGCAAGAAATGTCCCGAAACCGATTATGATCAAAAACAGGATTATTTTAGATTTTTTTTTGCGGATCATCAAAGTATTTTCTGCTGTGAGTTCCATTTTTCATCCACAATAAAGAGTTAATCAAATGTCCTGATTTCTGCGCCCTTTTCCTTGAAAAAGGCTGAAAGCGCGCCTGCATGTTCCGGTTCACATGAGGCCACAATGCCGAAATGGCTTCCGGAGCATCTTGGATCGTAAAGATCCGCCCACTTGAATGCCGGAAGTTTTGCCTGGGTCAGCAGACCGATGACATTTCCAAAAACTGAAAATAAAATGGTAAATTCAAACCCTACGATAAAAAATGGAATCAGGGAAACAATCGGTTTTCCCTGGACAATCAGTTCCCATCGGAGGGCCGTAAATATTGCCAGAGCCAGCCCCAGAAAAAAGCCAAGAATCGCCCCGGTAAGGGTAAAATATCCCACCCTGCTGCTCTTAAGTTTTAAGGCATCGAAAACTTTGTGGCTGGGAATCGGGGTATGCACCTTGTGAATTTTCCAGGCTGATTGTTGCAACTCATGAATGGTGGATACCGCTTTGTCTTCATCGGAAAACAATCCCATCACATATTTATGAGATATAGTATTTTCAGTGGTCATGGCTTTGTCTTTCCTTTGCGATACTTTCTTTCATTTCCGTCATGGATACCGATGGCAGGTGTTTTACAAACAGAAGAAACAGAAAGAAAAAGAGACAGAATGCCCCCAGCATGATTCCGAATTCAATTCCCGAGGGTGAATAGGTGCCCCAGGCATGAGGTATAAAATCATGGGCCACACTTCCGATGATGATCACAAAACGCTCATACCACATACCGATATTCACCAGGATAGATATGCCGAACAGCCATGGAATCGTTCTTCGGATCCGCTTGATAAAAAAGAGAAGGGGCACAATTGTGTTGCAAACCACCATGATCATAAATGGGAGACTGTATGTCCCCGTAGCCCGCCATCTGAAAGATTCAATTTCGACGATATTGTGGCTGTACCAGGCAATAAAAAATTCCGTGGCATAGGCAAAACCTACGATAAGGCCCGTAAAAATGATGGTTTTGGCCACATTTTCCAAAACATCGATGGTAATGATTTTTTCATAGTTAAAAATCATCCGGAGCGGGATCATGAGGGTTAGCACCATGGCTAGCCCGGAGTGAATGGCTCCGGCGACAAAGTAAGGTGCGAAAATCGTTGTGTGCCACCCGGGAATCACACCAAGGGCGAAATCCCAGGAAACGACGGAATGCACGGATATTACCAGCGGGGTGGCCAGGGCGGCAAAAAAGAGATATCCCCTGGTGTAATGTCTCCATTGTTCATGATGGCCTGTCCATCCCAGGGATATGATGGTAAAAATCTTCTTTCTCATACCCATGGATCGGTCCCGAACGGCTGC
Source organism: Desulfobacteraceae bacterium (assembly GCA_011389745.1). GTDB lineage: Bacteria > Desulfobacterota > Desulfobacteria > Desulfobacterales > SKZT01 > SKZT01. Next base: position 5,183 of record JAABTQ010000003.1, on the reverse strand, counting down.
AAGGTCAGGAAGCATTCCCGTGTACCAGAAAAGACTGCTGACAGTCAGATAGGTGCTGATCGCCACGACGTCAAACATGAGCGGGGACATGAAGTTGGGCCACAAGGTTCTCTGGTTCGGAAAGGGAAGCATGTAATAAACCATCCAGACACGGCCCAGATGAATAAACGGAAACAACCCGGCAATCAATACGGCAAAGACAGTCATGGTCTCAGCAGCCCTGGCGATGGGATTTCTCCATCCGGCCCGGAAAAGGTGCAATATGGCGGAAATTAGAGTTCCCGAATGGGCGATACCGACCCAGAAAACAAAATTGATCAGATAGGTGCCCCAGGCTACCGGGTGGTTCTGGCCACCCACACCTATGCCGGTAAAGATTTGATAAATCCAGCAGGAGGCGCCGATTAAAATACCGATCCCCAGCAAACCGACAACTATCCAGTATTTGCGGGGAGGAGGTTGTAATGTTTCAATGACCGTATTGTCTATTTGCGAGTAAGTCAGTTCAGCCATCCGATTAAATCTCCTGCAACACTTTTTTCAGGTAAATGACGGCAGGCTTGGTGTTCAAATAACCCAGGATCTGGTAGGCTCTCGGGTCATCCACCATTTGCCGGACCTTGCTGTTTTTGTCCATGAGATTTCCGAATGTAAAAACCCCGGTAGGGCAGGTTTGAAGACACGCCGGCATAATTTCGCCATCCCGGATTTCCCTTTTTTCATCCTTTGCGTTACCGTGCGCGACCTTGATTCGTTGAATACAAAAAGAACATTTTTCCATCACGCCTTTTGATCGTACGGTTACATCGGGATTTAACTGTAAATTGAGTGGGTTGGGCCATTTCCAGGTAAACCAGTTGAAGCGACGGACTTTATAAGGGCAGTTCTGAGAACAAAACCGGGTACCGATGCACCGGTTGTAAATCTGGTTGTTGAGGCCCTCCTTGGAGTGATGTGGGGCATAAACAGGGCATACGGATTCACAGGGAGCATTATCGCAGTGCTGGCAGAGCATGGGAAGAAAAATAACCTTTTCAGGCTGTTGCAAATCAAGATATCGCTGAATCATCAACCAGGACATCTCCCGTTGCTCCAGGATACCTTTAAGGCCCACAATGCCGACATTGTTTTCCGCATAACAGGCCACGGCACAAGCACCACACCCGATGCACCGATCCAGATCCACCACCATGGCCCATCGATAGTCTTCATGATCATGGGGGGGATAAAAATCCCTCTTTTTATCATAACCTTCGGGTAATGGTAGCGTCATTGGAAAATCCCACATGGTCAACCCCGCTTTTTCTCCATGGGCTGGGTCTTTATGGGATTTATGAGCAAGTTCAGACAGAGAAATGGTCAGGGCAATTTTGCGATCGTACTGAAAACGGCTTCCGTCGGTATTGGCTATTTTTTGGGGTTTACCGTTTTTTGATATGGATACGGAACCTGAAAAAACAGGTCCTCCGGTATGGGCATCGATTGTTCCCGGAATCAGTTTTAGGGGGTTTAACCCGATATTATCGGCATAGCGGCCAAACCCTTCGTGCCCCTGGCCGATACTCATGATCAGCACACCGGGCCGGACATTTTCGGTCTCATAGGCCAAAGCTGTGATAACTCCGGATCTAGTTTCTAATCTTACCGGATCTCTCTGCGTAAGGTTGTACTGAGCAAGTGTATCAGGATGAATCATCACCGGTGTTTGCCATGCCACCTGGGTCAGTGGATCGGGTGCTTCACACAACCAGGGTCGATTAGCGCTTCTTCCGTCAAAAAACCGTACAGATGGTACCGCTATCAATAAGTTTTCCGGTTCATCCAATTGTTGTTTTAATATGACAGCAGCGGATTTGATCGCTTCCGCAGATATCTCCCGGGCTGAATATTTATAAGTTTCATCGGATTTCAATGTATCGAAAATACCACCACGTTGAATCATATGAAGCCAGTCCAGGTCGTTTTTTAAGATCTCTTTGGAGATCATCTGCTGAAAAAGATAGTCCTTATAATTTTCAGCGGTTCGCTCGACACTGTCAGCCGCCATTAGAAAAACATCACCGATATCCCATGTTGGTGTAAGTGACCCCATGGCGGGCTGGAGTGCTGAGACAATGCCTGTAACACCCGAATATTCATCCCAGGATTCAAGAGCATGGCTTGTCGGAAAAACCAGATCCGCGCATGCCGTGGTATCATCCATGAAATTTGAAAAAGTGATCACAAAATGGTTTTCGGAATTTAAAACCTCCCTGGCCCCGATTTCAGGAGGTAATGCATATACCGGATTGACATTGTTTAAAAGCAGAACATCGCCCTGTCTGTTTTTTAAGCCATTAAAGAAATCATGCACATCCTTCCGTGAAGATGCCATTTCCACACGATGCCTTCGGTTGAAATCCATCAGGCTCAAATCCGGATCCAGAAGTACATTTAAGTAATTTGCAGCAATGTCGGCTGCATGGGACGCCGGTCCTGATGAACCGGCGGCGGTTGCTAAAATCAGGGGGTGTTTAGCATCTAAAATTCTCTGAACAAGTTTTCGATAATTTTCCAATGAAACTCCGGCAATTTCAATCACTTTTTCCGGTGTAAACTCCAGGGTTGCCTGTGCAAGCTCTCTTTTCAGGTTTTCCGGGATAGCTTTCTGTCCGTCCGAAGCAAGAACCTCGTGAATAAGACCGAAAGCCACCGTGGATTCCTGACCCGGTTTGCACGAGAGCCATAAGTCCGCGTTTGCCCCAGTCATGGTCTGAAACGGACTGACATGAACAAAAGCTCCTTTGGTTCCGTTTCCGACCGCATGCATGGCCTTGAATTTTCGGGCATATTCCACTGGAGAAAGCCAGGTTTCCAAAAAATCTGCCCCGAATGATACCAGTAAATCCGCCTGGTCCATACGGTAGGAGACCAGCCCTTCAAGACCAAAAACCTTATGGTTGGCCATTTTTAGGGATTCATAAGCAAAAGGTTCAAACACAACAGGAGGATGGCTTTTCCAGATATTCATGGTGTCGGAAAAAATGGCAAGCAGGTTTTCTCCGACCAGTTCGGTCATCATATGCACCTTGTTGGAACCTTTGTTGGCTGCTGCAGCAGTTTTGACCCTGAGGATCAGCTGGGCCTGGTCAAAGGATATGGCCTTAAATGAATCCTTTTCCTTCAACATCGGGGTTTTGATTCGATCCGGATGATACACAGCCTGAACAGAGGCTTGGCCTCTCATGCAGAGTGCACCTTTATTGATGGGATGATATGGATGCCCCTCCACTTTAATCACGCGACCTTCGCGATTTTTTGCCAAAATCCCGCATCCGGCAGGGCATTCCCGACAAGTAGATGCATACCACGAGGCTTTTCCGGTCACCATGTCATCAGGGGCTTCAACGAGGGAAAATAAGGCTTTATCTGGTCTTGTATTGCAGCCGGCGGCAACTGAAAGGGCTCCGATGCCGGTGATTTTCAGAAAAGTTCTTCGTTTCATTTATGAATTCCCCCTGTTTTTGGCGGCATTATAAAGAAGCTGAAAAGAGGTGTCAAGAAAGTTGATCAGGTAAATAAGGTTTCAATATTCAGAACTCAGATTTCAGGTCTGATCTCAAACGGGCTAAACGCCTCAAAGAACTCACACCTGACACGTGAAACCTTTTTATCTAAAAGGTTTATCCAACATCACAATTATTTTGTTGCACCGCTTTTTTGCCGTATTATTTTAACTTTATTTTGATATTTAAAAAAAGGAGAACCATATAATGTTCGACATGGATATTACAACACCGGAAAAATTCGCAACGATTCGATTTCATTTAGACTGGAAAAGTGATTATGCAAGACATTCCGATTGTTTTGTGGCTCAGCAGGTCAATTTCTGGCGCGATATTTTTCCGCCTGACTTATTCGAAAATCTTATGAATAAAATGGCCGGTGAAAGCATAAGCCTGAAATTGGCTCCGGGAAAAATCGTTCCTCCATTGAACCGTCAAAATACCAGAAAAATCAAAAGGCGACAGTTTAACGATCATTTCAAACCTGGTGAAGAAGTGATACCCAGGCCTGGAAGGTTCTATCCCAAAGGGCTCTTAAACGATATCGCCTGCATTTTCAGGATCAATATGGAGCCGTTCCGGATGATAGGGATCGATAACGGCAGTCTTTACGTGGATTTCAACCACCCATTGTCTTCATACGAAGTCAATGTCACAGCAGAGATTGAGAATGTTTGGGGCAAGTCAAATGAACGGGGAGGGACTGCAAACGACTGGATGGAGTTTGCGGCTGCGGGGCCTGGGATGCAGGCCCGGTGGTCAGGCCAACCTACGGATTTTTTTTCGGACAACCCTTTTGCCAGAGCTGATGAACAGAAGGATACCCTGTTTTATGAAAATCCGCGGCTTGTCCAACATATCGATGATACAGCCATCGAAAATATATCGGCTATTTATACCAAATTTCTTACCCCCGGCATGAAGGTGCTGGATTTGATGAGCAGTTGGCAATCTCATATTCCTGAAAATATTGATTTATCGGAAGTCGTCGGACTTGGGCTTAACAAGCAGGAGCTTGCTCAAAATCCAAGGCTGACTGACTATCTGGTACATGATTTGAACGAAAATCCTCTGATTCCATTCGGAAATGCCGAGTTTGACGCCATCATTTGCACTGCTTCCATTGAATACCTCACAAAGCCTTTTGATGTATACAGGGAACTCGGACGTATACTCAAGCCCGGCGGCGTGTTGGTCGTGACATTTTCAAACAGGTGGTTTCCTCCTAAAGCGATAAGAATCTGGTCGCAAATTCATGAGTTCGAGCGTGTAGGGATGGTGACGGAATATTTTCTGGAATCTTCATTGTTTACAGATTTTTCAACCTTCTCCATCAGAGGTCTGCCCAGGCCGGATCATGATAAATACGCAAAACAGTTTGCATTATCCGACCCGATATATGCCCTGGTTGGAGTTCGAGTTAAGAAATAGTGACTCAATTATCAATTTTGATAGTCTTAAGTTTTCATAAGAACCTGTAAATTCATTATCGATCTTTTTGAATCGTCATTCCGGCGGAGACCGGAATCCAGGTGGATTCAAGAAGGCGGTTTTTCTGGATGATCCGTAAACATGTCACAATGAATGAGTTGGATGAAAAGGACAGGTTTTACAAGCTGAGTTCCGGAAGAAAACGAC